>NZ_JAWLKF010000001.1:0-935341 GCF_033042195.1 Rhodococcus cerastii
GGGCCCGCCCGCGACCCCGATAGTTCCTACGCGCACACCCAGCCCAACGACGGCCACCTCGAAATCGAAACAGCCCGTATCCCGCGCATGACACCCGATCGTGAACACTCATGCCCGCGTCCACCCCCGATGGTGGCCTATCTTGAGTTCGATGCGAATTGCTGTGGTGGAAGACGACGACGGACTCGGCGACGCGTTGGTGGACGCGTTGACCGAGGTGGGGCACACGCCTGTCCGTATGCGCCGCGGCGCCGACGCCCTGCTCGGCTACCACGACATGGACGTCGTGCTGCTCGATCTCGGGCTGCCCGACATGGACGGCCTCGAGGTTCTGCGGAAGCTCAGGACGCTGAGTTCGGTTCCGGTGGTGGTACTGACGGCGCGGGACGACGAGCGCTCGGTGGTACGGGCCCTGCGCGGCGGCGCAGACGACTACGTAGTCAAGCCGGCTCGATTGGGTGAATTACACGCCCGACTCGAGGTGGCCGCACATCGTCGAAGTTCGGCGTCGGGACCCGCGGCGGACAGGCTGACGCTCGGGGACGTCGTCGTCGATCTCTCCGGTCGTGCCGTGGAAGTCGGTGGAAGCGCTGTTGCACTGACTACCAAGGAGTTCGACCTGTTGGCGCATCTCGTGACGCGTCGCGGCGAAGCGGTGAGCCGGGAACAGTTGATGGACGCCATCTGGGGCGATGCGTACGTAGCGATCTCGCGGACGCTGGATGTGCACATGACTGCATTGCGTTCCAAGCTCGATCGCCCGGGTGCCATCGTCACCATCCGCGGCTTCGGCTACCGCTGGGACACCTGACGTGCGACGGCGTGTCCTGTTGGTGTTGATGATCTACTCCACCGTCGTCGTGCTTGCGCTGTCGGTTCCTCTCGCGCTCCTGGTCGGTCGCGAACGGGCCCAACGGTTCGGCGAGAACAGGGCCGCGGCAGCATCGTTCTTTGCCGAACTCAGCTCACGAGAAGACGAATCCGGCGTGGCCCGTATCCGAGAATCGGTGCAGCGCTATAACAATCTGTACGAGGAGGGCGTTGCGGTCGTCGACCGCACCGGAGAGGCACGCGCGGTGTCCGGCCTGGACCTGCAGCGCGACGACGTCCAGCAGGCGGTGGCAGGAGCGTTGCGCAATCAGCGTGGTGACCTACCGTCGAGTCTGACGCCGTGGTCGGATTCCTCGGTGTTGATTGCCGCACCGGTCGGTGGGGGCACCCAAGTGGACGGCGCAGTGGTTCTCGAGGCGTCCACCGGTTCTGCGCGTAGGGACGTCGCGATCACCTGGGCGGTCATCGCCCTCGGTGCCATGCTGATTCTCGCAACGGTCGCGGTGATCGCTGTTGCGTTGTCGCGCTGGGTCGTTCGTCCGCTCACCGCACTGTCCTCGCGAGTCCACTCGTTCGGCGACAAGTTCCACGATCAGGCGTCGATCGAAGGTTCGCAACGACTCGAACCGGTGCCCTATGTCGGGCCACCGGAGGTGCGTGAGCTGTCCAGTGCCTTCGAGGCAATGGCCGACGACGTCGAGGCCGCCACCGCTGCGCAACGCCGATTGGTGGCCGATACTGCCCATGCTCTCCGGAACCCACTGGCAGCGTTGCGAATTCGGATGGATGTTCTGGGAATGCGGGTTCCGGATTCGGCAACCGATGCGCACCTGCGGACCACGCTCGAGGTCGATCGTCTGAGCTCCGTTGTGGAAGACCTGCTCGTTCTCGCAGCTGCCGAAACCCCGACGACCACTCGATCCCCAGGGTGTGACCTCGGTGCGGTCGTCGCAGATCGAGTCGGATTCTGGTCGAGCTCGATAGCCGTGGCCGACATGACCGTGCACGTCTCGGAGCCGAAAGCCGACACGGAGTGTCGCGTTGCGATGTCCGAGGACGACCTGACTCGAATTCTCGACGCTCTGCTGAGCAACGCAACCAAGTACGCCGGCTCCGGCACCGGCATCGAGGTCGGCTACCGAACCGGTGACGCGGACGTCACGATGTGGTTGTCCGACAACGGACCCGGCGTGCCTGCAGACGAGCTCGCCAAGGTCGTCGACCGGTTCTATCGAGCGTCGGGTGCGCACGGCGACGGTACCGGTCTCGGTCTGTCGATCGTCCACGCCCTGACCGAGCGAGCCGGTGGATCACTTCGAGTCATGGCGGGTCGACCAGTGGGACTTCGGATCGAGCTGCGGCTTCCGAGGGCCGTTTCCTAAGGGAGTGTTAGGAAATCCGAAACGGCTTGGTTCCAGGCTGTGCTTGCCGTCACAGTAGGGAGGCTTCGGTTGCCGATCGTTGCCCGGCAGCCCAATTGCCCGCTGAATGTGGAAGGACCAAACCATGGCCAACGAGGCCACCTCGCTCACCGGTTCGACGCTCCCGAGTCCACCCGTCTCCTCGCGCGCTGCCACCCGCCGTGCCGTCTTCAACACGTTGCGGGGGTCGTCCGGCAACCTGGTCGAGTGGTACGACGTGTACGTCTACACCGTCTTCGCGACCTATTTCGAGAATCAGTTCTTCGACTCCGCCGACAAGAATTCCACCATCTACGTGTACGGGATCTTTGCGGTCACGTTCTTGATGCGACCGGTCGGGTCGTGGTTCTTCGGCCGCTACGCGGACCGCAACGGGCGCAGGGCAGCGCTGACGTTCAGCGTCTCGATGATGGCGGCGTGCTCGCTGGTCATCGCGCTCACTCCGGGACGAGAGAGCATCGGCGTATGGGCCGCCGTGATCCTGATCCTGTGCCGTCTCGTTCAGGGCTTCGCCACCGGCGGTGAGTACGGTGCGTCGGCGACGTACATGTCCGAGGCCGCCACCCGCGAGCGTCGGGGATTCTTCTCGTCGTTCCAGTACGTCACCCTCGTCGGTGGACACGTGCTCGCACAGGTGACTCTGCTGCTGATGCAGGTGTTCCTCGAGCGCGAGCAGATCGAGGACTTCGGTTGGCGCATAGCCTTCTTCATCGGCGGAGTCGCGGCAGTGGTGGTCTTCTGGCTGCGTCGCAGCATGGACGAATCCCTGACCGAGGATCAACTCGACGCAGTGCGCAGCGGTGCGGACAAAGCCTCCGGCTCACTGAAGGAATTGGTCGCCAACCACTGGCGGGCGTTGCTGATCTGCTTCATGGTGACGGCCGGTGGCACCATCGCGTTCTACACCTACAGCGTCAATGCACCCTCGATGGTCAAGACCGCATACGAGGACCGGGGGATGACCGGTACCTGGATCAACCTCGCCGGTCTGGTCTTCCTCATGCTGCTGCAGCCCATCGGCGGAATGATCAGCGACAAGGTGGGTCGCAAGCCGCTGCTCGTCTTCTTCGGCATCGGAGGCGTGCTGTACACCTACGTACTCATCACGTACCTTCCGACGGCGACGTCGGTGGTCCAGTCACTCGCACTGGTGTGCGTCGGCTACGTCATCCTCACCGGCTACACCTCGATCAATGCGATCGTCAAAGCGGAGCTGTTCCCCTCGCACGTCCGCGCACTCGGCGTCGGCTTGGGGTACGCACTCGCCAACTCGGCCTTCGGCGGCACGGCACCACTGATCTATCAAGCCGCGAAGAACGGTGGGCACGTGGGCTGGTTCATTCTGTACGTGACGGTCGTGATCGCCATCTCGCTGCTGGTGTACATCTTCGTACTGCGCAACAAGTCCGAGACCGTGCTCGACCGAGAGCAGGGCCGAGCGTTCCAGTGACCGGCTACGCCTTACAGTGACTGGCATGGCCGAGCCGGCAGCGTCGTTCTCACGTAGAACGGCGCTGCAGGCCGGTCTGTTGGCCCTGAGCGCTGCCGTCGTGGGTGGCTGCGCCTCGGACCCGCCGATGCAGCTGCGCCTCGCGGCAGGCGAGGTCGGCGGCTTCTTCTGGGAGTTCGCCGGATTGCTGTCCGACGCTGCCGCGAACACCGATGTCGCCGAGGTCGTTCCACTCACGACGGCCGGCTCCGTCGACAACCTCGAGGCGTTGGGTTCACGGCAGGCCGAGCTGCCCTGACGCTCATGGACGCCGCCTACAGTCATCCGAGCGGAGAGCTGGCGGCGGTCGGGTGCGTTTACGAGAACTACTTCCAAGTGGCTGTACGAGCGGACTCGGATATCGAGTCCATGGACGGTCTGCGAGGGAGAAAGGTGAGCATCGGTGCCCCGGGATCCGGTGCCACCGAAGTGTCACAGCGAGTCCTCCGTGCAGCGGGTGTGGCGGACGGCGGTGCTGTCGAACAGGTTCGGCTGTCGATGAGCTCGGCAGCAGATGCACTGACGGGCAACGAAATCGACGCCGTGATGTGGGCGGGCGGGTTGCCGACTCCGGCATTTGCCCAGCCCCGAGCCGCGATTCGTCTACTGGATCTCGGAACCGTCGTCACTGATCTCAGACGCGAATTCGGTACCGCGTACGAGGCGGTGCCGGTGCCGCCGAACGTGTACGGCGAGCATCCGGAGGTCACCACCGTCGGTATTCCGAATCTTCTGCTGGCACATCTGGACGTGCCGGACCGCGTGGTCGCTGCACTGGTGAGTGTGCTTCTCGATCAGTCGTCCGCGCTGGTGCCCGGTCAGGCGATCGGCAGCCAATTTCTCGACGCGCGGTCATTGGTCATGACCGGAAGCATCCCCCTCCACCCCGGAGCCGAACAGGAATACCGAAGACGTCACGGGTGAGCCGGCGGCCGGAGCAACGACCTCACAACTTCGCCGCGAGTCGGTGGTATGCCGCGTTCCATCGCAGTGTCTGTTGGAATTGACGTGTGGTGGTTGCGGAGTCGATGGTGAGCAGCTCGACGCCGATCATGTCCGAGAATGCCTCCAGCACAGGCAGGCCGATCGCGGTACTGAGAACCGTGTGGTGGGGTGCTCCTGCGGTCAGCCACGACTCGGCCGATACCGACAGCGAGGGCTGCGGCTCCCACACAGCGCAGGCCACCGGCAGATTCGGTAGCGCCTCGTCAGGCTCGACGACGTCGATCACGTTGGCCGTCAATCGGAATCGTTCACCGACGTCCGAGAGTCCGACGACGACGCCGTGGCCGGGATCGGCGGTGAAGCGCAGGCGCACCGGGTCTTCGCGGCCGCCGATGGAGAGCGGATGGATCTCGAGCGTAGGCCGCGAGGTCGTGATCGACGGGCACACTTCGAGCATGTGTGCGCCGAGGATCTTCTCGGCCCCCGGGACGAGGTTGTAGGTGTAGTCCTCCATGAACGACGTTCCACCGTCGAGTCCCTCGGCCATCACCTTCATGGCGCGCAACAACATCGAGGTCTTCCAGTCGCCCTCACCGCCGAACCCGTACCCGTCGGCCATCAGGCGCTGCACCGCGAGTCCCGGCAACTGGCGAAGCCCACCGAGATCCTCGAAGTTCGTGGTGAAGGCCGTGAATCCACCGTCGGTGAGGAACTTCCGCAGCCCGGCCTCGACCCGGGCGCCGTACCGGAGCGATTCGTGGCGGTCACCGCCCTTGTCGAGACTCGGTGCGATGTCGTACGACGACCGGTATTCGTCGATCAGGTCGGACACGGCCGATTCGCTCACGCCGTCCACGACCTCGACCAGATCGTTGACGCCGTACGTGTTGACGGAGACTCCGAATCGCAGTTGGGCTTCGACCTTGTCGCCCTCCGTCACTGCGACGTCGCGCATGTTGTCGCCGAAACGTGCCAGGCACAGTGACTTCAACTCCGCGCGGCCGAGAGCTGCTCGCACCCACTGCTCCGCACGCTCGATCACCGCGGGGTTGTCGACGTGGCCTGCCACGATCGTGCGCAGAACACCCACCCGAGATTCGACGTGTCCGAACTCGCGGTCGCCGTGGGCGGCCTGATTGAGATTCATGAACTCCATGTCGATCGTCGACCACGGCAACGACATTCCGGCCTGCGTGTGCAGGTGCAGCAGCGGGACATCCAACGCGTCGAGGCCGGCAATCCACATCTTGGCGGGGGAGAAGGTGTGCATCCAGGTCACGACGCCCACACATTCGTCGGCGGCGTTCGCCTCGCGCATACGGCGCAGAATGGACGACGCGTCGAGCAGCACCGGCTTCCAGACCACCGAGACGGGCAGTGCCGCATCGAGTTTGTCTGCGATCTCGCGAGACTGAACTGCTACCTGCTCGAGGGTCTCGGGGCCGTAGAGGCTTTGGCTGCCGGTGAGAAACCATATTTCGGACATGGGGGTACCTCCGGGGAGAGAAGATCGGGCGCGCCGGTCAGCGCTGGCCGTAGACGTTCTGATAGCGGTCGTAGAGTGCGTCGACCTTCGAGCTCGGAATGGGAAGAGGCTGTCCCAGTTGATAAGCCAGGTGTACCGACCTCGCGACGTCCTCGCACATGACCGCGGCTTTCACCGCAGATCGGGCGGATGGGCCGACCGCGAAGACACCGTGGTTCTGCATGAGGATCGCCGGAGATCGACTGTCGGCGAGGGTATCGACGATGCCGCGTCCGATCGAGTCGTCGCCTATCACGGCGAAGGGGCCGACCGGAATGTCTCCGCCGAATTCGTCCGCGCACATGGTGGTGACCACAGGGATGGGTTCTCCTCGGGCCGCCCACGCCACCGCGTAGGGCGAATGTGTGTGCACCACACCGCCGATGTGGTCGAGATGCCGGTACACATAGGCCTGCGCCTCGGTGTCCGAGGAGGGTGCATGGTCACCCTCGACCACCCTGCCGTGCAGATCGCACACCACCATGTTGCCGGGCGTGAGGTCGTCGTAGGAGACTCCGCTGGGCTTGATGACCATGAGGTCCCGGCCGGGGACCCTCGCCGAGACGTTGCCTGCCGTCCAGACCACCAGTCCGTAGCGCACCAACTCGGCGTGCAATCTGCACACGTCACGGCGCACTTCCTCGATGACCTCGCGCACATCGTCGACGACCGTCATGACGCGTCCACCTTTCGCGTCAGTGCGTCACGTCGAAGCGCCCGCAGTCGGCGCATGGTCGGCACGTCTCGGCCGAATCGATCGTGTAACTCCAGATAGATCTCGAACAGGGAATCGTAGGCCGCCGAGCGTGATTCGTCGGGCACGAATGCGCCGCGACGTACCTTGCCCATCGATTTCGCCGCGACGGGTACATCGGGGTAGCACCCGGCTGCCACCGCGGCATGGATGGCCGATCCCAGTGCCGGTCCCTGTGCAGAAGCGATGACCGACAACGGCATTCGCAGCACATCGGCGTATATCTGCATCAGGAGCGGGTTGCGTGCCAACCCTCCCGCCACCACGAACTCCTCGACCGGAACGCCGCTGTCGCGGAACGTCTCGACGATGACTCGGGTTCCGTACGCCGTTGCTTCGAGTAGCGCGCGGTAGGTGTCCTCGGGCCGCGTCGCCAGCGTGGTTCCGATGACCAACCCGGAGAGTTCGTGATCGACCAGGACCGATCGGTTTCCGCTGTGCCAGTCGAGCGCGACGAGCCCGTGCTCACCCACGTCCTGCGTCTGCGCGAGACGCGTCAGGTGCTCGTGTACCGACTCACCCGCCGCTTCCGCCGCCTCGCTGTACGACGCGGGAACCGAGGTCCGTGTGAACCATCCGAAGATGTCGCCGACGCCGCTCTGTCCTGCCTCGTAGCCGAAGGATCCGGCGACGATTCCACCGTCCACCACCCCGCACATGCCGGGAACTTCCTTCAGGACGGTCGAACTCATCACGTGGCAGGTCGAGGTTCCCATGATGGCGACCATCCGGCCCGGTTCCACCGCTCCGGCCGCGGGGGCCGTCACGTGCGCGTCGACGTTGCCGACCGCGACGGCGATGCCCTCGGGCAGCCCAGTCCAGTGCGCGGCTTCGGCGGTCAATGTACCTGCGCGAGAACCCAACTCGCCCAACGGCTGATCGAGTTTGTCGGCGACGAAGGAGCCGAAGCCCGGTGCCAACTCGCTGAGGAAGTCCGCGGACGGGTAGTGCCCGTCCTGATAGATGCCCTTGTATCCGGCAGTGCACGCATTGCGCACGTAGTGTCCGCAGAGCTGCCAGACGATCCAATCGGCCGCTTCGACCCATCGGTCCATCGCGTCGTAGATCTCGGCGTCTTCCTCGTGGATCTGCAGCGCCTTGGCGAACTCCCATTCCGAGGAGATCAGTCCGCCGTAGCGAGGGAGCCAACTCTCGCCGCGCTGTTCTGCCAGTTCGTTGATGCGGTCCGCCTGCCCCTGTGCTGCATGGTGTTTCCACAATTTCACGTACGAGTGCGGCCGATCGGCGAAGCGCGGATCCTCACACAGCGGAGTGCCGTCGGCGTAGGTGGGCACCATGGTGCACGCGGTGAAGTCGGTACCGATGCCGACGACCTGGTCGGGTTCGATGCCCGCGGCGGCCAGAGCAGCAGGCACCGCGCGGCGCAGGACGTCGCGATAGTCGTCGGGCACCTGCAGTGCCCACGCGTCGGGCAGCCGGACCGTGCCGCCGGGCAGCGTCTCCTCGAGCACCGCGTGTCGGTAATCGTGGACTGCCGAGGCAATTTCGGCACCGTCGGACACGCGAACGACGACGGCGCGTCCGGACAGGGTGCCGAAATCGACACCTACCGTGTACTGGTCAACCGGCATGCAGAACTCCTTCGCGGTGCCACTCGCTGTGACGTGTGCAACACAGTGTGAGCGCTAACATCGGTCGAGTCAAGTGTGTGGGATGCATCGGTTCATCGAGTGCGAGGCGAGAGTGTTCACTCGCGCCGATTCGAGTTTCTCGTCAACGCACCTATTCGCAACTGTGCATACTGGTGTGAGGCAGGCCACAGGTGCGATCGGGTCGATGATCTCGGCTCGATGAGCACACAACTCACTCGACGAAGAGGAGAACTCATGGCAGACAACCGCGCAGTGACGTACGCAGGACCGGGCAAAGTGGAAGTCCAGGACATTGCTTTTCCGGGCCTGGAGTTGACCGACGGCCCTGGAGTGAACCCGGCGAACATCGGCCGCAAGTGCGAGCACGGAGTGATCCTCAAGGTTGTCTCGACCAACATCTGCGGCAGTGATCAGCACATGGTTCGCGGGCGAACCACTGCACCCGAGGGGTTGGTGCTCGGTCACGAGATCACCGGTGAGATCGTCGAGGTCGGTAGAGACGTCGAGTTTCTGAAGGTCGGTGACATCTGCTCCGTACCGTTCAACATCGCCTGCGGCCGGTGTCGTAACTGCAAGGAGCGCAAGACCGGAATCTGTCTGAACGTCAACCCCGATCGACCGGGTTCGGCATTCGGCTACGTGGACATGGGCGGTTGGGTCGGCGGCCAAGCCGAATACGTCATGGCACCGTACGCAGATTTCAATCTGCTCAAGTTTCCCGATCGTGACCAGGCCCTGGAGAAGATTCTGGACCTGACCATGCTGTCGGACATCTTTCCCACCGGGTTCCACGGGGCGGTGACCGCAGGGGTGAAACCCGGTGCGACGGTGTACATCGCGGGTGCGGGTCCGGTCGGCCTCGCCGCCGCTGTCGGCGCACAACTATTGGGAGCGTCGGTGGTGATCGTCGGCGACATGAACGCCGACAGGCTCGCCCAAGCGCGAACGTTCGGTTGCGAGACCGTCGACGTGGGCAAGGGAGCTCCGCAGGATCAGATCGAGCAGATCCTCGGAGTCCCCGAGGTCGACGCGGCCGTCGATGCGGTGGGATTCGAAGCCCGCGGACACGGCGGAGATTCGTCTCGTGAAGCGCCTGCGACGGTTCTCAATTCGTTGATGGACATCACCACGGCCGGCGGCGGAATCGGCATCCCGGGGCTGTACGTCACCGGAGACCCCGGTGGCGTGGACGAGGCGGCCCAGCGCGGCGCGCTGTCGTTGAGTCTCGGCACCGGTTGGGCGAAGTCGCTGTCGTTCGCCACCGGTCAGTGCCCGGTGATGAGCTACCACCGTGAATTGATGAATGCGATTCTGAAGGAACGTGTCTCGATCGCCAAGGCCGTGAACGCCACCGTCATCTCGCTCGACGACGCACCACGCGGCTACCGTGAATTCGACAGCGGAGTCGCACAGAAGTTCGTCATCGATCCCCACGGCATGATCGCGAGCTGACTCCGTCCGGACCCCTAGGCTGGTGTCATGTTTCTTCTCTTCGGTTTCGGCAGCAAGCGCAAACACATCGGCCCGGGGGCAACCCGAAACTGTCCGCGGTGCCACAACACCACCCAGTGGGCGCGGATGAAGCAGTACCAGCAATTCACGCTGTTCTTCGTTCCGGTCGCACGCTGGAAGCGCGTCGAGTTCGAGGAATGCGGAATCTGCGGTAACGCAGCGCAGGTCTGAAGTCTGCACGTCGAGCCGGCAGCCCGCGACCACGCGGGCTGCCGGACCGACGAGTGCAGCTCACGCTGGAGCCAACACCACCACCGAGTTGTGTCCGCCCATTCCCAATGACGATTTCACAGTCAATCCTGCCTCGGCGGTGGTGAATCCGTCGAGCAGCAGGGGATGAGCATCAGAGACCTGCGGGGCCGCCGGAACGAGTCCGCGCTCGAATCCCATGACTGCCGATACGGTTTCGATTGCCGAGGCCGCCCCCTGGCAATGTCCCGTCAGTGGCTTCACCGAGTACACCTGTGCGTGGGATCGAAGCACCGTCTCCAACATCGCAGTTTCGGCCGCATCGCACTGTGCGGTGCCGGGACCATGAGCGTTGAGATACCGCACCTGCCGGGCAGTGACGTCGGCGTCGACCAACGCCTGCTCGAAGCAGGCCCGCACCTGGGTGAGCGCAGGGTCGATCGAGGTGGCATGAAACGCGTCGTGTGTCATCGAACCGCCCAGTACCCGCGCGTACGAGGCCGAGCTTCGCGTCGACAGAACGAATGCCGTTGCAGCCTCACCCATTCCGAACCCGCGGCTGCCTTCCTGGAAGGGGCGGCAGCCGTCCTGGGGCTCCACGTCCACGATGCCGACGCCCAGTTTCACGAAGTGGTCGATGTTCTCCGGAGTCAGAGACAGATCGGTGGCCACGAACACCACGTCGTCGACGAACCCGGTATCGAGCCACATCTTGGCGGTGAGCAGCCCTGCATTGCCCGACGCGCACATCGCCGAGACATTCATGGCCGGCCCGTGAAAGCCGTATTCCTGCATCAGTAGGGACACCGGAGTCGACGGCATCAGCGTGAGATAGTCGCGAACCCGGCGTTCGCCGCCGTCGTGCAGATAGAAGTTGCGCCACTCGTCCACTTCACCCAGAACGACGGCGTGGATGAGACCCACTCGTCGACCGGGTTGCCAGCCCCGCGCCATCGCGTCGTCGATGGCCTCCCGCGCTGCCCCGCGAAGTGCCCGCCCGAATCGGCTGGTGCCATCGCTCCGGTCCCCGCCGTCGGGGACTTTCGCCAGCCACACCGGGTTCTGCCCCGGTCGGGTGTGGTCGTGGTGCAGCGTGGCCGCCGCCTTGCCCGTGGACAGGCCGTCCCAGAGGGCGGCTGCGCCCCAGCCGTAGCCGGACAGTGCGCCGATACCGGTGATGTCGATGCCGAGAGAGCTCACGTCGAAATCCGTTTCTTGTCGAGTTACGCGAACCGGATTCGGCTCGCTCCTCGATTTAGCCCCGCAAACAGGCGTCAGGTCCAGCCGAGAAACCGGACATAAAGCTCAAAACAGACATGAGTCGCCAACGGCACGTTCGTAAGTGGTTCAATCGGGTGTTGACCGTCCGTCTACGATCGCGAGGACCGAGCATGGCTCCAGGGGAGCGTGATGGCGTCGGCGACCCCCGATCGAGTCCCGCGTTGCCCGGGCTCGCCGATCGCTACCGGGTTCTCGTCGAACATTCGCCGGACGCCATCGGTGTCCATCGACGAGGCATCCTCGTCTACCTCAACCCTGCCGGGATGCGGTTTCTGCGTGCCGAGGCAGCAACAGACGTCATCGGGCATCCGATCACGAAGTTCATCGCCGCCGAATCGGTGGGCCCCATGCTCGCGCGGATCGCCGCGCTCGACACACACGGCACCGCCAGCGCCGCGTCGGAAGCGACGGTGCTGGCCCTCGACGGGACGACACTGGCGATGGAAGCGGTATCGGTGCGCACGGTGTGGAACGGTGAGCCGGCGTTTCAGGTCATTCTTCGCGATCTCACCGAACACAAGGCGGCGCAGAAGGCGCTGCAGAAGCAAGCCGCTCTGGTCGAGCACGTCAGCGATGCCATCATCGGTGTGTCCGCCGACGGTCTGGTGTCGAGCTGGAATCCCGCTGCGGAGTCGGTCTACGGTCGACCGGCAGCGGACGTGCTCGGCCGTGACGTGTCGGCGGCCGTCGGGGTGCCCTGCGATCCGGCCGCGATTCTCGCTGTCGGCGGCCGACTGACGGATTCCCATCGACATGCCGACGGGACGGCGCTTGCGGTGATCGTGTCGGCTGCCCAGATGCCCGACGGTTACGTGTTGGTCTGCGCCGACCAGAGCGCAGTACGCAGAGTCGAGGATCATTTCACCGCGGTCGTGGAATCGCTGGAGGCCGGTGTCGTCGTTCTCGATCACACCGGCCGTATCGAATCGGCGAACCTGGCTGCGAAGACCATTCTCGACATCCAGGTCGGGTTGGCGACCGCAGGACAGGCATCGGTTCTTCCGTTTCGGGTGTACGGCACCGACGAAGAGCCGATTCACCCGTTCGAGCATCCGGTCGCCGTCACCAGGAAAACCGGTGAGCCCTGCCAGGCGGTGATCGGGGTCGAGCGTCGCCGAGACGGTCGGAACTTCTGGTTGTCCTTGACGGCGACGATGCTCACCCCGGTCGACCCGAATCCCTCCGTGGTGGCGACGTTCGTCGACATCACCGACACCTATCGGATGAGCATGAAGCTCGAGCATGCTGCGACGCATGACGACCTGACCGGTCTGCCGAACAGGCCCCTGATTCTGGCTCGCCTCGACGAACAGCTGGCCAAGCCCGATCGCGAGGACTCCATGGCCGTGCTGTTCATCGACCTCGACAACTTCAAGACCATCAACGATCTGCACGGTCATACTGTCGGCGACGCCGTTCTGGGGGTGGTCGCAGACCGACTGACACGCGCGCTCCCGGCCGATGCCTTCGTGGGTCGTATCGGGGGTGACGAGTTCGTGGCGGTCGTTTCGCGGTGCGTCGGTACCGAGGCCGACGACGTTCGTGCCGAACTGGCCACGCCCATCACCGCCGCGGGACGAGTGTTGACGGTGACGGCGAGCATCGGTGTCGTCACCGTCGACCGCGACGACACCCGAAGTGCACTGGACATACTCGACGATGCCGATCACGAGATGTACCAGGCCAAGCCCGCAACCCAGTACATTTCGCATTCATAACAACATCGGTAACGATCTGTTGTAGCTGTTACCAAAGTTACGCATGGTGCGTACGGGTCGGACATACTTCCTCGGTGACATTCACCGCACGCAGGTTCCTGTTCGTCGTCCCGATGGTGATCCTGACTGTCGCCGGACTGCTGTTCTCCGCCGCAGGGACAGGTGGCGCTGCACCCTCCGCGTGGCGCTACACGATGGTGGCGTTCAGCAACGACAGTGATCGAGACATGGATGTCTACCAATCCAGCGACGGTACCGATTTCGCAGCACTGCAGACATCGGCGTACCGACCTCCGTCCGGGGTGGTGCGCGACGCGAGCATCTTCCGGCAAACCGACGGGATGTACTACGTGACGTACACGACCGGCGGCGGTGCGAACATCGGCTTCGCGCGCAGCAGTGACCGCGTGAACTGGACGTTCCTGCAGAACTTCCCGATCCCGTTCTGCTGTGCTTTCCTTCCGGGCACCGGAGCCGGAACCGGATCTGCCAGCCCTCCCGGATTCAGCGGATCGGCCGGCTTCTCGGACGGACCGTCGTTGTCTCCGTTCACCACGAAGGCATGGGCACCCGAGTGGTTCGTCGAGGGTGACCGCGTCAGCGTCATCGTCTCCCTGTCGACCGGCGGAGGGTTCGTGCCGTATCTGATGACGGCCATGGATCCAGGCCTGAGGATGTGGAGCTTCCCGGTTCCGTTCGTCGGCATCGGAGCGGACCACATCGACACCACGGTGGTCAAGGTAGGGCCGACCTACCACGCGTTCACCAAGAACGAGACCCACAAGGTCATCGAGCACTGGACGGCACCGTCGTTGATCGGGCCGTACACCGTCGTTCCCACCCGCGATTTCGGACCACTGAAAGAAGGCCCGGCAGTCATCGAGTTGCCCGACGGCACCTGGCGGTTGTACTACGACGACTACACCAACCGAAAGTACTTCTACTCCGACAGCACGGACGGGCTGAACACCTGGTCCGAGCCACAGGAGCTTCCGGGTGTGTCCGGCACCGTCCGCCACGTCGGTGTGATGAGAGAACCTGCCTGACAGCGGGGTTCGCGTCAGTCGGTGGTTCCTGCGAGTGCTCGCAGCCCGGCCGCGATGAACTCCCCGGTGGCCTCGGCGGCCTTGCCTGCACCGGCCCCGGTGTCGGAGCCCGACAGCGCACGGTAGGTGATTCCCTCGCCGATCACTCCGAGTTTGAAATTGGCGAGGGCGAGGTAGAAGCCCCAATCATGAAGCTCCCGACCGGATTCCACTGCGTAGTGTTGCGCGAGGTCTGCCGCGGAGGGGTACCGATCGCTCGTCCAGGCAGCGTCCGCGCCGAGGACCGCATCGAAGACCGGTTGGCGGTAGATGCACATCAGCGCCACGTCGGTCAGCGGATCGCCGAGCGTGGACATCTCCCAGTCCACCACCGCGGCAACGGAACCGACGTCATGTGCGTCGAGAATGGTGTTGTCGACGCGATAGTCGCCGTGCACGATGGACGACGCAGATCCCGCCGGTACTGCTGCTTCCAGCGCACGATGCAATCGTTCGACGTCGGGTAGATCACGAGTCTTGACTCGTTCCCACTGCCGAGCCCACGTCGCGACCTGTCGCGAGACGAACCCGTCGGGACGGCCGAAGCTGCCGAGGCCCACAGAGTCGGGATCGACCGCATGCAGCCTGGCGAGCACTCGGACCAACTCGGCGGCGTTCTCGGTGACCTGCGCATCCGTCAGATCGCGAAGATCCTCGCGGCTACGAACGACTCGGCCGGGTACGAAGTCGACGACGGTCATGGGTGCACCGAGCACCGAGCCGTCTCGATCGAACGCAATGGTCCCGGCGACCGGAACGTCGGTGGATGCAAGCGCTTCCGTGACGGCCCACTCGCGGGCCATGTCGTGCGCCGAGGGGGTGAGCCCACTCGTGGGAGGGCGGCGAACAACCCATGTCGAGGAGTCGTCGAATGCCTTGTAGGTGAGATTGGAGCGACCCCCGCTGATCATCTCGACCGACAGTTCACCGTCGACCTCGATGCCGTTCCCTCGCAGGAACTGCTCGAGCGCATCGCGATTCATGCCCGGAAGTTCGCTCACGACTGTGCCTCCCGCGCTGCGCGCTTGGCTGCACCGATCGTCCGCTTGGCGATGGCCCAGCGGTGTACCTCGGACGGGCCGTCGTACACACGGAACGGACGCACCTCGCGTGAGAGCCTCGCCAGCGGAAGATCGTCCGATACGCCGAGCCCCCCGCACATCTGAATGCTGCGGTCGACGATGCGGAAGATCGCCTCGGCGGCGAACGTCTTGGCAATGGAGGTCTCGTTGCTCGCGTGCCCACCCCGATCCAGCTCGAAGCAAGCCTTGATCAGCAGTGCGCGGGTCGCCGCGATGTCGATCTCGTTGTCCGCGACCATCTTCTGCACCATGCCGAGATCGCCGAGCTTGCCGCCGAATCCCTCGCGCTGAGCGACCTGCGCCACGGCGATGTCGTGGGCCCGCCTGGAAGCTCCGAGCCACCGCATCACGTGAGTCATGCGGGCGGGGCCCAGACGTACCTGGGCGTAGGCGAATCCTTCGTCGACGGCTCCGAGCACGTTCTCGTCGGGCACGAACACGTTCTCGAAGAACACCTCGCAGTGACCGCCGATCATGGCCTTGTCCAGGGTGCCGATATGTCGGCCGACCGTGATGCCCACAGTGTCGGCGGGGGCGAGGAACATCGTCGCTCCGCCTCGATCGCCGGGCTTACCGGAGGTGCGAGCCATGATGATGAAGAACCCGGCACCATCGGCACCGGTGATGAACCACTTGTGTCCGTTGATCTTCCAGCCGCCCTCGACCTGTTCCGCCGCGGTGGTCAGGGCCGACGGATCGGAACCGGCACCCGGTGCGGGTTCGGTCATCGCGAAAGCCGAGCGCATGTCACCGCGCGCCAGGGGGGCGAGAAACTGCTCCTTCTGTGCCGCCGACGCGATGTGCGCGAGCATGTGGACGTTGCCCTCGTCGGGCGCACCGAGGTTCAGCGCGATGGGGCCGAACAGTGAATAACCGGCTTCCTCGAACACCGGAGCGCGGTCACTCATGGACAGACCGTGGCCGCCGTATTCGACGGGGGCATGTGGGGCGAACACGCCGGCATCCTTGGCGGCCGCCTGCATCTCGACGCGAAGTCGGTCGCCGCCGGCATCGGCGACGTTCCCCAGAAATCTGTCCTCGATGGGAAGCACGTGTTCGCGAGTGAACGTGCGTGTCCTCTCGATCAACTTCTCGATGTCGGGGTCGAATGTCAGATCGATGGCCACGATGCGCTCCCATTCCGGTGCCGACCGAACACTCGCTCGGTCACTGGAAGGTTGGCACAATCACTCGATCGGGTCAAGGATTCCGGGGCAGCTACTCCGGCCCGCCGGTCGTAGCTCCGACCGTACGACGGGCAATGTCGAGATACACCGCCACCAGCTCGCTCGGAGACAGCGGCCCGTCGGGTCGATACCACGTTGCGACACCGACGCACATCGTCGTGACGGCTCGGCTGGCATCCGCCGGGTGCGGAGTGTCGAAGACGCCGGACTCGACGCCGTCGACGACGATGGCGTCGAGCACTCGTTGTTCCTCGTCCCGCTTCGCGATGTATGCGGCGCGATTCGCGGATTCGAGGCTGCGAATCTCCGTCGAACACACGAAGGCGGCGTCGCGTCGGTGAATGTGGAACAGCAGCAGGGACTCCACGACCGCGTCGAACCGATCGCTCGGCAACGGCCCTGCTTCGTTCTCGGCCGATCGAGTCCGATCCAGCAGTTCGTCCATCGACGCGTCCATGATGCCGACCAACAGCGCCTGCTTCGATGGAAAGTGGTGGTACAGGCCGGGAACGGACAGGCCGGCACCTGCAGCGATCTGCCGCACCGATGTGCCGTGGTACCCCTGCTCGACGAACGTGTTCAACGCCGACGCCAATGCTGGGGAGAGGTTCGATCCCTCGTACGTGCGCCAGATGCGGGTCGCGGTCATGCGCTTACCGTAGAGGTCGACCGGGGTGTCGCCGGCCGCTACGCACCGGGTTGACACCGAAGTTGTGATCCGCAACACTGTGAACACCTTCACCGAGCGAGTGTTCGGTCGGTCCTCCTGGGCCGAGATTCCGGTCAACCGAAAGGGCCGTCCATGACCCTCGACAGAGCGATCGGGCCTGCAACCGTCCTCGATGGATGGCGTAGGAGAGTGTCCGATGCCCCGGACCGGCCGGCGCTGGCGTACTTCGACACCGTGCTCACCGCCCGCGAGGCGGACGAGGCATCCGACGCCCTTGCGGCCGCCATGATCGACCGCGGAGTGACGCGCGGCGACCGTGTCGGCATCTATCTGCAGAACATTCCGCAGTACCCCCTGACCTTTCTCGCGCTGTGGAAGATCGGGGCGGTCGCGTTGATCCTCAACCCGATGTACCGCAATCGCGAACTGCGAACGCTGATCGACGACGCAGAACCGATCGCGCTCGTCTGCGACGAACAAGATCTCGAAGCCCTCGGTTCGACACTGCGGGGTAGTACGGTTCGGCTACTCGTGAGCACCAGTGGACTGGACCTGCAGACTCGCAACGACCCGCGCGTCTTCTCTTCGACGTCTCGCGTGACCCCCCGGCCCGACGACGATCTGATGGGCCTGATCGATCTGTACCGTGGCCGGTCCATTCCCGAATTCGCCCCGCACCCGGACGATCTCGCGCTCCTGGCCTACACGTCCGGAACCACGGGACCGCCGAAGGGTGCGCAGATCTCGCATGCGAACGCATTTGCGACGGCTCTGGATTTCGGGGAACGGGCCGGTCTCGCCGACGGGGACGTCGTGTTCGCCGTCGCGCCGCTGTTTCACATCACCGGCGCGATGCTCGACGCGGCGGTTGCTCTGATACGCGACTGTGTGCTCGTCTTCGCTCACCGTTTCCATGCGGCAGTCACTCTCGACGCCTTCGTCGAGCACCGCGTCACGTACACCATCGGGTCGATCACGGTGTTCAACGCGATCTCCGAGACTGCAGATGCGACGCGTGCCCACTTCGAGTCGGTGAAAGCCTTGTACTCCGGCGGCGCGCCCATCCCGCCCGCATCGGTCACCGCTTTCGAGTCCGCATTCGGGTGCTACATCCACAACGCGTACGGCATGACCGAAACGACAGCGGGCGTCATCGCGGTGCCGCCCGGCGCCCGAGCGCCGGTGGACTCCGCCAGTGGGTCGCTGTCCGTCGGGCTACCGTTGCCGCGAGTGACGTTGCGTACGTTGGACTCCTCCGGGGAGCCGACGGCCGCGGGAATCGCGGGGGAACTGGAGATCTCGGGTCCGCAGGTGGTCTCGGGCTACTGGCGCAATCCCGATGCGACCGCGTCGACGATGCCCGAAGGTCGACTTCGTACGGGAGACGTGGCGATCATCGACGACGGCGGATGGGTGTATCTCGTCGACCGGCTCAAGGATCAGATCAACGTGTCGGGGTACAAGGTCTGGCCCCGAGAAGTCGAGGACACCCTCTACGAACATCCCGCGGTGTTCGAGGCCGCCGTGGTGGGCAGGCCCGACGACTACCAGGGCGAATCGGTGGTGGCCTACGTATCCCTGCGCAACGGCACCACGGTGACGCCGGATGCGCTGGTGGACTTCGCGCGCGACCGACTGGCGGCCTACAAACGCCCGAAGGTCATTCACATCATCGACGAACTTCCCAAGACCCAGACCGGGAAGATTCGGCGTGCAGCACTCAAACCTGTTCCAGTGCAAACTCATTCGACCGAAAGTGACACTCCATGACCGTCGGATCATCACGCGATACCCGCTCGGCACCCGATATCTCCTCGCGGAAGAAATCGTTGTTCGCCAGCACCGTAGGCAACGTTCTCGAATGGTACGAGTGGAGCGCCTACGCGGTGTTCGCACCGTTCATCGCGGCGGCGATGTTCAGCCAGGCAGATCCGGTCTCGGCACTGCTGTCGACGTTGGCAGTGTTCGCCGTCGGATTCCTGATGAGGCCCCTCGGCGGCATCGTGTTCGGCCGGATCGCGGACAAGAAGGGCCGCAAGTTCGTTCTCGTCACCACGATGCTCATGATGGCGACCGGCAGCCTGCTGATCGGCATCATGCCCACCTACGGTGCGATCGGTGCCTGGGCCTCGGTGCTGCTCTTGCTCGCACGCGTCATGCAGGGATTCGCGCACGGCGGTGAGTCGGCGACGGCGTACTCCTACGTCGGCGAGATCGCACCGCCGAACCGTCGGGGCATGTGGGGAAGCGTCGCGTTCGTCGCTATCTTCGGCGGGTCGGCTCTGGCGTACACGGTCGGTGGCGTCATCACCTCGACGCTGTCGGAATCGGCTGTCGGCCAGTGGGGTTGGCGTATCCCGTTCCTGCTGGGCGCACTCCTGGCGTTGTTCGCGCTCTACCTGCGCAAGAACATGGACGAGAGCGAGGTCTTCGATTCGGAGCAGAACAAGGTGGAACAGGCACCGATCGCACGCAAGACCGTCGTCAAGGCGATCGTGCTGATGATCGGAATGACGTCGGGAATCACTGCGGCGCACTACACCTGGACCTCCTACGTCTCGACGTTCGCCATCACGCAGCGGGGGATGAACCCGGACACCGCGTACTGGATGCTCGTCGTCGCTCAGTTGATTGCGCTGGTGTCCCTGCCGTTCTTCGGTCGTCTCTCGGATTCGATCGGTCGACGGCCGATGCTGGCCGCCTTCGCCGTGCTGATGTTCGTGCTGCAGATCCCGCTGACGATGATGATCTCGACGCAATGGTGGTCACTGCTGCTCCCGTCGACGGTGGCGCTGCTCGTCATCGCCGTCCCGGCATCCATCCTTTCCTCGACTCTCTCGGAGAGCTTTCCCACCCGACTCCGCACGCAGGCAATCGGATTCGCCTATTCGTTCTCGGTAGCGGTGTTCGGCGGAACTGCGCCGTATCTCAACCAGCTCTTCCTCGGCCTCGACTTGGGCTGGGTGTTCGGTGTGTACATCATGTTCCTGGCCGCTCTGACCGGTGTCGCCTGCTTCTTCATGAAGGAAACCAAGGGAATTCGACTCGAAGACGTGTGATCCGAACCGGCCGAGTTTGCTCCTGACGTGGCGTGAGGTTCTACCGTTGCCTGCATGAACAGCAGCGATTCCAGCACATGGGGCATCGGTGACGTGGCCCGCAGAACCGGCGTCACCGAGCGTACGTTGCGCTACTACGAAGAACTCGGTTTGCTCGCTCCCGTCCGAGACGGAGGGGGCAGGCGTCGCTACGACGGGCGTGACCTCGACCGGCTGTACCGGATTCGACTGCTCCGTGAACTGGGCACCCAGCTGGGCGATGTGGATCCGGACGCAGCGGATCTCCTGCACCTGAGTCGGCAGCATCTGGCCGACCTGGACCGGCAGATGGCCGAGCTCGCTCGTGTGCGAGAGCGGGTTCGGGCGGTCGAGGACCGGCTACTGCACGGTGCTCTCCTCGGCGACGACGCGCTGTTGGACCTGCTCTCGGGTCTGTCGACCGAGGAGCCGGCAGTCACCAGACGCACCACGTTGCTGGTCTATCGTGACATCGCAGCAGCGCATTCCTACCTCGTCGACGTGTTCGGACTGGCTCCCGGACCCATCGAATACGACGGCGACAGAGCAGTACACGGTGAAGTGCATGCCGGTGACGGTGTGGTCTGGCTTCACCGCGAGGCCCCCGAGTTTCGGATGGTGTCGCCGCTGACAACCGGATCGGTCACCGCGTCGCTTGCGATCCTCGTCGACGACGTCGATGCCCACCACGCTCGCGTGGCGGCAACCGGGGCATCGATCGACTACCCGCCCACCGACATGCCCTACGGCGTTCGTGAATACAGCGTGCGCGATCCCGAGGGACATCTGTGGTCGTTCCAGTCGCCGATCGAAGAACAGACGTCGTCATGAACTCGGTCGTTCCTTCGTGGATCCACCGGAGTGCAGCAGAGACGTCGATGCCGTGGCGGCGAGATCGGTGCCTCCCAACAGACGCATGAGCAGCAGGCCGTCGAGCAGTGCCACTGCAGCTGTGGCCTCCATCCGTCGATGGTCCGGACTACCGACGACAAAGCCGCTGAGCCACTCGATCCAGCCCTCCACCAAGAGTGAGGCCACCGACCGGTAGGGCTCCAATCCTGCAGTGGCTTGTCCGATCGCCTCGAAATACAGACCGAACAACGGATCGTATTCAGGTTTTGCCACGACCGGCCATGCCGCCGCGACGAGGGAGCGGTGGTCGTTCATCGGCGTCGAGAACGCCGCGGCCAGCACGTGCTGCAATCGGTCTCCCACCACCGACAGAACGGACGTCACGAGGTCGTCCTTCGTGGGGAAGTAGTAGACGACCATGCGATCGCTGATCTGCAGACGCGACGCGAGTCGGCCGAAGGTCAAGCGGCTCAGGCCGCCTTCCAGGGCGGCGTCCAATGCGCCGGACAGCATCTCTTCGCGCGAATGTTTGGTGGCCACACCTTGATTGTAGTGGCCACTACAGGTAGCGTCGGTGTAGTAACCACTACAAAACCTGAGGAGACGTTATGCGTTCACAGTCCACCCCGTTGCTCGCACTCTCGGTTCTGCGATCGGCTGCCGGATTGGTGTCGTGGGTGAGCCCTGCGCACTCGTGGCGCGCCTTCGGTCTCGGACCCATGCGCGAACCCGGAAGCGCGGGGGTGGCGACCCGCCTGTTCGGAGTGCGCGATGTGGCACTCGGAATGGCCTTGCATCACCCGTCCTCGGAGGTTCGCAAGGCAGCGGTAGCGGCCGGGGTCGGGATCGATGCCCTCGATGTCGCGGCGAGCGTGCTCGGCCGACGTGCGGGTGCGCCTGCCGCGAGTCTGTTCGGAGTTGCGGCCGGTGCCACGCTTTTCGTCGCGCTAGGTGTGACCATTCTGGCCGACACGGACTCGTGGTGATTGCGCAGGCGACACGTGTTCGATCGACGTCGTGTCGATCCGCGATGATCTAGCTTTGATCGCAAGCGTCGGCTCGGCGCGGTGAACCCTTGGCAGAAGGACGCACTCCCATGACCGATGACACTCTGGCCGACTTCGAGCGAACCGAGTTCACCGCGGACGGGCGGACAGCGCCCGTGTATCGCATCGGAACCGGACCGGCTGTGATCGTGATGTCGGAGATGCCGGGCATCACTCCCAGGGTCGCGGACTTCGCGAGAACCGTCGCCGGAATCGGTTGTACGGCCGTCGTTCCGCACCTGTTCGGAGTCGACGGCAAGGATCCCCTGGCCGCGCCGATGGGAGCGCTCGGCACCGTTGCCACCATGTCCCGCGCCATGGTGCCGGCGTGCATCAGTCGCGAATTCACCATCCTCGCCACCGGCAAGTCGTCGCGCATCGTGGTGTGGTTGCGGGCTCTGGCGGCGCAGGAGCACGAGCGCTGCGGCGGACCGGGCGTCGGTGCCATCGGAATGTGCTTCACCGGCGGATTCGCTCTCGCTATGGCGGCGGACGACCGTCTGATCGCACCGGTGCTCTCGCAGCCGTCGCTTCCGTTCGCGGCATCGAAGTCTCGCGCCCGATCCATCGATATCACCCCGGGCGATCTCGACAAGGTGAAAAGCCGTTGTGCAGCAGGAGAGCTCACGGTCCTGGGGATGCGCTTCGAGGGCGACAAGATGTGCCCGCCTGTGCGATTCCAATGGCTGCGAGAGCAGCTCGGCGACGCATTCGTCTCGGTGGAACTGCCCGACTCCTCGTTCAACCCGGAAGCCTTCGGACCGCCGCATTCCGTTGTCACGGAGGGACTCATCGACGAACCAGGGCAGCCGACACGGCAGGCTTTGGACCAGGTGCTCGACCTGTTCCGCAGTAAGTTGCTCGCAACGCCGTGAGGTCCCTCTTCGCGAACACGATGCGAAGCCGAAGGTCGAATTCACGACCACGGAATGGTGGCCTGCAGAACCGCCTCTTTCAACGCGGCGGTCCGTAACGCCGTCACCGTCTGATATTCGGGATCGGCCACCATCTCGCTGAACGCCTTACGTGACGGGTACTGGACCAGCAGCACTGCATCCCAGTCCTGTCCGTCCTCGGCGGCAAGTGCGGTCGAACCGTCGCCCGCGTACAGCACCGTCGCGCCGTAGCGCGGGAGGAAAGTCTCGTCCAGTGCTTTCGCATATTCCGCGTAGGAGTCGCGACCACCCTCGGCAAACCGAAGCAGGTTGAGCATCACCACCGGACCGCCGGGATCTTCTTCGAGGTAGCGCTTCAGGTCTCTTCCGCGGGGATCGACAGCCATCGTTCGAGTATGCGTGAACCGTCGATCCTGTGGAGTGTAAAGCGCTGTCGTCGGTCGAGTCGGTCCACTGTTGGACCCCACGAGACGATGGCTCCGCGCTCAGCGGTAGAACTTGGAGAGCGGGAAACCAGTGACTCCATAGAGGGAAGTGTGTCGTCCATGACCGAAGTCGATAACGTGACCGTATTCGGAACCGGAGTGCTCGGTTCGCAGATCATGATGCAGGCCGCCTACCACGGAAAAACCGTTGTGGGATACGACATTTCCGACGAACTGCTTGCCAAGCTGCCGGGTCGCTGGGAATGGATGCGCGGATACTACAAGCGTGACCTGAAGACTTTCGACGAGGAGCGATTCGACAAGGCCATCGAATCCATCACGACCACCACCAGCGTCGCCGAGGCCGTTTCGGACGCCGACCTGGTGATCGAAGCAGTTCCGGAGGATCTCGACCTGAAGAAGAAGGTCTGGTCGGCTATCGGCGCGTCCGCTCCGCCGAAAACTATCTTCGTGACCAACTCGTCGTCGCTACTGCCCAGCAGTTTCGCCGAGGCCACCGGGCGGCCGGAAAAGTTTCTTGCATTGCACTTCGCCAATCTCGTGTGGCGGTACAACACCGGTGAGGTGATGGCAACTGCTGCAACAGATCCTGTCTACTTCGATGTCGTATTGAGCTTTGCGGCGGAGATCGGTCTCGTCCCCGTTCCGGTCCGTAAGGAAATTCCGGGATACGTGCTGAACAGTCTTCTGATCCCGCTTCTGCAAGCAGGAGCCAACCTTTACGTCGGCGGGGTTGCCAATCCGGCGGACATCGACAACGTGTGGCGCATAGCCACCGGGGCACCCGCCGGTCCGTTCCAGATATACGACACTGTCGGCTTCAACGTCGCTGCACATATCGCGCGCGCACACGGTGGCGAGGATCAGGTCAAATTTGCCGACATACTGCAAAAGGGTATCGACGCGGGAAAGACCGGTCTCGGGGACGGTGAAGGCTTCTACACGTACGACTCCGACGGCCGGCGACTCGATGCTGTCGAGTCGTGGAACATCAACTGAATCGCTCGACCACCGTCCCATTCAGGTGACGAGACCGCGTATGGGTTCATGCATGGGTGTCCGGGTTTTCGATGTGCCCGGCATTGCCGAAGATCGGATCACCCGAGTTGCCGCAGTTGAATCGCAGTGTCCAACGCGAGGCGATGCCACGCAGATCGGGGATCTCGGCCGGTCAGTTCCTGGGCTCGGCGCAGTCGGTAGCGCAGAGTCTGCGGGTGTACCTGTAGTCGGGTGGCGGCAGCCGTTGCCGTACCGGTGGCGATGAAGGCCGAAAGGCCTTGCAGAATATGTTCGTTCGCCGCCTCGGCCAGCGGACCGAGCACGCTACGTACCACCTCGTTCGTGTCCGCGGTGGGGCGCGCGGTCAGCAGTGCCAGCAGCTGACCGTCACCCTGATCGAGCAGTGCCCGGTCGTCGAACGCGTGATCCGGTGCAGTATCCAGAGCCTCCGATGCGAGTCGCCACGAACTGCTGATACCGGCAATGGTGGATCTCTCCACTAGGCATCCGCGCAGCATCAGATCTCGACACGCGAGGTCCGCCTCGGCGCGGTGGATCGATGGTGGCAACAGCACGATCGCGCGTTGCTCGCGCCGAGTGCACAAGTGGCTCCGCTGACCCGACGGTGCGGTGCGGTCCGGCGGAACGAGTCCTACTGCGAGGGCCAGCGATTCGACGGTGTCGTCGGACATGGGTCGGCCCGGATCTGTCGATTGCACCACAAGCAGATTCGGGTGCGTGGGCAGCTTCAGGTCGAGTTCGCGAGAACGATCCGACACCGTCCCGGGTGAGTTGTGTCTGGCAGCCAGCAGGTCGTCGAGCAGCGCGGCATGCGCCTGCGCACGGTTGGATGTGAGCTGTTCGCGCGCAATGACGTACGCGCCGATGATTTCCTCGGAGATTGCGTCGATGGCGTCGAGCACGCCGAGGCCGAGTTCGGCAATGTCCGGTGGTTCGAGTACATCGAGATACTCGGTTGTCACGTGCCGAACGAACACGCTCGACGCGACTCGATACGCACGCAGCACATCGGCCAGCGGGCGCCCGTCCGCTGCGCGCGCGGCACCTATCGCGCGGAATCTACTGTGGTCACGGTCGTCGATGGTCCGATCGCCATGCGCCCACAGGGCCATCAACCGCCTCAGCGACCAATATGCGATGGCCTCGACATCGGCCAACTGCGCACCCTGCAGTGATCGGTAGACCGGGATCGCGGCGCGAATCGCGTGTACTGCGGATGCGACGACGGGACCCAGCTCCGATTCGATCTTCGCGACTACGGCGACCCGCGCTGGGTACATCGACCTACCTCCCCACTCTTTGTCAGTATCTGATAAATCCTATAGTCATTTGAGGCGGTTTCCTTGAGATCCGGCACCGACGACAGCACAGTGGGGCAATGGACGCAGACGTGATCGTGGTGGGTGCAGGCCTGGCCGGACTGGTGGCGACCGCCGAACTGGCCGATGCCGGAAAGCGGGTGCTGCTCCTCGACCAGGAGCCCGAGCAGAACCTGGGCGGCCAAGCGTTCTGGTCATTGGGCGGTCTGTTCATGGTCGACACCCCGGAGCAGCGACGCATGGGCATCAAGGATTCCGCGGAGCTTGCGTGGCAGGACTGGCTCGGAACCGCGACCTTCGACCGCGGCATCGACGATCCCGCGGGCGAGGATTACTGGGGCCATCGGTGGGCGCGCGCGTACCTCGATTTCGCGGCGGGGGAGAAGCGGTCCTGGCTGCACGCGCAGGGTGTGCGGTGGGTTCCCATCGTCGGGTGGGCCGAACGTGGTGGCTACCTCGCCGAGGGGCACGGCAATTCGGTTCCGCGGTTCCATCTGACCTGGGGTACCGGTCCAGGGGTCGTTGCGCCGTTCGAGCGACGCGTACGTGAGGCCGCTGACAAAGGGTTGGTGCGCTTCGGTTTTCGTCACCGCGTCGACGAGTTCATCGTCAGTGCCGGCACAGTCGAGGGAGTCCGCGGCGCACTTCTCGAACCCAGTGCCGCGGAGCGAGGTTCGGCCAGTAGCCGCGTCGAGGTGGGTGAGTTCGAGTTGCGTGCCGGGGCCGTGCTCGTCACTGCGGGCGGCATCGGAGCCAACCACGACCTGGTGCGGGAGAACTGGCCGGCACGGCTGGGAACGGCTCCGAAGTCCCTGATCTCGGGAGTCCCCGAACACGTCGACGGCCGCATGCTCGGCATCACCGAGAAAGTCGGTGGCCGTCTGGTCAACAAAGACCGCATGTGGCATTACACCGAAGGCATCAAGAACTGGAATCCGATCTGGAAGAACCACGGAATCAGAATCATTCCCGGCCCGTCGTCCATGTGGTTCGATGCGCGTGGGCGACGGTTCCCGGTTCCGAACTTTCCGGGGTTCGATACTCTCGGCACGTTGAAAGCCATTCAGGACAGTGGATTCGAGTACTCCTGGTTCGTTCTGACGCAGAAGATCATCGAGAAGGAGTTCGCACTCTCGGGATCGGAGCAGAACCCGGACATCACCGGAAAGAACCTCAAGCTCGTTCTCGGCCGGGTGTTGCCCGGTGCCAGCGAACCGGTGGAGGCGTTCAAGAAGAACGGAGAGGATTTCGTCGTCGCCGACACCCTCGCCCAACTCGTCCAGGGAATGAACAGGGTCTCCGGCGAGGATCTGATCGACCTCGCCGATCTGAAGCGGCAGATCGAGGCCCGCGACCGTGAGGTCGACAACCCGTTCACCAAGGACCTGCAGATCTCCGCGATCCACAATTCGCGTCGATCGCGGGGAGAGCGCATCGCGCGTACCGCCTCACCGCACAAGATTCTCGATCCGAAATCGGGTCCGCTGATTGCCGTGCGGTTGAACATCATCACGCGAAAAACATTGGGCGGCATTCAAACCGACCTGCAGGGCCGTGTCCTCGACGGCGACGGACAGGCGATAGACGGATTGTGGGCGGCAGGTGAGATCGCCGGGTTCGGTGGCGGCGGTGTGCACGGGTACCGCTCGTTGGAGGGAACGTTCCTGGGTGGGTGCATCTTCGGCGGCCGGCAGGCCGGACGCGCGCTCGCTGCGCAAGCGTGACAATGGCGCGGAGTCGAATGCGATGCACCGAGTACCGCGATTTCGCTCGGTGAGCGAACTCGCGGCTCCGGCGTCGATTGCTACGAGTCGGCCTCGGGCCGGGGTACCTCGAAGGCGAGCAGTGCGACGTCGTCCTGCAGGCCGTCCCCGAAGGATGCCAACAGTGACGTGAGATCGTCGACGATCTTCGGTGCAGTGGTCGCACCCTTTCTCGCAGCGAAGGATTCGAGGCCACCGTCGTCGTCGAAGCGCGTCCGCCCGGGCCCGACGATCGCTTCGGTCAATCCGTCGGTGTAGAACGCCATGACGTCGCCGGGGCGCAGGGTCACCGATGCCGATGCGAAGTGCGGCTCGGCCAACGCTCCGACCAACTGGCCACCTGTGGTGTCGACGAAGTCGACGACGGCGTCGTGCGTGATACGCAGTGCCGGCGGATGTCCGCCGCTGGCGAGTTCCACCTTTGCGCCGTCCGGTCCCGGGGTGATGGTGCCGAAAACCACCGTGCAGAAACGTGGATCGTCTCCGTGGAACTCGTGGTGCAGAACGGTATTGAGGTTTTCGAGCACCGAGATCGGGTTGCGGTCGAACACTGCGGCGGCGCGGAGGGTGTACCGGGTCAGAGAGGTCACGGCGGCGGCGCCCGCGCCCTTACCGCTCACGTCACCGAGGAAGAATCCCCACGTCTGCTTGTCGAGCGGAAACACGTCGTAGAAGTCGCCACCGACCTCGTCGATGGATGCGGGGTGATAGTGCGCTGCCACGTTCATGCCCGTCGGAGCCGACAGGATCGGCGGCAGCAGAGTGCGTTGCAGCGTCGACGCCAGAATCTGCACCTGGGTTCTCTCCGCCTCGGCCTGCTTGCGTGCTTCTTCCGAGGCCCCCAATGCGTCCTGCGATCTGTCCAGAGCGGCCTCGGCATCGTCCTGGGCGGCCTCCGCGTTGTCGCGGGCGTCGACCAGATCCTTTTCGCGCACATGGCGTTCGGTTTCGTTGTGCAGCGTCATCGTCACCGTCACGGCCCCTTCGGCCGTGCGCAGACTGTTGGCCAGGATCGACACGGCTATCGCGGCGCGTGGATCGGACGCGACGGTCAACTTCGCGTTCGCTCCGACCGGCGAGTCCGATTCCGATGTCGACACAACATCCATCAGGGCCGCCAGGATCGGCTCGAACTCGACCGTGAACAGGTCGGTGACGGACATTCCGACGAGCGTCTCGCGGCTGCGCGCGGTGATCCGAGCGGCGGCCGCGTTGGCGTAGAGGATTCGCGAAGTGGCGACGTCGACCGAAAACACGCCGCACGGTGCAGTGTCGAGTAGATCAGCAGCCGTGGCAGACATGGGGACTCCCTTCGGTCAGGACGAGCGGGTGGCGGGTTTCGAGTGGTCGGTTGTGATCGGATCGGTCCACACAGCAGTGACCACTGTGCCGAAACCGGGTCGATGGTCGACCAGGAGGTCGTCGGCCACCGCGGCTGCGAGTTGCAGGCCGTGACTTCGATTGGTCGTCGGCGTCGGTGGACGCCACGTCCCGGTGTCGGAGATCGTCACCGTCAGCGTCCGGTGTTCGTAGGCGGCGGTGATCGTCATCGTCCCTGGCTCGGGCACCGAGTGATAGGCGTGTTCGACCACGTTTGCCAGTGCCTCGTAGACCCCGAGGACGATGTCGTCGACAAGATCACTACTCACGCCGAGTTCGAGAGTCCAGTGATGCAACCGGCGCCGAAGTACGGTCGCCACGCCGGGCTCGGCCGGGGCGGTGTGGCTCCAACGACTGGGAGCGAGACTGCTCTCGGTCATCGTCGTCGCCCGATTCGGTATCGGTCGGTCATCGGTCGACCTCCGCGTCGAGAGCAGCCGACCGAACGTGGGCAACCGCGTCGGGCACGGTCGTGAATGTCGCCATCACTCGATCGATTCCGCTGAGCTGCACCGGACGAACCACGACTCCGTCGACCGCTACCAGCGCCATACGTGAGGCATCGGGTAGCCGATCGCACACTCGCACCAGCACAGTGATCGCGCTCGACGACAGGAAGCTGACGTCGGTCAGATCGACGACGAGACCTCCTGCTGCACTGTCGGCCGCGGGAAACGCGGTGGCGGACAGTTCTGGGATGGTGTCGAGATCCAACTCGCCTCGAACGGTGAGTACGGTGGCCGAGTCGTGCTCGGCTGCCACGATCTCGAACGGTCCTCCGGTCGGCTCCTCTGACATAACTTGGACGTTACCTGTTGTCGAGTCGGATTCACGACCGAAACGTGTCGACGAACAGGTCACCTGCGCCCAGTACTTCCAGGACCATGCGGACCGAGCGTGCAGGCGCGAATACGGCGATCTTGCCCGGATGTACAAAGGTGAAATCGATGATCGCGTTGGCGACGCCGGAGTACATGAACGAGACCTCCGACAAGTCGACCGTCACCTGCACGGACGCCGATGCCAGGCGGTCGAGGCTGTGCACGAACTCGGCCCGGGTGGACATGTCCAGTTCGCCGAACGCGCGCAGCGTGTTGCGGCGGTCCGGTCGCACGACGGTCTCGAGTCGGAACACGCCTTCGTCGTCGCGAAGGGAGCGTTCCATGGTTGCGGTGCTGGTCAACATGTCTTTACCTCTTCCCCGAAGCGCTCGGACCGGTCGGTCTTCCCGTACGGTGCACGACGCTGAGTTGTTGTGCTTTCAACAATGTCAGTGTCCGATTTCGGTAGACCTCGTCCGAGGTCTCGAACCGGTAACGAAAGATCTCGCTTCGATAACGGCGTCACCGGGTCAACATGTCGATGAGTGAACCGGTGACTTTCTTCTTCACCCAGCCGGTGACACCTCGCTGGCCGAGCGCTGCCCGGGCGGCATTGAGCCCGGCGGCTCCGTGCACTCCGCCACCGGGGTGCGCCGATGCCGAACCCAAGAACAGGCCCTCCACCGGCGTCTCCGCCCGACCCAGACCCGGTGTCGGTCGAAATATCAACTGCTGCTGCAGCTGTGCGGTTCCGCCGTTCACCGCACCACCGTGCAGATTCGCGTCGGCACCGTACAGATCGCTCGGTCGCTGTACGACCCGCCCGACGACCGAATCGAGAAACCCCGGTGCGTGGGCGTCGAGGACTTCGTCCACCCGATCCGCCACGGTGTCGGCGGCCGCGTCGTCGACGACGCCTCTCGGCAGATGCGTGTAGGCCCAAGCGCTTTCGGTGCCCTCCGGTGATCTGCTCCGATCGGCAGTGGTCATCTGACCGAACAGCATGAACGGACTCGCGGGAAGGACTCCGGTCGTGAGATCGGCTGCCCAATGCACGAGACCGTTGTCGTCCGCACCGAGATGAACGGTGCCGGCATCGGCCAGAGACGGTGAATTCCATGGGATTCTACGATCGAGCGCGTAGTTCACCTTGACCACAGGGGTGTCCCACTCGAAGGTGCGCAAGTCGTCGTGCACACGGCGCGGCACGGCGTCGTACGGAAGCAGTGAACCGTAGAGCGCCGGTGCGGACACGTCGGCCACGATCGCTCGGCGCGCCCGAAACGTGTCGCCGGCCGCGGTGTGCACTGCCCGAGCTCGACCGCCGCGCACCTCGATGTGCTCGACCGCCTGACCGCACTCCAGCACCGCACCCGATGCGGCGCCACGCCGAATCAACGCCGACGTCAGCGCAGAGGATCCGCCCACGGGGGTCGGAAACCCAATGTCCTGGGCCAGCATCGTGAGCAGCCAGCCCATCATCCCGCTCACGGGGGCATCGGTCGGGACGTCACCGTGCATGGCGTTTCCCAGCAGGAGGCAGCGAGCGGCCTCGCTGTGGAAGAGTTCGTGAGCCATCACGCGGGCGGGGAGGGCGGCGAATCGTGCGAAGCGCAGCGTCTCGGGTACGCCCAAGGCGTGGACGAGGCGAGCCGCGGGGACGACGGGTGGAAACGGTCCGAACAGCGAGTTCATGAAGGGCTCGCGAATGCGCTCCCACTGCTCGAAGAGTCGCAACCAGGTGCGGCCGTCCCGCGCGTCGTGTTCCGACAGCCGCGCGGCGGTGATCTCGACATCGTGGTGGACGACCGGAGCGTCGGTGTCCTGCGGTGATCGCGCATGGCCGTACACCGCGGGGGAGTGTGCCCACTGCAGCCCGTGGCTTTCCAGCTCGAGTGCCTTCATGGCAGGCGAGGCGAGCGCCAGCGGGTAGAACGCGCTGAAGAGGTCGCTGGTGAAACCGGGAACGAGCTCGGCGCTGCGCACAGCGCCGCCGGGATGTTCGGCGGCCTCGAGGACCACGACGTCCCAGCCGGCGTCTGCCATCGCTGCCGCCGCGACCAAGCCGTTGTGGCCACTGCCGATCACGATCGCGTCTACTTCGGTCGTGGTCATCGGGATGTACTCCTCTGCTCGGTCTTCGTCCTGCCGGTCAGCACGGTACCGACGAAGTACAGCGCTACGCCTACCGCAAGAAGCAGTCCGGCGCGGAGCCACGTTGCTCCCGACTGCTGGGTCAGCAGTACGGCACAGGTGATCAGCGCCAGGACGGGAAGTGCTGTGGGCGTTCGGAAATGGTCGGTCTCTGCCCGATCTCGGCGTAGTACGAGCACGGCGACGTTGGTGCTGACGAAGACGAACAGCAGCAGGAGCACCACGGTTTCGGCCAGTGCCGCAACAGAACCGGTGGTGGCCAGGACCATCGCGACAGCTGTGGTGGCGACGATGGCAGTCCACGGTGTCTTGCGACCCGGCAGAACCTCGGCGAGCACTCCGGGGAGCAGACCGTCGCGCGCCATCCCGAACGTCAGCCGCGATGCCATGATCATCGTCAGCAACGCGCCGTTGGCGACAGCGACGAGTGCGATCAGACCGAAAACCGACGGCGGAATGCCGGCATCCGCTGCAGCGACGACCTCGAGCAGTGGACCGGTGGACTGCGACAGTGTGTCGGCAGGTACGACCGTCGAGACAGCAAGCCCGACGAGCACGTACACCACACCGGCCACGGTGACGGCACCGAGGAGGGCTCGTGGGTAGACCCGGCGCACGTCCTCGACTTCCTCGGCGATGTTCGCGGACGTCTCGAAACCCACGAACGAATAGAAGGCCAGCAGAGCCGCGCCGAGAACCGCCAAGGTCGGTGTCGTCTCGTCGGTGAATGCGAGGACGCGAGAGGGCACACCGTCGCCGCGGCTCAACACCAGTCCGGCAAGGGCGATGACGACGACCAGCCCGGACACCTCGACCACCGTCATCACGAGATTGGCGCGGAGAGACTCGGTGATGCCGCGCGCGTTGAGCAACCCGATCAACAGCAGGAAGACCACTGCAGCGGGTACGGCAGGCACGTCGAGGAACACGCCCAGGTAGTCACCCGAAAAGGCGAGTGCCAGCCCGGCCGCACTGGTGACACCCGCTGCGAGCATCGAGAATCCGACGAGGAACGACACTATCGGTTTGCCGTACGCCTGTTGCGCGAAGACCGCCGCGCCGCCCGCCCTCGGATATTTGGTGACCAACTCCGCGTACGACGCCGCGGTCAGCAGCGCCATCAGCAGCGCGACGAGCATGGGGAGCCAGATCGCTCCGCCGACCTCACCCGCGATCTCACCGACGAGAGCATAGATTCCGGCACCGAGCACATCGCCGAGAATGAACACGAACAGCATTTTTCCCGAAACTGCTTGTCGCAGTGGGGTCTTGGTCACGGTGCAGTGGACCGCTCGGCCAGGAGTGCAAGCCTGCGCAGCGCCTCGGCGTTGCGTGGATGCGCCAGAAGATGTTGGACCCGGTCGGGGACCAGATCGAAGGGTGCCGTGATTGCGTGCTCGATGATTTCGATGCGGCAGCCCGAGGCGAGAGGATGCAGTCGCACTGTTATCGAGGCCTTCCCGAACGGCAGTGCACGGGCTTCGAGCACAAGTTCTCGACCGGCATGGAGTCCCACCGACCGCGTGACGTCACTGAGTACTGCAGGCCACGCACCCACCGAGTGATGAATGGAGCTGCCGACTGCGGGCCAGTTGCCGTCGACAGCGCGGATGCGGGACGCGCCGACGACCCAGGTCGCATAGCTCCATCCGTTCGCCAGGACGTTCCAGACGTCCTCGCAGGTGGCTGACGTATTTCTGCTGGTGGGCACGATTCGGCCTCCGAAACTCTCGTCGTTGTGCGTGATTGCACGATCTCCGATCGTGCTCCGCTACTCCTGGGCTCGAAGTCGATGTACTGCGCGGTGTCGTCGGTTGCTCGAGGAGACGCACCGACTTCGACGTATGCCCCGAAACCTCCGGACCCAATCCCGTGGCGACCACTCGCGTCGGTGCCGATCTGCGATTGTCATACTGAGGCCATGTCGACAATCGCCTATGTCATCGCTGGTTCGGAAGCCACCGGCGGAGCCGGTCTGCAAGCAGATCTCAAGACATTCGAGCGGCTCGGGGTCTACGGAGTCGGCACGATCACGTGCATCGTCTCGTTCGATCCGAAGGCGGGCTGGGGGCACCGATTCGTGCCCATCGACAGCACGGTCATCGCCGATCAGATCGAAGTGGCCACTGCCGCTCACGATCTCGATGTCGTCAAGATCGGCATGCTCGGCACCCCCGTCACCGTGGACACGGTAGCGGCGTCGCTGCGCCTGCAGCCGTGGCGGCACTTGGTCGTCGATCCGGTCCTGATCTGCAAGGGCCAGGAGCCGGGTGCCGCACTCGACACCGACAATGCCCTGCGGCGCGAGATCCTTCCGTTGGCCACCGTGATCACCCCCAATCTGTTCGAGGCGCAGACCTTGTCCGGAATGGACGCCATCGACACCGTCGACGATCTGGGTGAGGCCGCCAAGAGAATCGCCGATCTCGGGCCTCGTTTCGTGGTGGTCAAGGGTGGCACAGGTCTGCCCGGCGACGAGGCCGTCGACGTCGTCTACGACGGGTCCGAACTGACCGTGCTGCGCGCCCCCAAGGTGGGCGAAGAGCGCGTGTCGGGTGCCGGCTGCGTGTTCGCCGCAGCCATCACCGCGGAGCTCGCGAAAGGCGCAGACGTGCTCGACGCCGTCGCGACGGCCAAGGATTTCGCGCACGCCGGCATCGTCGGCCGACTCGCCAGCCACGCTCCGTTCGCGGCAGTGAGTTGGCACGACTGATCGTCCGATCCGACCTCAGGTTTACCGCCGGTGACTAGCGGGCAGCCGATACGAACCGCTTGTCTCGAATGGGACGAACGGTCCGTATCCGGAGAGGATCCACATGGCAGACGAGAACACGAGAGAATCCGACGCCGGGGCAACCGACGACGATCGGACGACGCGCGGGCACGCGGGTGAGGCAATCGTCGACACACGCAACTGGCCCGGGTACATCTGTATCGGAGTGGCATTGGTGAGTCTCGGTCTCACTCTCACCGCGGCAGGTTACGGATTCACCGGGTGGGTGTGGATCGGGGCCGTTGCCGCGCCGGTGCTACTCGTCGCCGGGATTGCTCTGGTCCTCCTGGAGCGCAAGCGTGTCAAGGCCAAGGAAGGCAAATCCCTCACCGACCCGGCGGGTCATTGACCGAGCCCGTGGCCGACGGATCCTGGGAGTCGCCGGGCCGAGGTCTCGGTACGGCGCTCGCTGATATCGCTCGCACGATCGGATCACCTGTACCCATCGAATCCGTGCGCGTGACCGGGGCGAGTGACGATTCCCGGACGGTCCGCCCCGGAGACCTGTACTTGGCGTTTCCGGGCTCTCACGCCCACGGGTCGAACCACGAACTCGAGGCGTACGAGCGCGGAGCGGTGGCCGTCCTGTCCGACAGGCCGTCGACCGTGCTGCCGACCGTCGTCGTCGACGACCCGCGCCGAAGCGCAGGCGCGGTCTGCGCACTGATCCACGATTTCCCCGCGGACGCCATGGACGTCTACGGGGTGACCGGAACCAATGGAAAGACCAGCACTGCACTGCTGCTCGCTGCGGGGCTAGAGGCCTCGGGCGAGACGGTCGGCACGATGACCGGCATCGGACTGGCCGGGCCGGCGACGTGGTCACCCACTGCGCGAACGACACCCGAGGCTGCAACGGTCCAGCGCACGCTCGGCCGCTTTCGAGACGAGGGCGCAACGGCTGTCGCGCTGGAGGTGTCCTCTCATGCAGTGTCCGAACACCGCATCGACGGTATGCGCTTCTCTGCGGTCGGGTTCACTAATCTCGGTCCCGACCACCTCGACTATCACGGCAGCATGGACAGATACTTCGCCGCCAAAGCGGAGTTGTTCGCAGCCCACCGAACAGCAGCCGCGGCGGTGGGTATCGACGACGTGTACGGAAGAAGGTTGGCCCAGCTCGTGGACGTTCCGTGCTGGAGGTGGTCGGTACTCGACATCCGTGCGGAGGTGTTCGGAGAGCACATCGAATGCACCGGCGTCGATACAACGATGACTGTCCGAACACCTACGGGTTCGATCGACGTTCGACTGCCCCTGCTCGGTCCGCACCAGGCCGGTAACGCACTTGCTGCGCTTGCCACAGCACTGGCCGCAGGCAAGGATCTCGCGGTGGTCGCCGCAGGATTGGAGAGCGTTCGATCCGTTCCCGGACGGCTCGAGAAGGTCGATGCCGGGCAGCCGTTTCTGGCATTGGTGGACTACATGCACAACACCGCGGGACAACGCCGATTGTTGCCGTTCGTACGGACTTTGGTGACCGGTCGGGTGATCGTGGTCGTCGGGGCAACGGGTGAACGCGATCCGGGCAAACGCTTCCCGCTGGGAGCTACCGCAGCCGAACTTGCCGACGTGGTGATCGTCAGCGACGAAAGTCCGTTGTCCGAGGATGCCGACACCATCCGAGCTGCGGTGGCGGAAGGTGCGCGAGCTGCACGGTCGGCGTCGGTCGTCGTCGAGCCGGACCGTCGTACTGCGCTCGCGCTCGCAGTGAAGATGGCCGAACCCGACGATGTGGTCGTGGTCGCGGGCCGCGGCTGCGACACCGAGCAGGCCTACGGTCGAGACATCGTCGAATTCGACGATCGGGTCGTGCTCCGAGAAGTGCTGAAGGACCTCCGCCGAGAAACCGGCGACCGGCTCTAGCGACCGACGCTGCGGGACTTGCGGTCCTGCTTGCCCTGGGACTTGTCGGCGCGCTTCTGCGCGAATCTGCCGGCCGATTTCAGGCCCCTGGACACGAAGTTGTCGTTCCCTGTTCGCTTTTCGAGGCTCTGACCGGCGAAGGCCAGCAGTCGGGCGAGGATGGGTAGCCCGATCGCGACGATCAGGTAGCGGTACAGGTATTTACGGGCAAGCAGGGGAAGCATCGGGCATTCCTTCTCGGGTCGAAGTCGGTCAGCGGACTGCGCGTCGAACCTTGAGCGCTGCGGTCGCGGTCAGCGTGATGACGGCACCGACGACGGCTGCGCCGAGCAGGGAGACACCCTGACCGAGGTCGAAGTTCCAACCCAGGAAGTTGATCGTGGTGTGCACGGTGTTCTGCAGCACGAAGATCACCAGCGCTGCGACCAGGACGAGCGTGATCAGGAGGGCGAACTTCGAGGCGAATCCGCCGCGACGCTTGGGGGCCTTGGTCGTGTCTGTCGATGTGGTCATGAGGGGCATCCGTTCTCTGGTGTGAGGAAAGGTGGGAGTGAAAGGCGAGTGCCGCCGATCATCGAGATCGGCGGCACTCGATGCGATGGGGGTGGTTACTTGAAGGTGTCCTTGATGTTCTCGCCGACCTTCTTCACGCCTGCCGAACCCTGGTCCTTCTTGCCCTCGGCCTCGAGGTCCTTGTTGTCGGTTGCGTCGCCCACAACCTCCTTGGCCTTGCCGATGGCGTCTTCTGCAGCGTTCTTGGCCTTGTCGATGAAGCTCATGGTGTTGCCCTTTCAGGTGGCTGTGATTGTTGGTAACGGATACTTAGTCGGTTTCCGCCCCTGAAAGCAAACGCCGCTGTGATGTAGCTCATATCGCCGCAGTGTTCGCTCGGAGCATCAGGTGAGAGAGACCAGCTCGGTGATGTCGTCCTGAGGCAGCTCGCCGTCGACGACAGCGGTCACGACCGAACTGTTCAGGGTGATCGCACCCTTGTGGTTGTCCAGGAATGCGGTGTCGGCAGCATCGCGACCGACCGAGATTCGCACCAGCGTCGAGCGAGGGGCGAGGCAGGTGGCATCGACAACACGCCACTGGCCGCCCACGAACGCCTCGGCGACGGCGTGAAAGTCCATCGGATCGCAGCCGGGTGCGTACACCGCCACCAGCCGAGCCGGAACGTTGACCGCACGCAGCATGGCGACCACGAGGTGCGAGTAGTCCCGGCAGACACCCTGTCCGGCGAGCAATGTGTCGACGGCTCCGTCGATCGGATCGCTGCTTCCCGGAACGTAATTCAGACGTGCGCCCACCCATGCGGAGATCTTCGCCAGCAGTTCCTCGGAGTCCGCGTAGTCGCCGAATTCGGTTGCGGCGAACCCGTAGAACTTGTCGGCCTCGGCGTACCGGCTCGGCCGGAGATAGAGCGACATGTCGTAGTCGGTGACCGGAGCCGGGGTGGTGTTGCCCAGAATGGTGGCGTCGTACGAGACCTGCAGATTGCCGACGTCGGCAGGCATGACGTGGATCCGGTTGCCGTGCGGTCCGCTCACTTCCTTGGCCTCGATGGGGTTACCGTCGAGGACGAAGGACAGTGACTCGGTGACCGTCGTACCTGGGTGCGGTGCGACTGCGATCTGGAATTCGAGCGTGGTGGCTGCGGTGATGTCTACATCGAGGCGCGCGGATACGTCGCGTTTGAGCATGGGAACTCCTGGCAGGTGGGGTGGGTGAACCTGCTGCCAGTACCCACGTTCACCGAAGCCAAACGCCGCTGCTCAGCAGGTGATCAACGCCACCCCAGGGCGGGAGCGACGTCGCGCAGCAGTGTCTCGAGCAAGTGAGCGCAGTAGTCGACGCCCAGTTGGTTGGGGACGGTGAGCAGCAGAGTGTCTGCGGCAGCGATCGCTTCGTCGGTGGCCAGTTCCTCGATCAGCCGGTCGGGCTCGCCCGCGTAGGTCTTGCCGAACCGTGCTTTGCCGCCGTCGAGGTAGCCGACTTGGTCGTCGCCGGTGCCCTCTCGGCCGAAGTAGGCCCGATCGAGATCGCTGACGATCGGAAAGATGCTGCGGCTCACGGACGTTCGCGGTGCGAAATCGTGGCCTGCATCGCTCCACGTCTTGTGGAATCGTTCGATCTGCTCGGCCTGCAGTTGATGGAACGGCACACCGGTGTCTTCGCTCAGCAGTGTCGAGCTCATCAGGTTCATACCCTGGCGCGCGGTCCACTCGGCGGTCTCGCGAGTTCCGGCACCCCACCAGATGCGCTGACGCAATCCGGGGGAGTGCGGTTCGAGGCGCAGCAGTCCGGGTGGGTTGGGAAACATCGGTCGTGGATTGGGCTGCGCGAAGCCCTTGCCTTCCAGGAGGTCGAGGTAGATGCGGGTGTGCTCACGCGCCATATCGGCATGATCCGAACCGTCGGCGGGTGCGTAGCCGAAGTAGCGGTAACCCTCGATGACCTGCTCGGGCGATCCCCGACTGATGCCGAGTTGCAACCGTCCGCCGGAGATGAGGTCGGCAGAGCCCGAGTCCTCGGCCATGTAGAACGGGTTCTCGTACCGCATGTCGATGACGCCGGTGCCGATCTCGATGGTGCTCGTCTTGGCACCCACGGCGGCGAGCAGGGGGAACGGCGACGCGAGTTGGTTGGCGAAGTGATGGACGCGGTAGTACGCGCCGTCGGCACCGAGCTCTTCGGCTGCGACCGCGAGGTCGATGGACTGCAGCAGCACGTCCGACGCAGACCGTGTCTGCGACTGTGGGGATGCCGACCAATGTCCGAAGGACAAGAATCCGATCTTCTTCATCACGCGCTCTTTCGTTGAAGGATCAACTAAGTTCACAGTACTGCAGCGTGTGTCGAGGTGGATTCATTCCCGGCTCCCGCTAGGCGCCGATTCCAGCGGTCAAGAGCTTGGCCAATTCGAGATAGGCGTCGCCGTCGCTCAAACCCGTCAGGCGAAACACCTCACGCGTCTGGATGCGCACCATGACCGAGGAGGCGACATCGCCGACGAATGCGGCGTGCACGTCTCGTACTTCACCGCTGGCGACGCCCTCGCTGATCAACTCCTGAACACGCCGAGCGGCGATCGCGGTATTGCGTTCGTACACCGAACGAGCGGATTCGAGAGATGCCAGATCGGTCATGAACTGCTCGGACGCCGATTCCAGGGCCGCGCCGACGGCGGTGAGATACGTGGTGATGCGATTGCGGGTGCCGTCCACCTCGGCGACCGCGTTCTCGACCTGGGTGGTCATGGACTTGAAGTAGTGCACTGTGGCACCGCCGACGAGCTGATCCTTGCTCGACGCCAGTGTGTACAGCGTGGACTTGGAGCATCGGAGGCGGGCAGCGATGGTGTCGAGCGTCAGGTGGGCGAAGCCCTCTGCCAGAAACAGGCTCACGAGCTGGTCGAAGAGCTCGGAACGGCGTGCCGTGGCATGCGAGGTCACGGGTGCGTTCACATCAGGGATGGTACTGCATCGCCTTGTGCAGTACTGTGCATCAGTACTGCGGATCATCCGGCAGTACTGATCCGAACTTCCCGGAGGTTTTTCACGTGCCCGTCGATCGTCTGTTGCCCACTGCCGAAGCGCGCGACCTCATCGCGCTGACCCGCGACGTGGCAGACAAGGTGCTCGACCCGATCGTCGACGATCACGAGCGGCGTGAGGCGTACCCGGACCATGTGTTCGCCACCCTGGGGGAGGCAGGACTGCTGAGCCTGCCGTACGCGGAGGAATGGGGCGGTGGTGGCCAACCGTACGAGGTCTACCTCCAGGTCCTCGAAGAACTGGCGTCGCGCTGGGCGGCAGTGGCCGTTGCAGTGAGCGTGCACGGTCTGGCCTGCTATCCCGTGATGGCCTTCGGTACCGACCGACAGAAAGCCGACAAGCTTCCCGACATGCTCGGCGGGGCTCAGATCGGTGCCTACTCGTTGTCCGAGGCGCAGGCCGGTTCGGACGCTGCCGCACTCAGTTGCAAGGCCACCCCGACCGAGGGCGGCTACACGGTGAACGGTTCGAAGGCGTGGATCACGCACGGTGGAGTGGCGGACTTCTACAACCTGTTCGCCCGAACAGGTGAAGGATCCAAGGGAATCTCGTGCTTCCTCGTTCCGGACGGAACCGACGGCCTGAGCTTCGGTAGGCCCGAGGAGAAGATGGGGCTGCACGCCGTCCCGACGACCTCGGCGCACTACGACAACGTGCACGTCCCCACCGAGTGGCGAATCGGTGCGGAGGGGCAGGGGCTGCAGATCGCGTTCAGCGCGCTCGACGCCGGACGGCTCGGAATCGCCGCTGTAGCAGTGGGAATCGCCCAGGCGGCACTCGACGACGCGGTGAAGTACGCCCAGGAACGTACGGCGTTCGGCAAGAAGATCATCGACCACCAGGGCCTCGGTTTCGTATTGGCGGACATGGCGGCCGCAGTGGACTCCGCTCGCGCCACCTACCTCGACGCCGCCCGTCGGCGTGACGCCGGACTTCCTTACTCGCGCAACGCTTCCGTGGCAAAGCTGATCGCCACCGATGCGGCCATGAAGGTGACCACCGACGCGGTACAGGTCTTCGGCGGCTACGGCTACACCCGCGACTTCCGCGTCGAGCGATACATGCGCGACGCCAAGATCACCCAGATCTTCGAGGGCACCAACCAAATTCAGCGTCTGGTGATCGCCCGATCGCTCGCAACCAGCTGACATCAGAACCCACTCGACACGCCCGAACAAGCAACCGTAGGGGACACCTTCATGACCACGACCGAACCCGATATCCATACCACTGCGGGTAAATTGGCCGATCTTCGTAAACGTCTCGCGGTTGCGGAGATTCCGTCCGGTGAGGCAGCGGTGGACAAGGTCCACGCCAAAGGCAAGCTCACCGCCCGCGAACGGATCACCGCGTTGCTCGACGAGGGCTCGTTCGTCGAACTCGACGCCCTCGCCCGGCACCGCTCCCAGAACTTCGGGCTCGGAGACAACCGGCCCTTCGGTGACGGTGTCGTCACCGGCTACGGCACCGTCGACGGCCGCGATGTGTGCGTGTTCTCCCAGGACGCAACCGTCTTCGGCGGCTCCCTGGGCGAAATCTACGGCGAGAAGATCGTCAAGGTCATGGACCTGGCCATCAAAACCGGACGCCCCCTGGTCGGGATCAACGAAGGCGCCGGAGCCCGCATCCAGGAAGGCGTCGTCTCCCTCGGGTTGTACGGCGAGATCTTCCACCGCAACGTCCGCGCCTCCGGAGTCATCCCCCAGATCTCGGTGATCATGGGACCCGCCGCCGGCGGGCACGTCTACTCCCCGGCACTGACCGACTTCGTGGTCATGGTCGACGGCACCTCCCAGATGTTCGTCACCGGACCCGACGTCATCAAAACCGTCACCGGCGAGAACGTCACCATGGAAGAACTCGGTGGCGCGCACACCCACATGGAGAAATCCGGTGTCGCGCACTACGTCGCCTCCGGCGAACAAGACGCGTTGGATTACGTCCGCGACCTCCTGTCCTATCTACCGAGCAACAATCGCGCCGACGCCCCCCGCACCGCACCGTCGGACCCGATCACCGGGTCCATCGAAGACAATCTGACCGCCGAGGATCTCGAACTCGACACCCTGATCCCCGACTCACCGAACACCCCGTACGACATGCACGAGGTCATCACCCGGATCCTCGACGACGACGAATTCCTCGAAGTCCAAGAAGGTCGGGCCCGCAACATCATCGTCGGGTTCGGGCGCATCGACGGCCGATCGGTGGGGATCGTGGCCAACCAACCCACCCAGTTCGCCGGAACGTTGGACATCGATGCTTCCGAGAAAGCAGCCCGGTTCGTGCGGACCTGCGACTGCTTCAACGTCCCGATCATCACCCTGGTCGATGTTCCCGGGTTCCTGCCCGGCACCGGGCAGGAATACAACGGCATCATCCGACGCGGCGCGAAACTGCTCTACGCCTACGGCGAAGCGACCGTCGGCAAGATCACCGTCATCACCCGCAAAGCGTACGGCGGCGCCTACGACGTGATGGGGTCCAAGCACATGGGAGCCGACGTCAACCTCGCATGGCCGACCGCGCAGATCGCCGTCATGGGAGCCTCCGGTGCCGTCGGGTTCGTCTACCGCAAACAGTTGCTCGAAGCAGCGAAGAACGGTGAGGACGTCGACGCCCTGCGCCTGAGGTTGCAGCAGGAATACGAAGACACCCTCGTCAACCCCTACATCGCCGCCGAACGCGGCTACCTCGACGCCGTCATACCCCCCAGCCACACCCGCGGCCAGATCGTCACCGCACTACGACTACTCGAACGCAAACAAGTCACCCTCCCACCCAAGAAACACGGAAACATCCCACTATGAGCGACGAAGCGAATCATGACGCAGCGAACGACGAAGCGAATCATGACGCAGTGAGCGAAGCGAATCATGATGCGGCGTCGGTCAGTTGGTCGTTTCGCGGAAGTCCGACGGACGTCGAGATCGCTGCTCTCGTTGCGGTTTTGACTGCCGCGCAGCCGTCGGTGGCCGAGGAATTGCCGGCCCCAATCGATCTGTGGGGTCGCCCGGAAGACATGCATCGCTACGGACTTGCAAGTGCCCCAGCTCTTTTCGTCAATGCCCGATATGGCCAGTGAAGGAATTTCAGTACATGACTACCTCGACTTCCCATAAGAAAATCTCGAAGGTTCTTGTCGCCAATCGTGGTGAGATCGCGGTGCGGGTGATCCGGGCTGCGGCCGATGCCGGGTTGGCCAGTGTCGCTGTGTACGCCGAACCCGACGCCGACGCCCCGTTCGTCCGTCTGGCCGATGAGGCGTTCGCGCTCGGCGGGCAGAGCTCCGCGGAGTCGTACCTGGTGATCGACAAGATCATCGATGCAGCCGCCAAGTCCGGGGCCGACGCCATCCACCCCGGCTACGGATTCCTCTCCGAGAACGCCGACTTCGCCCAAGCCGTCATCGATGCCGGTCTGATCTGGATCGGACCGTCCCCGCAGTCCATCCGCGACCTCGGCGACAAGGTCACCGCCCGCCACATCGCCGCCCGCGCCAAAGCCCCCTCGGTCCCCGGCACCTCCGAACCGGTCAAGGACGCCGACGAAATCCTCGCCTTCGTCGACGAACACGGCCTGCCGATCGCGATCAAAGCCGCGTTCGGTGGCGGCGGCCGCGGCATGAAAGTCGCCCGCACCCGCGAGGAAATCCCCGAACTGTTCGATTCGGCCACCCGCGAAGCCGTCGCCGCGTTCGGGCGCGGAGAATGCTTCGTCGAGCGCTACCTCGACAAGCCCCGCCACGTCGAAGCGCAGGTCATCGCCGACCAACACGGCAACGTCATCGTCGCCGGCACCCGCGACTGCTCCCTGCAACGCCGCTTCCAGAAACTCGTCGAGGAAGCACCCGCACCGTTCCTCACCGACGCCCAACGCAAAGAAATCCACTCCTCCGCCAAGGCGATCTGCCTCGAAGCCGGCTACTACGGTGCCGGGACGGTCGAGTATCTCGTCGGCCAGGACGGCCTCGTGTCGTTCCTGGAAGTGAACACCCGTCTGCAGGTCGAGCATCCCGTCACCGAGGAAACCTCGGGCATCGACCTGGTGTTGCAGCAGTTCAAGATCGCCAACGGTGAAGAACTGTCCATCACCGACGACCCCGAACCCCGGGGGCATTCGTTCGAGTTCCGGATCAACGGCGAAGACGCCGGACGCGGCTTCCTACCCGCCCCCGGACCGGTCACCACCTTCCGTGCGCCGTCGGGACCGGGTGTTCGCGTCGATTCCGGTGTCGAATCCGGCTCGGTGATCGGTGGCCAGTTCGATTCGATGCTCGCCAAGCTCATCGTCACCGGCGCGACCCGCGAGGAAGCCCTCGCCCGTTCACGTCGAGCACTCGCCGAATTCGACGTCCAAGGACTTGCGACGGTGATTCCGTTCCACGCCGCGGTGGTCTCCGATCCGGCGTTCATCGGCGACGGCGACTCCTTCTCGGTGCACACCCGCTGGATCGAAACCGAATGGGACAACCAGGTTCCCCCGTTCACCGCCGGACAACCCATCGACGACGAGGAAGTCCTGCCGCGGCAGTCCGTGGTCGTCGAGGTCGGTGGCCGCCGCGTCGAGGTGTCGTTGCCCGGGGAACTGTCCCTCGGCGGCGGTAGCGGCGGCGGGCCCGCGGGCGCGGTACGCCGCAAGCCCAAAGCTCGTACCCGTGGTGGTGCTGGAGCAGGCGCGGCATCCGGAGACGCGGTCACCGCACCCATGCAGGGCACCGTGGTCAAAGTCGCCGTCGACGAAGGCCAAACCGTCGACGCCGGTGACCTCATCGCCGTCCTCGAAGCAATGAAAATGGAAAACCCCGTCAACGCCCACAAAGCAGGCACCATCACCGGCCTGACCGTCACCGCAGGCGACGCCATCACCCAAGGCACCGTCCTCGCAGAGATCAAGTAGGGGGTGTTCGATGACTGCCCTCGCTGAATCGTTCGACGGTGGTAGCTCTCCGGTGCATTCGACCGAGCTCGAAATCGTGTCCACGGTGCTGCGCATGGCGTCGGCCGCGCGAGTTCGTCTGGCCGAGGCATTGGATGCGCAGGGGCTCAGCTGGGCGAGGTACGAGGTACTGGAACTGGTGTGCAGACGAGGGCCGATGTCCTACAGTGCGCTGTCGCGGGAGTTGGTGCGGCACAGGACGAGTATCACCGCCACGACGGCAAGTCTGGTCGAGGCGGGGCTGCTGGCGCGGAGCGTCAATCCGCGAAATCGGCAGCAGTACATGGTCGAGGCCACCGACTCGGGGCACCGTGCGGTGACGCGGGCCGAGCGTGCGCTCGAGCGCGCCCGGTCGAGGATGGCTGTCGATGCCGATTCTGCTCGGACGCTCGAGGTGTTGCGCGGCATCGAGAAGCAGTGGAACGGCAGGCGCTGATCGAGGCCGCACAGGTGCGGCTGTCTCCGACCCGGCCTGAGATCGGGTTCGAGGCCACGGGGGAGTGACCGAAAAACGAACAGTGGGAGTCGTGTCGGCTCCGAGGTGACGCGTCGAGCGTCGTTGCGGTCGACATTCGGCGAATTCGTCTGCATACTTGACTTTGTCCAGAAAAGCGGAGGATAGTATTGCTGTGATGCCGATCTCACCGTACGCGGAGCTGTTACGCACCGCCGACATGCGCGTGACCCGTCCTCGGGTCGCGGTGCTCGAGGTCGTCGGATCCAATCCTCATGCAGACACCGACACGATCCTCGGGCTCGTGCGATCGGTGCTGCCCGAGGTGTCGCGGCAAACCGTGTACGACGTGCTCAATGCGTTGACCGCGGCGCGCCTGGTACGGCGAATCGAACCGGCAGGATCTCCTGCTCGGTACGAATCTCGTGTCGGCGACAACCATCACCACGCGGTGTGCCGCTCCTGCGGTGTCATCGCCGACGTGGACTGCGCGGTGGGCGAAACGCCGTGTCTCACCGCATCGGACTCCGTCGGTTTCACGATCGACGAGGCGGAAGTCATCTACTGGGGCTTCTGCGCACAGTGTTCGGCTGCTCGAGGGCAGTCGACAGCTCCTGTTTCGTTCCCTCCCGGTTCTCGAACACAGCAGAGTTCGTGAATCGACCTCGATCACAGCCCGATCGTCACACTTCGGAAGGAAGCACGTGTCACAAGATCACACAACACGCGAAAAAGAGATGAACGAGGATCAGCCACAGGAGTCGGGTGGCAAGTGTCCGGTCATGCACGACTCGATGCCGATGCCCGTCGAGGGTGGCGGCAACCGCGAGTGGTGGCCCAAGGCTCTGAACCTCAAGATTCTCAAGAAGAACCCGGCCGTCGGCGACCCGATGGGTGCAGATTTCGACTACGCCGCCGAGTTCAACTCCCTCGACCTCGCCGAGGTCAAGCGCGACATCGAAGCCCTCATGACCAACTCGCAGCCCTGGTGGCCTGCCGACTTCGGTCACTACGGCCCCTTCTTCATTCGCATGGCGTGGCACGCCGCAGGCACGTACCGCAAGCAGGACGGACGCGGTGGAGCCGGAGCGGGCATGCAGCGCTTCGCCCCACTGAACAGCTGGCCGGACAACGCCAGCCTGGACAAGGCTCGTCGTCTGATCTGGCCGGTCAAGCAGAAGTACGGTCGCAAGCTCTCGTGGGCCGACCTGATCGTGCTCACCGGCAACGTGGCCATCGAGTCCATGGGTCTGCCGACCTACGGCTTCGCCGGCGGTCGCGTCGACGCCTGGGAGCCGGACGAGGACGTCTACTGGGGCCCCGAGCAGACCTGGCTGGGCGACGAGCGCTACAACGGTGACCGCACCAGTCTCGAAAACCCCTTGGCCGCAGTGCAGATGGGCCTGATCTACGTCAACCCCGAAGGCCCCAACGGCAACCCGGATCCGGTGCAGTCCGCACTGGACATCCGCGAGACCTTCGGCCGGATGGCCATGAACGACATCGAGACCGCGGCACTCGCCGTCGGTGGGCACACGTTCGGCAAGACGCACGGTGCGGCGGATCCCGACGAGCACATCGGTGCCGAGCCCGAGGGTGCACCCATCGAGCAGATGGGTCTGGGCTGGAAGAACAGCTATCAGAGTGGCGTCGGCGCGGATGCGATCACCAGTGGTCTCGAAGTCATCTGGACCCCCACACCCACCCAGTGGGACAACAGCTTCCTCGAGACGCTGTACGGATTCGAGTGGGAGCTCTACAAGAGCCCCGCAGGTGCGCACCAGTGGCGCCCGAAGAACGGCGAGGGCGCGGATCTCGTTCCCGACCCCGCCGATCCCTCCAAGCGTCGCCACCCGTCGATGCTCACGTCCGACATCGCGATGCGCGTCGACCCGATCTACGAGCAGATCACTCGTCGCTGGCTCGACCATCCCGAGGAGCTCGCCGAAGAATTCCAGAAGGCGTGGTTCAAGCTCACCCACCGCGACATGGGACCCGTCACCCGCTACCTCGGCCCCGAGGTTCCGTCCGAGACTCTGCTCTGGCAGGACCCGATCCCGGCCGTCGATCACGAACTGATCGGTGAGGCGCAGATCGCCGAGCTCAAGAAGACGATCCTCGACTCCGAACTGACTCAGCAGCAGCTCATTTCGGCTGCCTGGGCCGCGGCGTCGTCGTTCCGAGTCAGCGACAAGCGCGGCGGTGCCAACGGTGGCCGTCTGCGCCTGCAGCCGCAGGCAGGCTGGGAGGTCAACGAGCCCGACGAGCTCGCACAGGTCATTCGTGTGCTCGAGGGAATCCAGCAGTCGTTCTCCGGAACGGTGTCGTTCGCCGACCTCGTCGTTCTCGGTGGCGTCGCAGCACTCGAGCAGGCGTCGGGTGTCAGCGTGCCGTTCACGCCGGGCCGCATGGACGCGACGCAGGAGCAGACGGACGTCGATTCGTTCTCCGATCTCGAGCCGAAGGCCGATGGATTCCGCAACTTCCTCGGCAAGGGTCAGAAGCTTCCGGCCGAGTACTCCCTAGTCGATCGGGCGAACCTGTTGTCGCTCAGTGCACCCGAGATGACCGTGCTCGTCGGCGGACTGCGTGTGCTCGGAGCCAACTTCGGAAAGTCGTCGCACGGCGTCCTGACCGACAAGGTCGGAACGCTCACCAACGACTTCTTCGTCAATCTCCTCGACATGGGCACCGAATGGGTCCCGGCCGCGGAGGAAGGCATCTACGAAGCCAAGGATGCGGCGACCGGTGAGAAGAAGTGGACCGGAACTCGCAACGACCTGGTGTTCGGATCGAACTCCGAATTGCGCGCTCTCGCAGAGGTTTATGCCTGCGACGACGCCAAGGACAAGTTCGTCGCGGACTTCGTCGCTGCCTGGGACAAGGTCATGATGCTCGATCGCTTCGAGCTGGCTTAACTCTCTCCACCGAACTCGAAGTTATGGATGGAAACCGTGCTCGATCCATCCATAGCTTCGAGTTCGTCGTTATCGGTCCGTTATCTTTCGTTGCCGATTCGTGTCCTCGGTCCCTGATTCGCTGAAATTTGCGAGCGGCAAGCTACAAGACATGACACACGACGAGGGGGCGGCGGGAGCCGTCGACCACAACATGGACGAACCACGCAAGGGAGCATCCGGCTTCGGATCGTTCCTGGAGATGTTCCAGGATGCCTCCACCGACAAGTCCGATACCGAGCGCTGAGTTCAGCGAGTCCCGATCGTGTTGGTGACCGATCCGATCCGTTGAATACTCAGTTCGACGCGATCGCCCGGGGCGATCCAGCGGTCGAGTTCCAGGCCACATCCATGTGGAAGCGTGCCGGACGTCAACAGTTCACCGGGATGGACGTTTTCGCCGCGGCTGGCGTATGCGAGAGATTCGCCGACCGAGTACCGCATACCGGCGGTGCCGGTCGTCGACCACAGTTCCTCGTTGACGGTGACGGTGGCCGTCAACGAATCCAGATACGGCGTGATCTCGTCGGCGGTCACGATGTCGGCTCCCATGGAGCTGGCGAATGTCTTGGTCTTGACCACCGGACCGAACGGGGTGCGACGCTGTTCCTCCCACTGGGTGTCGCGGGCGCTTATGTCGTCGAACACCACGTACCCACCGATCGCAGCAGTGGCCCGCCGCTCGGATACGTCGCGGACGGGCCTGGTCACCACGGCTCCGAACTCGAGCTCGAAATCCAGTGCCCGGCTGTAGGACGGCCAATCGACCGGAGCTTCGTCGGCTACGACGGTGAGGTGGTTGCCGGTGTAGTAGACCGGATGGTCGTCGAACCCAGGCCCCGGACGGAGCGCCGGAAACGTCGATCGAGTGACGGCTTCGAATCCGCGGATGAAGGGGAGAGCTTTCGGCAGGTTGCGGCGAACCAGGTTGTGCGCGGCCAGATCCCAGTGAGCCTCCCAGCCGAGGAAGCAGCGAAGCGACGCCGGGACCACCGGGAGCGTCGGTGCCGGTCGGTCGATCACCGCGACTCCCTCGGACACTGCGCGCTGCATCACGGCAGAGGCCGCGTCGCGCACGCGTTCGCCGGCATCGAGAAATCCGAGCACGGTGCGGGTGAGCGGGCGGAGAGACTCGTCGGCACCCAATGTCGACACGGCGGTATCGAGGTCGACCCACGATCCCGACTCGGGTGCGTACACGGCCAGACGATCTGTCGAGTCGGCAGCGATCAGGCGTCGCAATCGCACGTCAGGAATCCGATCTTTGCGGGAGGGGGCCCTACAACGGTTGAGGAACCAGGAGTGTAAGCGGCAGTACGGCCGTGATGTCAAGACCTGTTCGCCGAGGACTAGCGTGGACACATGAGATCGCCTGTTCCCGAATACCTCGCCTCCGTGTTGGAGGACTGCAGACAGTTCGACGGAGGGACGGTGACCGAGGGCAACCCGGTAGTGGCCTCGGCGGATCCCGACACGTTCGCGGTCGCCCTCGCCACCGTCGGGGGATCGCTGCACGGAGCGGGCGACACCGACACCGAATTCTCGATCCAATCGATCGCCAAAGCGGTCGCGTACGCGCTCGCCATCGAGGACAACGGTATCGAGGCGCTGCTCGAGGCCGTCGACGTCGAGCCGTCGGGAGACTCGTTCAACGAGATATCCCTCGAAGCGGAGACCGGAAGACCGCGGAACCCGTTGATCAATGCCGGTGCGCTGGCGGTGCATTCGATGATTCGAGGCGACGGAAGCGAAGAGCGGGCAGGGCGATTGACGGACCTTCTGAGCCGAATGGCCGGCCGCGGACTCTCCGTCGACCGTCAGGTGTACGAGGCAGAACTCGAATCCGACGACCGGAACACCGCGATCGCGCACCTGTTGAAGTCGGTCGGCCATCTCGGAGCCGAGCCCGCCGATGTCGTCGACGGTTATGCACGTCAGTGCGCGGTGACCGTGACCTGCAACGATCTGGCCCGGATCGCCGCGGTGTTGGCGAACGGTGGGAAGGATCCCGGCACGGGCGAACAGGTGGTCGACCCGGCGATCGATCGACACGTGTTGGCGGTCATGGCCACCTGTGGAATGTACGACGGCAGCGGCAGCTGGCTTGCGTCCGTGGGTATTCCGGCCAAGAGCGGGGTTGCCGGGGCGATCATCGGTGTGTTGCCCGGTCAGGTGGGGATTGCCGTGCTGTCTCCGAGGCTGAACGAGCACGGCAACAGCGTCCGTGGGGTGGCGGTGTTCGAGAGGCTCTCGCGCGATCTGGGTCTGCACATGATGCATGTGGCACCCAGCGGCGAATCGGCCATCCGCAGCGTGACCGAGGCGGAGGGTATGACCACAGTGGAGCTGCAGGGTGATCTTCGGTTCGCGGGTGCCGAGGCGATCATCGCCCGAATGGTCCACGGTTTCGGCGAAAATGACAGTACGACAGTCGATTTCAGTGAGGTGCGGGCAATCGACGGCACGGCTCGACGGCTCCTGCATGATGCGTTTCGCGCCCTGGAGGACGACGGTCACCGGGTCATCGTCCACGACCCCGACGGGTTCATGGGCTCGCCCGATCGGTCAGAGTCGGCCGGCGAGAATCATGTTCCAGTAGGACAGCGGTAGGCCGTAACGGTCGAACGCCCAGGCGGAGCGCCGGGGTTTCAGCGGGTCGACGAACGACGGCAACGACGGCGTCAGGGTTCCGGTGCGATCGAACTCGGCAGCGATCAGGCGGTGTGCGTCGACCGGGATGGGGGCCACGGTGTAGCCGTCGTACTCCGACAACGGAGTGCCGCTGCGCGCTGCGATCACATTGTCGACGAGAATCGAAATCTGTTTGCGCAGTGCGCCACCCGAGGAATCGGTGTCGATGGCTGCGCCGTCACCTGCGGCCCAGATCTCCGGATGGATCCGGTGGCGCAGAGTTCGTCCGTCGATGTCGACGACACCGTGCGAGGCGGACCCGGTCAGATTCGATTCCTCCAGCCACTTCGGACCGCGGAACGGCGGTACGAGGTGCAGCATGTCGTAGCCGAGCCGCTCATCGATGCCGTCGTGGTCCGTGACGGTGATGTGTCCGCTCTCCGGGTGCAGTGCCGTCACCGCAGTGCGGGTCAGAATGCGCACGCCGAGCTGGCGTAGTCGTGCGATCACGATGCTGTCGAGTTGCGGCACACCCAGTAGGCGGTGTCGATCCACCACCAGCGTGATGTCCATTCCCGGCATGCGGCCGGTGCGGGTCCAATGGTCTGCCGCGAGGAACAGCGGCTTGAGGGTGGTGCCGGTGCACCCGACCGGTGGCCGCGGCACGGTGAACACCGCGCTGCTGTGGGCGGGCAGATCGCGTACCAACTGCCAGGTGCGTTCGGCTCGGTCGAGGTAATTGCTGGTGACGGTGGGGGATCGGAGCGCGGCCCACACTCCGGGCAGCGCGTCGGTGTCGACGACGAGCCCCTGTCCGAGCACGAGATCCCGGTAGCCGTACTCGGTGCCCGACGCGCAGCGCACCAGACGATTCACCGGGTCGATCGCTGTCGCCGAGTCCTCCAGCCAGACGCATCCGGTCGGGATCACCGAACGTTGGGTGCGCTCGGCCTCGGTCAGAGCTGCCTGACCGGAGCCCACGTACGAGAGCAGTGGGCGATAGGTGTGCACTTTCTTGGGTTCGAGCACCGCGACGTCGGAGATGCCCTTCTTCAGAAGTCGGGCTGCCGCGCTGATGCCCGCGTTGCCGCCGCCGACGACGAGCACGTCGTAGGTCGTGTTGGGGGTGGTCACAGAGACACCTGCCGCGCTTCGGTGCGTGCGCTCGTCGTCATCGAACGGATCACCGGGTGTCTGCTGTCGGCGCGAGCACGGATTCGGTCGTGGATCCTCGTACCTCGACTCGGTCGGGTACGAGACCGATGCCGGACTGCTGCAGTGCCGGCGAAAGTACCACTGACAGTTGCTGATTCCACCGGCCTAGTCGGATGGCGGTGGCGTCGAGTACGGAATGGACACCGGCCGAGGCTCCGGCCACCGACGACAGGTCGAGTATCAACGCTCGCCCGCGCTCGGCTGCCTCACCGAGCGTTTCGGCCAGGAGGGGGACATCCGAGTCACCGATCGTGCCGGTCACTCGGACGACGATGTCGGCACCCGCGCTCTCGTCGACCGACAGCATCATCTCGGTATCGAAGCTCCGCGAGGCTTTCAGTGACGGAATCACTTCGGCTAGCGGGGGCGTAATGGACGGTACGACGATCATGAACACACTCCTGAGCAGCCGAACTCCTCGCCCGGCGCACGGGGGAATCGACAGTCGACATTCGGGGACCGCGGGCTACTCCTCAACCACGCTCCACAGGACTACCCGGGGTGGGGTGTTCGTAAGCCTCGAAGCGGCAACGGGTTTGACTGCGGGTCCGACGGGAATACGACATCGATCGCTACACCGTGGGAGGCACGCCGATGACGACAGCCGAATCCGATTCCATCCGAGCATTGACATCCGTGCACGCCGATCCCGGAGTGTACGAACCGCAGGAGGATTCGCTTCTGCTGTGTGACATCGCCGCCACGACGGGCATCGTCCCCGGCGCGCGAGTCTTGGACATGTGCACCGGCAGTGGTGCCGTGGCAATCACGTCCGCACTGTTGGGCGCGCGCGAAGTGGTGGCATTCGACATCTCGCCCCGCGCTGTCGACTGCGCCGAGCGGAACGCACGCTCGGTAGGCGTCGAGGTGGACGTCAGGTTGGGTTCCCTGGCAGAGGCCGCCGAGCTCGAACCGTTCGACGTACTGCTCTGTAATCCCCCGTACGTCCCGTCCGAGCTTCCTCCGACGGGGATGGGCCTGCACCGCGCCTGGGATGCGGGCGAGGACGGCCGGACGGTGCTCGATCCGCTGTGTCGCGCCTCGGCCGACCTGCTCGCGCCGGGTGGCGTGCTGCTCGTCGTCCATTCGGAGTTCTCCGGCCCCCACCGCACCGTGAGAATGCTCTCCGACAACGGATTCTCGGTGACGGAAGCCGGCCGGCAGACCATCGATTTCGGGCCTGTGATGCACCGGCGCGCAGAATGGCTGGAAGCTCGCGGAGCATTGGCTCCGGGGTGCCGAACAGAGGAGTTGGTGGTCGTTCGTGGCGACAAGCGATGACGCGGCAGGTGCGCGCACCACGGTGAGAATCGTCCGCGGCGGACCGATGCTGATCGACGGACCGGTGAGCATCGAACTCGACGACGGTACGCGGGTGGAGTCGGATCGCTTCGTCGTCGCGGTGTGCACGTGTCGGCGGAGCAAGAACTATCCGCTGTGCGACACGAGCCACCGCGCCAAGCGGCGACCCTCTCAGTCCAGCGAGGACTGACCGGCAGACCACCGCTCCATCACGTGGTCGGCGAGCTCGTTCTCGACGAAATCCAGCGCACGCATTCCGAACACCACATCTGCCTCCAATTCGGGCTCGTCGCGGAGGAGCGTGCCGACCACATCGTGACGTAGTACCTGCTCGTGCACGGCGTCCGCTTCGACGTGCTCGGCGTAGAACGCGATGCATGCTGCGGGGGCGTCGAGCCTCTGCAGTCCCTGCACGTAGCGCTGTGAGCCCGGAGACGAGGTGATCTCGGTTGCCGCGAGGTGGCCCACGGTGGCACCGCGCAGACCACGGTGCAGGCCGAAGAGCGACATGAGATTGACCCACGCCAGTGTCTGCGCCGGGACGCGGTCGACGTAGCCGAGGTACGTTGCATCGAGGTCGGCGGCCACCATCGATTCGGCCCACAGATGCTGGTGCAGGCGGTCGCCTTTACCGCCGCCGTACTCGTCGAATTCCACTGCTACGTAGGAAGCCTTGGTCTGACCCGTCAAGCGGGGAATGGCCCAGGCATGCGGATCGGCTTCCTTGAGGTGGTAGACGGATCGGTGCACGAAGTATTCGCGCATCTGCTCCCATGACCCCTCGTCGCGCAGGAACCAGGACGGGCCGGTTCCCGAGGTGGCCTCGACGGACAGTGCGTCCATCTCTGCGATCGCGTCGGTGCCGGGTTCCACGTTCTCCCGTACGTAGGCCAGGAAGGCGGACTCGAGAGCTCCTCGCAGTCGAAGGAGTTCGGGATCCCATTCCCAGGCGTCCGAGACTCCTGCGAACCCGCGGTAGTGCAGTTCGTAGCAGATCAGGAGCGACAGTTGCACGTCTCGTGACGTGGCATCGACCTCGGTCGGCGTCGGCACGATCGCAGTCCCGTTCGGCTCACCCGCGGTCAGGCACCGAGTGATGGCATCGGAGATCGGCCCACAGGGAGTGGGCAGCGCAGGGCAGCGGGCGGTGGACGGATCGACTGAGAACAACGCGGTCATAGTGGTGGCTACCCGCTGACGCTCGGTACCAACCACTCACGACCTCTGTGTTTGTGACCTGTCACAACAGGCAATGCACACTGCACGACATCGAACTTCGAGGTCGTTCCATCGGAAGGACCACATGCGCGCAGTGACCTGGCAAGGCAAGAGGAAAGTCGGCGTGGACACCGTTCCCGACCCGCGGATAGAACTGCCGACGGACGCGATCGTGAAGATCACGACGACAAACATCTGCGGTTCGGACCTGCATCTGTACGAAACACTCGGTGCCTTCATGGACGAAGGTGACATCCTCGGCCACGAGCCGATGGGCATCGTCGAGGAAGTCGGTACGCAGACCGGCGATCTGGCAGTCGGAGACCGAGTGGTCATCCCGTTCCAGATCTCCTGCGGGCACTGCTACATGTGCGATTCGAGCCTCTACACCCAGTGCGAGACCACGCAGGTCCGCGAGCAGGGAACGGGTGCAGCACTGTTCGGCTTCTCCAAGCTCTACGGGCAAGTTCCCGGCGGTCAGGCCGAGTACCTCCGCGTCCCGCAGGCGCAGTTCACTCACATCAAAGTTCCGGAGGGACCGCCGGATTCGCGATTCGTCTACCTCTCCGACGTGTTGCCCACCGCATGGCAGTCCGTCGAGTATGCGGCAATTCCAGACGGGGGATCGGTGACGATCCTCGGTCTCGGGCCCATCGGAGACATGGCAGCGCGCATCGCACAGCACAAGGGCGCGCGAGTGATCGCCGTCGACCTCGTACCCGAGCGACTCGCCCGCGCCGCGGCACGGGGAATCGAGACGGTGAACCTGGCCGAGCACAGCGGTGGCGTCGGCGACGTCATCCGCGAGATGACCGACGGCCGGGGCACGGACTCGGTCATCGATGCGGTGGGTATGGAGGCGCACGGATCACCGGTCGGCAAACTCGCACAGCAGATCGTCGGAATGCTTCCGGACGCCGTTGCCGCGCCGATGATGCAGAAGGCCGGTGTCGATCGACTCGGCGCGCTGTACTCGGCAATCGACATCGTCCGCCGCGGTGGAACCATCTCGATCATCGGGGTGTACGGCGGCATGGCCGATCCGCTACCGCTGATGACCATGTTCGACAAACAGATTCAGCTCCGGATGGGGCAGGCGAACGTCAAGAGATGGGTCGACGACATCATGCCGTTGCTCGGTGACGACGATCCCCTCGGCGTCGACTCGTTTGCCACACACGAGCTTTCGCTCGAGGAGGCTCCGCATGCGTACGACATCTTCCAGAAGAAGCAGGACGGTGCCATCAAGGTGCTGTTGAAGCCCTAGAGACGTCCTTCGAATACAGCGATGCGGCCCGGAAGTTCACGGGCCGCATCGGTATTCGCAGAAGGATCGATCCATCCTCGTCAGTCGATGGAGATGACGTCCTTGGCGATTGCTGCCACGCGCGTCTGTCCTGCGGACACGACTCCGTGGCGGTTCTTGTGTGCCTCTTCGTACGTCACGACGGTGCGAACGTCGGTCGGGTTGGTGAGGTCCTTGATAGCGGCGACGGCGTCCGAGACGTTCAGGTCGTCGTAATCTGCGATCGGCAGCTCGTCGGCGTCCAGGGTCCCGCTGGCCGACCGCGCGGTGTGGATCGCGTCGGCGACGGTATCGACGCCCTCGCTGCGGGTGACGTCCTCGGCTGCTTCGAGTGCTGCATCGCGACTTGCCGTCAGCGTCTTGACTGCCACGTCACCGGCGTGAGCGCCGCGGCCCAGAAGTCCGGCGAGGCGGTCCGGGGTGGCGCGAGCTGCGTCCAGTGCACGGTCGAGACCGCGCGCCGACCAGGTTGCGGGCGCGTTGACGATCTTGACCGCGGTGCCTGCGGCGGCCTGGAACGGGGTGCGACGCAATGCTGCGGGTCCGCCCAGTGCATCTTCCGCGAGGACGGTCTCGAGCCATTCCACCGTGGCGCTGTGCGCCGTGGCCAGCCGAGTCGCCAGAGCGACGACGGTGGGCTCGTTCGCTGCTGTGGCCAGAGCCTTGATGTACTTGGCGCGGCCCAGCAGCTGCTGCTCGAGGGCGAGATCGCCCAGCAGGGCCTCGTCGAACGGCTGTGCTTGCTCGGCGACTGCCTTGACTGCGGCGAGCGTGCGTCCCAGGAACGGCGACACGAGATCGGGCAGTCCGCCCAGTCCGCGAAGGGCTTCCTCGATGGCTGCGGCGCGGTCGCGACCGTTCGCGGCGTTCTGGGTCAACTCCCGGCGTACCGCCTCGGTGCGCGCCTGAACGACGCGAGTTTCGGCGATCTGGATTTCGGTGTTCGTCAGCTGCAGTGCGACACGCAACTGGGCGATCAACGTCGATGTGCTCATGGTGCTCCCCTTTCGGTCGGGTGGTCGATTTGCTCTGGCCGATGCCTGTGGGTCACAGCGTGATGCTCGGCCCTGACCGCAGCATTACCCGTCGGTAGGTTCGACCAAACTGATGTGTCCGATATGTGAACAGCGACACGTACCCGTCGGCCTCGTCCCGCAGGTGCGGAACCTGACGGTTTCGATCGGCTGCCGACTGGACATCCGACATCGATGAGCACCGAGCTGTACACAGCAACTGTCTCTGCCACCGCGACGGGAGTCACCTCCGACGACGGGGTGCTGTCCCTCGGTGTGCGCGAACCGAAGCAACTCGGGGGGCCGGGGGAGCACACCAACCCGGAACAGCTGATGGCCGCCGCATTGTCGAGCTGCCTGGTCGAATCTCTGCGTATCGCGCTCGGAACCGTCGGGGGCAGCGTCGACGAGCTTGCAGTGAAGGGCACCGTGGTGCTCACCGACTCCGACGCATCCGGCTACGACGCGACGTTCGCACTCGCGGTATCTCTTCCCGGTACCGACGACGCCGAAGCAGTGTTGGCGCAGGCGACCTCGATCTGCCCGTTCCTCAAGGTCATCGACGGAGTGGAGGTCACCCTTGAATGACCCGTCGACGGTCGCCCTGTACTTCGGTGCCCGCACGAGATGACCTCGATACGCACCAGGGCAGCGCGGGGGGTCGGGGCGATCAAAGCCGGGTTCGCCCGCGAGGACACCACCTTGATCGCGGGCGGCCTGACCTTCTACGCCGTCATCGCCGTGGTGCCGCTGTTGCTCCTCACCATCCGCGCCTGCGCTCTGCTGGTGTCGGCCGACTGGGTGCGCGGGGGCTTCGACGCCATGTCGGCGTTGTTGCCCGACGCCCTGGGTGCTCGTGCGGCCGTGGACGGACTGGGCACTGCCGGAATCGAACTCGGCCCGATCGGCGTCCTGATCGCCATCTTTCCCGCCACGTTCTACGGGGAGGGCCTGCGCCGGGCGATCGTGCGGTTCGCTCCGATCCGAGAATCGTTCACCGGTTGGCGGGGTCGGCTGGCGATGGTGCCGTTCTTCGCCGCAGCGCCTGTCTTGCTGGCAGGCGTCCTCTGCGTAGCGCGGTTGCTCGAAGCAACGACCGGCGGCGGCGGAATCGGTGCCATGGCGGCGCGCGTGTTCCTCGGCTTCAACTGCCTGTGGGTGATCCTGTCCGTCCCCTTGGCATGGACCTATCGCGTGATTGCGCCACGTGCGGTGGGCTGGCGGGCGTTGATCGTCGGATCACTCGTCACCTCGTCCATCGTCACCGGGTTCGTCCACGGATTCATCTTGTTCCTGGCGATACCGGTGGACCTGGGTGCGCCGTTCGGAGGCCTCACCGCGATCGGCGGTGGAGTGGCAATGATGTTGTGGATGTTCGTGTTCCATGTACTGGCTCTGGCCGGCTGGCTGGTCACCGCCGAGTTCGATCGGCCCGTCGATGCAGCCCGAACATCAACTGCATGAACCCGACGACTGCGAGCGCACACGTCACCGACATTCCGATCGTCGCCGATGATCCGGCGGCGGCCGGAGCGGCACCGGCGACCGTCGCCGTGACCGCAGCCGCGATCACCCGCGAGGGGCGCTCCCACACCGTCAGAAAGCCGACATCCTCGATGCCGGAACCGACCGCGCGGGCACGGGCCATCTCGTGCAGCATCGTCGTCACACCGACCGCGAGAACGAGCGGCATCGGTGCTCCGAGCGCAAGACCGCTCGCCAGGAGCAGCAGGTCGCTGCAGCGATCGGCGACGGTATCGAGCAGGTACCCCCACTGAGTTTGGGAGCGACCGATCATCGCGACCCCACCGTCGATACCGTCGAGCAGGCCGGAGATCACGATCAGCACAGCCGCGATCAGTGGTGCCGAGGTGCCGGGGCGCGACAGGGCCACTGCCGCTCCTGCCACCACGACGGCGGTCAGGGTGACCGCGTGGGCGGATACGGACGCGCGAACCAACGGTGCGCTCAGCGCATAGACGACGCGAAGCCAACCCGAGACCAACCCGGAAGCAGAAGGATCGATGCCGTTGTGCAGCGTCGACCACGTCGACAGATACTCCTCGCGAGTCGCCGGACGTACCGGCACACCCTGCTGCTTCGACGTACTGCGCTGATTGACCATCGAGAACCCTTGCTCGGCACTGACTGAGAGGAACTCGACGAGCAGTTGACCGGCGATTGCGCGTCGAGACTTCGATGCGGAGTACCCGCCCGCGGCGTTCTCAATCCGCACCGCAGCCGGACTATCGGTCGTCGTCGGAGTTGCTCGCTCTCCGCCGCGCTTTCAGTCGCGAGATCTTGATGCCCACGGCAGCGAGCACGATCAGCCAGCCCGAGATCAACACTCCGCCACCGACGAACGCCGCACGGCGCAGAGGATGTTCGTCGGCGTACACGTAACCGACTGTGCCCCAGATCAATGCGATGAGGGCGATGATCGCCATCATCCAGAGCATCGAATACAGCGTTCTGTTCATTGTTCACCCGACCTTGCTGTTACGTCGTCCCCGACGAGCGCGGACATCCATTCTTCCATCAGTGGCCGCCGCACCGTATTTCCCTTCACCAGGACAGATTCGGTTGATGTTCACCGGTCGAGATCCCGAATTCGACGGCCGTGCGGTGCATGTGCCCGAAGAGGCCTTCGGCCGCATCGAGCCGATCACGACCGAGCTCATCGGCCCACCGCGCCGCGCGCGCATTCGACCGCGAACTGCGACACTCGACAACACCGGAGCCGCCCACGTCCACGGTCATGTGATCGGCACCGGTTGCCAGCATTCGGCGCAGAGCGTGCTCACCGAACAGTACGAGTCCGCGGACGTGTACGACCATGTGGCTGCGGCCGGTGTCGCCGGGCCGACCCAGATGGACCCGTGGGTCCACGTCGCCCCACTGCTCTCGCAACGACGCCGCGTCCGAACCGTCCAGCCACACCGCGCAATCTCGCTCGCGCAGAACGGAACCGACCGTGGCGAGCAGCGAGGCAGAGCTGTGTCCGGCGCACTCGACGACCACGACGATCTCGGGCACGGCGTAGACGAGGCCGTGAGTGCGAGCCGCAGGGTCGGTGATGCGCGAGGACAGCATCAGCGCTTCGAGATTCTTGCGTTCGCGATCCCCACCCGTCCGCTCGGCCCATTCGGGTCCGTCGTGCCAGGCGACCGCTCGGGGCAGGTGCGCCAGGACGGCACCGGCGTCGTAGGCGCGATGCGCGAACTCCCAGTCCTCTCCGCCGTAACCGACGAAGGTCTCGTCGAATCCACCGATCTCCGAGAACAGCCGACGGCTGCACGACATGACGGCGCTGATGATGTACCGGTACGAACGTCGATCGGCATCGAGCAGGTTTCGCGAGCGGAAATACCCGTCCCGAAGCCACCCCGGCTCCGACAACTCCGGCGGTCCGGAAAATTCGCCGCCGAACCACCCGGCCACGTCCTCGGCGGACCAGCCCGTCAGATCGGCATGGCGTCGCCGACCCACGGCTAGAGCATCGGGAACCGCCCCTGTCAGCCGTACCGATTCCGCGATGTAGCCGGGTTCGGGGACGGTATCGGCGTCCAGAAAACACAGAATCTCCCCGTCGGCCACCGATGCGCCGAGATTGCGTACTGCCGCCGCGCGAAAGCCGAGATCGTCCTGTCGAACGACGGTGATGTCCAGGGCCGTCCGGAAGCCGTCGACGTCCGGTGCTTCGGGGGACCCGTCGTCGGCCACGATCACCTGGAGCAGCGAGGCCGGGTAGCTCTGCAGTGTCAGCGCGGTCAGTACGAACTCCAGCTGACGCTGCTGGCGAAAGTACGGGATCACCACGGACACTCGCGGATCCCGATCGACCGGCTCGGCGAGATCCCACCGATTGCCCGGAACCACCCATCGGCCGTCGGGTAGCTGGTCTGCCGTTGGTGAACACTGTTCGTCGAACAGTGCGCGGTACAGCACGGCTGCTTGCTCGAGGGTGGGGTAGGTGACCACGTCGCGGTTCTGCCAGGTCCTGTCGGGATGGCGCAGAGCCTCCGCCATCGCAGACGCGAGGCCTTCGACCGAATTCTCGTGAATCCACAGCGCCCCGGGGGAGTTGGTCTCCATTTCCTCCACGTACCGACCGCGCGGGACGAGTGGTCGACGGCCGGCCGCGATCCAGGAATTGATCGAACCCGATGCCGACACGTGTCGGTGGAACGCGACGGGAATCGCGATCGACCGCAGGATCTCGTTCAGCTCTGCATCGGGAACGAAACCGGTCGAGGTGAACGATCGGCCGAGTTGCTCTGCAGCACGGCCGAGTTCGTCGATCATGGATTCGTGGCCCGGTGATGCGGACCCGATCGAGAGAAAGTCGACGTCGGTGTCCAGCGACGTCATGGCATCGAGCACCTCCTCGTGCCCTTTGCCCGGGTAGACGAATCCGAGTACGCCGACGACTTGTCGCGGGGCGACGCGGTCTTCGGTCCGTGGCTCCGCGCGTCCGATCGGAAGCGGGATCACCCGAACGTCGTCTCCACCGTCCAGGACTTCGTCGAGCAATAGCCGCTCGTGCATGCTGGAGACGATTACGGCAGCGGCGCAATCGGCCACCCGCCGATAGCACTTCTTCCGCGCCTCGAACGCGTGGCCGTCGGATGCCTGCGGGACATCGTGCATCGTGACGGTGATCGGTGCGCGGTGCCGCTGCGCGAAGGCGACGAAAGCATCCGCTGCCGCCTCTGCAGTTCGGCCGAACAACCGGTCGGTGAAGTGCACGTGGATCGCACTGTCGAGGGGCAGCTGTTCGAGATCCGATATCACCGGACTGGCTGTGGCGGAGGCCAATTCGCGCGCACAGCGGACGACACCGTGCTCGTCGGGCCCCATGACGAGATGAAGTACCGTCCCGGTCACGGTGCCAGCTCCAGGGTTCGGATCAGTTCGGCGTGGCGTTCGAGCGCGGCATCGACGAACTCGGGACGATCCGCGTACCACTGCAGATGAGCGCGATGAACGGAATCCGGCGACACGGCAGCGCCGTCCACCGACCAGTTCGGCCGCGAATCACCCTGCAGACCAAGAGCATTCAGCACCCGTCCCTCGACGGGCGCGCGAACGCCGCCGAGCAACTCGCGTCCCGGATCCCGCACCGTGCTCCCGATCCCCAACTGATCGAGTATGCGCTGGGCGAGAGCGCCGAGCACCACGTTGGTCGCATGGTTGATCGTGTGGGTGGCGTCGATCCCGGCATCTGCGAACAGGTCGGAGGCAACGATGTCGGTGTCCCGGCGTTCGCGTCGGCGCAACTCGTCGAGGCTCGCCTCGGCTGCCTGTCGCAGACCGTCGTCCGAGACCGATCGATCCCAGTCCTCGTCGCCGCCCAGGCCGCGACGGGCGGCCAGAATCGTCCTTAAGTCGTGGTACGGCACCATGTTCGGGACGGCAGCGGGGTCGCTCGGGTGTCGAACGATGACCTGGAAGGGGTGCAGCCCCGCGTATCTCAGTACCGGCCACCGGACCACGGTGGCACCCGGTGCGAGCGCGTCGGCGAGATCGGGTACCCCCAGTGGCAGCGACCGATAGCCGGCTCGAACCGGCTGGGTGAGCAGCACCGACGCCTGGCGCACGAGGCGGTCGACGTGGGGCAGGTCCGAGGCTTCCAGCTCGTGTACGGGAGGGATGCGTACCGTCCGCAGCGGCATGGCCGGGTCGGAACCGAGGAGGATACGCAGTGCCTCGGCCTGGCAGTTTCCCCAGACGAGCAGAAGCGGTCCGTCCTTCTCGGCGTCGTCCGCCAGTCCGTAGAATTCGCCGTAATGGCGGGTGCGACCGTCCATGCTTGCCCCGACGTCGTGTGATCGTTCTTGTTGGACCATTCTCTCGTCAACGTAGACCCGGCGGACGGGCTTCGCCAACCCCGATTGAACCCGGCACCAACTGGGTACAGGCTACGTATCGCGTGTCGGGACCAGGCACGATCCACCTGCCTGTACCCGAAGGAATTCATGATTCGCGTTGCATCGGTTCCGTCCTCGCACGCCTATGTCCGACACCTGCAGCCCGTCGTCGGCGCTGCCCCGAACGAGATGTCCGTCGACCCGGCGGTGATCGTGCTGCCCGATCCTGCCCCGGTGAGAGTCGACGTACCCGGCCAGTGGTGGCCCCCACGACTGCTCGATGCTCGGTGGCTCGCCGAGCAGACCGACGTGCACTTCGATATGCTGCACGTGCATTTCGGGTTCGAGTCCTTCACGGCCGACGAACTCACCCGCACCGTCGAGCATCTGCGCGCCCACCGGCAGCCGTTGGTTCTGACGGTTCACGACCTGCACAATCCACATTTCGCGGACAGCGCCGATCACGTGCGACAGTTGGACGTACTGGTTCCCGCTGCCGCTGCCGTCATCACCCTCACCGCGGGAGCCGCTGCCTGGATTCACGATCGGTGGGGTGTCGAGGCAACAGTGGTGGACCATCCACACGTCGTGCCGCTGGAGCGGATGACACTGCCGCGCCCGGAGTCGGACTCGTTCGTCATCGGCGTCCATGCCAAGAACCTGCGGTCCAACATGGACCCGTTGGCTGTGATGGATGCCGTGGTCGAGGCCGCACGATCGCTACCCGACGCCACTGTCCGGTTGGACATCGACGAGGACGTGTTCGAGTCCTCCAGCCATTGGTACAGCCCGACGGTCGGCGCAAAGTTGCTGGACTACACAAGCTTTCCCGATGTCGACGTGCGTGTGCACGAACGTTTCGACGACGACGCGCTGTGGGACTATCTGTCGTCGATCGATGTCTCGGTGTTGCCCTATCGATTCGGAACACACTCGGGCTGGCTCGAGGCCTGCCGCGATCTCGGCACCACCGTGGTCGCGTCGGACTGCGGCTTCTACGCAGATCAGGCCCGGGTGCACAGTTTCCGGATGGGAATCGACTCGTTCGATCCCGACACCCTCGTTGCTGCCGTGCGAGCAGCGCACGCCGATCGGACGCCTGCGCTCGATTCGGGCGTTCGCGCGGAGCAACGACAGCGAATCGCAGCAACTCATGCCGCGATCTATTCAGCAGTGACAAAGGAGATGCGTTGAACGAGAAGCCACTTCGCATCGCGGTGTTGGCGTCGTCGAGTTTTCCGGTGGCGCAACCCTTCGCAGGCGGTCTGGAGGCGCACGTCTACAACCTGGTGCGCGCGCTCACCGAGCGTGGACATCAGGTGAGTCTGTTCGCTGCAGACGGATCGAGCGTCGACCTGGACGCAACGATGCTGCCGGTCCGAACGTTGGATCTGACGCCGATCTCGATCGCCGACGTGGCGATCACCCCCACCGCGATCCGTGAGCATCACGCCTATCTGGCGGTGATGTTGGAACTGGCCGGGACGCTGTCTCGGTCGTTCGACATCGTGCACAACCACAGCCTGCACTACCTGCCGCTGGCGATGTCGGCGACGCTCTCGGTACCGATGGTGACGACGCTGCACACGCCTCCGTTCGCGTGGCTGGAGTCCGCGGTTGCGCTGGCTCCTCCCGGTGCCAACACGTTCGCCGCTGTCAGCGAGTTCGCCGCCTCGCAGTGGGCCGATGTCACCGCAGGAACCGTCGTCATTCGCAACGGAATCTCGTTGGAGGACTGGCCGTTCGGCACCGGTGGCGACTATGTGGTGTGGTCCGGTCGAGTGGTCCCGGAGAAGGGGCTGCACCTGGCCATCGCGGCTGCGAAAGAAGCGGGGCGCTCGCTGCGTATCGCCGGTCCGCTGAGCAATCTCGAGTACTTTCACGAGTTCGTCGAACCCATGCTCGACGAGAACATCCGGTACGTCGGACACCTCGACCAGCCCGCCCTGGCGGCGTTGGTGGCAGGTGCCGAGGTCGCGCTGGTCTCGCCGGTCTGGTCCGAACCGTACGGCCTGGTGGTCGCAGAAGCGCTGGCCTGCGGCACTCCCGTCGCCGCGTTCGCCAGGGGCGGCATACCGGAGATCGTCGACGGCTCGTCGGGAGTGCTGGTGGCTGCCGACGACGTACACGGCCTCGCCGCAGCGATCCCCGCGGCGGCAGCGCTGAGGAGGTCCGACGTCCGGGCCCGGGCGGAGAAGGTGTGCTCGATGGGCCGGATGGTGGACGAGTACGAGGCGCTGTACCACTCGACTCTGGCCGCGGCGGTCGACTCGGTGGACGACCGACTCGCGATCGCATGATCGGCTACTACGCGCACCACCACGGGGTCGGTCACATCACCCGTTCCGACGCCATCGCACGGTCGATGGCCGAGCCGATGACGGTGTTGTCCTCGCGTGCTCGACCGACAGCGCATGCGGCGGCCGAGTGGATCTCGCTTGCTCTCGACGTGGACGACTCCGTGGAAGGCAATGCTGCGGTGGACAGTTCGGCTGGAGGGGTGCTGCACTGGGCTCCCCACGACGTGGACGGTCTGACCGAACGGATGGCGATCATCGCGGAGTGGGTGACGCGCGAGCGACCTCGGGCAGTGGTGGTCGACGTATCGGTGGAAGTAGCGATGTTCCTGCGGCTCATGGGTGTTCGCGTGATCGTGATGGCGATACCGGGGGAGCGGGATGATCCGATCCACAACCTCGCCTACCGGGCTGCGACCCACATCGTCGCACCGTGGTCGCGCGAGGTCTACGACCCGACCTGGCTGCGCCCCTTCGCCGAGAAGACCACCTATGCAGGCTCGATCAGCCGGTTCGCCGAACGTGAGAGAGACACTGCCCACGCCGATCCGACAGTGGTGGTTCTGGGTGCCGCCGGTGGCACTGCGCTGACCCGAGACCTGGTGGACTCGTGGTCGGCGGTGGACGCCCGCTTCGAGTTCCGCGCGCTCGGCGTCGCAGGCGGCGACTGGGTGGACGACGTGTGGCCGGTGCTGTGTTCGGCGGCACTCGTCGTCACGCACGCCGGCCAGAACGCCGTCGCCGACGTCGCCGCTTCGGGCGCGCCGGCCATCGTCGTGCCGCAGGCCCGACCCTTCGACGAGCAGCATGCCACCGCCGCGGCGCTGGCGGGCGGCCCGTTCGCGGAGGTTCTCGACTCGTGGCCGTCCGTCGCGCGATGGCATGCTGCGGCCGATCGCGCTCTCGAGATCGGTGGCCGGCGGTGGTCCGCGTTGCGTACCGAGGGGGCACCTGTCCGTGCTGCCAGGGCCATCGAGCAGGCCGCACCTCGGACGGCGCGACAGTGAAGGCCGTCGTCGTCACCGTGGTGTCCGGTCGACACGAGCACCTGGCCGCTCAGGTGCGCGGTCTGAGTGCATCGGAAGAGCAGGTCGAACACGTCGTGGTCTCGATGGGCGACGATGCGATCGTCGACGTGCTCGCTCGATCGGGTTCGGCGGCGACGTGCATCGACATGCCCCCGCAGACCCCGCTGCCGCTGGCCCGCGCCCGCAATCGAGGCGCGGCCGCAGCAATCGAACGTGGCGCGGAACTGCTGGTGTTCCTGGACGTTGACTGCATTCCGGGCCCGAACATGATCGAGCTGTATCGCCGTGCGGCAACGCTGCCCGGCAACGACCGATCCCTGCTCTGCGGTCCGGTGACCTACCTGAAAGAGAAAGACATGGGTGCGGAGGGCGAGGCTCTGACGTTACTGACCGCACCGCACCCGGCGCGGCCGAACCCGCCGGTCGACACCGTCGAGCACGGAGGCAACTTCGATGTCTTCTGGTCGCTGTCCTTCGCGGTCGAGGCAACCACCTGGACCGAACTCGGCGGCTTCTGCGAGGACTACACCGGCTACGGCGGTGAGGACACCGATTTCGCAGCCACCGCGGAGGCGTTGGGCATGGGGTTGCGGTGGGTCGGTGGGGCGCACGCCTATCACCAGTTCCATCCGGTCTCCGATCCTCCGGTGGAACATCTCGACGACATCGTCGCCAACGCGCGCACGTTCTTCGACCGATGGGGGCGGTGGCCGATGATCGGATGGCTCGACGCCTTCGCGGCTCGCGGACTCGTGGAGTTCGACGGCTCCGGGATCCGCCGCACGGCCGGCTGATTCGCTCGGATGGGTGCCCGCGCAACAGTGAGGGCGATCGGCCTCCGCAGCCGATCGCCCTCACCGAGGTTTGCTCGCCGGTGACTAGCCGCCGGTGATGGGTGAGTTGAATGCGCACGGGATGGACCTCGTGGGGAAGCCCTTCGGATCCAGTGCGTTCTTCACGATGCCGATCGCGCGAGGCGAGACCGAGATCGACAGGTGGTCCGACAGATCGATCTCGCAACCGTTCTGCAGGGTGACGTTGTTGACGGTGGCACCGGGACCGGCGGTGAGGAACGTCGTCTTGTACGGGGTGACGACCTCGTCGTACTTGGTGCCGATCACGGTGTACTTGATGCCGGGGTCGGTGTCACCGCCCACTGCCAATCCCTTGACCAGATCCGAGTCGATGACCTGGTCCGAGGCGGCGGGTCCGGCGATGGCCCCGACGACGCCGAGTACGTTCAGGCCCAGGTTGTTGATCGTGCGACCCAGAGTGCCGATACCGACGAGTGTGGTGCCGTGGTTCGACCCGGCGACGCTGACGACGGTGTTGACCTTGTTCTTCGTCGGGTCGGCCGGATTGGCGCCACCCTCGAAGCGCAGGTACTGGCGGGTCACGAGTCCACCCTGGGAATGGCCGACGATGTCGACCTGAGCGGACCCGGTGGCGGCGCGCACGGCGTCGATGTAGGTCGCGATCTCCTTCGCGCTCGACGCGACGGATGCCGTGCCCCGCAGCGACTCGAGATTACCGACGATGCTCGAGTCCTTGTCGCCGTAGTTGAGCGCGAAGATGCAGTAGCCCTCCTTCTTCAGCGCAGGCGACATCCGCGCGAAGTTGTTGTAGGCGTTCTCCCACGTGCCGTGCAGCAGCACGACCGGACGTGGATGCGCTGCCGACGGCTTGCAGTTCCAGTCGTTGGCACCCTGAGGTGCGACATTGGGGTTGACGATGCTGTACAGGAATCCGGCCAGGAAGTTCTTCTGCTCCGGTCCGTAACCCGTGGTCTCGGTCCGTGGGTCGTAGGTGATGGTCGCGGGAGCTGCGGATTCGATGTTCGGCTGGGCGATGCCCTGGTCGGCGGCCTTGGGTGAGGCCTCGGTCGGACCGGGCGGAACGACCGTGTCGCCCTGCACGGTGGCGGGCGGAGCAGGTGCGGTGGCGGGCTGTGCCTGTGCTGCGACACCGGTACCGAGGGTGAGTGAGCACGCCATTGCGGCGATCATCGCGGCGCGCACCGTCGTTGCCTTCCGCGTCGTGCGGGAGGTGGACCGAGAAGTGGTCATGGAGCCTGACTTTCGACGAGGATTGTTGGACAAGGCGGAACAGTAAGCGCGGATTTCGGTGATTCGCGTTCTCCTCTCAGGCGTTTGGAATCTGCCCGCAACCGCCGAGTCGGATGTGAGAGATCGTCACAACTGAGCTCCGACGACCCGAATTCGAACCGACTGCCGGATATATTCGGAAAAACAATCCTCAGGTTTGATTCTTGTTCTACTGTTCGTAGCGGGGAAACGGACCTGAAGTAGGTTTCGAGTGCGAGGGGTGGGGTCTTCGGTGACGGCAACGGAAAGCGTGCACGTGTCGCAGGGTGAATACGTCAGTGGGCGACGGGCATCCGACCGTCTGCGGACGCCGAGGGAGACTGCCGCACGCATGCTGGATCAGTACTTCGGCGAGCCCGAGGAAACACCACCGCCGCGCGAGTGCGCCCGCGGCGAACTCGACGACATGACGACGACCTGCTGCGAACTGGCGACCGGAGTACTCGAATCCGGGCGGCTACCGGTAGCCGGTGCGATGGACGTCTTTCGCGACGCAGCGACCCGGTGGGCCCGAGACGGCGTACCGCTCGGCCGTATCCAACATGCCGTCAACGAGGGCTGCGCACTGGCTGTGCGACAGGCACCGCGCCCGGGCGACGGGGGTGCCGACGATCGACTCGCCGACGGAACCGTCCTGGTCATGGAACTGTTGGACGTCGTCACCGCGGCCGTGTCCGATGCCTACCTGACGGAATTTCGCACGCTGGCTCAGAACGGTCCCCGTCACGACGTGGAACTGCTGGACGCGCTGTTGACCGGTGACGGCACGGCTCGCAAGATCGCCGATCGGATGGGAACGCTGCTCGCCGAGGATTATCACGTTGTCGCCCTGCACTTTCCGGCCCATGCCGACGAGGGTGGCCGTCGGATCGACGCGGCGATGATGGCGGCTCGAAAACTGCGAAGAATCCACACCGCGCTGGCCACATTCGACGCGTACTGCGTGCCCATCGCGTCGATCAGTCCCACCGGCGGAACCGTCCTGCTGCCCGATGTTCCAGGCGTGGACGTCGGCGAATTGGTCGATCGCCTGGCCGACGCGGGTCAGGTGGCGGTGACCGCGACAACCGGGTCGGCCGCGATCGATGACATCGCCGCTACCGCGCCCCACCTGTACGAACTGCTGAGTCTCGTGCGTCGGCTCCGATACGCACCGGGGACGTACCGGATTTCGGATCTCGTGTTCGAGTACCAGGTGAGCAGGCCGGGCCTGGGGCGCAAACACCTTGTGACACTGATCGATCCGCTGCGCGATTCGGTCGACCTGTTGCCGACACTGCAAGCATTCGTCGATTCGGACTCCAACCGAAAGAAGACGGCCACCTGGCTGACGGTGCATCCCAACACCGTCGACTACCGTCTCAAAAGGGTGGAGCAGCTCACCGGACTCGATCCGATGAAGCCGTCCGGACTGCGAAGACTGCACGCTGCTCTGATCGCCGACCGCCTCGAGGCCCGTCGCGTTCCGGTGGACGAGCGAACACTGTGACCGCGCCGGACGGCGCAGTGCTCGCAGCGTCGGCGGCGCTCGATTCGGTGGAGTCCGTGGCCGCTCTGTTTCAGCCCGTCGTCGAACTGGCCACCGGGACAGTTGTCGGATACGAGGCTCTGGCCAGGTGGCCGTCTCCGAGCCTGGCCGTGCCCGAGGACGTGTTCGCGCTGGCGCGAGAGCGCGGACTGGTGGGTCGCGTAGACGTAGCGTGCCGCGCCGCCGCGCTGCGGGCGGCGCGTGAATGCGCCTACTCGCGTCGGGTGCGATTCTTTCTCAACATCGAGCCGGGCTGTTTCGCCGACGTACGCGACGTCGAGATCCACCTCGACGCGATCGGTGACGACCTCGACGTCGTCCTCGAGATCACCGAGCGAGACCTCGATCACAACGTGCCGTTGCTGATGGCTCTGGTCCGAGGAGCCCGCGCTCGCGGCATCTCGGTGGCCATGGACGACGTCGGTGCCACGCCTGCAACGTTGGCACTGTTGGCCTCGGTCGCGCCGGACATCGTCAAACTCGACGCGTCGATCGTCCGGTCCCCGTACCGCGCACGCGCCGCGATACGGCAGGTGCGGGCCTACGTCGGTTCGAGCGACGCCGTTCTGCTGGCCGAAGGAATCGAAACCCGCAGGCATCTGCGTCGCGCCAGGTCTCTGGGAGCAACCCTCGGTCAGGGCTGGATGTTCGGACGTCCCATGCCGCTGCCGAATCCGCCGATCTGACGAGGGACCGGGAACCACGAAACCCCGCACCCTCGACGGCCGAGGCCTGGGTGCGGGGTTTCGTTGCGACCGATCGAGACGATCAGTTCTTGAACTTGTCCTTGATGTTGCCTGCGGCGTCCGAGACGTCGTCGCCGACCTGCTTGGTCTTGCCCGACGCCTGATCCTTTGCGCCTTCGGCAGCAAGATCGTCGTTGTCGGTCTTGTGGCCGATCTTTTCCTTGGCTTCGCCCACGAGCTCTTCTGCCTTGTGCTTTGCCTTGTCGATGAAATCAGCCATGGTGAACTCCTCGAAATCGATTGTCTATCCGTTCACGAGTAGCTATACCCGTGATCGACGTCGGTAACCATGCACTGCACCTGCGGGTTCTGCCGGCCCGATTCGGGTAATCGAGGCCCATGGACCCAGATACCGATATGCATTCCGCCCCCGATATGCCCTCACCCGAACACCGGCGCCCGAGCGGAGTGGACGATGCGACCGTGGCCGCAGTGGGGAAGATGTCCGAGGCGCTCGAGTGTGTGGAGCGGGCCAGGGGACACCTGTACTCGTTCCACCAACTGATGGGGCATTCGGACCTGCTGTTGGGGGAGGCCGTCGAGGCACTCGCCGAGGCAGATCACGATGCGATCGCGCAGCGAATCGACACGGACATGATCGGCAGAAACATCGCACCGGGTCGTTGGACGTTCCAGCTCGTCGAAGAGTTCGACGACGGATATTGGGGCCCGTTGCGCGAACACGAGCGGGCCGTCCGAGACGAATTGCTCGACGGACGTCGCCACGTGTTCGAGGCCGAGATGAAGGAGAAGCGTCGAACCCACGGCCGCAGCGGGCACGAGGCGAGACCGTCCAACTGACGCCGGTCCACGAAAAAAGCACCGACCCCGCCGGTTGACGGCGGGGTCGGTGCGTGAGGCGTGAGTGTTTAACCTGCTTGATTCGCCGCGTCGACCTCGCTGGTCGCGTTGGCGGTGGAGAGCTGACCACCGGAGTTCTCCAGGTGTGCCCGCACGAACCAGTGGAAAAGTTCGAGCTGCGCGCTCTGGCCGATGAGCATGTCCTCGGTCACCGGGTCGATCTCGCCGACCTCTTCGATGTTCTTGCGAGTGGTCTCGATGACTCCGGTGTAGACCAGGTCGAGTGCACCGAGGTGCTCGATGGCCGTTGCGCGACCGATCGAGTAGTCGTCCCAGCTGCGCTCGGAGACGATGGTGCCCGGGGTGCCCTTGGCCGAGGAACCGAGGGTCGCGATGCGCTCGGCGACGTCGTCCGCGAATCCGCGAACTGCTTCGACCTGCGGGTCGAGCATCTCGTGTACCGAGATGAAGTTGGGACCGACGACATTCCAGTGAATGTGCTTGAGGGTCAGGTGGAGATCGTTGTAGGCGTTCAGTCGATCCTGAAGGATCGCGGCGACGCGCGCGCCCACTTCCGAGGTGAGTCCGGGAACGGTGTACGAGTTCTTTTCAGCCATGTGCAGTGATTGCCCCATCCCCCTGGAACACAAACATGCCCCGCCGAATCGAATCGGCGGGGCATGTGTGGTGAAGAGTCAGGGCTTGTCGAGTCGCGGTGAATCCGTGCTCGACGTGCCGGTCGGCGAGGTGCCGGCCGAGGAGGTTCCGTCCGTCGGATCGACGATCGGGCTGTCGGCAGCGACCTTGTCGATGGCGTCTGCGTCGTCCTCCTTCGGGGGATTCTTCAGGCTCAGAATGATCGAGCCTGCCAGTACCACGACGATGACCACCAGGCTGACCAGCGAGGGAATCTCGGGGATCGAGGTGCTGATCACCTTGTGTCCGGCCTGCAGGATCAGCTTGACGCCGATGAAGGCGAGGATGATCGCCAGTCCCTTGGACAGGTAGTGGAACTTCTCGAGCAACCCTGCGAGCAGGAAGTACAGGGCGCGTAGGCCGAGGATGGCGAACGCGTTCGAGGAGTACACGATGAACGGGTCGTCGGTCACCGCCAGGACGGCGGGAACACTGTCCACTGCGAACACCAGGTCGGCGGCCTCGATGGCCACCACGACGGCGAGAAGTGGCGTGGCCACTCGCTTGCCTGCTTCCTTGACGAAGAACTTGGTGCCTTCGTATTCGTCGCGGACAGGAATGATCTTGCGAAGCAAACGAACTGCGATCGAGGTACTCGGGTCGTACGAGTCGTCCTCGTCCTTCATCAGCTTGTATGCGCTGTAGAGCAGGATGGCCGCGAAAACGAACAGAACGGCAGCGAACTTGCTGACGATGGCCACACCGGCGGCCAGGAAGATCGCGCGGAAGACGAGGGCACCGATCACACCGAAGAACAGCACGCGGTGCTGGTACTCACGGGGAACCTTGAAGTAGCCGAAGATCAGCGCGAAAACGAAGAGGTTGTCGACGGACAGACTCTTCTCCAACAACCAGGCCGTCGTGTATTCGACGCCGGCCGTGGTGCCCAAGGTGAAGAACACCACGATGCCGAAGATGATGGCCACGCCGACCCACAGTGCGCTCCACCATGCGGCTTCCTTGAAACCGATGATGTGGGCACCGCGGTGTGCCAACAGGTCGATGGCCAACAGGATCAGGACGACGGCACCGAATGCCGCCCATGCCCACCAGGGGACGACGTTCATGAACGGCCACCTCTATTCGTGAATTTGCTGCCGAGTTGCTTCAACTTCGCCTGATTCTCGGGCTTGGTTGCGTACCGACGTGCTTGGTCGATCATTTTCTTGCCCTGTGGGCTGCGAGCGAACGATGTCAACTTCTGTGTCAACGACGCCATCTTCACACGCTCCTTTTCGTTCTCGTCTGTCTTCGTCTTGCCGTATTTCCGGCCGTACGTTCGGGCCTGGGCGGAAATTACTGCCTCTTTCCGCGACTACTCCAGTGTGACTGTTCGCTTTCCTGCAGGCATGGTCGTTTTGCGGACACGTTTCAACCGATTTCGTTGCCGGGTTACGGCAAGTTCAGCGGCCCCGCTGAGTCACGACGACGAGCCGACTTCGGGCCAGTCGAGCAACTTCGCTCCGAGCACCGCCGTGTGCAGCGCGAATGCCTCGACGGGGTTGCCCACATTCTGCCCGGTCAAATCCTTTATTCGCGACAACCTGTAGGTCACCGCCCGCACCGACAGATGCATGCGGCGTGCGGTGGATGCAGTGTTCGCACCGGTGTCGAAGTACACCTGCAACGTCTCCAGCAGTGGACCCGCGCCGCCTCGCGCGCTCAGCAGCGGTGTCAGCAACGTGTCGACCAGATCGGCGATCGCCGCACGATCGCTGATCAGGACGCGGTAGACGAGCAGATCACGAGCATCGACCACCGATGCATCGAATCCGAGCGAGGCGGCGAGATCGAGTGCGTCGAGGGCTTCCCGGTACGACGCCGCGACACCGACCGCCCCGCTGCGTGGGCGGCCGACCCCGATCTGCGTCCGGCCGTATTCCCCTTTGCGACGGAGATCGCCCGATTCGCTCGACGTCGAGGTGGACGTACCGAGGGCCCGTCCCACCCGGTCGAGGACGTGGTCGACGGCGACGAGGTCGGGTGCCGGGAACACCAGGATCAACCTGTCCTGCTTGGTGGCCACGAGCAACTCGGCGTCGCCCTTGCTGCCCTGCACACTGCGCTCGACGAGGGTGATGGCAGAGCTGGCGTCGGTGAAGGGCTTGGTCGACGTCACCACGGCCACCACATGAGGACTCGACAGATCGAGCCCGAACGTCTGCGCCCGCCCGAGCACCCCGGCGACATCGGAGGTGCCCGAGAGCAGATCGTCGACGAATTCGCGTCGGGCGAGCACCTCGGCTCGCACGAGAGTGCGCCGGGCGAGCTGGAATCCCTCGGCCAGTTCGGCCACCGCGTCGTCGACCGCGCGCAGCATCACCTCGCCTGCCGTGACGACCCCGGCCGGGTCCTCCGCGGCGGCGACGACAGCGGGTAGTTCGCGCCACAGTCGCCACGCCGAGCTCAGGTATAGATCGAGCAATGCCCGCAGTGCGACGCCCGCGCGGGCAGCAGCATCACCCTGCGCTCGGAACTCGTGCAGCTGCGGGCGGCTCAGTGGGACGCCGGCATCGACGGCGTCGGCGAGGACTTCGAGGAAGCTGCCCAGCAGAGCGACGTCGAGTCCGCCTGCGTCCGAGGCCGACTGCGCAGCGACGGAATCGAGCGGTAGCGCATCGCGCTGTGTGGCCATGTGTGTCTTGCTCCTCGTCGACTCCCATCATCGTAAGTCGCCGAAACCGATCGGTTACACGGGTGTGGAAGCATCGTCGCGCGCGACTCGGCGTTCGACGAAGGTAGGTAGATGACACGATTCGGCTCGGTGACCGTCGTCGCGATCGCGTGCGTGCTGTCGGTCAGCGCGTGCACTGCACCGTCGCAATCGGGAGCGGCATCGGCCGACGCGCTGGTGTTGGCCGACGGTTACGAACTCGGTGGTTTCAACCCGGTCGCCGGGTACGGTGCCGCGGGCGAAGCGAAGATGTACGACGGGCTGGTGCGCATCGGCGGCGGCGACGGTCTGCCACCGCTCGAACCCGGACTCGCAGTCGAAATTCCCACGGCGAACGACGACGCGACGGTGTGGACGGCGACGCTTCGCGAGGGAGTGGTCTTCTCCGACGGGTCCGCGTTCGATGCAGCCGACGTCGTCGCCACCTACGAGGCGATTCTGGATCCGGCATCGGCGTCCGAGGCGAGATCGTCCTTCGACATGATCGACGAGGTCGTCGCGATCGACGATTCGACCGTCGAATTTCGACTCGCCTATTCGTACGCGCCGTTTCCGACGAAGCTGCTCATCGGAATCGTCCCGTCGGAAGCCGTTGCGGAACCCGGGCTCGCTGCCGAATCCCCACTCAACCGCGCACCTGTGGGAACCGGCCCCTACGTTCTGGTGGATCTGTCGCCGGATCGAGCCGAATTCGAGGCCAACGACAACTACTGGGGCGGTGCGCCCGAGGTGAAGAAGCTCACCCTGCTGTACGTCCCGGACGACAACACCAGAGCCCAGCGGATGGCGTCGGGCGAAATCGACGGGACGAACCTACCGCCGCTTCTCGCGCAGAGCCTGGACGGACGCGAGGGAATGTCGTTGTCGGCCAATGTCTCCGCGGACTGGCGGGGTGTGTCGTTGCCGACGAATTCACCGGTCACCGGAAACCGGGACATGCGGCTCGCCCTCAATCTCGCCGTGAATCGACAGGCGATGACGGACGGGGTGCTCGGCGGATACGGCCGACCGGCGGCCACACCCGTTCCGCCGGTGTTCGGCGACTCCTACGAACCGACTGCGGTGTTCGAGTACGACCCGGCCGCGGCCCGCCAGATCCTGTCCGACGGCGGCTGGATTCCCGGTCCCGATGGCATTCGCACGCGTGACGGACAGCGCGCAGAGATCACCGTGATGTACAACTCGACCGATACCGTGCGTCGAGATCTGGCGCAGGCCTTCGCGTCCGACGCGGTCGCGGTGGGGGTCGAGGTCACCCTCGAAGCACTGTCGTGGGACCGGATAGACCCCAGGATCGGCGTGGACTCCACGATGCTCGGTGGCGGAGAAGAGCCGTTCGATGCCGATACGCAGGTATACCGCACACTCGACTCGTCGTTCGTCGCGCCGGGCGTCGGAAGTGTCTACGACAACGCGGCCGACTACTCGAACCCGACGGTCGACGCTGCCCTCGACACCGGCAGGCGCAGCCTCGACCCTGCGGTACGCGCGGAGGCGTACCGGGAGATGCAGCGCGCCTACGTGGCCGATCCGGGATACGTCTTCCTGGTCTTTCTCGATCACACGTACGTATCGAAGGATTCGGACTGGACGATGTCCGGCCCGGTACTCGAGCCGCACTCTCACGGCGTCACGTGGGGTCCGTGGTGGTCGTTGCAGACGTGGACTCGCACGTCGTGACCGTCGATCGACGGCACGCCACGACTTCGCGCGGCATCGGAGCGATGGTGCGCCGTCGACTGATGCTGCTGGTTCCGGTGTGCGGTGTCGTCTCGCTGGGGCTCTTCGCCGCCGCGGCGGCGTCCCCGTTCGACCCGCTCGTCGGGTACCTCGGAAGCCGATACACGACGACGACGGAGGCGGACAAGGCGTCGATGACGGTCGCCCTCGGCCTCGATCGGCCGTGGTTCGTCGCCTACTGGCAGTGGTTGCAGGGCGTCGTGACAGGAGATCTGGGTCAGTCGCGTTCCTACGGACAGCCGGTGAGTCAGGTTCTGGCCGAGCGTATTCCGTGGACGATGTTGTTGGCGGGAGTCGCGCTGTCGGCCGCGATTGCGATTGCGTTCACGGTCGGCATCGCTTCCGGCATTCGTGCCGGCGGCCGGTTGGACCGCTTCGTCGCCACCGCGTGCGTCACCGTTCAGGGGGTGCCGCCGTTCGTGCTCTCGCTCGCCGCGATCGCGGTGTTCGCGCTCGGTCTCGGATGGTTGCCCGTGGCCGGACTTTCCGACGGCGGCAGCGATCCCACCCTCGGTGGAGTACTCCGCCATCTGCTGCTGCCCGCGTCGGTTCTGGCTCTGTCTCAGGTTCCGTGGCTGCTGTTGTCGGTTCGCGAGTCCATCGCGTCCGCGCGTGGCGAGGACTTCGTGGCAGGTGCGGTGGCTCGCGGCATTCCCACCGCCCAGATCACTCGCCGCCACATCGTGCCCGCCGCATTGGCGCCCTTCGTCAACGTCGTCGGAGTTCGACTGCCCGAGTTGGTCGTCGGGGCAGTACTGGTGGAAGAGATATTCGGGTGGCCTGGCGTCGCAGGAGCTGTCGTGCAGTCGGCACGCGATCTCGACATGCCGTTGCTGGCCGTGCTGACTCTCGGAACCACTGTCGCGGTCATGCTCGGCTCTCTGCTCGCCGACGTACTGGTCGTGCGACTCGATCCGAGGGTGCCTGCGGATGGATAGGCGAACGGCGATCGCGGGCGTGGCCCTCGCCGCTCTGACCGTGTACGCGGTAGCGGTCCCCATGCTCGCGGGGGTGGACGATCGCGTCGTCGACTTCTCGTCGGCGAGGCTGGGGCCCTCGGCGCAGCATCCGTTCGGCACCGACTCGGCGGGCCGAGATCTGTTCGTGCGCAGTGCATCGGCCGTCGGCACTTCGTTGCTCATCGCGGTGGCCTGCGCGGCACTGGCGACGGTCCTCGGCTGCGTCGTCGGCCTGGCCGCTGGGGTGTGGGGTGGGCGGGTCGATCGCATCGTCATGCGCAGCACCGACGCCGTCAACGCGCTGCCCCACCTGTTGCTCGGCATCGTGATCGTGGCGATGTTCCGCGGTAGCGTCGTCGCCATCGTGGCGTCGATCGCATTGACACACTGGACCCAGGTGGCTCGCATCGTGCGCTCGGAGATCCTTCGGTTGCGCGAGCGAGAGTTCGTCGATGCGGCAATTCTGGCCGGGGCCAGTCGTTTTCACGTGGCAACTCGACACTTCGTTCCTGCCGTTCTACCCCAGGCCATGATCGCCGTCGTGCTGTTGCTCCCACACGCGGTGTGGCACGAATCGACGCTGTCCTTCCTGGGGTTCGGGCTGCCTCCGCACGAGCCGAGCCTGGGTACCTTGCTCGAGGAAGCCCGCAGTTCTCTGCTGCTGGGGAGTTGGTGGACCTTGGTGTTCCCCGCCGCGATACTGCTGGTCGCCACGCTGTCCGTGGCCGTACTGGGTTCGGCACTGCGGGCGCGGGTGACGCTTGCGCGTCCGTCGGAGCTTCGCCTGTGACCCGGGGTCTGTCCGTCCGAAACCTGACCGTTCGCATTCCGATCGGTCGACGGTGGGTGCATGCCGCCTCCGATGTCGACCTCGAGGTTCCGGCCGGAACCGTGACCGCTCTGGTCGGCGAGTCGGGCTGCGGCAAGTCGATTCTCGCGGCGACGGTGATGGCGATGTTGCCGGTCGGGGCGACCGTGAGCGGATCGGTCGTGGTCACCACCGCAGAGCGAGAATTCGACGTGACGAGTGCAGCAGGGTTTCGGGGCAGGGACGTCGCGCTCGTTCCGCAGTCTGCGGCAACACATCTCACGCCGACCCGAACCGTCCGATCGCAACTGGACGAGACGATAGCCGCGCACGGAGGGCCGTCGACGTCCGATCTGCTCGCCGAGCGGGTGGGGCTTGCCCCGGCACACCTCGATCTCCATCCACATCAGCTCTCGGGTGGAATGGCTCAGCGGGTCGCTCTGGCCGGAGCGCTGGCCGCGGACCCCACGGTGATCGTCGCCGACGAGCCCACCTCCAACCTCGATCGCGCGGCCGTCGACCACGTGCTCGGGCTTCTGCGGGCATGCGCGGACGACGGCGCAGCGGTACTGCTGATCACCCACGACCTGTCGTCGTTGATCAGGACGGAAATCGCCGATCGCATCGCCGTCATGTACGCCTCGCGTCTCATGGAAACGGGACCTGCCGCGTCGGTGCTCGAGAATCCCCTGCACGACTACACCCGGGACCTACTGGACGCGCTGCCCTCTCGCGGAATGACTCCGCTCCCGGGATCGCCGCCCGAGTTGACGGACCTTCCCGACGACTGCGTCTATCACCTCCGCCGGCCATTGTCTCCACACTCCGGTGGACCCACGGACATGGTGACGGTGGGCGCGCGGTCGTACCGAACGAGAGTGCACCGATGAGCTTGGACGCGGTGGCCGTGAGCGCCGGCTACCCGGGTGGCCCCGATGTGTTGACGCAGGTCAGCGTTTCGGTCGAACCGGGAACGATCACGGGGCTGACCGGCCCGTCCGGTAGCGGAAAGACAACCCTCGCGAGAGTGCTTGCGTTGCTGCAGAAACCCCGAACCGGATCGGTGCTGCTCGACGGGACCACCGTGCGAGGCGTCGGGTATTCGGTACCTGCGACGTCACGCGCACAGATCGCGCTGCTGTTCCAGTCTCCACGGCAGGCGACCGATCCACGGATGACACTGCGCTCGATCATCGAGCAACCCGGGGTCATCGCCGGGCGCTCGGTCGATGTCGCGGATCTGGCAGAGCAGGTGGGTCTGACCGCCGACCTGCTGTCCCGTCGCCCACACCAGGTCAGCGACGGGCAATTGCAGCGCGCCTGTGTCGCACGGGCGTTGGCGCAACGGCCGCGCTATCTGATCTGCGACGAGGTGACGTCGATGCTCGACGCGGCGACGACGGCGTCGATCGCCAGATCGGTCGAACGCCAGGCCGTCGACGGCGGACTCGGTGTGCTCGTGATCAGCCACGACGAGGATCTGTTGGACGCTCTGTGCTCTTCCGTGCACCATCTGAGCTGAGAACCACATCGAGAACTCGCGGAGACGAGCGAGCCGGTTCGGTGTGCGAATCATTCGATCGGGGAGCAGAATCAGCCGAACCGGTTGATTCGAGAGTTTCTCTCCACGTTGGGAGTCGCCCACATGACCTCGTCGAACAGACCTGCATCGAGTCTGCGATCACAACTGCTTCGCAAGAAGCCGATCGTGGATCCGGACCAGCAGAACAGTGGCGGGCTGGAACGCACCATCGGCACGTTTCAGCTGACGATGTTCGGCGTCGGTGCCACCATCGGTACCGGCATCTTCTTCGTCCTGTCGCTCGCGGTTCCCGAAGCAGGTCCTGCAGTGGTGCTCTCGTTCCTGGCCGCGGGTATCGCGGCCGGTCTCGCAGCTATCTGTTACGCCGAAATGGCATCGGCGGTACCGGTTTCGGGCTCGACCTACTCCTACGCGTACGTGACGATGGGCGAGGTGGTCGCGATGGGCGTCGCCGCCTGCCTGTTGCTCGAGTACGGAGTGTCCAGCGCTGCCGTCGCCGTCGGGTGGAGCGGGTACCTCAACGAGTTGTTGAACAATCTCTTCGGCTTCACCATCCCGCACGCGCTGTCCGCTGCCCCGGGTGACGCCGATCCCGGCATCATGAATCTGCCTGCGGTCGTGCTGATCGTGCTGTGCGCCGTTCTGCTCATTCGCGGTGCGAGCGAGTCGGCGGCCGTCAACGCAGTCATGGTCGTCATCAAACTCGGCGTGCTGGCTCTGTTCGCGATCGTAGGATTCACCGCCTTCGACTCCGGAAACTTCTCCGACTTCATGCCCCTGGGCGCAGCTGGTGTGACCGCGGCCGCAGGCACGATCTTCTTCTCGTTCATCGGACTCGACGCGGTGTCCACCGCGGGCGACGAGGTGAAGGATCCGCAGAAGACCATGCCGCGGGCCATCATTGCGGCGCTGATCGTCGTCATCGTCTTCTATCTCGTCGTCGCCGTGGCCGCCCTTGGCACTCAGCCCTGGACCGACTTCGCCGGCCAGGAGGAAGCCGGGCTGGCGGAGATCCTGCGTAACGTGACCGGGCAGGCCTGGCCGGCAACGATTCTGGCTGCAGGTGCGGTGATCTCCATCTTCTCGGTGACCCTGGTGACGATGTACGGGCAGACTCGCATCCTGTTCGCCATGGGCCGAGACGGCATGTTGCCCAAAGCTTTCGCCAAGGTCAGTCCCCGTACGCACACCCCGGTCAACAACACGATCGTCGTCGCCGTCGTGATCTCGATCCTCGCCGCGTTCATTCCGCTCGACAAGCTGGCGGACCTGGTGTCGATCGGCACCCTCGTCGCATTCATCGTCGTGTCCATCGGAGTGATCGTGCTGCGCCGCTCGATGCCCGATCTCGAGCGGCCGTTCAAGGTTCCGGGATACCCGGTGACTCCGGTGCTGTCGGTCCTCGCGTGCCTGTACATCCTGTCCGGGCTGCACTGGACCACGTGGTTCTGGTTCGGGCTCTGGCTCGCGGTCGTGTTGGCGTTCTACTACTTCTGGGGTCGGCACCATTCGGCATTGCGTGGTGCAGGGCAGGACGCGCGATGAGCGTGCTGATCGCGTTCGCGCCGGGGAAGGGAAGCGTCGGTGCCCTCGATCTCGGTGCCCAACTCGCTCGGTCGACCGGTTCCGACATCGACGTGGCGACGGTGGTTCCCAAGCCGTGGTCGACGCCGTCGATGGCCCGCGTCGATGCCGAGTTCGCGGATTGGGCGGCGGCAACGGCAGCCGAATCCGAGGCGAAGGCGCGGCACTATCTGCAGGAGAAAGCGCCCGATATCGCCGCGTCGTTCCACCGCCTCGCGCACCGCTCGGTGTCGACGGCGTTGACCGATGCGGCGGACAGTCTCGGGGCCGCGGTTCTGGTTCTCGGCTCCTCGGGCGACGGCGCACTCGGGCAGGTCGTCGTCGGGTCGACCGCCGACAAACTGCTGCACTCGTCGCCGGTGACGGTGGCGCTGGCCCCGCGCGGTTATCGCGTGCGCGAGCGCGCGACTCTGACGCGGATCACGTGCGCGTTCTCCGGTGACAGCGAGGCCTCGCGCGTGGTGGGACCCACCGCCGAACTGGCCAGCGAAGCAGGCGTTCCGCTTCGTCTGGCGTCGTTCGTGGTCCGCGGTGCGACGATGTACCCGCCCGAAATCGGGCTGCGAGCCGAGGACGACGTCGCCGCCGAGCTGTCCCGGGGGCTCAGCGAGGCGCTCACCGCAGCAGTGGACGACGCGGTTGCGGTGGGACTCCCGGTCGATCGGGTGACGACCGAGTTGGCCTCGGCCGGCAGTTGGCGCGAAGCCCTCGACGAATTGCACTGGCAGGACGGCGAAGTACTGACCATCGGATCGTCCGGGCCACTGGGACCCATCGCTCGGGTGTTTCTCGGTTCCCGGGCGACGAAGATCATCCGTCATTCGCCGGTGCCGATCCTGGTGTTGCCGCGGCGGTGACGTCCTATCGGTTGAGAGCGAGAACCGACAACAGCTCGTAGGCAACATGAGCCGCAGCGATTCCGGTGATCTCGGCGTGGTCGTAGGCCGGCGCGACCTCGACGATGTCGGCACCGACCACGTTCAGGCCGACGAGTCCGCGCAGAGTGTTGAGCAACTCTCGGGAGGTCATGCCGCCGGCTTCGGGAGTGCCGGTGCCGGGCGCATGTGCGGGGTCGAGAACGTCGATGTCGACCGAGACGTAGACCGGGCCGCCGTCCAGACGTCTGCGCATCCGTTCGACGATGCTGGCGACACCGTCGACCTCGTAATCGTCGGAACGAATCACCTGGAAGCCGAGAACGCGATCGTCCTCGAGGTCCTGCTCGCTGTAGAGCGGGCCGCGAATACCGATGTGCTGCGAGCGTTCGAGGTCGATCAGGCCTTCCTCACTGGCTCGTCGAAACGGGGTTCCATGGGTGTAGGGCGCACCGAAGTACGTGTCCCACGTGTCGAGGTGAGCGTCGAAGTGCAGCACTGCAATCGGTCCGTGGTCGCGTGCGAGCGAGCGCAGGATCGGCAGTGCGATGGTGTGATCGCCGCCGAGGGTCAGAACCGAGGAGCCGTCGGCGCGCAGGTCGGTCACCGCGTCGTGCACCGTGGTGAGCGCCTCGGTGATGTCGAACGGATTGACTCCGATATCGCCGAAGTCCGCAACTTGCTGGCGGGCGAACGGCGAGACCTCGAGGGCAGGGTTGTAGGGCCGCAACAGTTTCGAGGCAGCACGGATGTGCCCGGGACCGAAACGTGCGCCCGGACGGTAACTCACGCCGGAATCGAACGGAACGCCGAGGATGGTCACGTCGGCTCGGGACACCTCGTCGAGGCGCGGGAGCCGAGCGAACGTGGTGGGCTCGGCGTAGCGGGGGACCTTGGTCGCGTCGACCGGACCTATCGGTGGGTGCTCGGGACTGCTCGGGTTCATCGAGAATTCCTTCCGAATTCTAAGGAGTCCGGCGACAGTGGAGTCGACCAGTTCGCCCGGCAAGCGTTACTCTGATGCACGATCTTGTCAACACGAGTTTCCTGAGAGGCGATGACGGTGTCGATTGCTGCTTCGGTCGAGAACGACGCGCCACGTATCGGCGCGCGACTGAAGGAAGCACGCAAGAAGAAGCGGCTGACTCTCGACGCACTCGCCGATACCTGCGGGGTGACCAAGGGGTACCTGTCCAAGCTCGAGCGCGATCAGGTGAACGCATCGGTCGCGTCGTTGGTTCGGGTCTGTGCTGCGCTCGACGTTCCGGTCGGCTCTTTGTTCGACGACGCCCCCGCCGGTGAAGTGGTGCGCGCGCAATCGTTGCCGCGCATCATGTTCGGGGGAACGGCGATGGCGGAGTATCTGTTGACCCCGGTCGGGGAGCGGCGGGTCCAGGTACTGCTGGGGGAGATCGAGGAAGGTGGCGGCAGTGGCGCGGAGGCGTACACCCTGCCGTTGGACGTCACGTTCGTACACGTGCTGTCCGGCGAGGTTCGAGTGACCTTCGAGGAAGATCCAGGCGGTGCCTTCGGCGGTGACGACGTGCTGCTCGGACCGGGCGATGCGTTCACGTTCTCGCCGCGACGCCCGCACAGTTTTCGCAGCGACAGCAGTGGTGGTGCCCGGGTCCTGTGGGTGCTGGCACCTGCGCTGCCAGAAGAGTTGCACAACAGGAAACCGGAGTTTCGCCCATGACGGTCATCGTGTCGCTGTTCCAAGGGCCGGAGTTCTCCGCCGACGTCGAGGCCAACCTGTCGGCGATCGATGCCGCGGCGCGCAGCGCAGCCGAAGCAGGCGCGTCGATGCTGGTGACCCCGGAAATGTCGGTGAGCGGCTACGACATCGGTGATCTCGTGCGCGAACGAGCCGAAACGTTCGACGGTTCGATCTTCGAGCGCATCGCCTCGATCGCGCGAACACACGGTGTCGCGATCGTGTACGGATACCCCGAACTCGGTCATTCGAATCACGGGGGCGAGGCCGTGTTCAACGCGGTGCAGGTGGTCGACGCATCCGGACAATCGGTTGCGCGTTATCGCAAGACGCACCTGTTCGGGGCCCTCGATCGCACCCACTTCACCCCGGGGCCGGACCTGGTGGTGCAGTTCGACTTCGGCGGGCTGCGGTGCGGTGTACTCACCTGCTACGACGTCGAATTTCCCGAAGCCGTTCGCGCGCACGCCGATGCCGGCACCGAATGGTTGATCGTTCCCACCGGTCTGATGACCCCGTTCGAGATCATCGCCACTCACGTCGTTCCCACGCGGGCGTACGAGAGCCAACTGTTCATCACCTACGTCAATCGCTGCGGCACCGAGGCGAGCCTGAGATATTGCGGGCTGACCTGTGCCGTCGGGCCGGCCGGCAACGACCTCGCGCGAGCCGGTGAACACGAAGAACTGCTGACCTTCGAGCTGGATCCGGCCGAGCTCGCTCGATCGCGTGCGGTCAACACCCATCTGGCCGACCGCCGCACCGACCTCTACCCCACAGGACCCTCACGGGCCGAGCAGGAGACCGACCGATGACCACACCCGTCACCCCGGACAGCGCAATCGCATCCGAGGACGACCAGCCGCTCACGATGTTCGGCCCGGACTTCCCGTTCGCGTACGACGATTACCTCGCGCATCCGGCCGGCCTGGGGAGCATTCCCGACGCGGCCCTCGGTACCCGGGTCGCCGTGATCGGCGGCGGACTCGCCGGTATGGTCGTCGCCCACGAATTGCTGAAGATCGGCATGGAACCCGTTGTGTACGAATCGGATCGGATCGGCGGCCGGATGCGCTCGGTACCGTTCGACGGGCATCCCGGTGTGGTGGCAGAGATGGGCGCGATGCGTTTTCCGCCGTCGTCGACCGCGCTGTTCCACTACCTCGACGCCGTCGGGCTCGAGACGACGCCGTTTCCGAACCCGCTGGCCGAGGTGACCCCCAGTACGGTGATCGACCTCAAGGGTGAGAGCCACTACGCACGCAAGCTCGACGATCTCCCGCCGATCTTCGCCGAGGTCGCCGACGCGTGGAACAGGACGCTCGAGGAGCACGCCGAGTTGATTCCGCTGCAGCGCGCCATCCGCAGGCGGGACGTGGCCGGGATCAAGCGGAACTGGAACGAGCTGATCGTGAAGTTCGACGATCAGACCTTCTACGGTTTCCTCGCTGCGTCCGAGCACTTCTCGTCGTTTCGGATGCGAGAGTTGTTCGGCCAGGTCGGTTTCGGAACGGGCGGATGGGACACCGACTATCCCAACTCGATCCTCGAGATCCTTCGCGTCGTCATCACGGCAGCGGACGATCACCATCGCGGAATCGTCGGCGGCTCACAGCAACTCCCGATGCGGTTGTGGACCGACTCGCCGGCGAACATGGCGCACTGGCCCGCAGGCACGTCGGTGGCGTCACTGAACGGCGGCACCACGATGTCGCGCGTCACCGAGATCAGGCGCACCGACGGCGGCACCACGATCCACGACGATCGTGGCAACATCCGCACCTACGCCGCCGCCGTCGTGACCGCCCAGAGCTGGATGCTGCTGAGCAACATCAGATGCGACGACGATCTGTTTCCCATCGACCACTGGACCGCCATCGAACGTACCCACTACATGGGCTCGACCAAGGTGTTCGCACTCGTCGATCGTCCGTTCTGGAAGGACAAGGATCCGGTCACCGGCCGCGATCTGGTGAGCATGACGCTGACCGATCGAATGAGTCGCGGCACGTACCTACTCGACCAGGGTGAGGGCAAGCCCGGGCTGATCTGCCTGTCCTACACGTGGTCCGACGACTCGCTCAAGCTGCTGGCCCTGGACCCGACCGAGCGCATGAACATCATGCTGCGATCGCTGGAGGAGATCTATCCCGGTGTCGACTTCCGCAGTCACATCATCTCCACCCCGGTGACTCTGTCCTGGGAAACCGAACGCGATTTCATGGGCGCATTCAAGGCGAATCTGCCGGGGCACTACCGATACCAGGAAAGACTGTTCACCCATTTCGTGCAGCACGACCTCGAACCTCGGCACCGGGGGATCTTTCTCGCCGGCGACGACATCTCGTGGACGGCAGGGTGGGCCGAGGGAGCCATTCACACCGCACTCAACGCGGTGTGGGGCGTCGTGCATCACTTGGGCGGTTCGTCGGCAGACGGCAATCCGGGGCCGGGCGATGTGTTCGAGTCGATTGCTCCGCTTCGGTTGGGCGACTGACCTTTCGGAGACAACGACCTGGGTGTGCGCTCGTCGAACACGAACAGTGCCAGAGCGACGGTCAGCATCACGGCTACGACCCAGATCGCCCGTAGCCCGAACAGCTCGACCGCGACTGCGCCGAGCAGCGCCCCACCGAAGAATCCGGAGATCACCGCGCCGAACCGTCGGGCGCGGATGCCGGCCTCGAGATCGTGTTCGACCACCCGGTGGAATGCCGCCATCGCCATGCTGCGGAGATTGCCGGTCGTCATCGTGGTGTTGAACGGCGAATCCACCAGCACACGAAAGGTGGTCACCTGCACTCCGGCGACGTGAGCGAGGATCACCGAGACCACGGCGTCGGGGACGGTGGCCGGCAGAAATCCGACGACGAGGACCACGAGGATCTCGAACACCAGCACCGCCCGCACCGGTCGTCGCACGATCCTCGCAACCGCGGGCAGCGCGATGAATTCTGCGGTCGCGACGCCCAGGACGAAGGCCGCCAACGGGGGTAGGAAAGCCAGAGCCTCGACCCACCGACCGGCGGCGACATCGACGCCGAGCAACACGACATTGCCGGTCTGCGCGCCGGCGAACACGCCACCGCGGGTGATGTAGGTGTACGCGTCGAGGAATCCACCGACTGCCGCCAGCAGTACTCCGAGTCGAACCGATTTCGCAGTGGCGACGGCGATGTGGGGCTGCGGCGTGCTCATCGAGAAATACTGACACGATTGACGATGTTCACGATGTCGCGGCAAGCAGTGAAAGCAACAATTCCGCCCGCACCCGCGCCGACGTCAGATCGACCGACAGTAATTCTTCGCATCGGGTGATCCGGTTTCGCAGCGTGTGGCGATGAACGGACAGGTTCGCCGCAGCGGTCTCCCAATGCCCGTTCGCTTCGAGGAAAGCCCGAAGCGATCCCACCAGATCGGCGGTGTGGGTGCGGTCGTACTCGGACAGCACTGCAATGGTCACGGCGGCCATCGCACGCAACGATTCCTGTACCGGTTCGGAGGCCAACAGCATCGATCCGGTGAATTCGACGATCCGATCGCCCGAGCCGGCCGCTGCGCACGCGAGCGAAGCCTGCTTCAGAGCGAGGGGAGTCTCGGTGATGGGGTGGCTGGAACTGAGCCCGACGCGCACCGACCTCGGCAGTGAATCCGTCAGTCGGGCAACCACATCGGAGTCGTCGCTACCGCGGAACAACACCACCACACCGGTGTCGGTCTGCCGAGTGAACGTGGGCCGCGCCCTGGCTCGGCACTCGGCATCGATCGCCTCGACGATGCGCTCGGACGGTCCGCGGACAACTGCGACCCTGATGCGAGAGTCGTCGTCGGCGGCGTCGACGAGATAGCTCGGTATCGCGCTGCCGTCCGGGGAGGGCAGATGGCCGTCCAGCAACAATCCGAGCGCGAGCGTGTTGAGTCGCGACTGCTCGGCGCGCAGCCGCGTGGGCTTCTCGAGTTCGAGGGTCACCAGCGACACCGCGTGCCCGAGCAGGATCTGCTCGACGCCCGTCACCGGGCCTGCGGTGCGAATGGCGAGAAAGCTCGACGCCCCGCCGGAGATGGCGACCGAATGCAGAGTGACGGTGCACCCCGGTTCGCTGACCGACACCGTGGCCGGTGCCGACGACGGGCGAATGCTGCGGGCCACGTCGCGGGCGCGTTCGACGAGATCCGCCGCGGCGGCGGGATGGAACGATTCGGTGCGATTGCCGATCAGCGCCACCGACGTGGACGTGGCGACGGCCAGTTCCCGAACGATCGCGTCGACGCCGCCGTGCAGTGCTGCCCTGGTGATGCGGGTCTGGACCGACGCCGCACGCAGAACCTGCTCGTATTCCTGCTCGGCTATGCGTTTCATGACCGCTCTGATGACGGCGGCGAACGGGATGTCGTAGGGAACCTCCACGACGGGAAGCCCGACATCCTCGGCGGTGTCGAGAATGTGACGGGGAATAGTGCTGTGGGACAACCCGACTCCGAATCCGAGACAGGAGACACCCGCGGCTGCCAAGGTCCGGACGTAGGTACCGAGGGCCGGGCCGTCGGCGTCGAAGCCGAGTCCGGTCGTGAGAATCAGTTCACCGCCCGACAGCCACGGACTGGGATCGATGAGTTCGGTCGCCTGCGCGAAGGTGATGGGAGCAGCGCTGCGCTCCGGTCCGCCGCGGTGACTCAGGCGAAGGTGTTGCTGCCTCAACAGCCAGGACATCTGCACGCTCACCGGTGAAACTGTAGCGGCAGAACTGCCGAAATGGAGTGCAATGTGCCGTCGAGGTGTACGAAATGGCGTCCGGCCGTCGCGCTCGTCGAGTCGCATACTTGCACGACAAAGCCCACATGAAAGGTGCGACCCATGGCCTCGATCGAGTACCGACTTCCGCAGGAGCGCAAGATCGTCACCGCCTTCCCCGGGCCGAAGTCGGCGGCGTTGGCGCAGCGCCGCAAGGCCGTCGTCGGTGCAGGCGTTGCCTCGACGCTGCCGGTGTACGTGGCCGACGCGGACGGTGGCGTCGTGGTCGACGTGGACGGAAACTCGCTGATCGACCTCGGGGCCGGAATCGCCGTGACGACGGTCGGTGCCTCGAACCCGGCAGTTGTTGCCGCCGTGCAGGATCAGGTCGCACACTTCACCCACACGTGCTTCATGGTTGCGCCCTACGAGGGCTACATCGAGGTCGCCGAGAAGCTGGCCGAGTTGACCCCGGGCGATCACGACAAGCGCAGCGTCCTGTTCAACAGTGGTGCCGAGGCCGTCGAGAACGCCGTGAAGATCGCACGTCACGCCACCGGGCGGTCCGCTGTCGTCGTGTTCGACCACGCGTACCACGGCCGCACCAACCTGACGATGGCACTGACGTCGAAGTCGATGCCGTACAAGAGCGGATTCGGGCCGTTCGCTCCCGAGGTCTATCGAGCGCCGATGTCGTATCCGTTCCGCGAAGGTCTGAACGTCGACGGTTCTGCGCTCACCGGTGCCGAGGCTGCGGTGCGAGCGATCTCCGTCATCGACAAGCAAATCGGTGCAGGCAATCTCGCGGCCATCCTGATCGAGCCGATTCAGGGTGAGGGCGGCTTCATCGTGCCCGCAGAAGGATTTCTGCCTGCACTGGCGGATTGGGCACGTGAGAACGGCGTCGTGTTCATCGCCGACGAGGTGCAGTCCGGCTTCACTCGGACCGGGGCCTGGTTCGCCAGCGAGCACGAGGGCGTCGTACCGGATCTGATCACGATGGCGAAGGGCATCGCGGGCGGGATGCCGCTGGCCGCGGTCACCGGCCGTGCCGACCTGATCGATGCCGTGCACCCCGGTGGGCTCGGTGGCACGTACGGCGGTAACCCCGTCGCCTGCGTCGCGGCCCTGGCGTCCATCGAGCAGATGGAGACACTCGAGCTCAATGACCGAGCGCGCGACATCGAACGCATCGTGTTCGAGCGACTGAGTGCGTTGGCGTCCGAGGTCGGCATCATCGGTGAGGTGCGCGGCCGCGGAGCCATGCTTGCGCTCGAGCTCGTGCTGCCGGGTGGGCGTGAGCCCAACCCGGAGGCCACCAAAGCCGTTGCGGCGGCGGCACTCGAGGCCGGAGTGATCGTGCTGACGTGCGGCACCTACGGCAACGTCATCCGGTTGCTGCCGCCCCTGGTGATCTCCGACGAGTTGCTCGATGATGCTTTGACCGTGCTCGAAGACTCGCTTCGCACTGTGGCGCAGGGGAACTGATGGATGCTCACGATCTGATCTCCTCGCTGCCCACCGATCTCTGGCTCGGTGGTGTGCAATCGCCCTCTGCGTCGGGCGCACGATTCGCCGTGCTGAACCCGGCGACCGGCGACGAGCTGACCACAGTCGCCGACGCCACCGCGGCCGACGGCATCGCCGCGCTCGACCGTGCCGCCGAGGCGCAGCCGGGGTGGGCGGCGACGCCCGCCCGCGAGCGAGCCGAGATTCTGCGGCGCGCCTTCGATCTGCTGCAGGAGCGTGCTGCCGACTTCGCTCTGCTGATGACACTCGAAATGGGAAAGTCGTTGGCGGAGAGCCACGGTGAGGTGAAGTACGGCAGCGAATTCCTACGCTGGTTCAGCGAGGAGGCCGTCCGAATCGGCGGCCGGTTCACACCCGCCCCTGCGGGCAACGGCTCGATCCTGGTCAGCAAGTCGCCCGTCGGGCCGGTCCTGGCGATTACCCCGTGGAACTTTCCGTTGGCCATGGGCACACGCAAGATCGGCCCGGCACTCGCGGCCGGCTGCACCGTCATCGTCAAACCGGCCGAGGACACCCCGTTGACGATGCTTCTGCTCGGACAGGTGTTCGCCGACGCGGGGTTGCCCAGCGGTGTGCTGTCGATACTTCCCACCTCCGACGCCGCCTCCGTCACCGGGCCGTTGATGGACGACCCGAGACTGAGGAAGGTCACGTTCACCGGATCGACCGGAGTGGGAAAGCTGTTGGTGCGCAACGCAGCCGACCGACTGCTACGGACGTCGATGGAGCTCGGCGGCAATGCGCCGTTCATCGTGTTCGACGACGCCGACATCGACGCCGCTGTCGACGGGGCGATGCTGTCCAAGATGCGCAACGGCGGCGAGGCCTGCACGGCAGCGAATCGGCTGTACGTCGCGAACTCCGTGCGTGAGGAATTCACCGCGAAGTTGACGGCACGCATCGAGGCATTGACGGTCGGCCCTGGTGATCGAGAGGGCACCGACATCGGCCCACTGATCAACGACAAGCAGCGCAGGACGGTGACCGCGTTGGTCGACGACGCCGTGGCCAAGGGTGCCCGGGTGCGCACCGGGGGCACGACGCCCGAGGGACCCGGCTTCTTCTACTCGCCCACGGTCCTCGACTCGATTCCTGCCGATGCGAATCTGTTGCAGGACGAGATCTTCGGCCCGGTCGCAGCGATCGTCGGATTCGACACCGAGGACGAGGCCGTGGCCGCGGCCAACGACACCAGGTACGGCTTGGTGGCGTACTTCTACACCGAGAGCCTCGACCGCGCCCTGCGGGTGTCGGCGGCTCTGGACACCGGCATGGTCGGCGTCAATCGCGGTGCGATCTCCGACGCCGCAGCCCCGTTCGGTGGCGTCAAGGAATCGGGCTTCGGACGCGAGGGTGGTTCGGAGGGCATCGAGGAGTACCTCGAGACCAAGTACATCGCGCTGCAGTAGCCGCTGCACGTAGCGCTCCACTCCGCGACCGAGAGCGCGGGAATCCGCGACTTTCGGCCTGGAGTGGAGCGAGAGGGTGCTGAGATCATCGACCCATCTGTCGGTCCAGTTCGTACCTGACCGCGTCGAGGAACTGCTCGGTGGTCAGGTAGTCCTGGTCTTTTCCGATCAGTGTGGCGAGGTCCTTCGTCATTCGACCGTCTTCGACGGTCCTCACGACGACGTGTTCGAGTAGTCGGGCGAACCGGCCCACTTCGGGTGTTCCGTCCAACGTGCTGCGGTGTTCGAGGCCGCGAGTCCACGCGAAGATCGACGCGAGCGGGTTGGTCGATGTGGGTTCGCCGGCCTCGTGCTCACGGAAGTGCCGTCGTACGGTTCCATGGGCAGCTTCGGCCAGGCATGTTCTGCCGTCCGGTGTCAGCAGGATGGACGTCATCAAACCCGGTGAGCCGAATCCCTGTGCAACCGAGTCCGATTGCACGTCACCGTCGTAGTTCTTGCAGGCCCAGACGTACCCACCTTTCCACTTCATGGCCGACGCGACCATGTCGTCGATGAGGCGGTGTTCGTACGTCAGGCCGGCTGCCTCGAACTCGGCCTCGAACTCGGTCCGGTAGATGTGCTCGAAGACGTCCTTGAATCGACCGTCGTACGCCTTCAGGATGGTGTTCTTCGTCGACAGGTAGACCGGATAGTTCTGCTGCAAACCGTAGTTCAACGAGGCGCGCGCGAAATCGATGATGGACTGGGTGAAGTTGTACTGGCCCTGCACCACCCCGCCGAGGCTGTCGTCGGTGAACCTCACCAACTCGTGCTGTATCGGTTCGCTTCCGTCGTCTGGGGTGTAGGTGATGGTGACGGTACCCGGCCCGGGCACCGTGAAATCGGTTGCGCGGTACTGATCGCCGAAAGCATGACGCCCGATGACGATAGGTTCGGTCCACCCAGGAACGAGTCGGGGAACATTCGAGATTATGATGGGGGCTCGAAAGATAGTTCCTCCGAGTACATTCCGGATGGTGCCGTTGGGCGAGCGCCACATCTGTCTCAGGCCGAACTCCTCCACTCTGTCGGCGTCGGGCGTGATGGTGGCGCACTTGACGCCGACACCGTACTTCTCGATAGCTCGTGCAGCGTCGATGGTGACCTGATCATCGGTGGAGTCGCGAGACCGGATGCCCAGGTCGTAGTACTCGAGGTTCACATCGAGATACGGAAGGATCAGATGATCCCTGGTGTACTGCCAGATGATTCGGGTCATCTCGTCGCCGTCCAGTTCGACGACGGTGCCCTCGACTCGGGTCTTGGATTTCGGCATGAGAGTTGAGTCCCTTCAGCGGGCTCTGCACTGCGGCAGAGTCATTCGTTGTATCCGAAAATCGAATTCCACGCGGCCTGATCCTCGGCGGAATGGGTGGTCGATTCCTCCTGGGTGATCCGGTGCACCTTGGGATCGGTGAAGTCGGGGAGCTGAACACCGAGAATGTTCGGCGGATCGACGTCGGTCCGTACCGAGTACTCACCGAGGTCGGTGAACACGCGCTGGCCGCGGGTGGAGAGGTTCCAGTTCATGAATACCTGTGCGGCAGCAAGATTGCGTGCGGTGTCGGCCACTCCGGTGTAGTAGTCGTACGAGGTGACTCCCTCGTCCGGTACGACGAAATCGACAGGGGCGTTCTCGTTGTTCGCGATGTTCACGCTGCTCACGACGACGGTGCCGGCATTGATTTCGCCGCGGGCCAAGGCGTCGAGCTGGGCCCCGATGGAGTCGAACACTCGAGCCTCCGAGGAGTATCGGCGGAGGTAGTCGTCGCCGAGGACATCGCGCTGAAATCGAGTCAGAGCGAGCGCGCTTCCGCCCGAACCGGCCTGCGCGATACCGAGTTTGTCGTCCCAACGATCCTCGAGAAGAGAATTCCACGACGTGGGGGCGTCGGTGTCGTCGACGACTGCGCGGTTGTAGCCGAAAGTGTAGATCGGGTTGAACGTGCGGAAATATCGGTTGTCGTCGAACGAGACGTCATCCTGCAGATTGTTCGCAGTACCTGGCAAGTAAGGTTGGAACAGTCCGCGCTCGGCCAAACCCCGAACGAACCCCGGGTCGGAGATCCGGATGACGTCTGCATCGAGGCGACCGGTGCTGTATTCGGCCGTGAGGCGTTCGTAGAGCCGATTCGACGTCAAGCGAACGAGTTTCACATCGATACCGGTGTCGGCCTCGAACTGTTCGAGCACCTCGGATTCGGTGTCCTGGGTGTATCCGCTGTACAGCGTGATCGTGCCCTCCGACGTTGCTTGCGACCACAGATCAGGGTCTGCGATCTGCTCGCCGTCGATCACCAGAGCACCACCTGGTTCGGTGATGGACGCGGCGGACTGTGCCAGCGAGGGGGCTTGCGGTGGTGGACTGCATGCGGGCACCGCGGCGACTGCGATTGCGCACACTGCGGCACCGAATCGCCGGATCGTCGATGTGGTCATCTACTTGGACTCCTTTGCGCCGAATCGGCGGGACAGTGCGGCAAGAACGCCGATCACGACGCAGTAGAGCAACCCGAGTTCGGCGGCCGATCGGATGGATCCGTTGTCGTAGGCGTCGAAGATCGCGATGGACAGCAATCTCGTATCGGAGGTGAAAAGGAAGAGGGCGGCTGTCAATTCGCGCATCGACAACATGAGCAGCAGCAGAAAGGTCGAGGACAGGCCGATGCGGAGCAGGGGCACTGTGACGAATCGGATGGCCTTCGCTCGGCTCGCGCCGAGCATCACTGCGCTGTCCTCCAGGTCTTGGTCGAGCTGAACGATGGAGGATGACACTCCGCGGTATCCCTGCGGCAGGAAGACTGCGATGAATGCGACGACGAGGACGGCGAGAGTTCCATAGATCGGAACGGGCAACGCCAGCCAGGTCCAGAGCAAACCCAGCCCGAGCACGATCGCGGGAACTGCCAACGGCAGCATTGCCACGTACTCCAGCATCGATCGTCCGGGCGACCTGGTCCGATAGCGGGTGTACGCCAGCGCGAAACAGAAGGTGGTCCCGATGGCCGCGGTCGAGACACCGACGATGACACTGTTGAGCACAACGTTGTGGAAGTCCGGGTCCTGAACTGTTTGCCCCAGGCTCCACAAGGACAACGCGCCGGCGTCGAACAACTCCCCGAGTCGGGCCAGGTACGGGCTGGTCTGGATTGACGCCACTACGAGGGCTCCCATCGGGAGCGCCACGGCGAGAACGAAGTACAGCCATGCGAGAGCGGCGGCCGGCCAACGCCAGCCTCGAAGCGGCACCTGCCGTGCGCGCACTCCTTTGCCGCTCACCGTGGTGTATTCCTTGCTGCCGGTCACTCTGTTCTGCAAGGCCACGACAATCACGAGCAGAACGGTGAGGACGACTGCGATGGCTGCCGCATCGTTGCTGCGAGCCGGCGCAGCGTTCATGAGTCGATAGATGAGGGTGGGCAGGGTGTCCACGCCGCCGGGCACACCGATGACCTGTGCGACGGCGAAGTTCTCGACGGTGAGGGCGAAGACGAGTATGCCGGATCCGATCGTGGCAGGAAGCACGAGCGGAAAGGTGATCTTGCGGAGCATCTGGGTGAGCCCTGCCCCGTGCAGGCTGGCCGCATCTTCGAGATCCGGATTCATCAACGACAACGCCGAGTGAATCATCAGGAACGGGTACGGAGCGTAATACAGGCCGAGAACGAAGATCATTCCGGCGAAACTGTAGATGTCGACGAATCCGGGCAGTCCGAGGGCAGTCAGGGCGAGATTGAGGTAGCCGGTTGCGGGTCCCGCGAGCAGAGCCCACGCCAGCGCGCCGACGAGAGATGGCAGGAACAGCGGGGCAATGCCGATGCCGTAGATCATTTTTCGACCCGGGATATTGGTTCTGGCGGCCAAGAACGCCAGTGTCGCACCGATGAGGAGGGCGAGAATCGACGATCCGATTCCGACGATTGCCGAGCTCCACATCGCCTCCTGAGCCGACGCACGCCCCAGTAGAGCGAAATTGTCGAAGGTGAAGTTGCCGAAGTCGAAGACGTTGCTGCGGTCGGGATTGTCGGTGAAGGCACCCATGACGATGAAGAACATCGGGCACAGGACGATGAGCGCGAGAAGCGCGAGTTGGACGAGTGTCGGAAGGCTCCGGCGCAGCCGAGGGTTGCGGGTGCGCGAAACCGAGACACCCGGCGTCGGTGCCGGTGCTTGCCGCGGACGGTCGGTGGTCGGCGCGCTCACGAGAGAGCCCCGACGAGCTGGTTACGGTCGTCGACTAGCAGCTGTGCAGCTCCCGGTGGGACATCGACGGCGACCCGTTCTCCTATGTGCAGCGCCCCTTTCGAGGATCCGGTGGCGAGCGCCTCGATATTCGGCCCGCCGTCGAGAGTGATGCGGTAGCGAACGGACGCCCCCTGGTAGCTCGCGACGTCGATACGCCCCGCCCACCCCACTCCCGCAGTCGTCTCTTCGTGCATGGGCGTGACGGTCAGGTCCTCGGGACGCAGACACACGAGCAGTCGGTCCGAATGGTCGGGCACGGTGGCGTCGACTCTGATCGTGAAATCGTGGTCGGTGAGCGTCACGGCTCCGGACAGGCCAGGAGTAGGTGAGCACGCGAACAGGTTGCCCACGCCGAGGAACTCTGCGATCGACCCACTAGCGGGTGCGGTGTAGATCTGATCGGGTGCCCCACTCTGGACGATGCGACCGTTCTGCATCAGCGCAATGCGGTCGGCCAGGGCGAACGCTTCCACCTGATCGTGCGTGACGTAGATGGTGGTGAGGCCGAGTCGTAGTTGCAGTTCACGTAGTTCCATTCGCAGGCGTTCGCGCAGGCGCGCATCGAGATTGGACAGCGGCTCGTCGAGCAACAGGACGTTGGGACGCATGACCAGGCTCCGCGCGAGCGCTACCCGCTGCATCTGCCCACCGCTCAACAGGCTGGCTCCGCGCTCGGCCAACTCACGCAGCCCGACCAGATCGAGTGTCTCGTGCACACGAGAGACGAGTTCGTCCTTACCGACTTTCTGCATCTGCAACGAGAATGCGACATTCTCGAACACGGTGCGATGAGGCCATACCGCGTACGACTGAAAGACCATTCCGACGTTGCGCTTGTTCGGCGGTACGGTTCGACCGCTGGACGAATCGTGCATCACGTTGTCGCCGATGGTGATTCGTCCTTCGTTCGGACTTTCGAGACCTGCAACGCAACGCATGGTGCTGGTTTTGCCGCAGCCCGATTGGCCGAGTAAAACGAGAGATTCTCCGTCGGCAATCTCGAGATCGAGGTCGCGAACGACGGTGTTCTTACCGTAGGCAAGGGTCAAGTTCTCTATCGATACTTTCATGGGAATTCCTTCGACTTGTCGGTTCTTCTCAGACCCGAGACTCGACGAGCTGATGCAACGCTCGAATATCGCTGTCGTCGAGCGTGATCCCGTCTCGGATCTGCTCGTGGTACCGCGCCATCTCGTATTCGCCCGGTAGTCGAACGGGATCGGCGGGATCGGTTGCCGGAACCGAATGCAACCGATCACCGAAGTCCTGGACGCGCTCGTGCAAATCGGGCCCGGAGAGCAGCAGCTCGGTGTCGACGAGGATGAAGAAATGACCCAGGTTCTGGGCCCGCTCCGGTGAGACACTCCATGAGCTGACCTTGTCCAGATATGCTGCACCGGAGAGCAATCCGGCGAACAGGTCGACCATTACCGCCAGCCCGTATCCCTTGTGACCCGCGATCGGCTGCAGGAAGCCCGAGAGCGCAGCGCTCGGATCGGTCGTAGGGCGGCCCGCGCTATCGGTGGCCCAGGTGGCGGGAATGGCGCGGCCATCGGTTTGGGCGGCGCGAATCTTTGCTCGCGCTGCGACGCTCAACGCGATGTCGAGAAAAATGGGGTCGCCACCCGGATTGGGGACGCCCCATCCCATCGGGTTGTTGCCCACTCGCGTGGCCTTCCCTCCGGACGGCGCGATCGTGGTCGTCGCATTGCTGGCGATGATCGCCGCAAATCCCTCCGAGGCAGCCTTGAAAAGATATGGCATGACCGGGCCGAAATGGTTGCTGTGCCTTGCGAACGCCGCTCCCACGCCGCATGTTCGGGCACCGTCCATGGCTGCGGCGAGTGCAGCACTACCGACCAGAGGTCCCACCGCGTTGGCACCGTCGATCAAGGCCAGAGCCGGGGCCGGCCGAGCGGTGGTCACCACCGCGTACGGATCGATGCCCCCGACGGTGGCGCGATCGAGGTACTGCGGGACCCGTTGTATTCCGTGAGTATGAATGCCGAACAGGTCGGCCAACACGAGGACTTCGGCGATGGTCCGAGCCGAGGCCTCGGACATGCCGCACGTGATCAGTGCTCGCGATGCGAGATGCTCGAGGTGGGTGGCGGAAACCGTAACTGTCGACATGGTGCCATGGCTTTCTGTGCGGTCGGGGGAGTGACGAGGACGTTCGTGGAACAGGTCCGGTGAACGGAGGCCTATGGCCTGGATCACTCTCGAAAGCCACTATGGCAGCGCTGGCCGATAAGTAGTAGTCAAGGTTTCTTGAGCCCGACATAAGCGGTGCTAAAGTTGGGCCGATGAAGGCTGATTTGACCCGACTGCAGATCTTGTCAGCTGTCGGACGACACGGATCGATGGCCGCCGCAGCAGATGAGCTGAGATACACCTCTTCGGCTATCTCGCAGCAGATCAGCAAGCTGGAGTCCGAACTGGGCGTCGAGCTCGTCGAACGACATGCCCGCGGTGTGCGCTTGACCGAGGCCGGGCGAGCGGTTGTCGTGAGGGCACGCGCCATCGACGAGCAACTCGACGGCATGAAAGACGATCTCCGTGAGCTCGCCGGAGGGTTCACCGGGACCGTTCGCTTCGGAGTATTTCCCACGTTTGCCGCGTCGTTGTTGCCCGACGTCGTCATCGGACTACGTGAGACGCATCCGGGAATTCGCCTATCGGTACATTCGAGCCGAATCGCACCCTTGCAGGAGTTGCTCGAGACGCGGCAGCTCGATCTGGCGCTGACGTGGGACTATCCGTGGAATCGAACCGTCGACGAAGGTCTGACCGTTCGCGAAATTCTCAGCGACTCAACGGTATTGATTGTTCGGCGCGATCACGAACTGGCGCACGCGGATACGGTCGAGCTCTCGGATCTGAGCAACGACGACTGGATCGTGCGAGCTGGAGGTCACCCCACCGCGGAGCATCTCTGGCGCTGTGCCCACACTGCCGGCTTCAGGCCGACGGTGGCGGTCGAAGCAAGCGACTACCAGGAAACGCAGGCCATGGTCGCTGCGGGTCTCGGCGTTACGCTGTGCCCCCAACTGGCCACCAGCTACGTCCGCGGCGAGGTCGTCGTCAAGCGGCTCGCCGCGTCCGTGCCGCCACGGCGCATCTGTACGGCCCGTCCGTCGGACGTCAAACCGTCCGTCGCGAGTCTCCGCCTGGAGGGGCTTCTTCACAAGGTTGTGAAGGGGTACAACCTTTCTCAGGGGTAGGCCTCCGACAGGCCGTCGTCGGCGCGGGATGTCGGAGTGATACCTCCTCTCAGTTCTGCGCGGCGGCGATTCGATCCTCGGCCAGGCGATCGGCTGCGGCTCCCAGCAGGATTCCCTCGGCGCGCGCGATGGCGAAGATGCCGGCGACCGTGCTGCGGATCTTGGCGATCGTGGCCATCACCTCCGCCGAATCCTTGCCGCGCAGTTCGCCTTCCACCTGGATCAGGCCACCGGCGTTGGCGACGTAGTCGGGTACCCAGACGATTCCGCGCGCAGCCAGCATGGCTTCGACATCGGGTGTGAGAAGTTGGTTGTTCGCTGCGCCGCACACGATGGACGCCGACAACCGGGCGACCGACGAGGCGTCGAGAGTGGCACCCATGGCGCAGGGCGCATAGACGTCGATGTCGGCACCGATGATGTCGGATCCGACGGTGACACCGGGGAAGTCGGCGACGATGCGATCGAGGGCGGGCGCGTAGGAGTCGCTGACGATCACCTCGGCACCGGCCTCGCGAAGCAGTGCGACGAGGTTGTAGCCCACCTTGCCCGCACCCTCGACGCCGACGCGCTTGCCGGTCAGATCGTCCGATCCCCAGGTCGATTCGGCTGCAGCGCGAAGAGAGAGAAAGACTCCGAGCGCGGTTTGGGGGCCGCTGTCGCCGGTGCCGCCTGCCGTGGTGTTCTTGCCGACGACGTGCGTCGTCTCCTCGGCGATGATGTCGAGATCGTCGCTGTTGGTGCCCACATCGCCTGCCGTCACGTACGTTCCGCCGAGCGATTCCACGAATCGGCCGTACGCGCCCAGCAGAGTCGGGGTCTTGATGGCGTTGGGGTTGCCGATGATCACCGCTTTACCGCCACCGAGATCGACTCCCGCGACGGCCGCCTTGTAGGTCATTCCCCGGGAGAGCCGTAGTACATCGGTCAACGCATCCTGCTCGGATGCATAGGGGTAGAAGCGAGTTCCGCCGAGAGCGGGTCCCAACGCGGTGGAGTGGACCGCGATGATCGCGCGCAGCCCGGTGTCGGGATCCTGACAGAACACGACGCGTTCGTGTGCGGAGTCGCGCGGCATGTCGGGACGATCGAAGACGCCCGTCGGCACGTGGTCGGTCGGGGTGGGCGCGGCGGCGGGGTGGTCGGCAACGACGGACACAGGCGGTCTCTTTCGGTGATGAGGCGGCGGTACCCGGAAATGGATGGTGTCCGGGAACATGTCCGTCGAAGAGTGCCGTGAACGTGCACGTTGGTCAACCGCCGTTGCCGAGAACGTGCATGTTGCACGGTGCGGCCCTGATCGATCTCGCGGGGATGGTCTGCCTGCTCAGCGTCGGCCGTCCTCGGCGAGCTGCTCGAGCAACGGCTTGGTGCGGTACTGGATCAACTCGCTCATCGCGATGGACATGTTGGTGCGCTCGACGCCGGGGATATCGAGGATGAGACCTGCGATGCGATACAGGTCGTCGGCGTCGACTGCGGCGATGCGAATGTGCATGTCCGCAGCGCCGGACAGTCCGAACACCTCGAGCACTTCCGGAATGGTGCGCAGGTGTTCGGTGACCGCAGCCAGGGTGTGCTGGTTGACCTGAGCTGTGACGAATGCCTGCAGCGGGCGGCCGAGAGATTTCGGTGGAATGCGGTGATCGATCGGCGTGAGCGATCCCTTGTCGTCCCATCGACCGAGGCGCGCCTGCACGGTGTTGCGGGACAGCCCCAAGGTGGTGGCGAGTTCGACGCCGGTGGCTCGCGGCTTGGCGCAGAGGGCGAGGAGGAGTCGGGCGTCGGTCTTGTCCAAATCGGTCATTGCGCACTTCCTGTCGCTCGGTCGTTACCCAATATTGTGCATCGTGCGCAGTTCTGAAGTCGGCACTTGTGCACCCTGGCTGTTGGTGGTGTTCTTGTGAAGGACATCACACCACGACGGAGAGTGCGACGAACATGAACACCACCTCGCTGGTACAGCTGATCAAAGAATCTGGAACGGTGGTCCGCAACGAGACCTACTCACCTCTCGTCGCGGACATCGACACGGCCGCGATGATGGAGATGTACCGCGATCTCGTGGTCGTCCGGCGCATCGACACCGAGGCGACCGCGCTACAGCGACAGGGCGAACTGGGGCTGTGGGCACCGCTGCTCGGGCAGGAAGCGGCGCAGGTCGGTTCGGCTCGAGCGCTCGACACCGAGGACTTCGTGTTCGCCAGCTACCGCGAGCACGGCGTCGCCTACTGCCGAGGCGTCGACCCCACCCGCATGCTGCGCTTCTGGCGCGGCTCGACGCTGTCCGGCTGGAACCCGTACGAGTACCGCATGACTACGCCCGCGATCATCGTCGGCTCGCAGGGATTGCACGCCACCGGGTACGCCATCGGCATGCAGCTCGAGGGAGCCGAGGGCGCGGCCATCACCTACTTCGGCGACGGCGCAACCAGCCAGGGCGACATCTCCGAGGCGCTCGGTTTCGCCGCCAGTTTTCACGCACCGGTGGTGTTCTTCTGCCAGAACAACCAGTGGGCGATCTCCGAGCCGGTGACCGTGCAGACCAAGGCAACGATCGCCGCTCGCGGTGAGGGCTACGGCATTCCCTCGGTCCGCGTCGACGGCAACGACGTTCTCGCCGTCCTGGCCGTCACCAGGGCAGCTCTCGCTCGCGCCCGCGAGGGCAGCGGCCCGACGCTCATCGAGGCCGTCACCTACCGCATGGGCCCGCACACCACTTCCGACGATCCGACGCGATACCGCTCGGGTGCCACCGACGACGAATGGCGCGCCAAGGATCCGATCGACCGAATCGAGAAGCTACTGAGGCGAATCGGCGTGTTCGACGACGCGTTCGCCGCCTCGGTGAAGCGGACGGCCGACGACGTCGCTGCCGAGCTTCGTCGCGGTTGCCTCGAGACCGTCGAGCCGGAAGCGATGTCGGTGTTCGACAACGTCTACGCCGATCCCCACCCCCTCCTGGACGACGAGCGCGTTCAATTCGCCTCGTACCGAGCCGGATTCGAAGGAGCCATGTCATGACCACGTTGGAACATGTTGCGCCGCAGCGACCCACCAGTCTTCCGTTGGGCAAGGCCATCAACGCAGGTCTGCGGCGAGCGATGGAGAACGATCCGAAGGTCCTGCTGATGGGCGAGGACATCGGCAAGCTCGGCGGCGTCTTCCGCATCACCGACGGCCTGCAGAAGGACTTCGGCCCCGGACGGGTACTCGACATGCCGCTGGCGGAGTCGGGCATCATCGGCACCGCAGTCGGACTCGCGATGCGGGGATTCCGCCCCGTGTGCGAGATCCAGTTCGACGGCTTCATCTATCCGGCGTTCGACCAGATCGTCTCGCAGGTCGCCAAACTGCACTACCGCACCAGTGGAAACGTCAAGATTCCCATGACGATTCGGGTGCCCTACGGCGGCGGAATCGGTGCCGTCGAGCATCACTCGGAGTCTCCCGAAGGCTATTTCGCGCAGACCGCAGGACTTCGCGTCGTCACGTGCAGCAACGCCGCCGACGGCTACTCCATGATTCAGCAGGCCATCGCCAGCGACGATCCGGTCCTGTTCTTCGAGCCGAAGCGTCGGTACTGGGAGAAGGGCCCGATCGACCTCGATGCCGACGCGTCGTACCCGCTGCATCGGGCGCGGGTGGTCACCGAGGGCACCGACCTCACCCTGATCGCGTACGGACCGCTCGTCGCCACTGCCCGCAAAGCTGCCGAAGTCGCTGCCCACGAGGGGGTGTCGATCGAGGTCATCGATCTTCGTTCACTCTCACCCATCGACTTCGAGACCATCGAGGCCTCGGTACGCAAGACCGGGCGTCTGGTCGTCACGCACGAGGCCCCGGTGTTCATGGGCCTCGGCTCCGAGATCGCCGCTCGGATCTCCGAACGCTGCTTCTACAACCTCGAGGCGCCGGTGCTGCGCGTCGGCGGCTTCGGTACGCCGTACCCGGCATCGAAGCTGGAGAAGTTCTATCTCCCCGACGTCGACCGGATTCTCGACGCAGTCGACCGCTGCCGCTCGCACTGACCTCGCGCTCACCGACCGCCGCCGATACGTACCGAACAGGATTTCGACGATGCCCACCATCAAGAGCTTTCCGTTGCCCGACCTCGGGGAAGGACTCACCGAAGCCGATCTGCTGACCTGGCTGGTCGCCGTCGGCGACACGATCGAGTTGAACCAGAACATCGCCGAGGTCGAAACGGCCAAGGCCGCCGTCGAACTTCCCTCACCGTTCGCGGGCGTCGTTGCTGCCCTTCATGTGTCGGAGGGTGACACCGTCGAGGTCGGGGTCCCGATCATCGACATCCGAGTCGATAAAGACACCGAGGACCCCGACGTCGTCGTTGCCGGCACCGATGTGGACGATGCGAGTCCGGTGGAGGACAGCGAGGAACGCGTTCCGGTTCTCGTCGGTTACGGCGTGGCGAAGGAAGGATCGAGTCGGCGCGGCGGCCGGGGGACCACTCCGGTCTCTACAGCACCGACCGGGCAGAACGGCAAACCGCTGGCTGCACCGCCGGTGCGAAAGATCGCCAAGGACAACGCCGTCGACCTTTCCGAGGTACCCCCGACCGGAGCTCGCGGCGACGTCACCCGAGACGATGTCGAGTCGTATCTGCACGGAGCCGACACTGCAGGGGAGCAGACCCCACTGCGGGTCGGCCGCGAAGAGCGGACCCCGATCAAGGGGGTGCGCAAACATACTGCAGATGCGATGGTGCGCAGTGCATTCACCGCTCCGCACGTCACCGAGTTCGTGACGGTGGACGTCACCGACACCCTGACACTGCTGGACTCGCTACGGTCCTCCGCCCACTTCGCCGACGTGCGGCTGACCCCGCTGGCGCTGGTCGCCAAGGCGGTTCTCGTTGCGCTGAAATCGAATCCCTCGCTCAATTCCTCGTGGGACGAGGCTGCTCAGGAGATCGTCACCAAGTACTACGTGAACCTCGGCATCGCCGCGGCGACCCCGCGCGGATTGATGGTTCCCAACATCAAGGACGCCCACGAACTCTCGTTGGTGGATATCGCGCGCGCACTGGCAGAGCTGACGCGCACGGCCAAGGAGGGCAAGAGCAGTCCTGCCGACCTGGCCGACGGCACCATCACCATCACCAACGTCGGAGTGTTCGGTGTCGATGCAGGCACTCCCATCCTCAATCCAGGCGAAGCGGCCATCCTGTGCTTCGGTTCGATCCGCCGCATGCCCTGGGAACACGAGGGTGCCATCGCACTGCGGTCGGTGACGACACTGTCGCTCTCGTTCGATCACCGTCTCGTCGACGGCCAGCAAGGTTCGCAGTTCCTCGCCCTCGTCGGCCGGTTGCTCAGCACTCCGATGGATATGATCGCCCTGAGCTGATTCACGCAGCTCGGCTCGATGGAGACAGCTCTACGGGAACAAAGGTGCGAGTGTGGCCGAGGCGATCGACGAGTACTTCCTGAAGCAGGTTCGGTCGGCTCGGAACGGAGATTCGGCCGTTGCCGATCCGGACCGACTGCTCCGGTACTTCGACGCGCAACTCGCGAGCCGGCATCTCGACTTCGCCGCGCGCTGGTTGCAATCAGCTGGCTTCGGCTACTACACCATCGGCTCGTCCGGGCACGAGGCCAACGCAGCCGTCGGTGCCGCGACCACGGTCACCGACCCGGCGCTGCTGCACTACCGATCCGGTGGTTTCTACGCGGCACGCGCACAACAGTATTCGGACGCGACCCCGATCCGGGATGTGCTGGCGAGTCTGGTCGCCTCGACTGGCGATCCGATGTCCGGCGGACGGCACAAGGTGTTCGGGCATCCGGATCTGGGGATCGTTCCGCAGACATCGACCATCGGCTCGCAGGTACCGCGCGCAGTCGGTCTGGCGTTCGCACTGGGCCGGGCGAAGGCTCTGCGGCATAGCACTCCATGGCCCGAGGACGCCATCGTCGTGTGCAGCTTCGGCGACGCCTCGGCCAACCACTCGACGACGGTGGGGGCGCTCAACTCGGCGGCCTACTGCGCGCACCAATCCGTTCCGATGCCCATCCTGTTCGTCTGCGAGGACAACGGGATCGGCATCAGTACCCGATCGCCGCGAGGGTGGATAGCGCAGTCGCTCGGCAGATTTCCTTCGATCGAGTACGTGCGGGCCGACGGACACGATCCTGATGCATTGATGCACATCGTCGACGCCGCCGTTGCTACCGTGCGGACTCGCCGTCGACCGGTGGTCCTCCATCTCGAGACGGTGCGGCTGATGGGCCACGCCGGTTCCGATGCCGAGCTGGCCTATCGCACCAACGCAGATATTGTCGGCGACTATGCACGAGATCCGTTGCTCGCCACTGCACGTACGCTGATCGGGGCGGGAGTGCTCTCGGCAGTCGACGTCGAAGTGCGCTACGAGGCGATGCGCGAGACCGTCATGGCCGAGGCCGAGGCAATGGTCGAGTCACTTCGGACCGGGGCGTCGTCGCGCCTGGCCACCGCGGACGCGGTGATGGCTCCGCTGACCGAACGGCGACCCGTTGCCGTGGCCGCCACCGAGCAGAGCCTGCGGCCTGCACCGGGCGGGCCGCATCTGACGCTCGCCGCCATGATCAACAGGACCCTCACCGACATCATGGCAGCGCGACCGGACGTCCTCGTGTTCGGGGAGGACGTGGCCGTCAAGGGCGGCGTCTACGGCGTCACGAAGGGTCTACGCAAGAAGTTCGGTGCAGCACGGGTTTTCGATACTCTGCTCGACGAGCAGACGGTGCTCGGCACCGCCCTCGGTGCTGCGCTCGCCGGGTTCGTTCCGATACCCGAAATTCAGTATCTGGCGTACCTGCACAATGCGGAGGATCAGTTGCGCGGCGAGGCCGCGTCGCTCGAGTTCTTCTCCGATTCGCAGTTCGCCAACGGGATGGTCGTGCGTATCGCAGGCCTGGCGTATCAGCGTGGTTTCGGTGGGCACTTTCACAACGACAACGCGGTTGCGGTGCTGCGCGACATTCCGGGCGTAGTGGTTGCTGTCCCGAGTTCGGCGGCGGAGGCCGCCGGTCTGCTCCGAACCTGTGTGGCATTGGCCGTCGAGGAAGGGCGGGTCTGCGTTTTTCTCGAGCCGATCGCCCTCTACCATCGCACCGACCTGGACGACGGCGACGGAGCGCTGCGGTGCGTCGACGAAGGCCCGGCCGAATTCGGCACCGTCGCAACGCATGGCGATGGCATGGATCTGGCCATCGTCACGTTCGGGAACGGCGTGGTGATGAGTAGACGAGCCGCATCCAGGTTGCGTGAACGCGGGATCGGCGTGACGGTGGTCGATGTGCGATGGATCGTTCCGCTCCCGAGCGAGGATCTGTTGCACCGGCTCTCGGAATTCGATCGGGTATTGATCGCCGACGAGACCCGGCACGACGGGGGAGTCGGCGAGGGCGTCGTGACCGCTCTGGTCGAGGGAGGTTACGACGGTGCCATCGGCAGAGTATCGAGCGCGAACTCGTTCGTACCACTCGGTGCCGCGGCCGATCTGGTCCTCCTGTCGGAAGACCAGATCGTCGCTGCGGCCGTGAAGCTGATCGAAGTCGAGTGATTCAGTGAACCGGTTGGGCAGGGGCGACGGCGTCGCGATCACTGCGCGCCGGCGCCCGGATGAAGAACGACGCTGCCACCGCCACCAGTGACACGGCCCCGCCGTAGAGGAAGGCGGTGTGGATACCGGCCTCGGAGCCGCCCACAGCGGTTGCGCCGTCGGCGATTCGGGCTGCCGCGGCGTTCGACATCACGGTGACGAACAGTGCGGTACCTGCGGCGCCTGCCAACTGCTGAACCGTGCTGAAGATGGCACTGCCGTGCGAGTACAGCTGGGCGGGAAGCGATCCCAGCGACGAGGTCATGAGCGGCGTCATGATGAGCGCGAGGCCTGCCGAGAGCAGCATGTGGATACCGATCACAAGCGGAAGGGCGGACTGCGCGTCCAGGACGGTCATCGACCACAGCGCGGCGCTCACCACCATCGCACCGGGAATGACCAACGGGCGCGGTCCGATTCGGTCGAAGATGCGCTCGACGAACGGCGCGAGCAAGCCCATCAGCAGTCCGCCGGGGAGCAGCATCAGGCCGGTGTCCAGGGTGTCGAGACCGCGGACGTTCTGCAGGTACATCGGTAGCAGGATCAGAGCGCCGAACAGGGCCATCATCGAGATCGCGATCATGCCGAGGCCGACGCTGAAGGTGGGGGTACGGAACGGACGCATGTCCAGTAGAGCTCCACCCTGATCTTGACGGGCGACCTGACGCAGCACGAACACCACCAGGGCAATCGCTCCGACCACCAGTGGTAGCCACACCGGTACGACCGACTCCTCGGCCGAGTGTCCGAGGCTGCTCAGGCCGTAGACGATGCCGCCGAAAGCCAACGCGGACAACACGACCGACAGGGGATCGAACGAAGGCCGACCGGTCTGGGTCACGTTCTTCACCAGAGTGGTCCCGATGGCGAACGCGACGAGTGCGATCGGCAGGACGAGCCAGAACATCCAACGCCAGTTCAGCGAATCGAGGATGATTCCCGAGATGGTCGGACCGATGGCGGGGGCCACGGCGATGACGATGGAGATCACGCCCATCATCGCGCCGCGCTTGTGCGCCGGAACCACCGTGAGCACGGTGGTCATCAACAGCGGCAACATGATCGCCGTGCCGCTGGCCTGAGTGACGCGTCCGAGCAGGAGCAGCTCGAAGCCCGGGGCAGAGGCTGCGAGCAGTGTGCCGACGGTGAACAGACTCATCGCAGCGACGAATACCTGGCGCAACGTGAAGCGCTGGAACAGGAATCCGGTGATGGGGATGACCACTGCCATCGTCAACAGGAATCCGGTGGTGAGCCACTGCGCGGTGGTCGCCGTGATGTTCAGGTCGACCATCAGGGTCGGGAGTGCGACGCTCATGATCGTCTCGTTGAGGATCATGACGAACGCGGCAATGACGAGAATGCCGATCAGAAGTTTGCTGCCCGGCGCGAGTTCGTCGTCCGGCGCGGACTCGGATATGTGGTCGGTCTGAGGTGAGTTCATCGGAAGCTTTCGAGTATGGGTACAAGGTGCGGACAACGGACCGCCCAGATAGCTTGATTCACCATGACAGTGACTGTCAACTTGAATATTACTGGTAAGTTGACGGTGAGAACCCGAAGGAGTGACGAGGATGACGGAACGAGTGATGGATCTGCGAGAACGACGTCGCCGAGACACCCAGCTCGAGATCTCCTGCGCCGCGCTCGACCTGTTCGAGAAGCAGGGGTGCGCCGCGACGACGGTCGACGAGATCGCGCGTCGGGCAGGGGTATCGCCCAGCACGTTCTTCCGTAGCTTCGCGTCGAAGGAAGATTCCGTCCTCGGAAACGACCCCGAGCTGGACGTCGATCTGCACGCCTGGCTGGCGTCCACGGCACCGGAGAACATCACCATCACCGGAATCGAAGCACTCTACGAGCGATCCGTCGAACGATTTTCCTCCGCACCGGACGAGGGGCGGGATCGTCTCCTCCGCACCCGACGGCTGATCGGGGCCGACGCGCACCTGCGATCCGCGGCCTTCGCCCACGACGCGATGACATTGTGCCGCGTCACCGATGCGGTGGCCGAACGGCTCGGTGACCACGAATCGCGTTCCTATGCACGACTTCTGGTGGAGGGTGCCGGCATGGTCATGCGCATCGCCTTCGACGACTGGGCCGAGCGGGTCGACGGTGGACAGGACGCCGATCTACTGGACATCTACCGAACCACGGTGCGCGATCTGCGACGCGTCGTCGGTAGAGCGGCTGCGCCGCACGTGAGTGAAACTTCGTAGCAGGGGTCGAGTTTTCGTGCACGTGGCGCGAAGCGCCTCTCACCCGAAGCGCTGCGGAGCCACGTCTCCCGGCCGTAGTCCGCGCTCGGTCACATCGACCGGAAGTGGCTCTCCGCGAACCATCGTCGCGCCCACCCTGGCCAGCGCCGCACACGTCTGGATTCCGTATCCGCCCTGACCGGCGCACCAGAAGAAGCCTTCGACTTCTCGATCGAAGCCCACGACCGGGGTGCGATCGGGAACGAAACTGCGCAGACCCGCCCAGGACGAGCGCAGATGCCGGCCCGTCAGCGTGGTCGCCTCGGCGATGTCGTCGAACGCCCGCGCGATCTCCAGTTCGTCCGGACGGGCATCGCTCGGTTCGGTGGGCGTCTCGTCCGCAGGCGAACACAACAGTTGTGCGCCTTCGGGTTTGATGTAGAACTTCTCGTCCATGTCGCTCAACGTCGCAAGATTCGCGGTGTCGAGATTGTCGGGTGCGGCGACCATGAACACCGACCGACGCATCGGCACGAGCCCGATGGGATCGGCTCCCGCCATCGCTCCGAGAACATCCGCCCACGCGCCTGCTGCGTCGACGACGAGCGGCGCGGTGTGGACCGACCCGTCCGTGGTGTGCACGTGCCACAGTCCGTCGATGCGTCGAAGTTGCGTCACACCTGCCCCGGTGTGGACTCGCCCACCTCGATCGCGCAGCCCCCGCACGAACCCCTGATGCAGCGCGTGTACGTCGACCTCCATCGAATGTGGTTCGTACAGTGCACAATCGATCAGTTCGGGACGCAGCGGCGGAAAGAGCGTCTGCGCGTCGGCCGGGGATACCAGTTGGGCGTCCGGTGTCAGTCGGCTGACGTCCGCATACATTGCCTCCAGCGCGTCACCTCGGCCACTGGCCGCGAACTGCAGCAGCGGACGCGGGGCGAGCAATTCGGATCGGAAGTGTTCCGGTGGGTTCGTCAGGAATTCTCGACTGGCCGTCGTCAGAGCGCGAATGGTGCTGTTGCCGTAGGTCTCCAAGAACAGTGCGGCAGAGCGGCCGGTGGTGTGGAAGGCCAGGGTCTTCTCGCGCTCGAGCAGCGTGACGCGTCGGTCGCTCGCGAGTTCGTATCCGAGCGAGACACCCCCGATTCCGCCGCCGATCACGATGACGTCGATGGAGTTCGGATCTCGCTCGGACGTGGTCATGAATTGCTTCCGTTCGTTGTCTCTGCGGTCCACTGCGCGCCCGGTCCGATCGCCTCGTCGAAGATCAGCCAGGTTCGCGTCGACAGTATCCCGTCGAGTCCCTGCAGCTTGTCGAGGACCAGATGGCGTAGCGCCGAGGTGTCCGGAGCTCGCACCAGAACGAGTGCGTCGAAGTCGCCGCCCATGAGGCTGACGTGTTCGACGAACGGAAAGGTGCTCAGGTCGTCGGCGACGGCTCGCCAGGAATCCTGCCGAATGGACAGTGCCACATAGGCCGACGCGCCGAACCCCGCCTTCTCGTAGGCGATGCGTGCGGTGAATCCCTCGATGACACCTTCGTCGACGAGGCGGTCGACGCGCACGTAGGCGTGCGCCCGCGAGATGTGGGTGGCCTCGGCCAGGGCACGCATGGACATTCTGCCGTCACGGCTGAGCTCGGTGACGATGCGTCGGTCCACGTCGTCGAGACGGTACTCGGGTCGGTGCTGTGCCATCCGTCCACTCCAGGTCGCTCGGAAAGGGTCTGTGTAGACGAATTGTCACATCTTTCCCGACCGTGAGCCATCGATCTCCGATTCGGCTCTCGATTTGAAGGTCGGTCCATCTGGCCGCACTCTGTGTAGAACACATCGATCCGCGACGAACACGCGCAGAAGGGGTAGTCATGACCACGACCGACACGCTCGATCACGTCACGACCTCGGTCGCACGACGCGTTCGACAGGGATACGAAACAGACTTCGTGGAGTGGACCGATCGCGGGATGGATCTGGTCCGAACCTTTCCCGGATTTCTCGGTGGCGGCTGGCTGCGCAGTTCCGGTGATTCCAGCGACTACCACGTGGTCTATCGATTCGAGACACACGACGACCTCGACGCCTGGCTGCGCTCGGATGCCAGGCGCACCTGGCTCAGCACCGGCCGTCCCATCGCCGACGACGTTGCGACCCATCGACTCTCCGGTGTGGAGGGATGGTTCGAGCCGCAGTCCAACCTCACCGACGCCGTCCGGGTCATCGGTGGTCCGCCGCCGCGGTGGAAGCAGGCGATCTCGATCGGCGTGGCCTTCTACGCCGTCAGTTTGCTCGTCAACATCGTTCTCACGCCACATCTGACCGACCTGAACGTGGCTCTGCGCACCGCACTGGTGGTGATGATGTGCACACCGCTGATGGTCTACGTGGTGATGCCGTTCGTCACCGCCCGGCTACGGCGGTGGCTGGCACCGCGCTCGTAGGATCACCTTCGATAGGGTCGTACTCATGCCCGACGCCCCGGTACACGATCAATTCGCCCTCGACGGGGCCTGGAACTTTCGCGATCTCGGCGGTGTGCGTACCACCGACGGGGCGACGGTTCGGCCCGGATTGTTCTATCGCGCATCCGAATTGAGCGGGTTGACCGAGGTCGGGCAGCGCGTTGTCGCGGATCTGGGCATCCGTACCGTGTTCGATTTCCGCGGTGATGCGGAGGCCGAACGAAGCGGTGTCGACAGGGTTCCCGCCGGCGTCGAGTCGATCTCCGTGCCGTACGAGAATCTGAAGGGCGAGCGAGCCCCACACGAGGCGGCCCCGATTCACGACGAGCAGAGTCAAGTGGACTACATGATGCGCGCGTATGCCTCCTTCTCGACTCTCGACGGAGCGTCGCACGCGATCAAGCGGGTGGTGGACGAGATCGTGGGGCGTCGCGGCGGTGTCCTGGTGCACTGCGCAGCAGGTAAGGACCGCGCGGGGTGGACGGTCGCGACGGTGTTGCGCGCGGCAGGCGTCGACGAGGACGACATCGTCGCGGACTATCTGAGAAGCAACGATGCGATGGAGCCGTTGCTCGCGCACGTCCGCCGGACCTGGTCCGGACTCCACGACGTTCTGCCGACCGAGGCGATCCTGGGCGTTCGTGCGTCCTATCTGGAGCACGGATGGGCCACCATGGAGTCGAACCACGGTTCGTTCGGCGGATATCTGACCCACCTGGGTATCGATCGGGATCTCCGGCAACGCCTGACTGCCGCCCTCGTGCAGGGCTGAGCGGTAACCTCGCCCCATGCGCATCGGAAAGACCGCCCCGGACTTCGAGTTGCCGGACCATTCCGGTGAACTGCGTGCGCTGTCCGACCTGACGGCGTCGGGTCCGGTCGTCCTGTTCTTCTACCCGGCGGCCAACAGCCCCATCTGCACAGCCGAAGCGTGTCACTTCAGGGACCTGGGCACGGAATTCGACAGATTCGGCGCACAACGCGTGGGCATCAGTACCGACACCCGAGATCGGAACCATCATTTCGCGCTGCAGAGGTCGTTCGACTTTCCGTTGCTCTCCGATCCCGACGGGGCGGTCGCCGAACAGTTCGGAGTGCGTAGAGGCGGGTGGTTCACGCGGCGGCGTCGGCTCCGAGAGCTCGAACGCGGCCACTCGAACGCGGGCCGTCGCGGATATGTGAGGCAATTATTGTCCGTGAAGCGGACGACATTCGTGATCGATCGGCACCGAGTGGTGCGGATGACGGTGCGGAGCGAGCGCGGTCACGTGCATGCGACCAAGGCGCTCGAGTACCTGCGCTACCTGTCGTGAGAGTTGCTCGTTACGTTCCGAACGTCATTCGTTCGCGCCGCTGAACAGGGCGGTGTAGACGGCAGGCTTCGAAGCTTCGGCGTGTGCATCGGTCGATGCATCGTCAGGATGGCTGAAGAGTGCCTCGTTCTTGTCTTTGTGTTCCATTCCCCGAGCATGCCCCTGATTCGCCGCAATAGCCACTCGCCGCGCGGGCTGTCGTGGGTGTGCAGGGTGGGATACTGCTCGGGTGCCCGATGAATCCCTGTTCGACGCCCTCCGCCGTGAGCCCGACGCCGAGGCACCGAACCTTCATGCCGTCGACGCCGCGGACCGCCTCGTCCTCGATACCGTCGCCGAACTCCCCGGAATCGACAGGACCATGCCGATCGCGGTGATCGGCGACAGGTACGGAGCCATGACCCTCGGTGCCGTTTCCCTCGGTTTCACCGCGGTTCGCGTCCATCAGGACGCCGTCACCGGCGCGCGGGCACTCGAGCTGAACGCCGCGCGAGTCTCGTTGTCGGACTCCTACACCCAGCACACCCTGGGTGCCGAACTGCTGACCGGCGTGGGCACAGTACTGATGCAATTGCCACGAAGTCTGGCCGAACTCACCGAGATCGCCGAGCACATCGCGGCACACGCGGCGGCGGACGTCGTCGTCCTCGCAGGCGGGCGAGACAAACACATGACCCCCGCGATGAACGACGTCCTGAAAAAGTCGTTCGAGACCGTCACGGCCGGCCGCGGCCGGCAGAAAGCCCGAGTGCTCACCGCAACCGGGGCGGTGGCGTCGGGCATGACGTATCCGGTGAGCAAGCGGATTGCCGATGTGGACATGACGGTGGTGGCGCACGGTGCGGTGTTCGCGGGGGCCGGCCTCGATATCGGAACTCGTTTTCTGCTCGAGTACACACCGAAGATGCTGCCGCGAGCCCGCAGCGCCGTCGATTTGGGTTGTGGCACAGGGATTCTCGCCACCGAGCTGGCTCGGACCAGGCCCGATCTCGAGGTGATCGCGACAGATCGCTCGGCGGCAGCGATCGCATCGGCCTCGGCCACTGCGGCGGCGAACGGGACTCGAATTTCGGTGATCGCCGATGACGCGATGTCGACCTTCGATTCCGAATCGGTCGATCTGGTGGTCTGCAATCCACCGTTCCACGAGGGTGCCGCGGTGCACACGGGCGCGGCGAGCAAATTGTTCGTTGCCGCCGGTCGGGTGCTGCGACCGGGCGGACAGATGTGGACGGTCTACAACACACACTTGAACTACCGGCGTGAACTGGCCGACGCGGTGGGTCCCACCGATCTCATGGGCCGCAACGGCAAGTTCACCGTTGCTCGCTCGGTACGCCCGAGCGAGCAACGATGACTGTCAGGTGACCGGGCCGCCGTCTTCGGGAGTTCCGTCGATCTGTCCCCGGTTGCGCCCGAGGTCCTCGACGAGGGTGCCCTCGACGATCTCGGCCTGACGCTGGCCTTCCGCGTAGTCGATGTCGGGATCCTCGTCGGATTCCTCGACGACGTGGTCGACGAGTTCCTCGGTCAGTTCGTCGTCTGGAGTCTCGGTGATCGGGCGGTCGAGTTCCTCCTCGACGGCGATGTCGGGTTCTTCCTCGCTGAGCTTGAGATCCAGGCTCTCGCCCTCGGCAGCCTCGCGAGCGGTGGTGCCGAAGCTGTTGGCCTCGCTCCAATGGTCGGGGGGATCGACCACGGTGTCGCCGTCGTCGTTGCGCACCTCGTCGGAGTCGACGCTTTCACTGGGGTCCAAGGTCTGGTCGGGTCCGTCTTCGATTGCCATTTCCTCATACTGCCCGTTTCGATTCGGTGTCACACACGCGGTCGTCTCCGCGTGTGTGCCCGGTACCCGGTAGAGTCCGTTTTGTCCGTCGTAGAAGTTCTCCTCCTGGGAACTTTTGTCCGGATGTCAGACGTTCTACTGATGACCGACGGGGAGATCCCCGGTGGGGATCAGAACTTACGAAGGGAAGAGACACGGTGCGCACCTCCAGCAACCCGGTGTTCCGCAACCTGCCCAAGCAGCAGGGCGGCGGATACGCCACATTCGGATCTGCGACGGCTGGAGCCTCGCAGGCCGCAACCTTCGGCCAGCATCCCGGAACGCAGGCCGACCCGTACACCACGCAGCCCGCACAGCGGGCCATGACGATCGACGACGTGGTCACCAAGACCGGCATCACCCTCGGTGTGCTGAGCGTGACGGCGATCATCTCGTACCTGCTCGTCTCCAGCAACACCGACTTGGCCATCCCGTTCGTCATCGGCGGTGGCTTGATCGGCTTCGGTCTGGTCATGTTCGCGACCTTCGGCCGCAAGATGGACAACAAGGCGATCGTGCTCGCGTACGCCGCAGCCGAAGGCGTGTTCCTCGGTGCGCTGTCGCTGATGTTCACCGGCGTCGAGTTCGGTGGGGTCGGTGGATCCGCCCTCATAGGCCAGGCAGTCCTCGGTACGTTCGGCGTGTTCTTCGGCATGCTGATCGTCTACAAGACCGGTGCCATCCGCGTCACCCCGCGCTTGACCCGCATGGTCGTCGGTGCCCTCATCGGTGTCGTCGTGCTGATGCTCGGCAATCTCGTCGCCAGCTTCTTCATGGAGGACGGCTTCGGACTTCGCTCCGGCGGACCGCTGGCCATCATCTTCAGCCTCGTCTGCATCGGCATCGCGGCGTTCAGCTTCCTGCTCGACTTCGATCAGGCGGATCAGCTGATCCGCGCACAGGCTCCCGAGAAGGCAGCCTGGGGCGTCGCCCTCGGTCTGACCATCACGCTGGTCTGGCTGTACGTCGAGATCCTGCGTCTGCTGAGCTACTTCCAGAACGACTAGTACTCACGCGAAAAGCCCCGCCACTCCGTTGAAGGAGGGCGGGGCTTTTTCGTTGTGATGTCTCGGATCAGCTGAGGCGCTCGAGCACCATCGCCATACCCATGCCGCCGCCGACGCACATGGTCTCGACGCCGAACGTCTTGTCGTGGGTCGTCAGGTTGTTCAGCAGCGTGGTGGTGATGCGCGCACCGGTCATGCCGAACGGGTGGCCGATCGCGATGGCACCACCGGAGACATTGAGCTTGTCCTCTTCGATGCCTAGGTCGCGCGCCGAGCCGAGGACCTGCACGGCGAAGGCCTCGTTGATCTCGAACAGGTCGATGTCGGAGATCGACATGCCCGCGATCTTCAGCGCCTTACGGGTCGCCTCGATGGGTCCGAGGCCCATGATCTCGGGGGACGTGCCGGTCACGCCGGTCGAGACGATGCGGGCGAGCGGAGTCAGGCCCAGTTCCTTGGCCTTGGTGTCGCTCATGATGACGAGCGCTGCTGCGCCGTCGTTGAGCGGGCAGGCGTTACCGGCGGTGATGGTGCCGTTCGGTCGGAAGACCGGCTTGAGCTGGCTGATCTTCTCGTAGGTGGTGCCGGCGCGAGGGCCGTCGTCGGTGTTGACGACGGTGCCGTCGGGCAAGGTCACCGGGGTGATCTCCCGCTCGAAGAAGCCGGCGTTGATGGCCTCTTCGGCGCGGTTCTGGCTGCGGACGCCCCAGTGGTCCTGATCCTCGCGGGTGATGCCGGTGAGCAGCGCGACGTTCTCGGCGGTCTGGCCCATCGCGATGTACGCGTCGGGCAGCTCGCCGTTCTCGCGGGGATCGGTCCAGCTGTCCGCGCCCTCTTCCTGTGCCTTCTTGGTGCGGGCCTCGGCGTCGGCGAAGATCGGGTTGTGGCTCTCGGGCAGCGAGTCGGAGCTGCCGTGGACGAAGCTGGACACGCTCTCGACGCCAGCGGAGATGAACACGTCACCCTCGCCTGCCTTGATCGCGTGCAGCGCCATGCGGGTGGTCTGCAGCGAGGACGAGCAGTAGCGCGTGATCGTCGTTCCGGGCAGCGAGTCGTAGCCGAGCTGCACTGCGACGATGCGAGCGAGGTTGTTGCCCTGCATGCCGCCGGGCAGACCGCAGCCCAGGAGGAGATCGTCGATGTCCTTCGGGTCGAGCGAGGGCACCTTGGCCAGCGCTGCGGCGACCATCTGGGCGGTGAGGTCGTCGGGACGAATGTCCTTGAGCGACCCCTTCATGGCCCTGCCGATCGGTGAGCGCGCGGTGGCGACGATGACTGCCTCTGGCATGAGATCTCCTTCGAATCGATACTGCGTGACTACAGTGCTACCGCCGGGTAGGCGATGTCTCCTGTCCGAACTTACAACCCCGCCGATCGGTCACCGGCACGACGTACGAGATCCTCCGACGCAGTGACGATCTCGGCGTCGAGCTCGGCGCTTCTCCGGCGCAGGAAGCGATCGAACGCGGCCGTCGCGCGGGGGATGGCCTTGCGTGACTCGGCGGCAGCGGACACGGTCGGCAGCTCGGGCAACGGGCCGCCGTGCCACACGCCCAGCGCCGATGCGAGTACCGGCAGAATCTGCTGAGCGGCGAGCTCGTACCCCGCGGCCGACGGGTGAAAGCGGTCGGCCGAGAACATGGTGTCGGGCGCTGCCAGGAATTCGGGGGAGAGCAGATCGGCCAGAGCCACCGGATGGCCACCGGCGCTGAGAGTCCTGGCCGTCTGGGCGTTGGCGAGACGTCGACCCCAATTGCGGACGACGGTGCGCAGTGGCTGCGGGATAGCCGTCACGACACCGAGATCGGGGCATGTGCCCACTGCCACGACGCAGCCCTTGGCCGTCAATCGTTCGACGGCGTCGCCCAGCCGGGCCGCCGACGCCGGGATGGAGAACTTCTTGGTGACGTCGTTCGCGCCCACGAAGATGACCGCCGCGTCCGGGGGCGGGCCGGCGACGAACATCGCGTCGACCTGGCCTTCGAGCCCCTTCGAGGTGGCACCGGCAATCGCTTTGGTGCTCAATCGAATTCGTTGCCCGGTTTCCTCGGCCAGTCCGCGGGCGATCAGTACGCCGGGAACTTCGTCGGCTACCGTGCATCCCACGCCGGCAGCGGTGGAGTCGCCGAAGATCATCAGATGAATATCTGCTGAATTTCCCATCCGCCATCGTTCCGGGGCCGCGCATCCCGCGGTGTAGACGCCGTCCGCCTCCGGTGGCTTGGCGGTGGTGCGCCCGATGACGCCGCGTGCCGCCGCGGCCTGCGCCATCAGATGTCGGTACGCGGCCCAGGATGCAGTCCCTGCTCCGGAGCCTGCAAGTACTGTCGCGGCGCTCGCTTTAGCAGCGGTACGCCATCCGCTCGCCGTCACAGATCGATCCCTCTCCTCGTGCCGTTGTCACCATCGTATGCGGGGTATCGACGGCCGTGACCGAGAGTGAAACAGGTGCATCTGGGAAGATGGAGCAATGCGCATCGCACAGCACATCACCGAACTCATCGGCAACACCCCGTTGGTGAAGTTGTCCACCGTCGTCGGCGACGGTGCAGGCACTGTCGCGGCCAAGATCGAGTACCTCAACCCGGGTGGTTCGTCCAAGGATCGCATCGCGGTGAAGATGATCGACGCGGCCGAGGCAGCAGGGGAACTGAAGCCCGGCGGCACCATCGTCGAGCCCACGTCCGGCAACACCGGCGTCGGTCTCGCCCTGGTCGCTCAGCAGCGTGGCTACAAGTGCGTTTTCGTGTGCCCCGACAAGGTCGGCGAGGACAAGCGCAACGTGCTGCGCGCCTACGGAGCCGAGGTGGTCGTCTGCCCCACGGCTGTCGCACCCGAAGACCCCAACAGCTACTACAGCGTCTCCGATCGACTCGTCCGCGAGATCGACGGAGCCTGGAAGCCCAACCAGTACTCCAACCCGGCCGGCCCGGCCAGCCACTACGAGACCACCGGTCCCGAGATCTGGGCCGACACCGACGGCAAGATCACGCACTTCGTCGCAGGCGTCGGTACCGGCGGAACCATCTCCGGCACCGGCAAGTACCTCAAGGAGGTCTCCGGCGGCAAGGTCAAGGTCATCGGCGTCGACCCCGAGGGCTCGGTCTACTCCGGCGGAACCGGGCGTCCGTACCTCGTCGAAGGTGTCGGCGAGGACTTCTGGCCGACCGCCTACGACCCGTCCATCCCGGACGAGATCATCGCCGTCTCCGACAACGACTCGTTCGACATGACTCGGCGTCTCGCTCGCGAGGAGGGCCTGTTGGTCGGCGGTTCGTGCGGCATGGCTGCCGTCGCCGCGATCCAGGTCGCCGAGCGCGAAGGTCCCGACGCCCTCGTCGTCGTACTGCTGCCCGACGGTGGCCGCGGCTACCTGGCCAAGATCTTCAACGACTCGTGGATGTCCTCGTACGGCTTCCTGCGTTCGCGTCTGGACGGCAAGACTCACGAGACCTCCGTGGGCGAGGTGTTGCGCGGAAAGTCCGGCGCATTGCCGGATCTGGTGCACACCCACCCGTCGGAGACCGTCCGCGACGCCATCGAGATCCTGCGCGAGTACGGCGTCTCGCAGATGCCGGTCGTCGGCGCCGAGCCTCCCGTCATGGCAGGCGAAGTCGCGGGCAGCGTCACCGAACGCGACCTTCTCAGTGCCGTGTTCGAGGGTCGCGCCGCGTTGGCAGACCCGGTCGCCAAGCACATGAGCGAGCCGTTCCCACTGATCGGTGCCGGCGAAACCGTCTCCGACGCCACCAAGGCACTCGGCGAGTCCGATGCGCTGATGGTCGTCGAAGAAGGCAAGCCCGTCGGCGTCATCACTCGCCACGACCTGCTCGGATTCCTCAGCAAGGGCGCCTAGGCATGTGAACGGAAGCTCGTAGCCTGCTACGAGTTTCCGTTCACATGCGGCGCAGCCGCTCTACCGCACTGCGCTGGTTCCGGTCAGTGCCTGGCCGATCACGAGTTGGTGGACCTCGGATGTGCCCTCGTAGGTGAGGACGGATTCGAGGTTGTTGGCATGTCGGAGCACCGGGTATTCCAGCGTGATTCCGTTGGCTCCCAATATCGTTCGGCATTCACGAGCAATCTTGATCGCTTCGCGCACGTTGTTGAGCTTGCCGAGTGACACCCGCTCGCCCGGCAGTTCGCCCTTGTCTTTAAGTCGGCCCAGGTGCAGTGCGAGCAGTTGCCCCTTGCCGAGTTCGAGTGCCATGTTGGCGAGCTTGGCCTGGGTGAGCTGGTATCCGGCGAGTGGCTTGTCGAACACCGCGCGAGTCTGCGAGTACTCGATGGCAGATTCGATGCAGTCCCGCGCCGCACCCATAGCGCCGAAGACGATGCCGAAGCGGGCCTCGTTGAGGCAGCTCAACGGTCCGCTCAGACCGCGGGCCTCGGGCAGCATCGCGTCGGCAGGCAGTCGAACGTCGTCGAAGACCAACTCACCGGTGATCGACGCACGCAGCGACAGCTTCTTCTTGACCGTGTTGGCGGTGAATCCCGGTGTGTCGGTCGGCACGACGAATCCGCGAATCTTGTCCTCGGTCTGCGCCCACACGACGGCGACGTCGGCGACGGGACCGTTGGTGATCCACATCTTGCTGCCGTTGAGGATCCAGTCGTCACCGTCGCGCTTGGCCCGGGTGAGCATCCCGCCTGGGTTCGATCCGAAGTCGGCCTCGGTGAGCCCGAAGCAGCCGATCAGCGATCCCTCGGCCATGCCCGGAAGCCACTGCTGCTTCTGCTCCTCGGAGCCGTACTTCCAGATGGCGAACATCGCCAACGAGCCCTGCACCGAGACCAACGATCGGATGCCCGAGTCGATCGCCTCGAGCTCGAGGCAGGCCAGGCCGTACGCCGTCGCCGAGGTTCCGGCGCAGCCGTATCCCTCGAGATGCATGCCCAGCAACCCGAGCGAGCCCAGCTCCTTGGCCAGTTCACGCGCCGGCACCGTGCCCTCGTCGAACCAGTCGGCGATGTGCGGACGGATGCGCTCGTTGCCGAACTTGCGGACGGTGTCCCGGATCTGGCGCTCCTCGTCGTCGAGGAGTGAATCGATCGCGAACAGTTCGTCGACGCTCTGGGAGTTGGCCACGGTGCCTCTTTCCGCTGGGGGTTGTCTTCGCAGGTTACCCACGCCCCCGCCGGGCGACGCAGGCCGATTAGGGTGGAGGGCATGAGTGAGCAGCGCAGCAAGGCAGACAACACCTCCTGGCAGGGCTTTTCCACCAAGGCGGTCCATGCCGGGTACGAGCCCGATCCGCTGACCGGCGCGGTGAACGTGCCGATCTACGCCAGCTCCACCTTCGCTCAGGACGGCGTCGGCGGCATGCGCAGCGGTTTCGAGTACGCGCGCACCGGCAACCCGACGCGTCGGCCGCTCGAAGCCAATCTCGCGGCGATCGAGTCCGGCACCTACGGGCGCGCGTTCTCCTCGGGCATGGCAGCCACGGACTGCCTGCTCCGCTCGGCGCTTCGCCCCGGTGATCACCTCGTCATCCCCAACGACGCCTACGGCGGCACGTACCGGTTGATCGACAAGGTCTTCACCCAGTGGGGCATCGAGTACTCGGTGGCTGCAGTGTCGGACGTCGACGAGGTCCGCGCAGCGATGCGTCCGAACACCAAGCTCGTCTGGGTCGAGACACCTACCAACCCGTTGCTCAACGTCGGTGACATCGAGGCCCTCTCGGGCGTCGCACACGAGGGCGGGGCCAAGCTGGTCGTCGACAACACCTTCGCGTCCCCGTACCTGCAGCAGCCCCTGAGTCTCGGTGCCGACGTGGTGCTGCACTCGACCACCAAGTACATCGGCGGACACTCCGATGTCGTCGGCGGCGCATTGGTGACCGACAGCGAGGAACTGGACACGGCCTTCGCGTTCCTGCAGAACGGCGCGGGTGGCGTTCCCGGACCGTTCGACGCGTTCCTGACCTTGCGCGGCATCAAGACTCTTGCGCTGCGGATGGAGCGACACAGCGACAATGCCGAGAAGATCGTCGAATTCCTCGACGGGCATCCGGCCATCTCGCAGGTCATCTACCCCGGACTCGAATCTCACCCGTCTCATGCTGTCGCCGCGAAGCAGATGCGACGGTTCGGCGGGATGGTCTCCGTTCGTCTGGCCGGTGGCAAGCAGGCTGCGCTGGACTTCTGCGCGAAGACCGAGATCTTCACGCTCGCCGAGTCTCTGGGCGGCGTCGAATCGTTGATCGAGCATCCCGGTGCGATGACCCACGCCTCGACGGCCGGTTCGTTGCTCGAGGTGCCCGACGATCTGGTGCGTCTGTCGGTCGGTATCGAGGACGGCGCCGATCTGGTCGGTGACGTCGAGCAAGCGCTGGCATGATCGTCGCACTGATCGACTCGGGCCTCGGGATGCTCCCGACGGCTGCGCGGCTGCGACAAGCGCGCCCCGAGCTCGATCTGGTGCTGATGATGGACCCCGACAACGCTCCGTGGGGACCCAAACCCGATGGGTGGGTCGTCGATCGAGTGGTCGGCACCGCCCAGCATGCAGTCGAACTCGGTGCCGAGGTGGTCGTGCTTCCCTGCAACACCGCCAGTGTGACGGCGCTGAGTCACGTTCGGGCCGCGCTCGGTGACACGATTCCGGTGGTGGGTACCGTTCCGGCGATCAAACCCGCTGCAGCGGTGAGTGATCGGATAGCGATCTGGGCGACGGCGGCCACGACCGCGAGCGCCTATCAGGGGCGTTTGATCGAGCAGTTCGCCTCGCACCGAACGGTGACGAGTGTGGCGTGCCACGGACTGGCGGATTCGATCGACCGTGGTGACGAGCGGGGGATCGGTGCCGCCATCACCGCGGCCGTGGCCGCGACACCCACGGACGTCGAATCGATCGTGCTGGGTTGCACGCACTACCCACTGGTGTTGGACCGGATCGTTTCGCAGCTGCCGGGCGACGTCACGATGTTCGACAGCGCCGAGGCGGTGGCCAACCAGACGGTGCGACGCGTCGACGAAGTCGGTTCGAGCGGCTCGGGCACCGGCCGTGTCTCGGTGTGGTTGAGCGGAATCGAGGGCGACTTGCCCGCGAGCGCGCAGCGGTACCGCGAAGGAAAACTGCTGCGGGGCGACGCACGAGCCGAGCAACACTGACCGTCGGGGAATGCGGGGCGCTCCCGAGCGTTGTCTTTCACTGAGCTAACGGTTACTGCGGTGAAGGGAAACACATGGTCGGCGTGGGCACTCGGACTCCAGTGGAACGGACGGCGGTGCGCATGCCGCATCGGTACGCGTTCTGGGTCGTCGGCGTCGCCTTTCTGGTTCTGATGGCGTCCGCGTCGGCACCGTCACCGCTGTACCCGGTGTACCAACAGGCCTGGGGATTCAGCGCTCTCACCCTCACGGTCATCTTTGCCGTCTATGCGGTCGCGTTGCTGTCAACGTTGCTCACCGTAGGCAGTCTGTCGGACCACATCGGGCGCAAACCCATTCTGATCGCCTCACTGATTCTCCTTGCGGTCAGCTTGATGCTGTTCATCGTCGCCGACAGCGTCCCGGTACTCCTCGCGGCTCGCGTCGTGCAGGGAACTGCCGCGGGTGCGGCCACCGGTGCGCTGAGCGCAGCCGTCATCGACCTGCAGCCCGACGCGTCCACCGGACCGTTGCTCAACAGTGTCGCGCCCTCTCTCGGTCTGGCAAGCGGCGCGCTCGGGGCCGGATTGCTGGTCCAATTGGCACCTGCGCCCGACATCTTGGTGTTCGCACTGCTGATCGGCGCGGCACTGATCCTCGCGGTGGCATTGCTGTTCGTCCCCGAGACCTCGGCACTGCGTGGCTTCGATTCCCGCCGTCACCTCGCCTCGACCCTGCTGCCGAGGATGTCGATCCCCACGTCGGTGCGGGCACCGTTCCTGCTCATCGCTCCCGCTCTGTTCGCGACCTGGTCGCTCGGCGGGTTTCACCTCTCGCTCGGGCCGTCCATCATCGGCACGGTGTTCGGCGTGGACAACCACATAGTGGGCGGGTTGGAGATTTTCGCGATGTTCGCCTCGGGCGCGGTGGCAGCTGCACTGGTACGCAACGGGTTTCCCCGCACCGTGATGATGATCGGGGCGACGGTGTTGGCGGCGGGTGTCGCGCTCTCCCTGGTGTCGGTGCAGATCGAGTCGATCGTGCTGTACTTCGTCGGGGCTGTCATCGCCGGATCGGGCTGGGGAGCAACGTTCCTCGGTTCGATGCGCACGCTCGGCGCGCTGGTCCCCGCAGCGGAGCGAGGTGGGGTGTTCGCCACGACGTTCGTCATCAGCTACCTCGCGTTCAGCCTGCCCGCCGTGGTCGCCGGGCTGGCCGTGCATCGCCTCGGCCTGAGCACGACGGTGCAAGTGTACGGAGGGTTCGTCATCACGCTGGCGCTGATCTCGGTTCTCGGATTCTCTCTGGCGCAGCGGCGAGATCGATAGTGCACCAAAGCTTGTGAGTTCTCCTCTGCCGAGGGTGAGCGAGTACTCCTACCCGATCGGGTAGTTCGGTCGAGTCGTTGGCAGGGTTCCCGCCTCGAGGTGTTCCCACGCGGTACCGGGCAGGGGAGTGTGGTCATCAGTGAGACGCCGATCACAGAGGAAGGCGTCTTGTACTCACACTCACCGAGGAGACACCGATGGTCATCGAGCTCAATCAGATCTGGGAATTCCCCATCAAGGAGTTTCACCCGCTGCCGCGCGCCAAGCTGGGAGTCGGCGCCCACGACATGATCGGTGTCGAGGCCAAGGAACTCGGATTCAAGCGCTCGCTGCTGGTCACGACCGGTCTGCGCGGATCGGGCATCATCGAGGAACTGATCGGCAAGATCGAGTACCAGGGCGTCGAGGTGGTCCTCTACGACAAGGTCGAGTCCAACCCCAAGGACTACAACGTCATGGACGGTGCCGCGCTGTACCAGAAGGAGAAGTGCGACAGCGTCATCTCCGTCGGTGGTGGCTCGAGCCACGATGCGGCCAAGGGCATCCGCGTCGTCGTCGCCCACGACGGCCGCAACATCAACGAGTTCGAGGGATTCTCCAAGTCCACCAACAAGCAGAACCCGCCGCACATCGCCGTATCGACCACTGCCGGAACGGGTTCGGAGACATCCTGGGCCTACGTCATCACCGACACCTCGGACATGGAGAAGCCGCACAAGTGGCTCGCCTTCGACGAGGCGTCGACACCGACGCTGGCACTGGACGACCCGCTGCTCTACTACACCTGCCCCCAGCAGTGGACGGCGTTCTGCGGCTTCGACGTCCTCGCCCACGGTGCTGAGCCGTACGTGTCGCGGCTGGACTTTGCGCCGTCGCTGGGAAACGCGATCTACTCGATCGGGCTGGTCTCCAAGCATCTTCGTGAAGCTGTGTACGACCCGGGCAACCTGAAGGCTCGCGAGGGCATGATGAACGCCCAGTACATCGCCACACAGGCCTTCAACTCCGGTGGACTCGGCGTCATCCACTCGATCTCGCACGCGATCAGCGCTTTCTACGACAGCGCGCACGGCCTCAACAACGCCATCGCTCTACCGCGCGTGTGGGAGTACAACCTGCCCTCGCGTTACGAGCGCTACGCCGAGATCGCCGTGGCCATGGGCGTGGACACGAAGAACATGACCACCGTTCAGGCTGCCGACGCGGCAGTCGAGGCGGCCATCAGGCTCGCCAAGGACGTCGGAATTCCGGACAACTTCGGATCGATCCGTTCGGCGACGTACGACAAGAACCGGATGAACACCGGCAAGTACGCCGGCAAGGGCGACGTGATCAAGGGCGACGAGAAGTCGGTTCTGAAGATCTCCGAGCACATCCAGGAAGACTGGTGCACCCCGGGCAACCCCCGTGAGGTGACCGTCCAGTCGATGCTCCCCGTCGTCTCGCACGCGATCAACGAGTCTTACTGATGCTTCGCAGTGGTGCGGTTGTGTGCCCCGGGCGGCGCACAACCGCACCACTGCGCCGCCTGAAAGGAAGCACATGACCTCGCTGTCGACAGTGCGTAGCGACGACACCGGCACCGTTCGATTCACCGACGCCGCCGATCTGCAGCGCGCGCTCGGAGAGCAGGACTACATCGCGGACGACGATCTCGCCACCGTGGTGCATCTGGCGACAGCACTCGATCGCCCACTGCTGCTCGAAGGCCCCGCGGGCGTGGGCAAGACCGAGCTGGCCAAGTCCCTGGCCGCGGCGAGCGGACGCAAGCTGGTACGCCTGCAGTGCTACGAGGGTCTCGACGACAATCGGGCCCTCTACGAGTGGGACTACGCCAAGCAACTTCTGCACGTGCAGATGCTCCGCGAGCACATCGGCGCACTCACCCAGCACGTCACCGACATCGACGACGCCTCGAAGATGCTCGCCGCCAGAGACTTCGGCCTCTACTCCGAGCCTTTTCTCGCCGTGCGGCCCCTGTTGGAATCGGTGCTCTCCGAGGAGCCGGTGGTGCTCCTGGTCGACGAGGTCGATCGCACCGAGGAATCGATGGAGGCACTGCTGCTCGAGGTGCTTGCCGAGAAGCAGGTGACGATCCCCGAGGTCGGTACGTTCACCGCGCGCAGTGATCCGTGGGTGATACTGACCTCCAACGACACTCGTGAGCTGTCGTCGGCCCTCAAACGTCGCTGTCTGCATTTCCATCTCGATTATCCGACCGCGGCGCGTGAGCGCGAGATCGTCACTGCTCGTGCCCCCGAGGTGCCCGCGCACATCGTGTCCGAGATCGTGGAGCTGGCAACGGAATTGCGTGAGCTACCGCTCCGCAAGAGCCCGTCGATCTCGGAAGTGATCGATGCGGCTCGTATCGCCTCGGTCCTCGGTCACACCGAAGACACCCGCAAGTACCTGCTCGCGGCCCTGGTGAAGTACTCGTCGGACATGAAGATCGCGCTGGCCGGACCGGTCGCAGAAACACCCTCTGCAGCAACATCACTCGGAACGGTCGTCAACACGACCGCGTCGGCCTTCAGAGGGCACGGTGGACGCGACAAGGGTGGCATCGGAATACGACGATGACCGTGGCACAAACGTTCTCGGCATCGGTGGTGCTCGATGTGCTGGCTGCGGTGTTCGGGCGCACGCTCAGGCACTTCGGAGTAGCTGCGTCGCCGGCAGAGGTCATCGAGGTACGACGCGTCCTCGGACTTCTCGGGGCACGTGACCTGGCGGTGTTGCGCGCGGCCTTGCGTGCGACGTGCGCCAAGTACGACCACGAACAGCACGGTTTCGATCTGGCCTTCGAGTCGATGTTCAGGGCACTCGTCGAGAGCGCCACGGACGAGCATCGTTCGCCACTGGGAGCGCAGGTAGCAGGCGGATTGCCGACGGACCTGGACGTCGGCGCAGACCAGGAAGCGGCCAAATACGCCGAATACAACGAGCGTGCGGTCGAAATCGGTGATCTGCTCGACGCCCCGGAAGCGGACAAGGGCTTCAACCCGCACAAGGACGACGACGACATCAGTCTCTCGTCCGAGGACCACGATCTGTCGATCGACACCGACGGCGACATGGGTCGACGGGGTGTCACCTACACCGTCGACCTGGAGCGGTCCGGGTCGACGGCGGCCGGGGAGTTGGCGTCGAGCACCAGCGGAGCTGTTGCGGGACAGCTGAACTGGGAGGATCCGGCGAGCATCCTGGCGTGGTTCGATGCTTACGATCCGAGTAGCGTCTACGGTGACGGGGGTGATTCCGGTCCACTGAGCGCTGCGATGCTCGACCGCATCACCGATGCCGTCGAGGCTTTCGTCGCGGCGCTGGGGGATGTGACGGGGACGATGTCGTCACCGGTGCCGGTCGACGGCGCGGCGCAGGCGATCGGCCGGCATGCCGAGATCGAGCGCGCGAGTCACGAAGTGCTCAAACACATGCGGGGCACTCCTCGCCCACGACCACGGGAGCATTCACGCGGACCGCTCGACATGCGGCGCACCGTCCGGTCCAGTCTGCGTACCGACGGCATCCCGTTCCGTCTGGTGACGAAAACCCCTGTGCCGGGTAAGGTTCGGTTGCTGGTACTGGCGGATGTGTCGTTGTCGGTCAGGCCCATCACCGCGTTCACCCTGAGGCTTGCGCAAGCCATGCATGCGCGCGCACACCGATGCACGGTGATGGGGTTCGTCGACGCACCGGTCGATGTGACGACCACCTTGCTCGGCAGTACCGGCGACGGTGCACTGGCCGCGGTGCTCGCGGACGCGCGGCTGGACCTCGAAGCGAGCAGCGATTACGGCAGAACCTTCACCGATCTGTTGCAGTCACACCCAGAAGTCCTGGACAAGCGCACCGCGGTCATCATCGTCGGTGACGGCCGGTGCAACGGACGCCCGGCTGGCCTGGAGGCCCTGGACGAGATCCGGTCGAAGGTGCACCGCATCGCGTGGATCACCCCCGAAGCTCGTCGTTACTGGTCGCAGGCAGCGTGCTCGATGGAGGACTACGAGCGAATTTGCGACCGGGTCGTTGTCGCGCGGGATGGCGAACAGTTGACCTCGCAGGCGGCCGAACTGGGCCATGCGCTGTCCTGACCTGACCGATCGTGCCGCCTACCTACCCGATCGGGCAGGTAGGAACCTGGCCCGGTGCTGGTGGGATCGGACCAGCCGTGCTCGTAAGGTTGTAACCTGAATCACAGGTCCGAGAGTTCTGGGATCGATGGACAGCGAGGGTGTGAACGGTGGACCAGGCAGCTACGGCGGACGTCGGCAAGGCGCTGCACGACCTCGATGCGCAGCGCAGCCGAGCCGAGACGCCACGAGTTCTCAAATTCCACGCACCCGAGATCGTGTTCGGTCCGGATTCGCTGGGCGAGGTCGCGCACGCGACATGTCGTCTCGGTGGGGTCCGGCCGATGCTCGTCACGGACTCGGGGTTGATCGAGAGCGGCTGGGCCGGGCAGCTGGTCGACCTACTCGTTGCCCAGGGCCTCGACCCCCAGGTCTGGAGCGCGCTCACGCCCAATCCCAAGGACGTCGAAATCGAGGCCGGGCACGGCTACTACGCAGAGAACGGTTGCGACGTGCTGGTGGCGATCGGCGGTGGGTCGGTCATGGATGCGGCCAAGGGGATCGCCATCCTCGCGGGCAACGGCGGCAGAATCCTCGACTACGAGGGCGTCGATCAGGCCACTCGGCCGATTCCCCCGCTGGTGATGGTGCCCACGACATCGGGCACCGGGGCCGACGTCTCGCAGTTCTGCATCGTCACCGACACGGCGCGCTCGACCAAGATCACCATCCTCGGCCGGGCATTCGTTCCCGATATCACCGTGATCGATCCGATGTTGCTCACAACGATGCCCGAATGGCTCAACGCGGCAACCGGTTTGGACGCTCTGACGCACGGAATCGAGGCATTCGTCTCGCTGGGTCACAACCAGCTCACCGACCACCATGCACTTCGGGCCATCACCATGGTGATGTCGCAGTTGGCGCGCACCATCGACGAGCCCACCGATATGGCCGCGCGTGGTTCGATGGCGCAGGCAAGTCTGGAAGCCGGTCTGGCGTTCACGAATGCGATTCTCGGTGCCACCCATGCCATGAGCCATCAGGTGGGAGGACTCCTCGACCTCCCGCACGGGGTGATCAACGGAGTGCTGCTGCCGCATGTCATTCGTTTCAACGCCGCGGAGGATCCGTTGCCCTACGTTGCCATCGCGACGAGCCTCGGATTGCCGGAAGGCAGAGCCAGGCCGGAGGAAGCCGCAATGGCTGTGGCGGAGCGTGTCGATCGCCTTGCACGTCAGGTCGGCGTTCCCACCGGTCTGGCACAGATCGGTGTCCGCGAGTCCGATCTGGATGTGTTGGCCACCAACGCTTTACATGATGCCTGCATGTCCACCAATCCTCGCTCCGCCACGCACCGCGAGATGGTCGATCTGTTCAGGAGTGCGCTGTGACGTCCGGACCCGACCTGTCGCTGCTGACGGGACTGCGTTCGGGCAAGAACACGTTCTACCCCCAATATCGCGGCGCGGCCGAACGTTTGGAGCGCGTCGTCTATGCGCTGGAGTTGATTTCACGGGCACTGGTTCGGACGGTCGACGGGCCCGAGACGCTGGTGTGCGCGGTCGCGGAAGCAGCTCGTGCCCATCTGAGCGCACGCTGGGTGGTCTTTGCTCTTGCCGATGGCGCTCTGCCGGATGCCGGTCCTCGTCGACTCGTGCTCGGACCGGACGCCACGCCGTTTCTGGTCGACAACGTCGAGGGGCCACCGTTGCCGGACGACGTCGTCGACTGCCTCGAGTCGATTCGACAGTCGACGTGCGGCGACGGGCAGACACCGGTGATCTCCGCTCATCACGCCTTCGTGCCGATCGCGTTCGACGGAGGCGTCGTGGGTGCTTTTGCGGCGTGGACCGGAGAGCAGCGGGTGCTGGACGCCACCGACGCGGCGGTGTTGAGCATTCTGGCCAGTCAAACGGCGGTGGCGCTGCAGAATTCGGCGCTCTTCCAGAGTCGACGGCAATTGCTCGAGCGAACCGAGAGTGCCTACGCCCAGGCGAACCGCACAGCGGCCGATCTCGCAGCCCGCAATGCCGAACTGTTGCTGACACAGCGGCAATTGGGTGCCGCGCACCGGCATCAGGTCCTCGACGACGAACGCCACCGCATCGCTCGCGAATTGCACGACAGCGTCACTCAGGCCGTGTTGTCCGCTGGTATGCAGATCGAAGTGTGTCGCAGCGAGATCTCGGCCGAAGAACGCAGCGACAGATTGGATCTTGCGAAGGATCTGACGCGTCGAGCTGTGGAACAACTGCGGTCGGCGATCTACGCGCTCAATCATCCGCAGGACGCGGATCGAACGTCGCTTCCCGAAATGCTCGAACAGCTTTCCGTGGTCCACATGCCCGACGAGTTGCAGGTCTCGTTGCGTGTGGAGGGAACCCCCGTCGAGCTGAGCAGCGAGTGTGAGCATGCATTGCTCCGTATCGCCGGCGAAGCATTGTTCAACACAGCGGTGCACGCGCACGCGTCGCGGGCGATTCTTCGGTTGACCTATTCGCTCGATCAGGTGCAGTTGTCGATCGCCGACGACGGCGACGGCGATCCGGCCCACCTGCGAATGATGCTGCACCTGGCCGAGTCCACCGATGTCGACGGCCGTCACCGCGGATTGGCGAACATGGCGGCCCGCACCCGTGAACACGGCGGGGTCTTCGAGATTCGCCGCGCCCGAACCGGGGGTGTGCGTGTGGCAGTGCGCATTCCCTTCCAGGAAAGATCCGAGAAGGGCGAAACACAGTGAGCGTTCCGACGGTTCGCACGGGCATGGGGCAGGTGGCGGCACCTACTGTCCGCATCGTCCTGGTCGACGATCATGCAATTCTGCGCGACGGGCTGCGTTCGGTGCTCGAGCGCGAGTCGGATCTGACGATCGTGGGGGAGGCGTCGACGCGGGAGGAGGGATTGGCCGTCGTCGCGCGGGTCGAGCCCGATATCGTGCTGATGGATCTCAAGCTCTCGGCCAGTTCGGATTACGAGGGCCTTGCCTTGTGCGCACAATTGGCCAAGGCGCACAACGGAATCGGATTACTGGTGCTCACAACTTTCCTCGACGACCGACTCGTGGTGGAGGCGGTGCACGCCGGTGCGCGCGGATACGTCGTCAAGGACGTCGATACCACCGAACTGGTGCGGGCGATACGTGCTGTCTCGCGAGGCGAGAGTGCCTTCGATTCGCGCAGTGCCTCGGCTGTCGTGCGATCACTCAACGGCACCCCGAGCAGCATCGAGCGGCTGACCGAGCGCGAACTCGAAGTACTCCGGCTGCTCGCGACGGGCCTGTCCAACAACATGATCGGGACCCGACTGTTCATCTCGGCGACGACAGTGAAATTTCACGTCAGCAACATCATGCGCAAGCTCGCAGTGTCTCGGCGAGCCGAGGCCGTGTACGCGGCGAGTAAGCAGGGGTTGATCTGAGCCACGCCCAAACATCCGAAGGTGCGGGGAAGCTCTCCGCGCCTAGCCCGCCGGTGTGAGAAGAGTGCACACATTTCGTAACGCAAATGCCTCGGATGGCTTACGCCCAGGGCTTACCGTGTGTGCACTCGAACCTAGCGCGGAGTGCATCATGACGTCGTATTGGACAACCCGGGGACTCGGCCCGGCCGATCAGATGAGCTATTGGGCCGATGTTCTCTGCCAGGCATTCACGCCGCTGGCACCGTGGCGATCCCGGGACCACGTCGAACACAGTTCGTCACGTTCAGGACTCCCCGGATGGGTGCGCTCCGCGGCGATCGGAGGTGGCAACGCAGCGGAGATCGCTTCCTGCACACAGTGAATCGATCACGGAAAACGCGAGGTAGCCCGCGCGGACGAGGATGTCGTCTTCGTCAATCTGCAACTGGACGGGCACTGTACGACCACTCAGGACGGGCGGCAGTGCACGGTCTCCCGAGGTGAGTTCGCCATCGTCGACTCGACTCGCCCGTACCGGCTGGAGTTCGTCGAGCCCGGCAACGACGAACTGTGGCGAGTGCTGTCCTTCCGACTGCCGCGCCCTCTGCTGGCAGATGTGGTCGGCCCGTCGGCAGCGACGACTGCGCGGCGTTTCGCAAGCTCGTCGGGTTCTGCTCGGCTGCTCAGCTCGTTGATGGTGGAGACCTGGCGGACCGATTCCTCGCTGCAGACCGCCGAGCGGCAGATGATCGGAGCGGCCCATGTCGATCTGCTGCGTGCCGTACTGGGAGGGACACAACGGCGCACCGGATGCTCGTTGGAGACCGACGAAGCACTTCGGGTCTCCGTCGTTCGGTACATCGACTCCAGGCTTGCATTCGGCCGAGTTCCCGCCACCGATGCGGCCCGCCATGTCGGGGTATCTGTACGCACGCTCCATGCCCTCTTCGAGAGGACGGGAACCACGTTCGGTGCCGTGGTCCGTGAGCATCGCGTCGAAGCGTGTCGGCGTGAGCTTGCCGATTCTCGGGACAATCGATCGATCGGAACGATAGCGGCAGCCTGGGGATTCTCGGATTCCGCCCATCTGGCCAAGACCTTTCGATCACGCTTCGGATGCAGTCCGGTCGAATACCGCGCGTTGGTGCAGACAGGGGAAGTGCCGCAGTCGGCGCAGGGGTGAACTGTTTGTTCGACAATGCAGAACGGTACCGATGACGGCGCAGTCCGGTACAAGACCGGGATGCGTCGGGCCGTGAAACATGGTGGGTAGGGCAGCGTCGCCCGATTCCGTTCTTCACCCCCACCAGGACAGACATCGAGGAGTCTCACATGACCCTGAGTTTCGAGCTCAGCCCCGAGCAGATGGCAGTGCGCATGCAGGCGCGGCAAGTGGCAGACGACATTCTGAGCGAAGTAGCGCCCGCTATTTCCTCCATACCGCGCCCCGAGGATCGCTTCTACGCGCTGCAGCCGGTCTACAAGCAGCTGGCCGGTCTCGGCTTCGTGAAGGGACTGGTTCCCGACCAATACGGCGGCGCGTACTTCGACAATCTCACCTTCGCGCTCGCAGCCGAGGAACTCGCTCGGGTCGACATCAACGCTCCGACTGCGTTGCTGGGCACGGGATTGGGACTCAACCCGATCATCAATTTCGGTACCGAGGAGCAGAAGAACCGGTGGCTCCCGTTGTTCTGCGACGGCGAACCCCGATTGGCTGCGATCGCCTACACAGAGGTGACCGGCGGGGCCAATTACGACTCGGAGGACCCGACCGTCGGAATTCGGACCTTCGCGCGTCGCGAGGGCGACGAGTGGGTCATCAACGGTGCCAAGCACTACACCACCAATGCCTCGGGCTGGGACGGTCAGGGTGCCGACCTGATCAGTGTGGTCTGCCGTACCGATCCTGCACTGCCGCCGTTGGAGTCGCTCGCCGTCATCGTCGTGGAGAAGGGAACGCCCGGGGTCGAGATCACCGACATGATCGACACCATCGGACATCGCGCCACCAATTCGCCGCGGGTGGAATTTCGCGACGTGCGGGTGCCGGTCGGCAACATCGTCGGCAAGCCGGGCGACGGGTTGGACATCGTCGCCACCGCGTTCTCCTGGACCTGCTCGTCCATCGCTGCCGCGTGCGTGGGCAGGATGCGAGCTGCATTCGACTACTCTTTGCACTTCGCCAAGACCGACCACCGCTCCGGTCCGGTACCCGTCATCGAGTATCAGAACGCCGGCTACATGTTGGTGGACATCAAGACTCGCATCGAGGCGGTGCGCTACTTCGCGTGGAAGGCCGCCGACCATTTCGACCGCACCGGCGGACGGGATCGGGAATTGGCCAACGAAGCAAAGATCTTCGCATCCGAGACGGCCGTGCAGGTCGTGTACGACGCCATGCGTCTCGTCGGCGTCGATGCGTACACGAACCTGACACCGATCGCCGCGATCATGGAGGACGTCCTGTGTTTCCCGGTCTACGACGGCGGCAACATGGGGGTCCGACGGCGTAACGTCCACAATCTGCTCAAGGCAGACGGATTCGACTCACTCGGTGCAGCGGAGAATCGACTGTCGGTACCCGAGTACGCCTAGGTCGACGGACGCAGTGGTGTCAGGATCCATTGCGATCCTGACACCACGTCGGTATTGCGATGTGGTACTCCCAGCGGCCTGTCAGACCAGTTGGGGGGTCGAGGTCTTGTCGATCACGAGCCACCCACCGTGGTGCTCGAAGGTCCGAAATGCGCGGCCCGACGACCGACCGAGCTCGACCAGTGATGCCTCGTCGAATGTGCGGACGTGTCCGTGGCAGGCGGTGGTCTCGGTCTCGAAGGGCACGGCGACAACGACACGGGTGCGCGCGATGCGTAGCGCTTCTTCCACTATGCGGGAGCCGGTCTCGGCGTCGACGTGCTCGAGGAGATGCAGTGCAGTCACCGTGTCGGCACTGCCGTCGGCAACGGGAACATTCGCGGCGTCGCACACCACGGTGTCGAGCGTGACCCCGAGGTGTGGGGCCACGGTGGCGAGCAACCGCATGGTTCCGGCCGACAGGTCCGTCGCAGTCACCGAGTGGCCTTCCATCGCCAGCCGCAGTGGAAAGAAGCCGAAACACGAACCCAGGTCGAGCACCGACCCGACGATCAGGTTCTCCGCCCGTTCGTGGACAGGCGCGAAATCGGCGGTGCCCGAGAGCAGCTCGTCCAACGAATTGCGGTAATAGGTGGCCCATGCGTCGACCGGATCGGCGACCGTGGTGCGGACGATCCCGACCAACACCAACTCGAACTCGCGCTGCGAAAGACCTACATGGCGGGCGTGTGCGGTGACCATCGGAACCAGGCGCTCACCGATACCCGCAGACGTCAGGCCGTGGCAGACCTGCACGGTCGACCCTGTTCGGGCCGCGTCGAATTCCAGTCCGGGGAGGTGCCGAACCACCACGTTCTCGTGAGCCCAGACTCCATCCGGGCTCGGTGCGAGTGCATCCAACTCGGTCATCGAAAGCCATTCTGTTCGTCGGACTCTCGGCGAAGCCATCCCTTCGCACACCGTAGAGCGTTCCACACGACGGTGTGCGAACGGTCCGATCCAGAGCAGATCGGGCCGTTCGGAGGACGTGGACCCCACGCGCCGGACGGGCCACTGCCTACCCGGAAGGTCAGTTCGTGTCGACTCCCGAAACTCGGCGAACGCGTCACGATCCAAGGAGTGTCCACGAAAAAGACGCGATACGCATGAGGGAGGTCCACTCCGAGTTTCGACTGTTGTTTCGGTCGAGTTACTCGACGGTGGTGGACGTCCGTCGGAGCTTCAGCGACCCTCGATCATTTTCGCGCACACATCTGTGGTGGCCGACCGAAGACGCGCCACCGCGATGTGGGACAAGGGCCCGCCCTCGATCCGTAAGGGCTGGATGGCGATGGTCGTGGCGATCATCGTGCGTGCTCGCAGCGACCGAGCGGCGTGATGCGCCGCGGCCGACCGCTTGTCCGCCGGTGTCTCCGAGTCGGGGAAGTAGTCGAAGGCGCGGCGTACGTGCCTGTCCTCGTACTCTTTGGTCAGCAGGCGCGTCCCAGGGGTGGCACCGCCGGCCACCTGAAGAAACAGCATCCGGGCCGCATCGGGGTGTTCTGCCGTCCAGTCCCAGACGGCGTCGACGGCCTCCTTGAACGCGGCGGAATCGGCCTCGGTGTCGTCCGGTCGAACTGCCTGGGCTGCGGCGGTACTGGCATCCATCGCGTATCCGAGCGCGGTATCGAACAGCTCTTCCTTGCCGGCGAAATGGTAGTAGACCGCCGTCGGAACCATGCCCGCTGCTTCGGCGATCTCTTGAATGGACGTTTCCGCAAAACCTTTGCGGGAGAAGACACGCACCGCCGCCTGGACGATGAGGTGGCGGCGAGAGGGCCGGTGGGCAGATCCCTTGGGGGGCTGGGCATCGGGCTCGGACGCAATCGGAGCATCGACTGCAGCTCCGAGCGCGGAACTCTCGTCGACTTCGGACGTCGAGCTGCTGGTTCGTCGCGGCACAGCGTCCTCCTCGCCACCTGGGTCAGTGCATGGTGCCATGATCTCCGTCATGGCAGCAAAGGCAGTGAAGCCGAAATCGACGGTGACGCCCCCGGCGGACAAGGGGGCCAAGCGTGCGGCGCATCGGCCCTCGCGGCGCGAAGTAGTGGTCGAGGCCGCCATGCATCTGTATTCGGTCAGGTCCATCGAGGACGTCACCGTGGCCGATATCGCCGCGGAGGCTCAGATGACGTCGGCGGCCGTGTATTACCACTACCCGTCGAAGGACGAGGTTCTGCTCGCGGGTTTACGTTTGTTCGCGGATGGTCTCCTCGACGAACTTCGGGCAGAGATCGCGGCCGATCCGGACGCTGCTCTGGGTGACATCATTTCTTCGTTGCTCGAGTGGACGGATCAGCACCGTGCTGCCGCATTGGTGTACTTCACCCGATCGCCCGGTTGGAGTCTGTCCATCGAAACCCTGCGAAGAGAAGTGCGTTCGGTGATGTTGGCGCTGTTCTCGGCCGAACTGCGCACTCGAAGCGGTATCGCGTCCAAAGCGAAGCAGGGTGCCGCAGCTGTTGCGTTGACTACCCTGCTCGAAGTGGCAGCCTCGTCATGGCTCACCGAGGATGCGGTTCTGGCCGGTCTCGGCCGACGTCGGTTCTCCGAGGAAGTTCGGGAGCTGGCGGCCGACATCTCGAGCGTCTGACGAGGGGTCTCGCGGCACCGATTTCACGAAGTATCTTTGGAGTTTTTTCCCAGTGCTCACTCGATGCGCTCTCCGTCCAGTCGGCTCTCGGCAGTGCCGCCGGACGCTCGAAGCGGACCGACACCGGTGAAGAGAACCGACGCTCCTGCCGTCAGAAGCTCGGGAAGGCTGTTGTTCTCGTCGATCAGCCAATGCTCGTACGCCGAGATCGCCACCCCCAAGAGCATCCATCCGACGGTGCGCGGAAGATGGTCGCCGGGGTCGGAGTTCGTCCGAGCTGCCACGTATTCGGCGATGACCTGACGCCAGCCCTCGTACATCACCATCGAGTAGCTCTGCAGTGCTGGATTTCCCAGGATGAGTGCCATGCGCTGACGGTGAACGGCTGCTTCTTCCTCGGGGAATGTGTTGAACTGCAACAGGGCCGAGTGCAATCCGTCCGCGAGTCCGACGTTGCCGGGCAGGTCGTTCAGATGCGTCCTCAATGCCGTGAGTTGAGCGTCGAAATCGCCCCAGGGAACTGCGTTCTTGGACGGGAAGTAGCGAAAGAACGTGCGTCGAGCGATGCCCGCGGCATCGGCTATGTCGTCGACGCTGGTCTCCTCGAATCCCTTGGCGGCGAACAGTTCGATTCCGAGATCGCTCAGCTCGCCCCGCGTTGTGGACGGGCGCCTACCTGGCTGACTGGACGGTTTTGCGCTCCTGACCATTTTCTTCTTTCCATTCTCTGGTTTTCTGCACTCAGTGTCATTATGTTGGTGACCCAAGCCACTGTCGACTCCGATTGTGGTCCGAACAACCTCAGGAGGTTTCCGATGTCGAAGAACAACGAGAACGCTGTAGTCGATACGGCAGTCGTCGAATCCGATCTGGTCGAAGAGTCGTTGGTCGAGGAAGTATCCATCGACGGCATGTGCGGCGTGTACTGATCATGACCACTGCGGTGCGCGAGGACCTCGACGAGTTGGACCTGGATGTGCGGTGGATTCTGCATCCGCAGGTGGCGTTGCGGCCGGAGTCGTTCGGGGCGCTGCTCTACCACTTCGGAACTCGCAAGCTCTCGTTCCTGAAGAACCGCACGATCGTGGCGATCATCGAATCGCTGCCCGACCACCCGGATATGCGGTCGGCGATTGCGGCTGCGGGCATCACCGAGTCGCAGTCGGCGCCGTATGTGACGGCACTCGCGACGCTGGCCCGCTCGAACATGATCACTCGCCCGTAAAGCCCTGACCTATCGCAGAAGAGGACTTCCGCCCATGACCTCCACCCTCGAAAGACCAGCTCCGGTAGGAAAACTGGTCGATCAATTCGAACTCGGACTCGACGCCCCCATCTGTCTGACGTGGGAGTTGACCTACGCCTGCAACCTTTCCTGCGTGCACTGCCTGTCCTCGTCGGGTCGCCGTGACCCGCGCGAACTCAGTACCGAGCAGTGCAAGTCGATCATCGACGAGCTGCAGAAGATGCAGGTGTTCTACGTCAACATCGGTGGCGGTGAGCCGACGGTGCGGTCGGACTTCTGGGAGCTCGTCGACTATGCGACTGCGCATCAGGTGGGGGTGAAGTTCTCCACCAACGGGGTCAAGATCGACAAGAAGGTCGCGGCGCGTTTGGCTGCGTCGGATTACGTGGATGTGCAGATCTCCATCGACGGCGCTACGGCAGAGGTCAACGATGCGGTCCGCGGGCCGGGCTCGTTCGACATGGCCTGCCGGGCGTTGGAGAATCTGAAGGAGGCGGGCTTCCGGGACGCGAAGATCTCGGTGGTCGTCACCCGGCACAACGTTTCTCAGCTCGACGACTTCAAGGCCTTGGCCGACAAATACGCTGCGACACTACGCATCACGCGGCTTCGACCGTCGGGACGTGGCGCGGATGTCTGGGACGATCTGCATCCGACTGCGGGGCAGCAGCGAGAGCTCTACAACTGGCTCGTCGCGAACGGTGAGGGGGTGTTGACCGGTGATTCGTTCTTCCATCTGTCGGCATTCGGTGATGCTCTGCCCGGACTCAACCTGTGTGGTGCCGGGCGCGTGGTGTGTCTGATCGACCCGATCGGCGACGTGTACGCATGCCCCTTCGCCATCCACGAGAACTTCCTCGCCGGCAACATCGTGCGAGACGCCAAAGACGGCATGGGCGGGTTCCAATCCGTCTGGCAGACTTCCGAATTGTTCCAGGAGTTGAGGTCTCCGCAGACTTCGGGAGCATGCACCAAGTGTGCTCATTTCGATGCGTGCCGCGGTGGCTGCATGGCGGCGAAATTCTTCACTGGCCTGCCCATGGACGGTCCGGATCCCGAATGCGTCATCGGTAACGGCGAAATGGCGTTGGCGGCGGCGGGGGAGATCCCCAAGTCCAGCGTCGACCATTCCCGTACCGGGCAGCGCAAGACCCCACGAAAGTCGGTGCCGCTGACGCTGATGATGCGTCCCCCGGCGAAGATCTGCGACGAGAACCCGCTCGCAGGAATGGAACAGGAACACTGATGGCCAAGAGTGCGTGGTTCGAAACCGTTGCCGAAGCGCAGCGGCGAGCGAAGAAACGTCTACCGAAGTCCGTGTACGCCGCACTCGTGGCGGGGTCCGAACGCGGGTTGACGATCGACGACAACATGGCAGCATTCGGCGAACTGGGGTTCGCCCCGCACGTTGCCGGACTGTCCGACAAGCGGGACCTGTCGACGACGGTGATGGGGCAACCCCTGTCGTTCCCGGTGATGATCTCCCCGACGGGTGTCCAGGCGGTTCATCCCGACGGGGAGGTTGCTGTTGCGAGAGCTGCTGCAGCGCGGGGTATTCCGATCGGATTGTCCTCGTTCGCCAGCAAGTCCGTCGAGGAGGTCGCTGCGGCGAATCCGCAGACGTTCTTCCAGATGTACTGGGTGGGCTCGCGTGAGATCTTGCTGCAGCGGATGGAGCGGGCGCGCGCCGCGGGAGCCGTCGGATTGATCATGACCCTGGACTGGTCGTTCTCGAACGGCCGCGATTGGGGCAGCCCGTCGATTCCGGAGAAGATGGACCTCAAGGCAATGGTGCAGTTCGCCCCCGAGGGCATCATGCGACCGAAGTGGTTGTGGGAGTTCGCCAAGACCGGCAAGATTCCCGACCTGACGACCCCGAACCTGACGCCACCCACCGGCGGTCCTGCGCCGACGTTCTTCGGTGCGTACGGGGAATGGATGGGCACCCCGTTGCCGACGTGGGAGGACGTGGCGTGGCTGCGTGAGCAGTGGGGTGGGCCGTTCATGCTCAAGGGAGTGATGCGGGTCGATGACGCCAAACGAGCCGTCGACGCGGGCGTGACTGCTATTTCCGTCTCCAATCACGGCGGCAACAATCTCGACGGCACCCCGGCACCGATCCGGGCGTTGCCTGCGATCGCCGAAGCCGTCGGCGATCAGATCGAGATCACCCTCGACGGCGGAATCCGACGCGGCAGCGACGTGGTGAAGGCGCTGGCACTCGGTGCGCGTGCGGTGCTCATCGGGCGGGCGTACCTGTGGGGTCTGTCGGCCGGCGGTCAGGCCGGGGTGGAGAACGTGCTCGACATTCTGCGCGGCGGAGTCGATTCCGCCGTCCTCGGACTCGGACACACCTCGGTACACGATCTCTCGCCGTCGGATGTGGTGATGCCGCCCGGGTTCGACCGGAAGCTCGGCGTCTGAGCACCAGCGTGTGGTTCGAGACCGTTGCAGAAGCGCAGCGGCGAGCCCGGAAACGTCTACCGCCGTCGGTGTACTCGGCGCTGGTAGCAGGGTCCGAACAGGGGCTGACCAGTCGCGACAACACCGCCGCGTTCGCCGAACTCGGGTTCGCCCCACACGTGGCAGGGCTGTCGGACACCCGTGAGTTGTCGACAACACTGATGGGACAGTCTCTTTCGTTTCCCGTGATGATCTCCCCGACGGGTGTGCAGGCGGTACACCCGGACGGTGAGGTCGCCGTCGCCAGAGCTGCAGCGGCGCGGGGTATTTCGATGGGGTTGTCGCTGTTCGCGAGCAAACCGATCGAAGAGGTCGTGGCCGCGAACCCACGGACGTTCTTTCAGCTGCACTGGGCCGGTTCACGAGAGTTGTTGCTGCACATGATTCATCGTGGACGTGATGCCGGCGCGGTCGGGCTGATTCTGACGATGGACTGGTCGTTCTCGGAGGGCCGTGACTGGGGTAGCCCGGTGATTCCCGAACGCCTCGATCCGAGGGCGATGATCCGGTTCGCACCGGAAGCGCTGTGTCGGCCACGGTGGCTGACGCAGTGGGCGCGGTCGGGCGCGTTCCCTGATCTGACTGCCCCGAACCTCGCGCCGCCCGGTGGGCCTGCGCCGACGTTCTTCGCTGCGTACAGGGAGTGGAAATCCACCCCGCTGCCCACGTGGGACGACATCGCGTGGTTGCGCGAGCAGTGGGACGGGCCGTTCATGCTCAAGGGCATCTCGCGGGTCGACGACGCACTGCGGGCCGTGGACGCAGGCGTGACCGCAGTTTCGGTGTCCAATCACGGTGGCAACAATCTCGACGGTTCCCCGGCATCGATCAGGGTGCTTCCGTCCATCGCCGAGGCCGTGGGTGCTCAGGTCGAGATCACCCTCGACGGTGGTGTGCGTCGAGGAAGTGACGTCGCGAAGGCACTCGCGCTCGGTGCGCGGGCAGTGCTGATCGGACGCGCATACCTGTGGGGTCTGGCGGCGAACGGTCAGGCCGGAGTGGAGAACGTCCTCGACATCCTGCGCGGCGGCCTGGACTCCGCCGTACTCGGTCTCGGTCGCACGTCGGTCCACGAACTGTCACCGTCGGATCTCCTCGTGCCGCCTGACTTCACGCCGTCGAATCAGCTCCCCGGTCTGGGATAACCGACGCCGATCGGAGGCCGGGATCCAGAACCGAGGGGCCGATTCGACGTGGACGGCCGCCACAGGGAGAAGGATCGACAGTCACCATTCGGACAGGTGAGTGTGGCCGTCCTGTAATGCGCGAGCGAACAGGGCGGCCTTCGTCGGCGCGCTGCGTCCCACCGCCGCGTATTTCTGCCGGATGCGGGTGATGTGGGTGTTGATCGTGCCCACCGAGATGTAGACGGACCGAGCTGCGACCGTTTTCGAGTCGGAGGCGAACCAGGCGAGCATGACCTCGATCTCGCGGGCGCTCAACGCAGGCTTGCGGTGGCGAGCTTCGAGCGGTGTCGGGACTGCACCGGGTCCCCGCTGTGCCGGCCTTCGGAACGGGTGATGCACTGCCGATGCCAGCGTTCGTTCGAGCACGAAAATTTCCCCCCTGGAGTGTCCTTCTGCCCCGACCACACCGTCCATCGTCGACTGGACTTCGTCGCGGATCCAGCTGAACGAGCATGTCCGTACAAGGTCAATACGGACGGCCACGGACTCCGTACGAGCGTCATTCAAACGCATCAATTTGCTGTTCGTGCAGCTCAGCGCGACGCTCGAGTGCCTCTTTCGAGGTTTTCCCGGTTCTATAGTTCTCGCTCATGACCATCGACCGTCCGGATCCTTCGTCGATCACGGACCGCACGGAATTCGCGGCAGCATTGCGTGCGATCCGGACCGAGGCGGGTGCCACGGTCCGAGAGATCGTCGAGCGTTCCGGTGGCTTGCACGGCACCATCAGTGGCTGGTTCTCCGGACATCACGTCCCGACCAAAGCCAGCGCCGAAATGTTCGCTGCCGTACTGATCGCATGCGGCGTCGCCGACGAGGACGAGCGCGCCCTGTGGTGGGACGCGGTGTCGAGGGTGCGGTCGATCCCGGGCAGGCGGACCGTCGATCTGGTGAAGGGCGACCCTCCGTACAAGGGTCTCGAGGCGTTCGAGCCGGCCGATGCAGAGTGGTTCTTCGGACGTGACGACGTGATCGAGCGTCTGAGCACGCGCGTCCGGGAAGCCCTCGGCTCCGGTGGAGGCATCGTGTTCGTCGTCGGTGCTTCGGGCTCCGGTAAGTCCTCGCTCCTGCGTGCCGGGCTGGCATCGAGATTTACCGGTTCGGAAGTCCATTCCGGCGTCGGCGATATTCGTGCCTTCCCCGAGCGAGCCGAATCCTTTGCGCCGGGATCGGTTCTCGTCCTCGATCAGGCCGAGGAGTTGTGGACACTGGCGACACCGCTCGAGCGCGAGAACTTTCTGCGTGCGGCAGCGGCGTTGCCGAGCGCGGGGTCGGTTCTCGTGGTCGGACTGCGGGCGGATTTCTACCAGAACGCCGTGTCCGAGGACGCGCTGCTCGCCGGCCTGTCCGACAACCCGGTGGTTGTCGGACGTCTCACCGAGTCACAACTGCGGGAGGTCATCGTGTCGCCTGCCGCGAAGGCGGGTGTCTCCGTCGAGGCCGCCCTCGTGCAGGTCTTGGTCGGCGAATTGGGTCCACGCGGATCGCAGTTCGCCCACGACTCCGGTGCCCTGCCGCTGCTGTCCCATGCCCTGCTCACCACGTGGCAGGTGTCGAGCGGCAGAACGTTGACTGTCTCGGACTACCTCGCAACCGGCGGGATCGGCGGTGCCGTGGGGCAGAGCGCCGAGGAAGTGTTCTCGGCTTTGACCGTCGAACAGCAGCGCGAGACACGGCGCATCTTCATGCGGTTGGTCAATCTCGACGACGAGGTCGTCACTCGTCGCCGCGTCGATCGCGTGGAGCTGTTCAACGGAGACGAGAACGCGGTCGCGGTCACCGACGTCGACATCGTCGTCGAACGGTTTGCCGCACGCAGACTGCTGACCGTCGGAGAAGAGACCGTCCAGATCACCCACGAGGCGTTGCTGACGGCGTGGCAGCGGCTGCGCGAGTGGCTCGACGACGATCGTCAGTGGCTCGTCGAGCACCGTCGACTCACCCAGGCCGCAGAACTGTGGGAGAACAACGATCGCGACGACGGTTCGTTGCTGCCGGAATCGAGGTTGGCGCTGGTGCAGGAATCCCTCGGTCCGGTACGTCGGCGAGATCTCAACTCGGTGGAGAGGCGCTACCTCGACGCGAGTGCGAACCGAATCGAGCAACAGAACCGAAGCGACCGACGTCGGCGACGCACCCTCGAAACGCTCGTCACTGCACTCGCGCTGCTGACCGTACTGGCTGTGACACTGGCAGTGACCGCGTTCGTTGCTCGGTCGGACGCGAACAACCGACGGGTCGAGGCCGAGCGCGCGGAGGCAGAGGCTGTCTCACGTCAGATCGCCGGTGTCGCAGAGCAATTGAGGAGTCAAGATCCCGGGCTGGCGGCATATTTCGCGTTGGCGTCGTACGAGGTGGACCGCACGACGGAGGCGCGATCGTCACTGCTCGACTCGTCCGCGATCCATACTCCTGCGCGGCTGCTCGGAGTGGAGGGCGGGGCGGTGACCGCGGTCGACCCGCGCGGAAACATCGTGGCGACAGCCGGTTCCGACGGACACGTGCGGATGTGGTCGCTCGCAGACGGGCACGCGAAGCTCGGTGAAATTGTCTTGCGTGACGCCCGGGTGTTGATTTTCGATCCGCAGGGGAGCGTGCTCGCTGTGGGAGGATCGTACGGCGTCGAGCTGTGGGATGTGGCGAACCCGTCGGCACCGATGTTGTTGTCGCGCATCGACGCAACTGGCGTCAGTAGCCTGTCGTACTCTCCCGACGGCCGGCTGCTCCTCGTCGGAACCCAAGATGACACACTGCCTCTCCTCGACGTTGCAGAACCCACCGCGCCGCGCACGATAGGTGGAGTCTCTCAACCCGGTTCGTCGACGGCAACGGAGTTCAGCCCGGACGGCCGGTTCCTGGTGACGGCGGGTCCGGGACGTGCGATGAGATTGTGGGACGCGACCCGGCTGGCCGTTCCTGCTGCAGCCCAGTCCGTTCCACTGCTCGACGTCCCCTCGGACGGGTCGAGCTACACCGCGCTACAGCTGGCATTCTCTCCCGACGGCACCACGTTGATCGCGGGTACCACCGGTCGCGAGGTTCTACGCTGGGCGGTCGACGGCGGTCGGCTGACTGCACTACCGGCGTTGACTGGATTCACCAGTTACGTCAACGACGTCGCGTTCAGCGGGGACGGGGTGTTGATCGCTGCGGCGAGTTCGGACAACACCACGAAGGTGTGGGACGCCGCCTCGGGAACGCTGCAACGGACGCTGCCCGGCCCGGTCCAGGTCACTTCGCTCGCGTTCTCACCGGATCGCTCGTCGATCGTGACGGCCAGTGGCGATGGCATCACGCGGATCTGGCCACTTCCCGGACCGGCCCTGGTCGATGCCGGCGACACGATCTATCAGAACCCCATCGGTGCGTCGGACACCCGGATGCTCGTCGGTGCCGGCAGCCGAGCCCCGGCCACGATCGTCTGGGACGTCACGGATGTGGAGCATCCGGTGGCGTCGGCACCGTTGGTGATCGGCGACGGTGCCCAGCAGACGGGGGCGGTAGCACTGACCGCCGACGGCACCCGTGCTGCTGTGGGTACCACCACCGGTGGATTTCAGCTCTGGGACACAACCGATCTCACCGATCCGGTCGCCCTCGGTGGCATTCGGGAGGCAACGACCAGCTTGACTGCGGGGCTGGTCTTCGACGGAACGGGATCGCTTCTGGTCGTCTCCGGCCAGAACTCGAACGACGTGTCGTTGTGGTCGCTGGCGGACCCAACGACCCCGCGAGCGTTGTCGACCCTGGAGGCGGGTAACTACCCCGCGGGTATGGCGCTGTCGCCCGACGGTTCGGTACTCGTCATCGCCAGTGTCGGTGGCGTGGTCGAACTGTGGGACATCGCCGACCCCACCGATCCGCGTCGAAGGACCACGTTGGGCGGTTTCGGAAGTGACGTCCAGGCCGTGGCCATCTCACCGGAGGGGCGAATCCTCGCCGCCGGGAGTGCGGATCGCTCGATCCGACTGTGGGACATGGTGAATCCGGACAACCCACAGCACCTGTCTCGTATCGTCGGGCCGTCCAGCCCGATCTGGTCGCTCTCGTTCGATCCATCCGGTACGAGGCTGGCCGCCGGTGACGGGGGATCGACGCTGTGGCTGTGGAACGTGGGCGACCGCTACGCACCCGAGGAGTATGCCGCCCTCACCGCGTACGGCCAGCGTGTCTACACCGCGGTGTTCGGCGCGGCCGGACAGGTGCTCTTCGGCGGCGGCACGGGCCGCGATGTCCGCGTGTGGCGCACCGAGCCGGATGAAGTCCGCAGTCGCCTGTGCGAATCCGGGGGCTCGGTGGCCACCGAGGCCGAATGGGCCCGCTATCTGCCCGGGGTGCCGTATCGGCAGTTGTGCGAGACCTGATCGATCGCGGAGCCAGGGCTAAGGATCAGGGATCGGTCGGCTGAAACCCTCCAGCATCCCGGTGTAGCGCTTGGGCGGCGGGGCGGCGAATTCGCCGCGCTTTCCGGTACCCAGTCCCAGCGAGATCAGTGACTGCACGAACAGTGTTCCCGCGGCGACGCCGTCGACCACCGGTACGCCGATCTCGGCCGAAATGTGTTGGCACAGATCGGCCATCCCCGCACATCCGAGGACCACGGCATCGCTACCGTCCGTCTCCACGGCGATGCGACACGCCTCGGTGACGATCTTGCGGGCGTCGGGGTCCGTCTCGAGATCGAGGACCGGCAGGTCGCACGCGTGGATGCCGAGGCAGTGGCGTCCGAAGCCGTAGTGGTTCGCCAGATCCTGGGCACGCCCGACGGTGCGTCCGAGTGTGGTGACGACGCTGAAGCCTCGGCCCAGGAAGCTCGCGGCGTGCATGGCCGCCTCGGCGATACCGATGACCGGCCCGGCCGCGAGTTCGCGAGCCGCGTCGATGCCGGGATCACCGAAGCAGGCGATGACGTAGCCGTCGACCCCCTCGGCCTCGCCACTGGCGATCTCGGCGAGAATTCCTGGGACGCTGAGGGCTTCGTCGACATGGCTTTCGATCGAAACTGGCCCCATCGCGGGGCTGACCGCGTCGACGACCGTGCCCGGGCCGACCACGGCCCGGGCACAGTCACCGATCGTTGCGGTCATCGAACTGGTGGTGTTCGGATTGATGACCTTGATGAGCACGGAAGAGATCCTATGCCTTCGCTGGAACGTCGAAGTTGGTGACAGCCAGCTTGGTTCGCGTCGCAAGGAAGTAGTACGTGGCGAATCCGATGCCGCAGCCGATGAACCAGCTGTACTTCGACGCCGTGGACATACCAGCGATCTCCAGGCCGTCGACGGCTCCGTTGAACAGCACGGTGAACATCGCCACCGCTGCGCCCGCGACGGTCGCGTACACCGCCGCCGGGTTGTAGCCCTTCGAGTACCAGTACAGGCCGGTCTTGGACATCGAGAAGAGTTCGTCGACCGCCACGTGCTGCTTACGGATCAGGTAGTAGTCGGCGATCAGGATTCCGAACAGAGGCCCGATGAACGCGCCGAGGGTCTCGAGCGTCAGGTGGATGACCTCGGGATTGTTGTACAGGTTCCACGGGGTGATCAGTACCGAACCGACTGCGGCGATCATGCCACCGGCGCGCCAGCTGATGCGTTGCGGGCTGACGTTGGAGAAGTCGAACGCCGGAGCGATGAAGTTGGCGACGATGTTGATGCCGACCGTTGCGATGGCGAAGGTGAGGGCACCGAGGACGATGGCGAAGGTGCTGTCGATGCGGGCGACCGTCTCGACAGGGTCGGTGATCAGCTCGCCGAACACCGGCAGAGTCAGCGAGGCGGTGACGACAACGAGGATGGAGAACACCAGGAAGTTGACGGGCAGACCGAGGAAGTTGCCCTTCTTGACGGCAGCGTAGGACTTTCCGTATCGAGAGAAGTCACCGAAGTTGAGCATCGGACCGGAGAAGTACGAGACGACGAGCGCAATGGCTCCCAGCATGACGGGAACGGCGCTGAAGCCGGTGTACTCGACATCGCCGAGGGTGAGATCGATTGCGCCCCAGCCGGCTTTCCAGATCAGGTAGCCGCACAGCATGAACATGACGACGTAGACGGCAGGGCCGCAGAAGTCGATGAACTTGCGGATCGACTCCATCCCGCGCCAGAACACCGCAGCCTGAACGACCCAGAGGAACAGGAAACTCGCCCAACCGAGCAGCGACAGTCCGGCGAAACCGTAGTCCGCGGTGACGGCGTACGGAGCCAGAGACGGGAACAGCTTGATCAGCACGATGTCGAGGGCAGCCGATGCCAAGAATGTCTGGATGCCGTACCAGGCCACCGCGATCAGGCCACGGATGATCGCCGGGATGTTGGCACCGAGCACTCCGAACACGCTGCGACAGATGACCGGATACGGAACCCCCGTCACCTGGCTCGGCTTGGCGACCAGATTGCAGAAGAAGTAGACGATCGTGATGCCGACGAGCAACGCGATCAGCACCTGCCAACTGGCCAGCCCGAGCGCGAACAGGCTGCCCGCCGTCACGTAACCGCCGACCGAGTGCACGTCCGACATCCAGAAGGCGAAGAGGTTGTACGAAGTCCAGGTCTGCTTCTTCAGCGGAGCGAGATCCTCGTTGGTCAGCCGCGGGTCATAGCTGTCCTTGATCAGTCCACCACCGACGGGGTGGCCCGCGGCTTCCACGAGATCTCCCGTTTGAGCGGGACCGTGCGCTGTATCTGTCATCGATGCTCCTGACGGCATGGCGTATGAGACGAACGAAGGAGGTGAACGAGCGAATGAGGAAAAGTTAGCGGCGAAGTGTTGCGCACTCGTGACGAGAGCGATATATCTTTTCGGTCGTTCCTGCAGGCTCCACTCCCGTATCTTTTCCGGTCGTTCCTGCAGGCTCCACTCCCGTATCTTTTCCGGTCGTTCCTGTGGCCCTATTCCGACGACGGATCGGCGAACAACCCATGATCGTTCGACAGCGTCGAAATGACCGAATTGAGACGCGTGTGGTGATGCTGCGCGGCGCGCAGCAAGCCCGCGGAATCGCCGGCCAGAAATGCCGCGAGCATTTCGGCGTGATCGCTGTGCAGCGACGCCCTGTCCGACCCGGCGACATGCACCATGGGTTGCACGGGTTCGGTGATGTTCCAGGCGGATTCGAGCATGTGCAGCAATCGATGCATGCGGGACGGACGGGTCAGGGACAGGTGGAACTCACGCGAGAGGCGGTGATATTCTCGCGAGTCGTCCTGGGCCAGCGAGGCCTCGAGTTGACGATTGATCTCGACGATATGGGCCCGGTCGGCCTCGGTGGCGAGCTCGACCGCGGACGGTAGTGCAGCCGTCTCCAATACCTCTCGCACGATGTACATTTCGCGAAGTTCGGCTGCGGTCAACTGCGCAACCGTGTAGCCCAGATTCGGTCGATGATCGACCAGTCCCTCGCCGATGAGTGTCTTGAGGGATTCGCGCACCGGAATTCTGCTCACCCCGAAGAGTTCCGCTACTTCATTGAGTGGAATCGGCGTATTCGGCGGCGCATCGCCGGCAAGAATGACTCGGCGTAACTCTTGCAGAATTGTCGGTTGCGGGCCGCCGGGTGCCGATATCGACAATTGCGAGAGCAATACGGATCGGCGACGGGGTGGCACGAATCGAAGATTATCGTCGCAGTGTTTCGGCGGCGTGACGTCCTCGTTCCATCCGATAGCATCTGCACTCATGGCCACGGACCCCCTCGGTACGCAGTACTGGCCGGACCTGGACGGGTCTCGCACCCTGGTGGTGCCGGTCGGCTCGATCGAGCAGCACGGTCCGCACCTCCCGCTCGATACCGACACTCGTATCGCAACCGCCGTGGCGCACACCATCGCGGATGCTCTCGTGGCCCCCGCGATCGCGTACGGAGCCAGTGGCGAGCACGAGGGATTTCCCGGCACCGTCTCGATCGGGGCCGCAGCTCTCGAATCGGTTCTGGTGGAGTACGGGCGTTCCGCGTGCCGCTGGGCCGAGCGAGTGGTGTTCGTCAACGGACACGGAGGCAACGGCCCCACCGTGCGCTCTGCCGTACTGCTGCTGCGCTACGAGGGCCGCGACGTCGTGTGGTTTCCGTGCGCGATACCGGGAGCAGATGCTCACGCCGGGCGCACCGAAACGTCGTTGCTGCTGCACCTTTCGCCCGAGGTGGTGAACATGAGCAAGGCCGAGGTGGGCAATGTCGCCGACATCGCCGATCTGTTGCCTGCGCTTCGCGTCGACGGCATGGCACCGATCACCGCGAACGGGGTGCTCGGTGATCCCACCGGGGCCGATCCGGAGGAGGGGCGTCGGATGTTCGAGCAGCTCTGCACCCGCGCCGGCGATGCTGTGCAGAGATGGAGTCCCTCCGAGCACGGAGTGATCACATGAACGAGCTCGATGGAATGCCTGCTGAGGGGCCGTCCGACGATTCCGGAAAAACGGGGCATGGGTATGTTCCGTCCGATTTCACGGGTGGCCGACACTTCGGCGTCTCGTCCGCTTACGATCTCCTGATGGGTGAAGGTCGGTTGCCTGACGGCTTCGGGGTGCGAGTCGATCCACGCGTACGCACATTCTCCGAAGGACGAGTCCTGATCGGTGGTTCACCGACACGCATGCTCAAGCTCGCACCGACGGCAGCGGCGATGATCGGTGACGGTTTCATCGAAGTGACCGACTCGCAGTCCGCTCTCGTCGCTCGCAAACTGCTCGACTCGGGTGTCGGGAACCCGCGCCCGATGTCGATTCCGTCGCCGAGCGACGTCACCGTGGTCGTACCGCTCAAGAACAACGAGGCCGGGTTGGAGCGCTTGATCGCAGCACTCCACGGTCTGCACGTCATCATCGTCGACGACGGGTCGGACGTTCCGGTCGCAGTGCCGCGGGTCTCGTGGAGTGTGGGCAGCGTGACGGTGCTCCGGCACGAGCACTCGCGCGGACCCGCTGCGGCGCGAAACGCGGGATTGCGATGTGCCACAACAGATTTTGTTGCTTTCTTGGACTCGGACGTCGTTCCGCGCAAGGGATGGCTCGAGGTGATGCTGGGGCACTTCTCGGATCCGGCCGTGGCGCTGGTGGCACCCCGAATCGTCGCGCTGGAGCCCGAGGGCAGCGCCTTGGCCAGGTACGAACACGCGCGCTCGTCCCTCGATCTCGGTCGCAGGGAAGCAGCGGTACGCGCAGGCAGCTCGGTCTCCTACGTGCCCAGTGCGGCAATGCTGATTCGTCGGTCGGTGGCGATGGACTGCGAGGGATTCGACGAGTCGATGCACGTGGCCGAGGACGTGGATCTGTGCTGGCGGCTGCAGGAGGCGGGTTGGCGACTGCGCTACGAACCGGTCGCTCACGTCGCGCACGAGCATCGCGTCACCTTCGTCGAGTGGTTCGCCCGCAAGCTGTTCTACGGGACCGGTGCCACCCCGTTGTCGGCACGTCATCCGGGAATGGTGCCGCCCATCGCAATGTCGCCGTGGACGTTGGTCGCGTGTCTGCTCGCCGCGAGTCTGACGAGGATCGGACTCGTCGGTGCCGCCGCCACGCTCGGTGTCACGATCGTTCGCCTGCGCAAGATGTTCGTCGGTCTGGATCAGCCCACGCGGATCGCGGCCATTCTCGCTGCCGAGGGTTTCGTGGCGGGGTTGTGGCAGTTGGCGTCGGCCCTGTGTCGACACTATTGGCCGATCACCCTGCTCGCCGTGCTGCTGTCGAGTCGTATTCGTAGAATAGCGCTGGGATTGGCTGTTGCAGAGGCGTTTTCGGATTGGTACAAGCATCGGGAACTCGGCGGCCTCGACCCTGTGCGGTATGCGTTCTACAAACGTGCCGATGATGTTGCGTACGGCGCAGGCCTGTGGCGCGGTGCACTGTCCGCGCGCAGTATCGACGCGCTCAAGCCCCGCCTGGACGGCTGACGCGGTGCGAGCCGGGCCCGCCCCGCAGACGGTGTGATCGGAATCGGGCACGCGGACGTCATCGTCGTGGGAGGCGGCTCCTGCGGCTGCGTCGTTGCGTCGAGGCTCAGTGAGAATCCGGATCGGTCGGTGCTGTTGCTCGAAGCCGGGCCTGCGTTCTCCGGCGTCGCCGATGTTCCGGCGGCTTTGCTCGACGCGTCGACGCTTCCCATCGGCCCGGGGAGCGAATGGGTGGGAACCTACACGGCCGAACTCGCGTCGGACATGTCTCGGACGATCGCGCGAGGCCGGGTGCTGGGGGGCTCCGGCGCAGTGAACGGCGGTTACTTCATCCGCGCCACGCCGGGCGACTTCGACGCCTGGCCGCAGTCGGTGTGGTCGTTCGATCAGGTGTTGCCGTTCTACATCGCCTCCGAAACCGATCTCGATGTCGAGGCGACCGGTCGGTGGCACGGTTCCCACGGACCGATGCCGGTCTCGCGCACTCACGTGCAGGACCGACATCCCGTGACGGCGGCATTCGTAGAGGCCGCTACGAACGCTGGCTTTCGATTCCATGATGATCTGAACGCTCCCGACGCGGCCGTGGGGGGAGTCGGCGTTGTGCCCTCGAACATCCGCGACGGGGTCCGCGTAAGTGCCGCTCTGGCATATCTGTTGCCGGTCGTCGGAAGGAAGAACCTACGGGTACAGGGGAATACGACGGTCGCGTCGTTGATGTTCAAGGGAAGCAAGGTGATCGGGGTCGAGATCATCGCCGACGGTGTACGCAGTGTCGTCGAGTCCGATACCGTTGTCATCTCGGCCGGCGCGGTGCATACTCCTGCCCTGCTGCTTCGATCCGGCATAGGACCGTCGGAAAGCTCTGCTGCGCTGGGCATTTCGGTCATCGCCGACAGTCCGGGAGTCGGCCAGGGTTTCAGTGACCATCCCGAGGTTGCCGTTCCCGTCGTCACGACGAACGAATTCCCGACGGCATCTCGTGCTCTGGAAGCGGTGCTGCATGCGGGCGACGTGGAGATCAGGCCCTACACCGGAAGATTCGACCGACTCATTTCCGGGCTCCCCGCGGGTCCCCACGTGTTCGGTGTCGGCCTCATGCGCTCGACGGCGCGAGGGAGCATCGCGCTGCGCAGCACGGATCCGTTCGAGGCTCCGGACGTGCGCTACCGCTATCTCGAATCGGAGGGTGATCGGCAGGCGATGCGAGGTGGCGTCGCACTGGTGCGAGATCTGATCGCATCGCCGTCCATGGCCTGCGCTGAAGTCCCTGCGACCGACGACCCTTTCGCGGCACTGGGCACGTCGTTGCACCTGTCCGGTAGCGCCAGGATGGGTCCCGAGTCGGATCCGGGGTCGGTGCTCGACGATCACTGTCGCGTGCGGGGAGTGGACGGAGTCTTCGTGATCGATACTTCGGCGTTCCCGGTGGTGCCCAGCCGCGGCCCGCATGCGACGGCGATCATGTTCGCCGAGCGCGCCGCTGCGTTGATGTGAGTGGAGCAGGCGGACTGACCGGTGGCTGTTGCAGACCACGGTGAGGGTGTTTAGGCGTAGCGTTCGTGGTCTGGGGACCGTTCAGGTTCCCCGATAGATGGGTTACTGCCATGTCGGACAAATCGCCCCGCAACACGATGACCAAGAAATCCGGCAAATCGCTCAAGGACAAGCGCGCAGACAAGCGGGCCAAATCGAGTGGTGACACCAGCAACGACATCATCACCACGGCCGTCAAGAAGAAGTAGGCACTCGGGGTCGGCGCAACCGGCCACGGCCGCGTGCGTCGGCCACGGCTGTATCCTTGCGTGTGAGCTGGGTTACAACGATGTGGACAGGTCACGGAGGAAGCGTCGAATGGCAAGCCGATCGGACAGTGGTGGCAACCCCTGGGTCGCAGTGCGCCCCGGCGAGGACGTCGCTGTGCTCGCGCGCCAGATGTCCAGTGCCCATCAATCTTTCGTCGACGACGTTCGCACCCACGGTTCGGCCGTCCGGTCCGTCGTTCTCGATTCGTGGATGCGCAGCCGAACCAAGGGTGTCGACCCGGACGGTGGCAACGACACTCCTGCGCTGACCGGTGCGGACCTCGAGCGCTACCGCAACGGACACCCGATGGCCATCATCCGCCCGGTGATTCGAAAGCTTCTGGTCGAGGACGCGTCCGACACCGGTTTGCTCGTTGCGATTTCCGATGCCGAGGGACGCCTGCTGTGGGTCGAGGGTGATTCCGCGGCCAAGGACCGAGCACTCGCGATGGACTTCGCCGAGGGGGTCGATTGGAGCGAGGAGAGCAAAGGCACCAACGCCCCCGGCACTGCGCTCGCGGTCGATCACAGCGTGCAGATCTTCGCATCCGAGCACTTCTCGCGGTCGGTGCACGAGTGGAGCTGCTCGGCGGCACCGGTGCACCACCCCACCAGTGGTCACATCCTGGGTGCCATCGACATCACCGGTGGCCCGCGGGTAGCGGTGCCCGAGGTGCTCTCGTTGGTGCGCGCAACGGTCGCCGCTGCTGAATCCGAGCTGCGCCTGCATCTGATGAACTCGCCGAAATCATTGGGCGACACAGCCCCTCGGCTCGAGGTCCTGGGATCGGGACGGCCGGGAGTGGTGCGCGGATCCGGCCGGATACCGCTCTCGCAGCGGCACGCCGAGATTCTGCTTCTGCTCGGTGAGCATCCCGAGGGTCTGAGCTCCGACCACCTCGCCGTGCTGCTCGACGAGCAGGAACTCGACTCGGTCACCATTCGCGCCGAGATGTCGAGGCTGCGCAAGGCCTTCGGTACTGCAGGCCTGGCATCGCGGCCCTACCGGCTGGTCGGCGAGTTGTCCTCCGACGTCGGCGATATCCGACGAGCCCTGGATCGAGGCGACGTCGACGCTGCTCTGCGCATCTACTCGGGCCCGGTGCTTCCCGGGTCGTCCGCGCCGGGAATCGAGGAGATCCGCGAGGAACTGCGGTCTCGGATGCAGGCCGCATTGCTCCGACTCGGAGATCCGGTGCTGCTGGCGCAGTGGACCTCGTCCATCCACGGCCGCACGGACGTCATCGCATGGGAGGCGTACCGGGCCACGCTCAGCCGCGACTCCGCGCTCTACGGGCAGGTCAGTGCGCGTATCGACCTTCTCGACCGCGATCTCGGCATCTGAGGAACCGGTCGCTCCAGGCCGTCCTCGGAATCGGCAACGTAGTTGCAACGTTGCAACCCCTAGTGTCCTGAATCACACACCGCATCAACTGTGAAGCACGTGTCGATCAGGAGGATTTTCAATGTCCGTCTACGCTCGTCCAGGTACCGCCGATTCCGTCATGTCGTTCCAGTCGCGCTACGACAACTGGATCGGCGGCGAGTGGGTACCGCCGGTCAAGGGCCAGTACTTCGAGAACCCGACTCCCGTCACCGGTGAGAACTTCTGCGAGGTCGCCCGTTCCACGTCCGAGGACATCGAGCTCGCGCTCGACGCCGCACATGCCGCGGCCCCCGCATGGGGCAAGACCTCCGCGGCCGAGCGTGCCGTGATCCTGAACAAGATCGCCGACCGCATCGCCGACAACCTCGAGTCCATCGCGCTGGCGGAGTCCTGGGACAACGGCAAGCCGATCCGCGAAACACTGAACGCCGACATCCCGCTGGCCATCGATCACTTCCGATACTTCGCCGGCTGCATCCGCGCGCAGGAGGGATCGCTCTCCGAAATCGACAGCGACACAGTCGCTTACCACTTCCATGAGCCGCTCGGCGTCGTCGGGCAGATCATCCCGTGGAACTTCCCGATCCTCATGGCCGTGTGGAAGCTGGCCCCCGCCCTCGCGGCCGGTAACGCAGTGGTGCTCAAGCCCGCCGAGCAGACCCCCGCGTCGATCCTTCACCTGATCTCGATCATCGGCGATCTGCTGCCTGCGGGCGTGCTCAACATCGTCAACGGATTCGGCGTCGAGGCAGGCAAGCCGCTGGCATCGAGCCCGCGTATCTCCAAGATCGCGTTCACCGGCGAGACCACCACCGGCCGCCTGATCATGCAGTACGCGTCGCAGAACTTGATCCCGGTGACCCTCGAGCTCGGTGGCAAGAGCCCCAACGTCTTCTTCTCCGACGTGCTGCAGGCCAACGACGACTACCAGGACAAGGCGCTGGAGGGCTTCACGATGTTCGCCCTCAACCAGGGTGAAGTGTGCACCTGCCCGTCGCGCTCGCTGATCCAGGCCGATATCTTCGACGAGTTCCTCGCCCTCGCAGCCATCCGTACCAAGGCTGTGCGACAGGGAGATCCGCTCGACACCGAGACCATGATCGGCGCACAGGCCTCGAACGATCAGCTCCAGAAGATCCTGTCGTACATCGAGATCGGCAAGGGCGAGGGCGCACAGGTCGTCACCGGCGGCGAGCGTGCACAGCTGGGCGGCGACCTCAACGGCGGCTACTACATGCAGCCCACGATCTTCACCGGCAAGAACAACATGCGCATCTTCCAGGAAGAGATCTTCGGCCCGGTCGTCTCGGTCACGTCGTTCACCGACTACGACAACGCCATCGAGATCGCCAACGACACCCTGTACGGGCTCGGCGCAGGCGTCTGGTCGCGGGACGGCGGCATTGCCTACCGCGCCGGCCGCGATATCCAGGCCGGTCGTGTGTGGACCAACACGTATCACCAGTACCCCGCGCACGCGGCCTTCGGTGGTTACAAGCAGTCGGGTATCGGCCGCGAGAACCACAAGATGATGCTCGATCATTACCAGCAGACCAAGAACCTGTTGGTCAGCTACGCGCAGAAGGCACAGGGCTTCTTCTGATGAATGCCCCTCGGCCGCCTGCGCGGCTGAAGACCACCGTCGAGGCGATGGACCTGCTCCGTCGCCTCGGCGGTATCCACGGCGAACTGATGATGCATCAGTCCGGGGGATGCTGTGACGGGTCGTCGCCGATGTGTTATCCCGCAGGCGAATTCATCGTCGGCGACCGGGACGTTCTTCTGGGGTACATCGACCTCAGGCTCGGGGTCGGCGAGGTCCCACAGGATCTCCCGAGCGGGAGCGACGGTGTACCGGTGTGGATTTCGGGGTCTCAATTCCAGGCGTGGAAGCACACGCAACTCGTGCTCGACGTGGTTCCCGGCCGCGGCGGTGGGTTCTCGCTCGAATCGCCCGAGGGAGTGCGCTTCCTCAGCCGCGGACGTGCGTACACCGCCGAGGAGAACGACATCCTCGCCGAGCACCCACCGCTCGTGGGCGTCGACTGGGAAGAAGGCCGACGGCCGGAGATCCCCGACGATCCCCTGGTGGTCGCCGAGGCCGTCGACGCATGTCCCGTTCCCGGGATGCTCCAGGGCTGAATGCCTGCGGCAGTGGTGCGGCTGAGAGCCCCAGGCGGCACTCAACCGCACCACTGCGCGCAGCGCATACAGTGCAAACGATGAAGAGCGCACCGAAGTCCGACCACGTCGAGGGTGACGAGAGCCTGCGCACCGTGGTCATCGCTTTCGTCGCCAACCTCGGCGTCGCGATCGCGAAGACCTTTGCAGCGGTGTTCACCGGATCTGCGTCGATGGTTGCCGAAGCCGCGCACTCGTGGGCCGATACCGGGAACGAGATCTTTCTGCTCGTCGCCAATCGCCGGGGATCGCGCGGACCGGACGATCGACGGCCTCTCGGGTACGGGCGGGAGACCTACTTCTGGTCGACTCTCGCAGCGGTCGGACTCTTCGTCGCCGGTGCGGCGGTGTCGGTGTGGCACGGCATCACCTCGCTGTTCGCCGGCGAATCGAGCAGCGAGAACTACCTTGTCGCATACGTGGTGCTCGGCATCGCATTTCTGCTCGAGGGAGTCTCGTTTCTGCAATCGGTTCGACAGATTCGCGGCGAGGCCGCCGAGTACCACAGAGACTTTCTCGATTACGCGCTCGAGACCTCGGATCCGACGCTGCGCGCAGTGTTCGCAGAGGACAGTGCCGCGTTGATCGGCATCGTGATCGCCGGTGCCGGAATCGGATTACACCAACTCACCGGTAACGCCGCCTTCGACGCCATCGGGTCCATTCTCGTGGGGATACTGCTCGGAATCGTCGCGTTCGTTCTGATCGATCGAAACCGCCGATTCCTCACCGGTGAACCGGGTTCGAGGGCATTATGGAATGCGGTGGTGCAGCGGATCGAGCAACTCCCCGAGGTGGCGTCGGTCAGGTTCGTTCGCATCGAGTTCGTCGGTCCCAAACAGATCTATGTGGTGGCGAGTGTCGACCTCGTCGGTGATTTCGCAGAATCACGCATCGCACACACGCTCCGGCGACTGGAGCGTGAGTTGGAAACCAACAGAGCTGTGGTGGACGCGGTATTGACAGTCGCCGAACCGGACGAGGGCGACATCGGTGACGTCAACGCCGTGGGGCACCAGTCGTAATTTGCCCGTCATTCATCGATGACGCGGCGCTTACATCACGGGCCTATCGTGAACCGATTCGCGCGCCACACCTGTTGTGAATCGTCCCCTCGGGCGTGACCGTCGTCCCGAGAGTAAAGGCTACGAGAGGCTTGTCATGTCCGTAGTAGACCCCCAGTCGTCTCCTCCGAAATCGGGCTCCCACGAGAGCACTCAGTCACACGTCGAGGGCGGTGACTACCTGGCCAAACGAACCCTGAAGAAGGGGACGGCAGGCTGGGTCCTGCTGGCGGGCCTCGGAGTCAGCTACGTCATCTCCGGCGACTATTCCGGGTGGAACCTCGGGCTCGCCGAGGGTGGTTTCGGTGGTCTGCTCATCGCGGCGATCATCATCGCGGGCATGTACCTGGCCATGGTGCTCGGCATGGCCGAGATGTCCTCGGCGCTGCCCGCCGCGGGTGGTGGCTACACCTTCGCGCGCCGTGCTCTCGGCCCGTGGGGCGGATTCGCCACCGGCACAGCGATTCTCATCGAGTACGCCATCGCGCCCGCCGCCATCGCGACGTTCATCGGTGCCTACGTCGAGTCCCTCGGGCTGTTCGGAATCACCGACGGGTGGTGGGTCTACCTGGTGGTCTATGCGGTGTTCATCGGAATCCATCTGTCCGGCGCAGGCGAAGCCCTCAAGATCATGTTCGTCATCACCGCGATCGCCTTGGTCGGACTCATCGTGTTCGCCATCGCCGCCATCGGACAATTCGACGCGAGCAACCTGACCGATATCGCGCCCACCGACGCGGCCGGAGCCTCGGGATTCCTGCCGTTCGGCTACCTCGGCATCTGGGCTGCCGTCCCGTTCGCCATCTGGTTCTTCCTCGCGATCGAAGGTGTTCCGCTGGCCGCAGAAGAGGCCAAGGACCCGACCAAGAACGTCCCGCGCGGCATCATCGCCGCGATGGGTGTGCTGCTCGTGACCGGTGCCGTCGTGCTGTTCCTGGTGACCGGAGCCGGCGGGGCCGACGCCGTCAAGGAATCGGGCAACCCGTTGGTCGAAGCCCTCGGGGACGGAACAGCGAGCAAGATTGTCAACTACATCGGCCTGGCCGGATTGGTCGCGTCCTTCTTCTCGATCATGTACGCGTACTCGCGTCAGCTCTTTGCGCTCTCGCGTGCCGGGTACCTACCGAAGACTCTGTCCATCACCAACTCTCGCAAGGCACCGACGCTCGCCTTGATCGTCCCCGGCGTCATCGGCTTCCTGCTCTCGCTGACCGGCCAGGGCGGAATGTTGCTGAACATGGCCGTGTTCGGGGCGGCGCTGAGCTACGTTCTGATGATGGTCAGCCACATCGTGCTCCGTCGCAACGAGCCGAACATGGAACGCCCGTACCGAACCCCCGGCGGCGTCGTGACCACCGGATTCGCGTTGATCATCGCGGCGCTCGCCGTCGTCGCCACGTTCGTCGTCGATTCCACTGCGGCACTGTGGTGCCTGGGAGTGTTCGTGGCGTTCATGGCCTACTTCGGCATCTACAGCAGGCATCATCTCGTCGCGAATTCGCCGGACGAGGAGTTCGCCGCACTGGCCGAGGCCGAGGCCGAACTGGAATGACGATCTACACCCAGCAGGTCTCGGGCACCACCTACACGTTCGACGGTCTCGTCGACCTGATGGCCAAGGCAACCCCGCTGCGATCGGGTGACGAATTGGCCGGTTGCGCAGCCGAATCGGATGCCGAACGGGCTGCTGCGCAGTGGGCGCTGTCCGAGGTGTCACTGGATGTCTTCCTACACGATCTGCTCGTGCCGTACGAGAGTGACGAGGTCACTCGGCTCATCATCGATTCACACGACCGCCTCGCCTTCGGAGCGGTGTCGCACCTGACCGTCGGCGGCCTGCGGGACTGGCTTCTCCAGGTCACCGCCAGGCCGGACGCGGCCGCGACGTTGCGGTCGGTGGCCGCCGGACTGACTCCGGAGATGGTGGCAGCAGTCAGCAAGATCATGCGAAACCAGGATCTCATCGCGGTGTCTCGAGCCGTGCAGGTGACGTCGGCTTTTCGTACGACGGTGGGACTGCCCGGAACACTCACCACCCGGCTCCAACCCAATCACCCGACGGACGACCCCCGCGGAATCGCCGCGGCCACGCTCGACGGGTTGCTGCTCGGATCGGGTGATGCGGTCATCGGGATCAACCCGGCGACCGACTCGCCTCAGGCGACGGCCGAACTGCTGCACCTGCTCGACGAGATCCGGCAGCGCTTCGAGATTCCCACACAATCGTGCGTGCTCTCGCACGTGACGACGACGATGGAACTGATCGACAAGGGCGTTCCGGTCGATCTGGTGTTCCAATCCATCGCGGGCACCGAAGGAGCCAATTCGAGCTTCGGAGTGAACATTCCGCTGCTTCGGCAAGCCAACGAGGCCGGCCGATCGCTGCACCGCGGAACCGTCGGGAACAACGTCATGTATCTCGAAACAGGCCAGGGTTCGGCGTTGTCGGCGGGCGCGCACATCGGTACCGGCGACCGCCCCGTCGATCAGCAGACCCTCGAAACGCGTGCGTATGCGGTGGCCCGCGATCTCGAGCCGCTGCTGATCAACACCGTCGTCGGATTCATCGGGCCCGAGTACCTCTACGACGGCAAACAGATCATCAGGGCGGGCCTCGAAGATCACTTCTGCGGCAAGCTGCTGGGACTGCCGATGGGTGTCGACGTCTGCTACACCAACCATGCCGAGGCCGACCAGGACGACATGGACACCCTGCTGACGCTCCTGGGTACCGCCGGGGTCGCGTTCGTGATCGCGGTGCCGGGTGCCGACGACGTCATGCTCGGCTACCAGTCGTTGAGCTTTCACGACGTGCTCTACGTTCGGCAGGTTCTCGGTCTGCGACCCGCACCGGAATTCGAGTCGTGGCTCTCCCGACTGGGCATGGTGGACGCCGACGGCAGAGTCCTCGACGTCGATGCCGCGGGATCGCCGCTGCGCGCGTTGATGAGTGCGCGATGAGCACGCCAGCGGAACGACCGGAAACAGAGTTCTGGGGCGAGTTGCGCGCGATGACGCAGGCTCGAATCGGGTTGGGCCGCATCGGTGATTCGTTGCCGACCACGCGGGTGCTCGAGTTTCGCTCGGCGCATGCTGCGGCGCGCGATGCTGTGCACATGCCGCTCGAGGTCGAGGAGTTCGTGGGCCGGGTCGAGCAGGTCGGTCTCGGTGCGCCGTCGGTGGTGACGTCGTTGGCGACGAGTCGCGCGGAGTATCTACGACGGCCCGATCTGGGTCGGCAGCCGGAAGATCTGTCTGCGATCACGCTGTCGGAGGACGAGATCGGCATCGTGTTGAGCGACGGGTTGTCCCCGCGCGCACTCGCCGATCACGGTGTGCCGATGCTGGAGGCGTTGAAAGCCGAACTGGCCGATCGCTATTCGATAGCAGCCCCGGTGATCGCGACCGAGGCGCGGGTGGCGCTGGGTGATCACATCGCGGCGGCGATGGGTGTGCGGACGGTGCTGGTGCTGATCGGGGAGCGTCCGGGTTTGTCGGTCGCCGACAGTCTCGGTATCTATCTGACGCATCTGCCGAAACCCGGGTGCACCGACGCCGATCGCAATTGCATCTCCAACATCCACCCGCCGGAAGGGCAGGGGTATGCGCAGTCGGCACGAATCGTGGCCGGTCTGTTGGCCGGTGCCAGGAAGCTCGGGCGGTCGGGTGTGGCGTTGAAGGACACCTCGCGAGCCGATGTGCTCGAGGCGACCGAGGCCCTCACCCTGGAGTGACATCACCCCTATCCGGGGGGTGGCCGAGGGTGACGGCGGTCACTACCGTGGGGTTCATGGACAGTTATTCTTCCGGTGCGTCCGACACAGCGGTGCTGGACGACACGATCGGCGCAAATCTGGATCGAACTGCGGCGCGGTACTCGGAGCGTGATGCGTTGATCGATGTTGCGTCCGGGCGGCGGTGGACCTACTCGGAGTTCGTCGCCGACGTCGATCTGTTGGCGGCCGGGTTGCTCGTGGCCGGAGTCGAGGTGGGGGACCGCGTCGGAATCTGGGCACCGAACTGCCCGGAATGGGTTCTGGCGCAGTATGCGACGGCCAAGATCGGCGCGGTGTTGGTCAACATCAATCCCGCGTATCGCTCGCACGAGTTGCAGTTCGTGTTGAAGCAGGCCGGGGTGTCGGTGTTGTTGTCGGCCACGGAGTTCAAGGGTTCGAACTACGCGGCGATGATCGACGACGTGCGTCCCGAGGTGGAATCCCTGCGTGAGGTGCTGTTCATCGGGAGCATCCAGTGGGAAGCGATGACCGATCGCGGGCATCGAGCGCTGGCGAAGACTCCGCGCATGATCACCGATGTGTCCGAGCGGCTCCGCTGCGACGACGCCATCAACATCCAGTACACCTCGGGGACAACGGGTTTTCCCAAGGGTGCAACGCTGAGTCATCGAAACATCCTCAACAACGGATTCTTCGTCGGCGAGCTCTGCCATTACACCGCCGAGGACCGAGTGTGCATTCCGGTGCCGTTCTACCACTGCTTCGGCATGGTGATGGGCAATCTCGCGTGCACGTCGCACGGCGCAGCGATGGTGATTCCCGGACCCGCGTTCGATCCGGTCGCGACGTTGACGGCCGTCGCCACGGAGAAGTGCACGTCGCTCTACGGAGTCCCGACGATGTTCATCGCAGAACTGGCACTGGAGAACTTCGAGGATTTCGACCTCGGCAGTCTGCGTACCGGCATCATGGCCGGATCGCCGTGCCCCACCGAGGTGATGAAGCAGGTGATCGAGCGGATGGGGATGGCCGAGGTGTCGATCTGTTACGGCATGACCGAGACTTCTCCGGTGTCGCTGCAGACTCGGAGCGAGGACTCCATCGAGCAACGGGTGTCGACCGTCGGACGCGTCGGTCCGCACCTCGAGGTGAAGATCGTCGATCCGATCGAGGGCAGCACACTGCCGCGTGGGGAGGCGGGCGAGCTGTGCACGCGCGGGTATTCGGTGATGTTGGGCTACTGGGAGCAGCCGGAGAAGACCGCCGAGGCCATCGACGACGAGGGGTGGATGCACACCGGCGACATCGGGGTGATGGACCACGACGGCTACGTGGCGATCACCGGACGGATCAAGGACATGGTGATTCGCGGCGGCGAGAACATCTATCCCCGCGAAGTGGAGGAGTTTCTGTACACCCATCCCGACGTCCTCGACGCGCAGGTGATCGGTGTGCCCGACCCGAAGTACGGCGAAGAGCTGATGGTGTGGATCCGGATGAAAGACGATGCTGCGCCGCTCGATTCGGCAGCGGTGCGTGAGTTCTGCGACGGGCGGTTGGCGCACTACAAGATCCCGCGGTACGTGCACGTGGTCGACGAGTTCCCGATGACGGTGACCGGCAAGGTGCGCAAGGTGGAGATGCGCGAGCGATCGCTCGGCCTGATCGAACAGCTGCCCTTCGGCTGACATACTCGCTTCCATGACCAGAGCGCTGTGGACGCCGACGGATTCCGACCTCGCCGAGGCTCGGGTGACCGAGTTCGCGCGCTTCGTCGAGCGACGTCACGATGTGCTTCTCCCGGACTACCTCGCTCTGTGGCGATGGTCGACCACCGAGCTGGAGCTGTTCTGGCGAGCGGTGTGGGACTTCTTCGAGGTTCGCTCCTCCAGCGTGCCGACAACGGTGCTCGCGGAGCGCACGATGCCTGGCGCACAGTGGTTTCCGGGTACGGAACTGAACTACGTAGACCACGTGACTCGGCACGCTCGACCCGGTCGCGCTGCGATCGTGCACGCCCGCGAAGACGGTTCGACGCGGACCGTGACGTGGGAGGAGATGATCGATCAGGCCGGGGCGCTGGCGGGGACGTTGGCCGGTGCGGGAGTTCGACGCGGCGACCGCGTCGTCGGGTATCTGCCCAACGTCCCCGAGGCGGTGATCGCGTTTCTGGCGACCGCGAGTCTGGGTGCGGTGTGGTCCGCGTGCGGGCAGGACTACTCGGCCTCGGCAGCGCTCGATCGTCTGGGGCAGCTCGAACCCACGGCACTGATCACGGCCGACGGGTACGTCTACGGAGGGAAGTTCCGAGACAAGGCCGCCGATGTCGACGCGCTCACGACCGGGCTGCCGACGCTACGGCTGGTGGTGACGGTCGGCGAGGCGTCGGGAAGTGCAGTGAGCTGGTCTGCCGCAACAGTGCAGAGCCGTGAGTTGGAACCGGTCGCAGTGCCGTTCGATCATCCACTGTGGGTCGTGTTCTCCTCCGGTACCACCGGTCTACCCAAGGGCATCGTGCACGGCCACGGCGGCGTGGTGCTCGAACATCTCAAATCCGTTGCCCTGCACTCCGATCTGGGGCCCGAGGACGTGTTCTTCTGGTACACCAGCCCCAGCTGGATGATGTGGAACTTTCAGGTCGCCGGTCTGCTGGTCGGTTCCACGATCGTGTGCGCCGACGGCAATCCCGCATTTCCGACGCCTGATGCATTGTGGGACATCGCCGCTCGGCTGGGCGTGACCTATCTCGGCACCAGCCCCGGGTACGTACTCGCATGCATCAAGGCCGACGCACATCCGGGCTCCGATCACGATCTCTCGGCACTGCGGGCCGTCGGGATCACCGGGTCCGCGATGCCTGCGACGTCGTCGATCTGGTTGTCGGAGAACATCGGAGCCCATGTGCCGGTCTTCTCCATCTCCGGTGGCACCGATGTGGTGTCGGCGTTCGCCGGGGGAGTGCGGACCGCGCCGGTCTGGGCGGGGGAGCTGTCGGTGCCGTTCCTCGGCGTCGCGCTGGACGCCTACGACGAGGACGGCCACGCAGTCCGTGGCACCGTCGGTGAACTGGTCGTCACCGAGCCGATGCCGTCGATGCCGCTGTACTTCTGGAACGACGCGGACGGATCTCGTTACCGAGAGGCGTACTTCGAGACCTATCCGGGAATCTGGCGGCACGGCGACTGGATCACCAGGACCGATCGCGGCAGTGTGCTCGTCCACGGCCGGTCGGATTCCACGCTCAACCGCAACGGAATTCGTATGGGGAGCGCTGACATCTATCAGGCCGTCGAATCGCTGGACGAGGTCACCGAGGCGCTCGTTCTGGGCATCGAGCTACCCGACGGCGGATACTGGATGCCGCTGTTCGTGGTGGTCCCGGGCGGCGCGACCGACGAGTTGGGTGAACGCATCCGATCCGTCATCGGAACCCAGGTGTCGCCGCGACACGTTCCCGACGACGTCATCGCCACGCCCGCGGTGCCCCACACTCGAACCGGGAAGAAACTCGAAGTACCGCTCAAACGACTTTTCCAAGGTGCCGCTGCGGCAGGCACCGTCGATGCGAGTGCCGTCGACGACCCGGCGGCGTTGGCGTGGTTCGTCGACCGGGCGGCCGAGTTTCAGCGAGTCCAGCGCGCGAGGTAGGCCTTCTCCTCCGGCGCGATGCGGCGCAGAGTCTCGGCACCGACGTCGACCATCGCCATTCGCGTGGTCGCCACCACCGCGGGCGGCGAATCCGGTGCCGCGCCCGCGGCGCGCACCTCGTACCCGATGGTGAAGTCGACAGCGCGCACCTTCTCGAACCACAGGGTGACGTCGAGTGGACTGTCCGAATGACGGAGCGGCTTCTTGTACGCAATGGTCACGTTGGCGATCAACGCACTCTTGATCAGTGACTCGTTGGCCTCGCCCTCGCTGAGCAGCCATTCGATTCGCGCTTCTTCGAGCAGGGTGACCATCCGTGCATGGTTGATGTGCGCAAAGGCGTCCATGTCGGACCAGCGCACCGTCACGCTCGCGTGATATCCGACGGGACCGGTCTGCTGTGTCTGCATCGCAACAGGCTCTGTCTTCATTGCTAGAGGATGGCATGCGCGCCCGTGAAGTCGACGCTCTAGAGTCCCAGGAGTGATTATCGCCAATGTCGCACTGGATGGTTCCGGCGTGCTCTTCGACATCGAACTGGCAGGGTCGGTCATCGCGGCGATCACCCCCGCAGGTACTCGACGCGCAGCGGGTGACGAGGTGCTCGACGGCGGGGGCGGGGTGGCGCTACCCGGATTCGTGGACTCTCACGTGCATCTGACGCAGTGGGCGGCGGCCCGTAAGCGAATCGACGTCGGGCCGGCGATGTCGGCGGCCGACGCCGTCGCGCTGGTGTACCCCTACGCGCGTACGGCAGGTGAATCCGTGGTGCGCGCCAACGGTTTCCGCGATGCACAGTGGCCGGAGGAGCCACACAAGGACCTGCTAGAGAATGCGCTGCCCGGTGCCCGCGTGGCGATGACGAGCATGGACCTGCACACGCTGTGGCTGAGCCCGGCGTTGCTCGACGACCTGGGTATCGACCACCCCACCGGTGTGTTGCGTGACGTCGACGGCCTCGAAGCGGTCATGGCTCTCGAAGAGCAGGAGGACCCGGCCGAACTCGATCGAGCCGTGCTCGACGCCACCGCGGCACTGGCGGTCCGCGGAGTCACCGGCGTCGTGGATTTCGAGTTCGCCGACAACAAGACGGTCTGGGATCGACGCCTGACGGCCGGCTCTCCCGCGGTACGCGTCGACACGACCGTGTGGCCGCAATGGCTCGACGAAGCACTCGAGCGCGGCGAGCGGACCGGAGACGTCTCGGCTCTGTCGGAACTGATCCGGCGGGGACCACTCAAGGTGATGCTCGACGGCTCGCTCAACACCCGAACCGCGTGCTGCCACGACCGATACCCGGGGATCGAGGGTGACGACGCGTACGGTCTGATGCTCGAGACCCGGGAGGGTCTGTTCGAGCTCGTGTCGCGGGCCTCACGTGGCGGCATCGTTCCGGCGATCCACGCGATCGGTGACCGCGCGAACGGTGTTGCTCTCGATGCGTTCGAGCGCGCCGGTTGCGGTGGTCGAATCGAACATGCGCAACAGATCCTGCCGGAGGACATCACGCGTTTCGCAGCGCTCGGCGTCGCGGCATCGGTGCAGCCGCAGCACGCGATGGCCGATCGCGAGATCGCCGAGGATCTGTGGGCCGGACGGCGCTCGGTGGCGTACGGATACGGAACCTTGCACCGCAGCGGGGCGACGCTGCTGTTCGGTTCCGACGCCCCGGTCAGTCCGCCCGAGCCGTTGGCCGGAGTCGCCGCGGCGGTGTTCCGTACCGACGACGACCGACCCCCGTGGCACCCCGAAGAAGCCGTACCTCTCGAGGTGGCACTGCGGGCGGCGTGCGGTGGCCGCGGGATACTCCGCGTGGGGGATACGGCGGACATCGTCGTTCTCGTCGAGCATCCCGTGCACCGATCGGCACACGATCTGGCCGACACCGAGATCCGAGCGACGATCTGCGCCGGCGCGCTGACCCACGCGTCCGCCGGATAGGCACCGGGTTCGCGGACGAAAATTCGGTCCATAGCCGGACATGAGAACTCACTCATGTTGCCTTCATCGGCGTCTCACTCGTTCGAGACAGTGTGGTGATGTGAAGTTCGCACCCAAGATCGCCGTCCTGGCGGCCGTGGTCATCGTCCCGGTGGGCGTAGCACTGGCGAGCACCGTACTCGCCGACACCCCGCAGCCACCGAGCTTCGAGCCGCGAGTCACCGTCGGAGTCGCGGCACCGAGCGCATCCCAGACCTCCGGCGAGGCACCGCCCCCATCGGACACACCGGCCTCCTCGACCGCTGTACCCCCGACCGCTGTACCCCCGACCGCTGCACCCTCGACCGCGGCCCCCTCGGTGGCTGAAATTCCTCCCGCGGCCACGGGCCCGGTGGGCGGTACGGCTCCGGATGCAGCGGAGCCGCCGGCAGCACCGCAGTCCATCGTCGTCCCTGCCCCTCCGCCTGTCGAAGTCATTCCGGACGGTGATGACGATGATGACGACGTCGGTGGCCAGGACGATGCGGATGGCGACGACGATGTGGAAGACGACGACGGGTGAACTCGACCGAGAAACTGATCGACGGCAGTGATGCCCGCACCGAGGTGCTCGCTCGGAGGGGACCTGTGCCCGAGCCTGCGCCTCGTCGTCCCCGGGTGGGAACCCGTGTTCCGGCGCGGGTGCGCATCCTCGGCTGGCTGTTGTTCGTCATGGCACTGGCCATGCTGGCCGTGGGGGTTGCCGTCCGAACGATCCTCCTCGCCGATGTCGAGAGAGACACCGCGGTGGCGCTCGAGCAAGAGATCGGCGAGTTCAGCGAGTTCGCTGCGACCGGCCGGGATCCGGACGACGGGTTGCCGTTCGGCAATGTCGCCGATCTGCTCCAGTTGCACCTGCAGCGCCAATACCCGGACGACGACGAGATCCTGTTCGGCTACACCGACCGACTGCTGCGTCAGGAGCGCAGCGGCCCGGGAGATCTGGTCGCCGACGCGGCCGTCGTATCGGCGATCGTGGACTCACCCGACAGTGTGGGATCGACGCAGACTTCGGAAGGCGAGGTCGTCTGGGCGAAACAGGTCGCCGAACCTTCCGGCGGAGGCCAGGCCGGAACTTTCGCGATCGGAATCCTCGTCGACCGCGAACGCGCGGACGTGTCCGACACCGTTCGTGTGGTGATCGGAGTATCACTGATGGCACTGCTGTTCACCGGCGGCATCGCCTGGGTCGTGGCCGGGCAGATCCTTGCGCCCGTGCGTCTGGTTCGGCGGACCGCAGCCCAGATCACCACCGACGACCTGTCCAGGCGGATCGAGGTGGACGGCCGAGACGACGTCGCCGAACTCGCCGACACCTTCAACGACATGCTCGATCGATTGGAGTCCGCGTTCGCCGCGCAGCGACAATTCGTCGACGACGCGAGCCATGAGCTTCGTACGCCGATCACGATCGTGCTGGGGCATCTCGAACTGATGGGTGATGATCCACGCGAGCGCGAAGAGACGGTCCGCCTCGTCACCGACGAGTTGGACCGAATGAACCGGATCGTGGAAGACCTCTTGCTCCTCGCCAAAGCCGAGCGGCCGGATTTCGTGCACAAGCAACCGGTGGATCTCGAGACCCTCACGCGCGACATCGACGCGAAGGTACGCGCGCTCGCCGACCGCGACTGGATACTGGGGCACGTCGGCACGGGCTCGGTGCGGGTCGATCCACAACGAGTCACGCAGGCAGTGCTTCAGCTGGCGCAGAATGCGGTGTCGCACACCGGCCCCGGTGACCGAATCGTCGTGGGCTCCGAGCTCGCCCTGGACCGAGTTCTGTTGTGGGTGAGCGACACCGGTCCCGGTGTGTCCAGCGAGGACGCGCCGACCATCTTCGAACGATTCGCGCGCGGCACCAGTGCTTCGCCTCGCTCGGACAACGGCGGAGCGGGTCTGGGCCTGAGTATCGTGCGAGCGATCGCCGACGGGCATCACGGTGCCGCGACACTCGACAGTCGGCCCGGTGCCGGTGCGACATTCGGGCTCGACCTGCCGGCACGGTGAGCGACCGACGATTTCGTTCTGCCAGAAATGTTTCCACGTCACCCACGGCAGTGGAACGGCACATGAAAGAACGCTCATGGAACGTTCATCGACGTTTCATCGGACGGACCGAGACTGGTCACCATGAACACGGTCAGCTACAGAACGCAGCCACCTCCTGTCCCGGAACCGATGCGCGCGTGGCGCTTTCGCGATCTGTTGACCCGCCGACTGGTCCAGGGTGTCATGAGTTCGGTTGCGCTGCTGGTACTCCTGGCCGTACTCGCCGGCGCGGCGCAAGGGCTGCCCAGCGCCGGGCGGACCACGCTCGTGGTCTTCACCGCAGCTGTCGCGCTCTGGGTGTTCACGAAGATCGACGACACCTACGTAGCTCTCGGTGCCGCACTTGCTCTGGTACTGACCGGTGTGGTGAGCACCGACGCACTGTTCGACACTCTCGGCGAGGAGACCATCTGGCTTCTCATCGCGGCATTCATCATCGCCGCGGGAGTCCGCGAGTCCGGTTTGGCAACGCGCGCAGCAGTGTTCATCGTCAGTGGCGCGCGTAGCGTACGTCAGCTCGCCCATCTGGTGACGGCCGCGTTGATCGTGACCGCTTTCGCGATTCCCGCCACCTCGGGTCGCGCCGCCCTTGCGCTGCCGGTGTTCTTGGCGTTGGCGCAGGCGCTCGCCGAGCGCAAGCGGGTGGTGCGGGCGTTGGCAATCCTGTTTCCTACCGTCATCCTGCTGTCCGCGGTGGCGACGCTCATCGGGGCGGGGGCGCATCTGATCACCAGCCAGGTGCTCGAGAGTGCGACGGGTACCGGGATCAGCTTCACCGCGTGGCTGTTGCTCGGTGTGCCGCTGGCCGTGGTCAGCAGCCACTGCGCCGCCGAACTGGTACTGGTGCTGTTCACCGATCGGGAGGATCGCCGAATACCGTTGACGGTGAACGTTTCCGACATGGCGTCACGTCTCCCGACACCGGTGACGGGACCGCTGACCATCGCGGAGAACCGGGCCGCGACGCTGCTGGCCGTCGTCATCGTGCTGTGGTGCTCCGAACCGTTGCACGGCGTGCACCCCGCCATCATCGCCCTGCTGGGTGCCTTGATCTCCACCTCACCGCGGGTGGGTACCACCGACTTCGGAAAGGCGCTCGCTACCGTGCCGTGGTCGCTGCTGTTGTTCATGGCGGCAACGCTGGCCCTCGGGACCGCGTTGACGACGTCCGGTGCGGCAGGGTGGCTCTCGGACGGGCTGTTCACGGTGGTTCCGATCGGCTCGGCACCGCCCTGGGTGTTCATCGCGGTGGTGATCGTGCTGTCCGTGGCCTCGCACCTTCTCATCCAATCTCGCTCGGCACGTTCGTCCGTCCTCGTTCCGCTCGTCGTCACCACGGCTTCCGCGCTCGGAGTCGACCCCATGGCCGCGGCCTTCGCGTCGACGGCTGCAGCGGGCTTCTGCCACACCATGCCGTCCTCGGCGAAGCCGGTGGCAATCTTTGCCAAAGCCGAAGGTGTGGAGACGTATTCACCGCGGGACCTGCTACGCCTGTCCGCGTTTCTCGCGCCGCTGACCGCAGGGACCGTGCTGTTCTTCGCCGTGTTCGTGTGGCCGCTGCTCGGCACCCCCATCGCCTGACCTCCCACCCTCGAAAAGGAATCGATCACCATGCCGTCTTCCACCCCACTCCGGTTCGTCGTCGCCCCGTCCGGGTTCAAGGAATCTCTCGGTGCCGACGAGGTCGCATCGGCCATTGCCGCTGGTATTCGCCGGGTGGTGCCCGGGGCCATCGTCAACTCGGTCCCTCTCGTCGACGGGGGTGAGGGGTCCGCTCGCGCCCTTGCCGGTGCCACCCTGGGCAAGGTGATCGACACCGTCGTGACCGGGCCGGTGGGCAAGCCGGTCGATTCCCATTTCGCTCTGCTGGGAACGGACGGGCCGGTCACCGCGGTCGTGGAGATGGCAGCAGCGGCCGGTCTGTCGCTGGTTCCGCGAGACATGCGCGACCCGACGGTGACGACGAGCCGCGGAGTCGGTGAGCTCATCCGTACCGCCCTCGACTACGGTGCCGAACGAATCCTGTTGGGCTGCGGCGACTCCGGCACCTCGGACGGCGGTGCAGGGCTCCTACAGGCGCTCGGAGTGCGACTCCTCGATGCCGAAGGCCTCGAATTGGGCGACGGCGGAGGCGAGTTGACTCGGCTCGACCACATCGATGTATCCGGCCTCGATTCACGGCTGAGTCCGGGAAGCGGTGTGGAGATCAGGGTCGCATGCAACCCACACAACATCCTCTGTGGGCCCGGCGGAGTTGCCCGGGTCTTCGCACCGCAGAAGGGGGCCAGCTCGACGCAAGTGGAGATCCTGTCGGCCGCGATGGACCGCTGGGCCGAGGTGTTGGAGCGTGACGTGTCGACGCGGCCGGCCGGTCTGAACCTCCGCACCGGGCCCGGTACCGGCGCGTCCGGCGGGATGGGGGCAGGCGTGGCAGCGGTCCTGCGGGCCGAGCTGCTACCGCGCTTCGAGGTGATGCTCGATCATGTCGACCTCGACAGCCTCATCGCGACTGCCGACCTGGTGTTGACCGCCGAGGGGTCCATCGACAAGCAGACGCCGAAGGGGAAGATCCCGACGGAGGTCGCCCGCCGAGCCAAGCTCCACGGCAAACCTGTGGTGGCGCTCGCGGGAACCATCGGTCTCGACGCCCGCGCCAATTACGACTCGGGTATCGACGCCTTCGCCGGCATCCTGCCCTCGCCGGTCGAGTTGGTCGAAGCGCTCGAACGGGGTGCCGAGTTCCTGACCGATGCCACGGAGCGAGCGATGAGATTGCTTCTGGTCGGAGCGACTCTCGGCCGGTGAGGCCGGAGCAGCGTGAATGGATCTCGTGGACCTGCCGAAGTGTCCGCGATCGCCGATTCTGTCGGACCACCCGCGTAGCGTGTCTGCGATGACGTCGATCACCGATCCGCGCGTACGCGAGTTTCTGTCCACGGGTACCCGCACCGGCAAGCTCGGGTACCTGGCCTCCGACGGCAGGCCCCTGGTGGCCCCCGTCTGGTTCATCGTCGAGGGCGACGAGATCGTGTTCAACACGGGGGCCGACACCGCGAAGGGAAAGTCGATTCGCCGTGATCCCCGCGTGGTGCTGACCGTCGATCTCGAAGAGCCGCCGTACGGATTCGTCCAGGTGCAGGGCATCGCGTCGGTCGACGAGGATCCCGCCGAGTTGCTCCGCACCGCCACCGAGCTGGGGGCTCGGTACATGGGCCGCGATCGCGCCGAGGAGTTCGGCGCACGCAACGGTGTTCCGGGCGAATTGATCGTTCGAGTGACACCGAACAAGGTGATCGCCGCTTTCGACATGACGGCATGACGACCGACGGTCTTCGCCCGGTCGGCACTGTAGATTGACCGGGTGCCGAATCGAGTCGGAGTGTGTCGGGTGAGCTCGGATCGGGTATCGACTTGTAACGGTCCGGTACATACGGACGGATATGTACTGAAAGGTAACTTCGAGTTGTTTCCGGTGAGAAAATAGAGAACGAAGTAAGCAACTTGCTCGATGTGTTCGGTGCCTGCCGATCGCTGCCCGTGTGGCAGCCGGTGGGGGCGCGTGTGATTGTGGGAAAGAGAGGCTTCGATTGGACCCGCTAGGTGTGGAAGGTGCTGGACACGACGACGGAGTCGGCAGTTCCGAGCATTCGTCGTTCCCACTGTCACCGGCCCAATTGGGAATGTGGTTCGCGCAGCACGTGGACCCCTCGGTACCCGCGAACATCGCCCAGTACATCGAACTTCACGGCGACCTCGACGTGGAGCTGCTTCGCCGAGCATCCTCGCAGGCGGCACTCGAACTGCAATCCGGATTCGTGCGCATCGTCGAGGTCGACGCCGAGCCCCGGCAGATCGTCGACCCCACTCTCGACGACTCTCTGAACTACCTCGATCTGCGCGGTGAGACCGATCCGCGGGCAGCCGCCCTGGCGTGGATGCACGGTGACTACAGCGCGCCGATCGACATTCTCCGCGACCGACTCATCGCTGCAACCGTCCTGCGCCTCGAGGACGACGTGTGGTTCTGGTACGAGCGCGTGCATCACGTGGTGCTCGACGGTTTCGGTGCCGTCACGTTCATGAACCGTGCGGCGGAGCTGTACACCGCAGCGGTGGAGGGCACCGAGCCGAGCAAGAACCTGGCATCGGACCTGACCAAGGTCTACGACATCGACGTGGCATACCGTGATTCGACCCGTTTCGAGGCCGACCGCGAATACTGGGCGTCACGCATCGACGGCATCGACGGAGTCACCACTCTCGCCGGGCACACGGCTCCGCCCGCAGCGAAGAGCCAGATCGACAGCACAGCTCTGTCCACCGAGACGATGGAACGGCTCGAGGCTCTTCGTGCCGAGACGGACACGACGATGGCAACCATCGTCATCGCCGGCTTCGCTGCCTACCTCGCCCAGATGACCGGACGAGAAGACGTCGTACTGTCGCTGCCGGTCACCGCACGCACCACCGCTGTACTTCGCCGTTCCGGCGGCATGGTTTCCAACGTCGTTCCCCTGCGGCTCGACGTGTCGGGAGACACCACCGTCGAGACCCTCTTCGCGCGCGTCAACGCCGAGGTCTCCGGGGCCCTGCGCCACCAGCGTTACCGGCACGAGGACATCCGGCGCGATGCAGGCTCGGCCAGTGGTCAGGCCTCGTTCTTCGGCCCGTGGGTCAACATCATGCTGTTCTTCGGTGAGGTGCGCCTCGGTTCGATGGTCGGCGGCATCAACATTCTCTCGACCGGCCTCATCGAGGATTTCGGGCTCAATCTCTACACCAGCGTCGCCGGGTCCACCACGCACATCGACTTCGAGTCCAACCCCAATCTGTACGGACCGGAACAAGCCGGCCGGAACCACGAACGCTTCGTCGATTTCTTCGCCCGTTTCGTGGCGTCGGGACCGAAGGACGCGGTATGGGATCTGGCACTGACGGACGGTCTCGAACGCGAGCAGGTCGTGGACCGGTGGAACGACACCGAGCACGAGACCGAACCACGGACTCTGCTCTCTGCATTCGAGGCAGCCGCGGCCGCGAACCCGGATGCGACAGCCCTGGTGTACGAGGGCGAGGCGCTGACCTACGGTGACCTCTCGGCGCGCGTGAACGGCCTCGCCCGCCACCTGATCGACATGGGTGTGGGTCCCGAGACGCTCGTCGGACTGTCGATTCGCCGTTCTTTCGACCTCGTCGTCGGCATGTACGCGATCGTCGCGGCGGGCGGTGCCTGGGTGCCGATCGACCCCGACCACCCCGCGGATCGCACGGCCTACATTCTGGATTCCGCGCAGCCGCGGTGCGTGCTGATCTCCTCCCGCGACGACGTGGCGCTGCCCGAGGGAACCGAGACGGTTGCGGTCGATCTCGTCGACTGTGCCGCGAGGTCCACGGCACCCGTTCGGGATGTCGAACGCACTGCGCCACTTCGACTTTCGAATACTGCGTACGTGATCTACACCTCCGGTTCCACCGGACGACCGAAGGGTGTCGCGGTCGAACACGCGGCCATCCACAACCAGATGGAGTGGATGCTCTCGGAGTATCCGATGGACGCATCCGACGTCTATCTGCAGAAGACGGCCACCACCTTCGACGTCTCGCTCTGGGGATTCTTCCTGCCGCTGCGCGTCGGCGCGACGATGGTGCTCGCCACCCCCGACGGGCATCGAGACTCGGTCTACGTGGCCAACAAGATCGCCGAACATCGGGTCACGATCACCGATTTCGTGCCGTCGATGCTGACGGTGTTCGTGGCCAACGCGCCGATGGGCACCTGCAGTTCGCTGCGCCACGTGTTCGTCATCGGTGAGGCACTGCCGGTCGAGACAGCAGCGTCGTTCCGCGCGCTGTGCTCGGCGGGGCTGCACAATCTCTACGGCCCCACCGAGGCCGCGGTCTCGGTCACCTATCACCCCAGCGGACCGGAGGACACCCGCACCGTTCCGATCGGTGTCCCCGAGTGGAACACCAGGGCCTTCGTTCTCGACGGTCGGCTGCGGCCCACCCCGATCGGCGAATCGGGCGAGCTCTACCTTGCCGGAGTCCAGTTGGCGCGCGGCTACGTGGGCCGACCGGATCTGAGCTCGGATCGCTTCGTCGCCAACCCCTTCGGCACCGGCGGCGAGCGGATGTACCGCACCGGTGACCTCGTGCGCTGGCGTAGCGACGGAGTGCTGGACTACATCGGACGAACCGATTTCCAGGTCAAGTTCCGCGGCCAACGCATCGAGCTCGGTGAGATCGAAACGGTTCTGCTCTCCAACGAATCCATCTCGCAGGCAGTGGTGTTGGTGGTCCAGACGGTCACCGGTGATCAGTTGGTGGCGTATGTGGTCGCCGCTCCCGGACGATCCATCGAGTCGGCCGCGGCGATCGAGTTCGCCGGTCACGCCCTACCGTCGTACATGGTGCCTGCAGCGGTCGTCGTCCTCGACGCCCTGCCGCTGAACACCAGCGGCAAGCTCGACCGAAAAGCGTTGCCGGAACCGGTGTTCAGCAGTGCGAAGAAGTACCGGGCTCCGCAGAGCCGAGCGGAGTACGTCGTCGCGGGCATCTACGAGGATCTGCTCGGAGCCTCCAAGGTCGGTCTGGACGAGGACTTCTTCGAGCTCGGTGGTAACTCTCTGATTGCCACGCAGTTGGTGACGCGAGTCGGCAGCGCTCTCGGTGTGCGCCTCGGTGTCCGTGAGCTGTTCGAGGCTCCCACGGTCGGCGCACTCGCGGCCAGGGCCGAATCGGCGGCCCGGCTCGGGGCGGACACCCCGGTTCTGGAGTCGCGGGAACGCCCCGAGCGTATTCCGCTCTCACCTGCGCAACAGCGTATGTGGTTCCTCAACCGCTTCGACCCGACCACTGCGGCGTACAACCTGCCGTTCTCCGTTCGTCTGACCGGCCCGCTGGACGTGGTGGCGCTGTCTGCCGCATTCGCCGACGTTGTCGATCGACACGAAACGCTGCGCACCGTCTACCCCGAAGTGGACGGCTCACCGGAACAGGTCGTACTCACGGCCGCACGGACACCGGCGACGATCCTGCCGGTCCGCATCGAACGCGACGAACTGGGTGGCCGGCTGCACGAACTGGTCGCCAAGGGATTCGACGTCACGGTCGATACACCGTTCCGCATCGCACTCTTCGAGATCTCACCGACCGAACACGAACTCGCGATGGTGCTCCACCACATCGCCGCCGACGGTGCGTCGTTCGGCCCACTGGCGCGGGACGTGCTGGTGGCGTACTCGAGCCGCGTCAAGGGGCGCGCACCCGAGTGGACCCCTCTCGAGGTCCAGTACGCCGACTACGCGTTGTGGCAGCGAGCGGTGCTCGGTCCCGAGACCGATCCGCTGTCTCTGGCGTCTCGCGAAATCGCCTACTGGAGCGCGACTCTCGAAGATCTGCCCGATCAACTGGCGCTGCCGTCGAGCAGGCCACGGCCCGCCGTGTCCTCGAATGCGGGCAGCAAACTCCGGGTGGACGTTCCGGCTCATCTGCATGCCTCGCTGGCGAACCTGGCCCGAGCGAACAACGCCTCGCTGTTCATGGTCATGCAATCGGCGTACGCGCTGCTGCTCGCCCGGCTCAGTGGTACCACCGACATCGCTATCGGTGCGCCCGTGGCCGGTCGGGGAGAACCCGCGCTGGACGACCTGGTCGGCATGTTCGTCAACACGCTCGTGCTGCGCACCGAGGTCGACCCGGCGTTGACGTTCGAGGATCTGCTCTCGCGCGTACGTGACACGGATCTGTCCGCGTTCGCGCATGCAGACGTGCCGTTCGAGCGCCTCGTCGAGGTGCTGAACCCGGTCCGCTCGACGTCTCGGCACCCGCTGTTCCAGGTCGCGATCTCACTCGAATCGGCGATGTCTCGTGAACTCACCGTCGGCAGTCTGCGCGCGGAAGCCGCCGAATTCGATGTTCCCATCGCCAAATTCGACATACAGCTGTGGCTGACCGAGCACCTCGACGACGGAGCGCCCGCGGGTATCGATGCGGTGTTCGAGTACGCAACGGATCTGTTCGACGAAGATCTCGTCGAGAGCTTCGCGCGTCGCTTCCTGGCGATTCTGGACGCGGTCACCACGGACGCGACAGTGCCGGTCGGTGACGTCACGATCGTCGACGCCGCGGAGCACCGTGCCGTGGTGTCGCAGTGGAACGTCTCGGGAGACGACGTCTCACGAGAGCTGACCCTGGTGGATCTGCTCGATGCAGCAGCCGCGAATCACCCGGACGCCGTCGCGGTGCGATTCGGTGGCTCGTCGATGACCTATGCGGAGTTCGATGCGCAGTCCAATCGCCTTGCGCGCGTTCTCGTCTCGCACGGCGTCGGCCCCGAAAGCCTGGTCGCCGTAGCACTTCCTCGGTCGGCGGAACTGGTCGTCGCGCTCGTCGCGGTGATCAAGGCCGGCGGTGGATACCTCCCCGTCGACCCGAGCTACCCACTCGACCGGGTCGAGTACATGCTCGACGATGCTCGCCCCACCACCGTTCTGTTGTCCGGCTCGGACCGAGTCGAACTGCCGTCCGACGTCGAATCACGTACCGGCGCAGCGCTGCTCGATATCGACACCGTCGATCTGTCCTCGGTGTCCGACGATCCCGTCACCGACGAGGATCGGACTGCTCCGCTGCGGCCCGACAACGTCGCCTACGTCATCTACACCTCGGGTTCGACGGGCCGTCCCAAGGGCGTGATGGTTCCGCATCGCAACGTCGTTCGGCTGCTCGACAACACCGATTCGGTCTACGGCTTCGGTGCCGACGACGTCTGGACGATGTTCCACTCCTACGCGTTCGACTTCTCGGTGTGGGAGCTGTGGGGCCCGTTGCTGTACGGCGGCACGTTGGTCGTCGTCGACTACTTCACCTCACGGTCGCCGGAGGCATTCCACCGACTGCTCGTCGACGAGCAGGTCACGGTGCTCAACCAGACGCCGTCGGCGTTCTATCAGCTCTCCGAGGCCGATCGCACGACGGCGACCGCGCACGGCGAATTGGTGCTGCGGTACGTGATCTTCGGCGGTGAAGCCCTCGAACAACGACGGCTGACCGGCTGGTTCGAACGGCACGGGCACAGTGCGCCCCAGCTCGTCAACATGTACGGCATCACCGAGACGACCGTGCACGTGTCGTACCGTGCGCTCGATGCCGCGTCCGTCGAGACCAGTGCGTCGGTGGTCGGTAAGCCGATCGCCGGGCTGCGGGTATTCGTACTGGACACTCGCCTGCACCCGGTTCCGGTCGGGGTGCCCGGTGAAATGTACGTCGCCGGTGGACAACTCGCCCGCGGTTACCTCGGTCGCCGGGAACTGACGTCGGTCCGCTTCGTGGCGAACCCGTTCGCGTCAGGAGCCGACGAGGGATCGCTGCTGTACCGAACCGGTGACCTCGCACAGTGGAACTCCGCAGGCGAACTCGAGTACCTCGGACGTTCCGACGACCAGGTCAAGGTTCGCGGATTCCGCATCGAACTGGGTGAGGTCGAGGCGGCGGTGTCCGCGCAGCCCACCGTCACCCAGGCCGCCGTGGTCGTGCGCGAGGACTCGCCCGGTGCAGCTCGACTGGTCGCCTACGTGGTGTCCGCCGCGGTCGAGGGCAGGCCGATCGTCGACATCGAAGACATCAGAACCGGTATCGCAGAGGTACTTCCCGAGTACATGGTGCCGTCGGCTTTCGTCGTGCTCGACTCGATCCCACTGACCGTCAACGGCAAGCTCGATCGCCGGGCACTGCCGGCTCCGGTGTTCGAGGTGCGCGAGTTCCGCGCCCCGACCACACCGATCGAGGAGATCGTCGCGGACGTCTTCGCAGACGTTCTCGGCGTGGAACGCGTGGGTCTCGACGACGACTTCTTCGAGCTCGGCGGTAACTCGCTGATCGCCACGCAGGTGGTCTCGCGCCTCGGAGTCGCTCTCGATGCGACCGTGCCGGTGCGCATGCTGTTCGAGGCATCGACCGTAGCGCTGCTCGCGGTACGGGTGGAGCAGGCCGCAGGGGAGGGCGGCCGCGTCGCGCTCGTCGCAACCGTGCGGCCCGAGCGCATTCCGCTCTCGCTCGCGCAGCAGCGTATGTGGTTCCTCAATCGATTCGACGCCGATTCGACCGCATACAACATTCCGTTCGCACTCAGACTGACCGGCGAACTCGACGTCGCCGCCTTGCAGGTGGCGATCATGGACGTCATCGACCGCCACGAATCGCTGCGCACGGTCTACCCGGACACCGCGGCCGGCCCGCAGCAGACCATCCTCGACGCCGCGCAGACGGTGCCGAACCTGATGCCGGTTCCGACGTCCGCGACCGATATCCAGCGGCAGGTCTTCACGCTGGCATCGACGACGTTCGACGTGACGGTCAACGTTCCGATTCAGGCTCGCCTCTTCGAGATCGGTCCCCGCGAGCACGTCATCGCCATGGTGGTGCACCACATCTCGGCCGACGGCTGGTCGATGGGTCCACTGGCCCGCGACCTCATGATCGCGTACGCCTCACGCACCGCGTGGGAGAACCCGGCGTGGATGCCGCTCGAGGTGCAGTACGCCGACTACAGCCTGTGGCAGCGTTCGGTTCTCGGCTCCGAGGACGATCCGCACTCGCTGATCTCCGGTCAGGTCGACTACTGGGCCGACATGCTTGCCGGTCTGCCCGATCAGCTGGATCTCCCGACCGATCGGCCGCGCCCGAATCGTCAGTCGTACCAGGGATCGTCGATCCGATTCGAGGTACCGGCCGAGGTCCACCGAGGCCTGTCCTCGCTGGCCCACACGCACAACGCATCGCTGTTCATGGTCGTGCACGCCGCTCTGGCGGTACTGCTCGCGCGCCTGTCCGGCACCGAGGACATCGCGATCGGTACTCCGGTCGCAGGCCGCGGCGACGCAGCCCTGGACGACGTGGTCGGCATGTTCGTCAACACCCTCGTGCTGCGCACCGACATCGAGTCGGGTCGCACGTTCTCGGAGCAGATCGGCCGCGCCCGCGAGGTCGCGCTCGGTGCGTTCGGGCACGCCGATCTGCCGTTCGAGCGCTTGGTCGAGGTGCTGAACCCGTCCCGGTCGCAGGCTCGGCACCCGCTGTTCCAGGTGATGCTCTCGTTCGAGAACCTCACCCGTACGCACGTGGACCTACCCGGACTGTCGGTGGACAGCGTCGCGCTCGATGCCGAGGTGGCGAAGTTCGACCTGCAGCTGACCGTCACCGAGTCCATCGGAGTGGACGGTCGCGGACAGGGCATGGCAGCCGAGTTGACCTACGCGACCGATCTTTTCGACGCCGCGACGGTCCGAGGATTTGCCGAACGTTTCGTGCGGATGCTCACTGCCGTGGTCGCAGATCCCTCGCTGTCGGTGGGAGACATCGACCTTCTCGACGACGGCGAGCGCGACCGAGTCGTCACGGCGTGGAACCGGACCGAACACGACGTGCCGAAGCAGGTGACGTTGGTCGACCTGTTCGACCGTCAGGTCGACCGAACCCCCGATGCACCGGCTCTGGTGTTCGAGGGGGAGCGGCTGACGTATGCGGAGTTCGCGGCGAGAGCCAATCGCCTTGCGCGACATCTGGTGTCGACCGGTGTCAAACCCGACTCCCTCGTGGGGCTCGCCATCGGACGCAGCCTCGACCTGTTCGTGGGCATGTACGCGATCGTCAAGGCCGGAGCCGGGTACGTTCCGATCGATCCGACGCAGCCGGCCGATCGCAACGAATACATCGTGGCCACGGCCGCACCGGTCCGAGTGCTGTCCACCACGCGAGATCACGTGGAGTTCGCCGGCGTCGAGACGATCGACATCGACACCCTCGACGTGTCCGACCTGTCCTCGACGCCGTTGACCGATGCCGACCGTGCAGCCCCGCTGCGGCCCTCGAACATCGCCTACGTGATCTTCACGTCGGGATCGACAGGTCGCCCCAAGGGTGTCGGGGTCTCACACGAGGCGATCGTCAACCGCCTGCTGTGGATGCAGCACGAGTATCGGCTGAACGCCGACGACGTGGTGCTGCAGAAGACTCCGTCGACCTTCGACGTCTCGGTGTGGGAGTTCTTCTGGGCTCTGCAGAACGGCGCATCGGTCGCCATCGCTGTTCCGGACGGTCACCGAGACGCGATGTATCTGCTCGACGTCATTGCGCGCGAACATGTCTCGGTGGTGCACTTCGTACCGTCGATGATGTCTGTCTTCGTCCCCGAGGTGGAGCGACGCCGAGCATCGGGTGCCACACTGCGGCTGGTGTTCGCATCCGGCGAGGCACTGGCTCCCACCACGGCTCGTGCACTACGCCGAGCGGTGAAGGGAGTCGAGCTGCACAACCTCTACGGTCCGACGGAGGCCGCCGTCGACGTCACCTATCACGCTGTCACGGACGAGGATTCGGACGTGATGCCGATCGGTGCGCCGGTGTGGAACACCGCCGTGTACGTGCTCGACTCGCGGCTGAATCCCACTCCCGTCGGTGTCGCAGGTGAGCTCTATCTCGCAGGTACACAGCTGGCTCGCGGCTACGTGAGCCGCCCCGACCTGACCGCGGATCGCTTCGTGGCACATCCGTTCGCAACGGGCGGGCAGCGCCTCTATCGGACCGGCGACGTGGTGCGGTGGAACCGTGACGGCGAGCTGGAGTACGTGGGTCGTTCGGATTTCCAGGTGAAGCTGCGCGGCCTGCGCATCGAACTCGGCGAGATCGAATCCGCATTGCTGGCACAACGCTCCATCTCTCAGGCAGTCGTCGTGGTCCGCAACGACCAACTCGTCGGGTACGTCGTACCGTCCGGTGCCTCGGTGGAGACCGGAGCCGTCCTCGGTGCCCTGCGCTCTCGACTCGCGGAGTACATGGTGCCGTCGACGCTGATCGTGCTCGAGGAGTTTCCGCTCGGTGCCAGCGGAAAGCTCGACCGCAAGGCTCTGCCCGATCCCGCTTTCGAGGTCACCGAGTACCGGGAACCGACCAACGACATCGAACGCACCGTTGCGGAGGTCTTCGCCCAGGTCCTCGGAGTCGAGCGCGTCGGTCTCGACGACGACTTCTTCGAGCTCGGCGGAAACTCCCTCATCGCAACACAACTGGTGTCACGACTGGGCGTCGCCATGGACACTCGAATTGCGGTTCGAGAGCTGTTCGACACCTCCACGGTGGCCGATCTGGCCGCGCGGTTGGGCACACTGGTCGCCACCGGAAGCCGTCCGCCGCTGGTGCCTCAGCAACGGCCGCAACACATTCCGTTGTCGCTCGCGCAGCAGCGGATGTGGTTCCTGAACAAGTTCGACGTCGAATCCGCAGCCAACAACATCCCGATCGCCGTGCGACTGTCCGGTCTGCTGGACCGTCGCGCAATGCAGATCGCGGTCGCGGACGTCGTGGCTCGGCAGGAGTCCCTGCGCACGGTGTTCCCGGAGACCGACGGAACCGCACATCAGGTGATCGTCGACGCAGCCACGGCCACACCGGATCTGACGCCCGTCGACATCGCCGCGCACGAGGTCGCGGATGCGTTGCGTGAACTGGCGACCACCGGATTCGACCTGTCGAAGGACCTGCCCTTCCGAACCAGGCTCTTCGAGGTCAGCCCCACCGAGCACCTGCTGGTGTTCGTCGTCCACCACATCGCGGCCGACGGGTTCTCGCTGGGCCCGCTCACCCGAGACGTGATGAACGCGTACGCGGCTCGCTCGCTGAACCAGGAGCCCTTCTGGTCTCCGCTGCCGGTCGACTACGCCGATTACAGCCTCTGGCAGCGCGAAGTACTCGGTTCCGAGGACGACCCGCAGTCGGTCGTCTCGCAGCAGATCGACTACTGGACAGCCACTCTGGCCGGCCTACCGGATCAGCTCGACGTGCCGTCCGACCGACCGAGGCCCGTCGTGGCGTCGAACCGAGGCGCGCTCGTACGCTTCTCCATCGACGAAGATCTGCACCGCGCGCTGATCGATGCCGCCAGAGCAGAGAACGCCTCGCTGTTCATGGTGGTGCACACCTCGTTGGCCGTACTGCTGTCGCGGTTGTCCGGCGAGGCCGACATCGCGATCGGCACCCCGGTCGCCGGTCGCGGTGAGGCCGCCCTCGACGACTTGATCGGCATGTTCGTCAACACGCTGGTGTTGCGCACCGAGATCGACACGTCACGGCGATTCGACCAGGTTCTCGCCGACACCCGCGAGACCGATCTGTCGGCTCTGGCCCACGTGGACGTACCGTTCGAGCGGCTGGTCGAAATTCTCAACCCCGCCCGATCCACGGCTCGGCATCCCCTCGTGCAGGTGGTACTCGCGTTCCAGAACCTGGGACAGAAGGATCTCGAACTGCCGGGACTGTCGGTCTCCGGTGTCGATTTCGAGACGCTGGTCGCGCTGTTCGATCTGCAGTTCACGTTCGTCGAGTCGATCGGACCGAGCGGTGCTCCGCAGGGCATGACCGTCGACGTCACCTACGCCACCGATCTCTTCGACGAAGCCACGGTTGTCACGCTGGGCGATCGGTTGATCACGGTTCTCGAAGCCGTCGCCGACAACCTCTCCACCGTGGTCGGCGACATCGAGCTGCTCGAGCCCGTCGAACGCAGTCGGGTGCTGGTCGAGTGGAACGACACCGCGCACGAGCTCGACCGGGCACAGACGTTGGCCTCGCTCGCCGGACAGGTCGACTCGACCTCCGCCGCACTGATTTTCGAGGGCGACACGCTCGGCTACGGCGAATTCCAGGAACGGGTCTCCCGTCTGGCGCGGTTCCTGATCGCCCGCGGTGTCGGACCCGAGAGCGCGGTGGGCATCGCTGCCCGTCGCTCGGTGGAACTCCTCGTCGGCATTCACGCGATCATCGCCGCCGGCGGTGCGTACGTACCGATCGATCCGGACCAGCCGACCGAGCGGATCGCACACATTCTCGGAACCGCGGAACCGGTCTGCGTGCTGACCACCTCACGTGACGCGGTGGAAGCCGACGGCTACGAGGTGCTCGATATCGACACCCTCGATCTGTCCGGCTTCTCCGATGCGCGGATCACCGACGCGGACCGAATCAGTGCGCTGGCACCGTCCAACACCGCCTACGTCATCTTCACCTCGGGTTCGACCGGGCAGCCCAAGGGCGTGGCCGTCTCACACGAGGCGATCGTCAACCGCCTGCTGTGGATGCAGTCGGAGTACGAGCTGAGTCCCGACGACGTGGTGCTGCAGAAGACCCCCGTCACGTTCGACGTGTCGGTGTGGGAACTGTTCTGGCCGTTGCAGATCGGCGCTACGTTGGTCATCGCGAAGCCCGACGGCCATCGCGACCCTCAGTACCTGCTCGAGACGATCGAGGCACAGTCGGTCACCACAGCGCACTTCGTACCGTCGTTGCTCGAGGTCTTCGTGTCCGTCGTGGCGGCTGCGCCGTCTCCTGCGGCCGGCTCTCTGCGGACGCTGTTCGCATCAGGAGAGGCGCTGCCCGCCGAGGTCGGCGATCGGCTCCGTCGCGTCTTGCCGGGCGTGGCTCTGCACAACCTCTACGGCCCCACCGAGGCGGCCGTCGACGTCACCTACCACGCAGTGACGGAGGCGGACGTCGACCTCGTCCCGATCGGTGTCCCCGTGTGGAACACCAGAACGTATGTCCTCGACGCTCGACTGTCTCCGGTCGCTCCTGGGGTTGCCGGCGAGCTGTACCTCGCCGGAGTTCAACTGGCCCGCGGATATCTCGGACGAACGGACCTGACGGCCGATCGATTCCTTCCCGACCCGTTCGGAGAACCGGGCTCGCGCATGTACCGCACCGGTGACCTGGTGCGCTGGCGCGCGGCGTCCCCCGGTTCAGGACGGTTGGAGTACCTGGGCCGCACCGACTTCCAGGTCAAGCTTCGAGGACTGCGCATCGAACTCGGCGAGATCGAGACCGTGCTGCGCAAGCATTCGTCCGTGGAATCCTCCGTCGTACTGGTTCGGCAGACCGTTGCCGCGGGTGATCAGCTGGTCGCATACGTCGTACCCACGGTCGGCGGGACCGTCGACGTCGCCGAACTGACGGAGTTCGCGTCGCGTTCGCTCGCGAGCTACATGGTCCCGGCCGCGACCGTCGTCCTCGATGCGCTGCCACTGACCCCCAACGGCAAGCTCGATCGTCGCGCTCTGCCGGAGCCGAACATCGAGCAGCGCGTGTTCCGTGCACCGACCACCACGTCGGAAACCGTTGTGGCCGAGGTCTTCCGCGATGTTCTCGGCATCGATGTGGTCGGTGTCGACGACGAGTTCTTCGCGCTCGGCGGCAACTCCCTCGTCGCCACGAGAGTGGCGTCGAGAATCGGCGCTGCACTCGACACCACGGTGACCGTGCGGACGATATTCGAGGCATCGACCGTGTCCGCTCTGGCGGCCAGGCTCGACGAGCTCTCGGGTTCGGGCCGTCGAATTCCGCTGGTGCGTGCCGATTTGCCGGATCTGGTACCGCTCTCGCTCGCGCAGCGCCGGATGTGGTTCCTCAACCGGTTCGACCCGGAGTCCGCGACGGAGAACCTCCCCGTCGCCATCGAGCTCAGTGGCGATCTCGACATCCCCGCTCTGCGCGCAGCAGTGGCCGACGTGATCGAGCGGCACGAGTCGCTGCGAACGGTCTACCCGGAGGTCGACGGCGTCGCCTCCCAGGTGATCGTCCCGGCGGAGCGGGTGGTTCCGGATCTGGTACCGGCTGCGACCACCACGGCGGAACTGCCGTCGGCGCTGGCGGCGCTGGCGATGGGCGGGTTCGACGTCACCGCGGAGCCGCCGTTGCGCGCTGCGTTGTTCGAGCTGGGCTCGGACCACCACGTTCTGGCGTTCGTCACCCACCACATCGCTGCAGACGGCTTCTCGATCGGCCCCATGACTCGGGATCTGATGGTCGCGTACGCGGCCCGGAGCGCGGGCACCGAGCCCGATTGGGCTCCGCTCGCCGTCCGCTACGTCGACTACACCCTCTGGCAGCAGGCCGTTCTCGGTTCCGAGGACGATCCGTCGTCACCGGTCTCGAACCAGATTCGGTACTGGGCGAGGGCATTGGCCTCGCTGCCGGACGAGGTCACCTTCCCCGGCGATCGCGTCCGCCCGGACAGGTCGTCGTATCGCGGCGGCAACATCACGCTGGCCCTCGACGCAGCCACGCACGGACGCCTCGGCGACGTGGCCCGCGCCAACCAGAGCTCACTGTTCATGGTGTTGCACTCCTCGCTCGCCGTGCTGTTGGCCCGGCTGTCCGGTGAGACCGACATCGCGATCGGTACTCCGGTCGCAGGACGCGGTGAGGCCGCGCTCGACGACGTCATCGGAATGTTCGTCAACACGCTGGTACTGCGGACCGACATCGATCACGGCGGCGCGTTCACCGAGCTGCTGGCTCGGGCACGCGAGACCGACCTGTCGGCGTTCGCCCATGCCGAGGTGCCGTTCGAGCGGCTCGTCGAGGTACTCGACCCACCGCGGTCGGCGGCTCGGCACCCGCTCGTCCAGGTGATGCTCACCGTGCAGAACATGGAGCAGACCGAGCTCGAGCTCCCCGGACTGAGCGTGCGCGGAGTCGATCTCGACGTCGAGACGGCCAAGTTCGACGTTCAGTTCACGTTCACCGAGAACCACGTCGACGGCGGCATGACCGTCGACGTCACCTTTGCTCGCGACCTGTACGACGACAGCACAGCGCGTGTGATCGGGGAACGCCTGATCCGCGTCCTCGAGTCCGTGGCAAGCAATCCTGGTCAGCGAATCGGCGACGTCCCTGTGATGGACGACGCCGAACGCGGCCGTGTTCTCGCACTCGCCCAGGACGCGCCTGCCGTTGCCGATTCGCTCGACACGATCGTCGATCTCTTCGCCGCTCGGGTGGCCGAGGACCCGGACGCTCCCGCAGTGGTGTTCGAGGGTGCCACCAGGAGTTACCGAGAGATCGACGAGTCCTCGACGGCACTGGCGAGAATTCTCGCCGGCCAGGGAGTCGGGCCGGAGTCGCTGGTGGCCGTCGTGCTGCCGCGTACCGCCGATCTCGTCGTGGCACTGCTCGCGGTGCTCAAAGCCGGCGGTGCCTACGTTCCGATCGATCCGTCCTACCCGGCCGACCGTATCGAGTTCGTACTCACCGATTCTCGTCCGGTGGCCGTCCTGACGTGGACCGGTGTGGACGTGGAGCTACCCGCCGCGCTTCCCCGGATCGATATCGACACCGCCTCGATCGCGGGCGACGTGTCGGTGGCCGATCCGATTCCGGCGACCGCGGCTGCGACGGCGTACGTGATCTACACCTCGGGCTCGACGGGCAAGCCCAAGGGCGTGCTCGTTCCGCATCGCAACGTCGTACGGCTGTTGGCGAACACCGAGCGGCACTTCGACTTCGGTCGAGGCGACGTGTGGACGCTGTTCCACTCGTTCGCGTTCGACTTCTCGGTGTGGGAACTGTGGGGCCCGCTCACCACCGGCGGCAGCGTCGTCGTGGTCGACTACTTCACCTCCAGGTCGCCGGAAGCATTGCGAGAGCTGCTCGTTCGTGAGCGTGTCACCGTTCTCAACCAGACTCCGTCGGCGTTCTACCAGCTCGATCAGGTCGATCGGACCGCAGGCTCGACAGGCGACTATTCGTTGCGGTACATCGTGTTCGGTGGCGAGGCGCTCGAACTGCGACGACTGGCCGGTTGGTTCGATCGTCACGGCGACGAATCCCCGCAACTGGTCAACATGTACGGCATCACCGAAACCACCGTCCACGTCTCGCACCGCGTCGTGGACGCGCAGTCCGCAGCGCAGGCTTCGGGATCTCTGGTGGGACGCGCCATCTCCGGGCTCTCGGTGTACGTACTGGATTCGCGACTGTCCCTGGTGCCAGCAGGCGTGCCGGGGGAGATGTACGTCTCCGGTGGTCAGGTCGCGCGCGGGTATCTCGGGCGAGCCGGACTGAGCGCAACGAGGTTCGTCGCCGATCCTTTCGCAGGCGACGGATCGGTCCTGTACCGCACCGGCGACGTGGCACGGTGGTCGACCGATGGCGAACTCGAATTCGTCGGTCGCGCCGACGATCAGGTCAAGATCCGCGGTTTCCGAATCGAGCTGGGCGAGGTCGAATCCGCCGTCGCCACCGCTCCTACCGTCGGGCAGGCCGCGGTGATCGTGCGCGAGGACACTCCCGGTGCCGCACGCCTGGTTGCCTATGTCGTGCCCGCGGCCGAGTCGACCGTCGACATCGACGTCGTCTGGACAGCGATCGGGGAGCACCTTCCCGAGTACATGGTGCCCTCGGCGTTCGTGGTTCTCGACGCGATTCCGTTGACCGGCAACGGAAAACTGGACCGACGAGCGCTGCCCGAGCCGGCCGCGCGCACACGTGAGTTCCGACCACCGACCACTCCGGTGGAGGAAATGGTCGCTGACGTGTTCGCCGACGTTCTCGGCGTCGAGCGCGTCGGTCTCGACGACGACTTCTTCGAGCTCGGCGGCAATTCGCTGGTGGCAACGCAAGTGGTGTCCAGGCTGGGTGCCGCAGCGGACACCACTGTCCCCGTCCGCGCACTGTTCGAAGCCCCGACCGTCGCGGCTCTGGCAGCGCGGGTCGAGCAGGGTTCGGGCGCAGGCGCGCGTCCGGCGCTGGTGGCATCGACGCGACCGAGCCGAGTGCCGCTCTCGCTCGCGCAGCAGCGGATGTGGTTCCTCAACCGCTTCGATTCCGAGTCCACGGCGTACAACATCCCGTTCGCGCTTCGGCTCAGCGGGCGTCTCGACGTCGACGCGTTGCAGCGTGCCGTCTCCGACGTGATCGAACGTCACGAGACTCTGCGATCGGTCTACCCGGATTCACCCGAAGGCCCGCATCAGGTGATCGTGCCGATGTCCCAGGTGCCCACCACTCTCGAGGTGATCGACACCGACGCGGAGTCGGTGACCGCGCGGGTTCTGGAGCTCCTGTCGGCGACGTTCGACGTCACCACCCAGGTTCCGCTGAAGACCGCACTCTTCCGAGTCTCGAACACCGAATTCGTACTCGGCATGGTCATCCACCACATCAGCGCCGACGGTCTGTCGGTGATGCCGTTGTCCACCGACGTCATGACCGCATACGCCGCGCGCACCCGTGGTTCCGATCCGGCGTGGGCACCGTTGCCGGTGCAGTACGCCGACTACGCGCTGTGGCAACGCCAGGTTCTCGGATCCGAGGAGGATTCGGAATCGATTGCTGCGCAGCAGATTCGGTACTGGGGAAGCGCTCTGGCCGAGCTGCCCGAGCAGATCGAACTACCGCTCGATCGCCCGCGACCGGCCGAGCAGACCTTCCGGGGCAGCCGCGTCGACTTCCGGATCGACGCAGCCGCGCACGCTCGACTGACCGAACTGGCACGCGCACGCAACGCGACGGTGTTCATGGCCGTGCACGCGGCGTTCGCCGTGCTGCTCTCGCGCATGTCGGGGTCGTCGGACATCGTCGTCGGGACTCCGATCGCTGGTCGCGGCGAAGCGGAGATCGAGAACCTCGTCGGGATGTTCGTGAACACGTTGGTGCTGCGGCTCGACGTGGCGGGCGGAGCGAGCTTCGAGGACCTCCTCGACGCGGCTCGGGAAACCGATCTGCAGGCTTTCGCCAACTCCGACATACCGTTCGAGCGGCTCGTCGAGGTCGTCAACCCCACCCGGTCGACGGCGCGTCACCCGCTGTTCCAGGTCGGCTTCTCGTTCCAGAACTTCGCGCGCCGAGAATTCGAGCTCGACGGACTGGACATCTCGGCCCTGGACACCGAGACCGGAACGTCGCAGTTCGACCTACATCTGATCGTCTCCGACGCATCGAGCGGCGACGAGTCGTCGGGCGGGGCCGATGCGTTGTTGACCTACGCGACCGACCTGTTCGACGAGCGCACCGCGCGTTCGCTCGTAGCCCGGTTCGAGGCCGTGCTCGACGCTGTCACAGCGGCACCGTCGACCCCGATCGGCGATCTCGATCTGTTCCTCGACGGTGAGCTGCCCGCCATCGTCGAGGAATGGAACGACACCGACCGCGAGTTCGATTCGGCAGATGGCACCACGCTCGCCGATCTGTTCGCGGGCTCGGCAGCGCGCAACGGTGACGCCGTTGCACTCGTGCACGACGACGGCACACTGACGTACGGCGAGTTCTCCGAGGGGGTGTCGCGTCTGGCCCGTCATCTGATCGGTCTGGGTGTCGGACCCGAAGTGCCGGTGGGGCTTGCCATTCGGCGTTCGGTGGATCTGCTCGTCGGCATGTACGCCGTCTCCGTGGCCGGAGGTGCCTACGTTCCGATCGATCCGGATCAGCCGGCCGAGCGCAACGCGCTCGTGTTGGAGACCGCAGCTCCGCTGTGCGTACTGACATCCGGCGCTGTCGGCCCGGAGATCTCCTCTGCAGCAACGGTCGTCGATCTGGCGCAACTCGATCTCGAGGTCTACTCGTCCGCGCCGGTCGAGACCTCCGAGCGCTGCGGTGAACTCTCCGCCGACACCACGGCCTACGTCATCTTCACGTCCGGCTCCACCGGCCGGCCCAAGGGCGTGGCGGTCTCGCACGGCGCAGTGGTGAACCAGTTGAACTGGCTGCGCGCGGAGTACGGCCTCGACGAGACCGATGCGTCTCTGCTCAAGACCGCAGCGACGTTCGACCTGTCGGTGTGGGAGTTCTGGTCGCAACTGACCTCGGGTGGGCGACTCGTCATCGCGAACCCGGAGGGTCATCGCGATCCCGACTACCTGCTCACGCTGATCCGTCGGCACGCGGTGACGACGTTGCATCTGGTGCCGTCGATGTTGTCGATGCTCGGCACCGTTGCCGCGGGCGAGCTGTCACCCGATCTGCGACGTGTCCTGGCCATCGGTGAAGCACTACCCGCAGCGGTGGCACAGGACTTCCGGCGGCACAACGGTTCCGCCGAGCTGTTCAACCTCTACGGTCCGACCGAGGCTGCGGTGTCGGTGACCTCGCATCCGGTCACCGATGCCGACACCGTCACCGTGCCGATCGGCGTGCCCGAGGCCAACACCGCCGTGTTCGTGCTGGACTCGCGCCTTCATCCGGTTCCTGCCGGAGTCACGGGAGAGCTGTATCTCGCCGGTGCACAGCTGGCGCGAGGATATTTCGGGCGTGCGGACCTCACCGCCGAACGGTTCGTGGCGAATCCGTTCGACGCGAACGGAATGCGGATGTATCGCACGGGCGACCTCGTGCGCTGGCGGGTTCCGGTCGTCGACGGAGCACCTGGCGCGGCCCGCCTCGAATACATCGAGCGCGCCGACTTCCAGGTCAAGATTCGCGGCTTCCGCATCGAGCTCGGTGAGATCGAGGCAGCCCTGCGCACACAGGCGACGGTGGCCGACACCGCCGTCGTGGTGCACACCGGCGAATCGATGGGGGACCAGCTGGTTGCCTACGTCGTCGGTACGTCCGGAGCAGTACTCGACGTGGCGAGTGTCGAAGCCGAACTCGCCCGCGCCGTGCCGTCGTACATGGTTCCGGCAGCGTTCGTCGTCCTCGATGCCCTTCCGCTCAACGCCAACGGCAAACTGGATCGACGGGCACTTCCGGCACCGCAGTTCGAGGTTGCCGAGTTCCGCGCTCCGGTCACTCCGGTCGAAGAGATCGTCGCGGCCACCGTGGCGGAACTGCTCGGTCTGGACCGTGCCGGACTCGACGACGATTTCTTCGCGCGCGGTGGAAACTCTTTGGTCGCAACGCAATTGGTCTCGCGGCTGGGACAGGCTCTCGACGCCCAGATTCCGGTGCGAGCAGTGTTCGCGGCGTCCACCGTCGCAGGCCTGGCCGCCCACATCGCCCCGCTCGTCGGCGGCGGTGCGCGCCGAGAACTGACCGTTCGTGAGCGACCCGATCTGCTTCCACTCTCGATCGCTCAGGAAAGAATGTGGACGATCAACCGGATCGACCCCGGTTCCTCGGCGTACAACATTCCTGTCGCGGTCCGGCTGACCGGCGCACTCGACGTCGACTCCCTGCGTGGGGCATTCGACGACGTTCTGGGGCGCCACGAAATTCTGCGCACGGCGTACCCCGATTCTGTGGACGGGCCGGTGCAGCAGATCGTTTCCGTCGCCGAGGTAGGGGTCGATCTGACGCCCGAGCGGGTGGAACCGGATGCAGTGATCTCCCGCCTGACCGAGACCCTCGGTGCCGGGTTCGACGTCACGAAGTCGGTTCCGGTGCGCGCTGCGTTGCTGCAGGTCGCCGACAACGAGCACGTGCTCGCCGTGGTGGCACACCACATTGCTGCCGACGGTTTCTCGATGGGTCCGCTGATCCGCGATGTCATGGTGGCGTACACCGCTCGGATTGCGGGGGAGATGCCGGCATGGACTCCGCTGCCGGTCCAGTACGCCGACTTCGCGCTGTGGCAGCGTGACGTGCTCGGCAGCGAGGATGATCCCGAGAGTCCACTCGCGAAGCAACTGGCGTATTGGACGACCGAGTTGGCAGGAGCGCCCGAACAGTTGGCGCTCCCGCTGGATCGGCCGCGACCGCCTCGCCCGACGATGCAGGGTGCGTCGTACGAATTCTCGTTCGGCACCGACATCGCATCGGCGATCGAGAAGATCGCTCGCGAACACTCGGCGACGACGTTCATGGTGGTGCACAGTGCCTTCGCCGTGCTGCTCTCGAGGTTGAGCAACTCCTCCGACATCAGCATCGGCACACCCACTGCCGGTCGCGGTGAACAGCAACTCGACGAGCTCGTCGGCATGTTCGTCAACACCCTCGTGTTGCGAACTCGACTCGATCAGAGCGGCACGTTCGCCGAGCTGCTGCGGCAGGCCAAGGACAAGGATCTGGCTGCGTTCGGTCACGCGGACGTCCCGTTCGAGCGGCTCGTCGACGCACTGGGCCGGGCGCGGTCGAGTGCTTACACTCCGCTGTTCCAGGCGATGCTGACGTTCCAGAACCACGTGACCGGATCGTTCGAGTTGCCGGGTCTGCACGTACAGGCCTTGCCCGCGGGCGACGACCAGGCCAAGTTCGATCTGCAGCTGACCGCCGTCGAACGATTCGACGACACCGGAGCACTGCGCGACATCGAGGCGACGTTCACCTACGCGACGGCGATCCTCGACGAGTCGTCGATCGCGACGTTCGCAGATCGGCTGCTGCGGATTCTGAACGCCGTGGTCTCGGATCCGGATGTGGTGCTGCGGTCCATCGACATCCTCTCCGAGGAGGAGAAGGCGGAGTTCGCACCGCGAACCAAGCCCAAGACGGTGGACGATCTGCCCGATCTCGTTGCCCGCGCAGCGGCCGTCGCACCCGATGCGGTGGCACTCGAACACGAGTCGACGACGGTCGATTTTGCTGCTCTGCACGCCAAACTGGCTCAGATGTCGGCAACGATGGGCTCGGCGATGAAGCCGCAGGCTCTGGTGACGGTCACTCTGTCGGCACTGGTTCCGGGGATCTTGCCCGCCCTCGGTGCGGAGGGGCTGAACACCGCTCTGGCATCGTTGATCGAACGGGCGGAGTCGGTGATCGCGTCGTCGTGACGAATGCCGAGCTCGCCGGTTGTGCACGTGGATCGATCAGGAGGAAAAGGTAGATGGCGGTAGGACGTCGAAGCGATGCAGCTCTGACGGTCGAGGACCTTCCGCGCTTGGTTCGGAGGGTCGCAGCGGTCGAACCGGACCGCGTAGCTCTCACGCACCTCGGTACGGAACTGACCTACGCCCGCCTGGACGAGGAGATCACCACCCTCGATGCGGCCATGGGGGGCGTCCTCGGCCCCGACGCGCTGGTCCCGGTCGTGCTGTCCAACACGCTTGCGGGCCTCATCGAGGCCACCGAGGGTGGACTGGACGCGGTCGTATCCACCGTGGTCGCGGATGCCGTGTCGGTTCTCGGCGGCGACGAGTCGACGTCGAACTCCGCCCATCCCGAAGCCGCCATGCTGTACGCGCTGTTCGCCGACCAGGCCGAGCGCACCCCGGACGCACCTGCCCTCGTCTTCGGCGACGACACCCGAACCTACGCCGAGTTCGCCGCCTCGGTGGAGCGTCTCGCCCGCGTACTGATCGCACGGGGAGTCGGCCCCGATTCAGCGGTGGGACTGTCGATCCGCCGATCGTTCGATCTGCTGGTGGGTATGTATGCCATCTCGGCAGCAGGCGGAGCCTACGTGCCGTTGGACCCGGATCATCCGGTCGACCGACTCGGCTACGTTCTCGACATCGCGACACCTGTCCTGGTCCTGACGACCACGAACGACCTACCGCAGTTGCCCGAGGGCACCGCCACCGTTCTCGTCGACGAGCTCGACCTGACCGATGTGCCGGGAGGACGGATCACCGATGCGGATCGGCTCTCCGCCCTGACCGAGGACGATCTCGCCTACGTCATCTTCACCTCCGGTTCGACGGGACGTCCGAAGGGTGTGGCGGTGAGCCACCGGGCCATCGTCGCCAACATCTCCTGGCGTCAGCGGGAGTACTCGATGAGTGCTGCCGACGTCGTGTTGCAGAAGACTCCGTTCACGTTCGACGTATCGGTGTGGGAGTTCTTCTGGCCGTTGCAGATCGGTGCCACGCTCGTGATCGCCGAGCCCGAGGGTCACCGCGACCCCGCCTACCTCGCCCGCGTCATCGGCGAGCGCGGCGTGAGCGTGACGCACTTCGTGCCCTCCATGCTCTCGGTGTACGTCGCCGAACCCACTGCTGCGCAGGCCGATTCGCTTCGGATGGTGTTCGCCTCCGGCGAGGCTCTCCCGGCGCGCACCGTCAACGCGTTCCACGAGATCTCGAACGCGGAACTCCACAACCTGTACGGTCCCACCGAAGCGGCCGTCGACGTCACGTACTACCGAACCCAGCAGGTGGAAGAAGCTTCGGTTCCCATCGGCGCTGCCGTCGACGACACCGATCTGTACGTGCTCGACGAAGGACTGCGGCGATCGCCCCGTGGAGTCGAGGGCGAGCTCTATCTGGCGGGCGTGCAGCTCGCTCGCGGATACCTCGGACGCACCGACCTGACAGCCGATCGGTTCGTGGCCGACCCGTTCGGTGAGCCGGGTGACCGCATGTACCGCACCGGCGACCTGGTGCGTCGACGCGGCGACGGCCTCATCGAATACATCGGGCGCACCGACTTCCAGGTCAAGCTGCGCGGCCTGCGTATCGAGCTGGGCGAAATCGAATCGGCCCTGCTCGCCGAGCCTGAGGTGACCCAGGCGGCTGTACTGCTTCATTCGTCGGAGCAGTCGGAACAACAGCTCGTCGGCTACGTCGTCAGTACCGATCCCGATCTGGACCACGACGGCCTCGCGGACGCGGTGAGACGCCGCATGCCCGAGTACATGGTGCCGTCGGTGTTCGTCGTCCTGGACGAGTTTCCGCTGAACGCCAGCGGAAAGCTCGACCGAAAAGCGTTGCCCGCTCCCGATTTCGCGTCCCTGGCGCGGGAGTACCGCGCACCGAGCACGGAGACCGAGTCGGCATTGGTCGCGATCTTCGAGACCGTGCTCGGCATCGACCGTATCGGCGTCGACGACGACTTCTTCGCACTCGGCGGCAACTCGCTCAACGCCACCCGCGTGATCGCGCGGGTCAACGCCGAGCTGGGCACTGCGGTGGATGTGCGGTCGTTCTTCGACGCACCGACCGTCGCCGAACTCGCCGCGACAGTCGACGCCGCAGGCTCGACGCACGCGCGACCGGCGTTGGTTGCGCAGCAGCGGCCCGAACGTGTGCCGCTGTCGCTTGCCCAACAACGGATGTGGTTCCTCAACCGATTCGAGCCGGACTCGGCTGTCAACAACATCCCGGTCGCCATCGCGTTGAGTGGAGTACTCGACTTCACGGCCCTGCAGTCGGCCTTGGTCGACGTATTGGATCGGCACGAGTCGCTACGGACGGTCTACCCCGACCACGACGGTATCGGCTTCCAGCGGGTGCTCGAATCGGATTCGGTGACAGTGGAATTGGAGCGAGCGACGGCAGCCGGTGCCGACGTCCCCGCCGTGCTGCTCGAGTTCGCACTCAGGCCCTTCGATCTGGCGATACAGCTACCGTTCCGCGCAGTGCTTCTCGAGACGTCCGAGACCGAGCACGTGCTCGCGTTCGTGGTACACCACATCGCGGCCGACGGATTCTCGATGGGCCCGCTGACCCGAGACGTGGTGGGGGCCTACGTTGCCCGCACCAACGGGCAGGAACCACAGTGGACTCCGCTCGAGGTGCACTACGCCGACTTCACGCTGTGGCAGAGAGCCGTCCTCGGTAGCGAGGACGACCCCGAGTCGGTGCTCTCCGCTCAGCAGGATTATTGGCGCGGACGCCTCGGCGGAGCACCCGATCAACTCGAACTACCCACCGACCGGCCCCGTCCTGCCGTCGCCACGACCCGAGGCGGAACGTACAAGTTCGAGATCGACGCCGACCTGGTCCTCGCGACCGAGAAGCTCGGCCGCGCCCACGGTGCGACGACCTTCATGGTCGTGCATGCTGCTCTGGCCATTCTTCTCGCCAAACTGTCTTCCAGCGAGGACATCTCGATCGGTACACCGGTCGCCGGACGTGGTGACGCAGTCCTCGACGACGTCATCGGTATGTTCGTCAACACCCTGGTTCTGCGCACCGCCGTCGAACCGGACGCGACAATCGAAGACTTCCTGCGCGAGGTGAGGGGCGTCGACCTAGCGGCGTTCTCGCACGCGGACGTGCCGTTCGAGAAGTTGGTCGACGCGTTGGCTCCGACGCGGTCCCAGGCCAGGCATCCACTCTTCCAGGTGATGCTCACGTTCCAGAACCTCGACCAGACCTCCGTGGAGATCCCGGGTCTTCGCGTTGCCGCACTCGACTACGAGGCCGATCTGGCAAAGTTCGACCTACAGGTTACTTTGTGGAATTCGATTGCCGCAGAGAGCGATCCCTCGGGTTTGACCGTTGCGCTGACCTACGCCGCCGACCTCTTCGACGAAACCACGATGGCCGAATTCGGTCGGCGGTTCCTCCGGGTGCTCTCGGCGATGGTGCAGACCCCGGCGGCCCCGATCGGAAACGTCGACATCCTCGATGCCGGCGAATTGGACCGGGTGGTGACGTCCTGGAACTCGACGGCCCACGAGGTCCCGACGGGCTCTACCCTGGTGCAGTTGTTCGAGGCGCAGGTTGCCGCCACTCCCGAGGCATCTGCCCTGGTGTACGACACCGAGCATCTGACGTATCGGGAGTTCGACGAGCGAGTCAATCGCCTGGCGCGACATCTGGTCTCGCTCGGAGTCGGCCCCGAGCGCACCGTCGGTCTCGCCATCGACCGCAGCGTGGAGATGATGGTCGGCATGTACGCGATCCTGAAAGCGGGTGGCGCGTACGTTCCGATCGATCCCACTCAGCCCGTCGATCGCAATCGCTACATCGCATCCACAGCCGCACCGGTCTGTGTGCTCTCGACTACCCGTGACCACGTGGACATCGACGGATTCTCCACCGTCGATATCGATACTCTCGATCTGAGCGCGCTGTCCGCCGATGTGCTGACCCCCGACGAACGACTGTCCCCGCTCCGCGAGACGAACATCGCGTACGTAATCTTCACGTCGGGTTCGACCGGACGGCCGAAGGGGGTTGCCGTCTCGCACTCGGCAATTCGCAACCGATTGCTCTGGATGCAGGGTCGGTTCCCGTCGACGCCGGACGATATTGTCGTTCAGAAGACGCCGGTCACCTTCGACGTCTCCGTCGGTGAGCTGTTCGGAGCGCTGCAGAACGGCGCGACGCTGGTTCTGGCGGCTCCCGACGGCCACCGCGACCCGTCGTACATGCTCGATCTGATCGAACGCGAGCAGATCACGACGGCCCACTTCGTGCCGTCGATGATGTCGGTCTTCGTACCGGAGGTCCGGCGCCGCCCCGTCGCCGCGCGTTCGCTGCGCCGTGTGCTCGCCTCCGGCGAGGCTCTCGCTGCTGCGACCGCGCACGAATTGCGGGCGTTGTTGCCCGAGATCGACGTGCTCAACCTGTACGGCCCCACCGAGGCGGCAGTCGAGGTCACCTTCCATACCGTGACCGACTCCGACACCACCTCGGTGCCCATCGGTGCGCCCGTGTGGAACACCTCGGTGTTCGTGCTCGATGCGCGGCTCCGGCCGGTCCCGGTCGGTGTCGAGGGTGAGCTCTACTTGGCGGGTGTTCAGCTGGCGCGGGCGTACGTCGAACGGCCCGACCTGACCGCGGAGCGGTTCGTCGCCAACCCCTTCGTCGCCGATCCGTCGCGGGGGAGCGGCGTGCGCATGTATCGAACCGGTGACGTCGTGAAATGGACGCCCGACGGTGAGATCGAGTATGTCGGTCGGTCCGATTTCCAGGTCAAATTGCGCGGTCTTCGCATCGAGCTCGGTGAGATCGAATCGGCACTGACCGAACTACCATCGGTTCGCCAGGCAGTGACGGTGGTGCGCCGCGAGCAATTGGTCGCCTACATCGTCGTGGACAGCGATACCGAGAGTGGGACCGTCGACACCGAGGCTCTCCGTGAAGCGCTGGGTGAGCGTCTGGCGACGTACATGGTGCCGCGCACGATTGTGGTGCTCGATCGACTGCCGATCGGCTCCAGTGGCAAGCTCGATCGAAAAGCATTGCCGGACGTCACAGTCGAGGAAACCGAGTACCGCGCCCCGTCGAACCCGGTGGAGGAGATCGTCGCCGCAGTGTTCGGTGACGTTCTGGGTGTCGACCGCGTCGGTGTGGACGACGACTTCTTCGCGCTCGGTGGCAACTCATTGGTGGCGACCCAGGTGGCGTCGCGGCTCGGGACGGAGTTGGGAACCACCGTTGCGGTACGGATGCTTTTCGAGGCGAGCACCGTGGGTGCCTTAGCCGCGCGCATGGAAAGCCATGTCGGTCATGGCGGGAGCGCCCCGCTGGTGCCACAGGAACGACCGGAGAGCATCCCGCTTTCGCTTGCGCAGCAACGAATGTGGTTCCTCAACCGCTTCGAGCCGGAATCTGCCGTCAACAACATCCCAGTGGCCATCAGGCTGTCAGGCGAACTCGATGTCGACGCACTCCGGGCAGCCGTGGCCGACTTGCTCGACCGCCACGAATCCCTGCGTACCGTGTATCCGAACCAGGACGGGTCCGGCTACCAGGTTGTGCTGCCCGTTAGTTCGGCGCTGCCCGATCTGACTCCGGTCCCCTCCTCGGCGGGAACGATTCTCGAGGACGTCACCGCGTTCGTCTCCGCAGGATTCGATGTGACGGCCTCGGTCCCGTTGCGCGCTCGACTGCTCGAAGCCTCTGCGCAGCAGTACGTTCTCGTGGTCGTCGTCCACCACATCAGCGCCGACGGTTGGTCGATGGGACCGTTGACTCGCGACGTGATGACCGCATACGTGGCCCGAGCAGGCGGCGACGCTCCGCAGTGGTCACCGTTACCCGTGCAGTACATCGACTTCGCGTTGTGGCAGCGTTCGGTTCTCGGTGCCGAATCGGACCCGACGAGTCTGATCTCGCGGCAGGCGGATTACTGGCGAACTGCGTTGGCGGACCTGCCCGCCGAGCTGTCGTTGCCGGTCGATCGCCCCCGTCCACCTGTTCAGTCGTACACCGGTGGTCGATTCTCCTTCGACATCGATGCCGACGTCCATGCGGGTCTCGCAGAGATGGCCCGTACCTCGGGAACGACCCTGTTCATGGTGATGCACACTGCTTTTGCGGTGTTCCTCGCTCGCATGTCGAACTCGGACGACGTTGCGGTCGGTACCGCGGTAGCGGGCCGCGGCGACGCTGCGCTCGACGATGTCGTCGGAATGTTCGTCAATACTCTGGTACTGCGAACGAAGGTCGATCGCGCACTCGGTTTCGACCAGATGCTCGCCGCCGTGCGGGAGGTCGATCTCGCCGCGTTCGCACACGCGGACATACCGTTCGAGCGCTTGGTCGATCTGCTCGATCCCGAGCGATCCACCGCCCGCCATCCGCTCTTCCAAGTTGCGATCGCCTTCGAAAACCTTCCGCCGAGCTCCTTCCGTCTGCCCGGACTCGAGGTCTCCGCCGTCGACTTCGAGATAGAGACGGCGAAGTTTGATCTGTCGCTGACACTGCACGAGAAGCCCGACGGTGCCGGCATGTCGGCCAGCTTCCTGTTCGCGCGAGACCTGTTCGACGAGAACACGATCGAGGTGTTCTCCCGCCGACTACGGTGGCTCTTCGCCGCTGTGGTTCGGACCCCGAGCGCACCGGTGGGGGATCTCCCGATCCTGTACGACGACGAGAACGACCGGCTCACGCACGTACACGGAGACGAGGTGCTGGCCGGCGGAACTCTGGCCGAGATCTTCGCTGCCGGAGCTGCACTCGACCCGTCGGCGACCGCGATACGCTACGAGGGCCGCTCGATCTCGTACGCCGAACTAGACGCGACGTCCTCGCAGCTCGCCCGGGTGCTCATCGAGCGCGGGGCCGGACCCGAATCCGTTGTGGCTCTGGGATTCCAGCGCTCCTACTTCATGGTGCTCGCGGTTTGGGCAGTGGCCAAATCCGGGGCTGCGCACCTACCCGTCGACCCGACGTACCCGCAGGATCGCATCGCTCACATGCTCTCGGACTCCGAGGCCGTACTCGGCCTGACCACCCGTGCGCACGCGGATCGGCTTGCCGGCGGACAGCAGGATCCGGTCTGGCTGAGCGTCGACGACGAGGAGTTCGTGGCCGAGGTCCGCACCCGCTCTGCCGAGCCGGTCACCGACGCCGACCGCCTGCGACCCGTCACGTTCCAGAACCCGGCCTACGTCATCTACACCTCGGGCTCCACGGGCAAGCCGAAGGGCGTTGTCGTCACGCACGCCGGACTCGGCGGTGTACTCGACGCAGCAACCGACCTGTACCACCTGAAACCGGCCTCGAAGTTCCTGCACGTCTGCTCGCCCAACTTCGACCCTTCGGTCCTGGAGTGGATGGCGGCGTTCTCCGTCGGCGCGACGTTGGTGGTCGTGCCTGCATCCATTCTCGGCGGCACCGAGCTGTCCGCATTGCTGAAGGCGGAGAAGGTCACCCACGCCATCATCACGCCCGCGGTTCTCGGCACGATGGATCCGGCGGGAATGGATTCTCTCGAGGTGTTCTCGGTCGGTGGTGACGTGACGACACCGGAGCTGCTAGAGCGGTGGGCACCGGGCCGTAAGTACTTCAACGGATACGGCCCCACCGAGACTACGATTATCTCAAGCTTCGCGAGCCTGATCCCCGGCGAGCCGATCACCGTGGGTCGGCCGATTCACGGAATGTCGGCGCTGATCCTCGACGACCGACTGCGCCCGGTGCCGTCCGGAGTGGCGGGAGAGCTGTATCTGTCAGGCGGTGCGCTCGCTCGCGGCTATCTCGGTAGGCCCGGTCTGTCTTCCGAGCGCTTCGTGGCCAACCCGTACGGCATCGACGGCGCACGGATGTACCGCACCGGCGACGTCGTGCGATGGACCGACGACCTGCAGCTGCAGTTCGTCGGGCGCACCGACTTCCAGGTCAAGGTGCGCGGCTTCCGTATCGAGCTCGGCGAGATCGATTCCGCGCTCACCGCCGTTCCCGAGGTCGACTTCGCCGTCACGCTCGGTCACGAACTGCCGTCGGGCGTCACGACCCTCGTGTCGTACGTGCTGCCGACGCGCGGTTCCGTCGTCGACGTGGACGAGTTGACCGCATTCGTCGGAAAATCACTGCCGGCCTACATGATTCCGTCGTCGATCATCGTGCTCGACGCCGTTCCGCTGACCCCGGTCGGCAAGTTGGATCGCGCCGCACTTCCCGCACCGGTGTTCGAGGCCCGTGAATTCCGAGCACCCACCACCGCGGTCGAAGAGATCGTCGCCGGAGTGTTCGCCGATGTCCTGCACATCGATCGAGTGGGACTGGACGACGACTTCTTCGCCCTCGGCGGTAATTCTTTGATCGCCACCCAGGTGGTCTCGCGACTCGGCGCGGCCCTGGACACCGTCGTGCCGGTGCGCGCGCTGTTCGAGAGCTCGACCGTCGCCGCGCTGGTGGCGCACGTGGAGAGCGCTGTCGGTTCGGGCGGTCGAGCTGCACTCGTGGCAGGTCCGCGTCCCGAGCGCCCGCCGCTCTCGCCGGCGCAGCAGCGGTACTGGTTCCTCAACCAGTTCGACACGACGTCGTCGGTGGACAACATTCCGTTCGCCGTGCGGTTGTCCGGCGAGCTCGACGTCGCTGCGCTGCAGTCGGCGGTACGCGACGTCGTAGAACGTCACGAGTCTCTTCGTACCCGGTACCCGGACTCGGCACAGGGCCCGTTCCAGCAGGTGCTCCCGGCGTCCGAGGTGCCGATGGACCTCGCCGTCCGCGACGTGGCCGGTACGAATGTCGTTGCGGCAGTCACGGAGTTCTTCGGACGCGGCTTCGATGTCACCGTCGAGGTGCCGGTCGACGCGCGTGTGTTCCGCGTCGGTGAGAACGAGCATGTCTTGGCCTTCGTCGTACACCACGTGTCGGCCGACGGCGCGTCGATGGGCCCGCTGGCCGTCGACGTCATGACCGCGTACACCGCGAGATCTGCAGGGTCGGCGCCGGATTGGGAGCCGCTCGACGTGCAGTACGTCGACTTCGCGTTGTGGCAGCGAACCGTGCTCGGTTCCGAATCGGATCCCGATTCTGTTGCAGCGCAGCAGGTGTCGTTCTGGAAAGATGCGCTCGCCGAGCTGCCGGATCAACTGGTACTGCCTACCGATCGCCCGCGCCCGCCTGCGCAGAGTTTCCGCGGCAACGCCGTGCGGTTCACCGTCGACGCAGGCACGCACGCCGCTCTCGCCGAACTCGGACGTACCGAGCAGGCATCGTTGTTCATGGTGGTGCACTCGGCATTCGCGGTGCTGCTCGCGCGCCTGTCCGGTTCCGAGGACATCGCCGTCGGAACGCCCATCGCCGGCCGCGGCGAGCGGGCTCTCGATTCGATGATCGGGATGTTCGTCAACACTCTCGTCTTCCGATCGACCGTCGAATCGTCGATGACCTTCCGCCAGTTGCTCGCTCAGGCCCGCGAGCGGGACCTGGCCGCGTTCGCGCACTCCGACGTTCCGTTCGAGCGTCTCGTGGAGGTGCTGAACCCGGTGCGGTCCACGGCGCGCAACCCTCTGTTCCAGGTGGGCCTGTCCTTCCAGAACCTCGCCGAGTCGACGTTCGAGCTGCCGGGTCTGACGGTGAGCGCCGTCGAGGCGGATGCTGTGACAGCGAAAACCGATCTGCAACTGTCGATCTCGGATCGCTACGACCAGGACGGCTCGCCTGCGGAACTGTCGGCCGAATTCAGTTACGCCACCGACCTTTTCGATCGCACCACGATCGAAGCGTTCGCCGACCGGTTCGTGCGCCTCCTCGCCGCAGTGGCCGAGGATCCCTCGGCCGTCATCGGCGATCTCGCTCTGCTCTCGCCCGAGGAGCGCACCCGGATCGTGCGCACGTGGAACGACACCGATCATCATGTCGATGCGTCGCAGACCCTGGTATCGCTGTTCGATCGACAGGTGCAGGCGCAGCCCGACGCCATCGCGGTGGTCCATGCGGGAGAATCGCTGTCGTACGCGGAGTTCGATCGTCGAATCAACCGGTTGGCTCGAGTCCTGATCGGTGCCGGCGTCGGCCCGCAGGTGACGGTTGCCCTGGCGATCAGGCGCTCGGTGGATCTGCTCGTGGCGATGTACGCCGTCGCGAAGGCAGGCGGGGCGTACGTACCCATCGACCCGGATCAGCCGGCGGACCGCAACGCCTACATTCTCGAGGTAGCTGCTCCCGCTCTGGTTCTGAGCACGTCGCGTGACGATGTCGACGTCGAGTCGATTCCGGTTCTGCTCGTCGACACCGATCCTCGACTGCTGGGTGCAGAGGTCTCGGACGCGCCCGTCACAGACAGTGAGCGCACCTCGCCGCTGCGGCCTGCGAACACCGCGTACGTCATCTTCACGTCCGGATCCACCGGCCGCCCCAAGGGCGTCGCGGTCGGTCACGCCGCCATCGTCAACCAGTTGCTCTGGCAGAGCGCCCATTACGGGCTGGGCAACACGGACCGGGTACTGCTCAAGACCGCCGCCACCTTCGATCTGTCCGTGTGGGAGTTCTGGGTCGCCACCGCCTCCGGTGGTGCGATCGTGGTCGCCGACGCCGAAGGCCACCGCGATCCCGCCTATCTCGTAGATCTGATGGACCGGGAATCGGTGACGACACTGCACACCGTGCCGTCCGTCCTCGACGCATTGGTCACGGCGTCGGCGGGAGTCCTACCCCGGCATCTGACACGGATCCTGGCGATCGGCGAGGCGCTGCCGGTCGCGACGGCCGAGCGCGCTCTACGCAGTTCTGCTGCGCGACTGGACAACTTGTACGGACCGACCGAGGCAGCGGTGTCGGTGACCGCGCATCGAGTGTCGACCGTCGACGCGACCACCGTTCCCATCGGTGGCCCGGAGTGGAATACCCGTGTCTACGTGCTGGACTCGCGTCTGGCTCCCGTTCCGGTCGGCGTCGCCGGCGAGCTCTACCTCGCGGGTGCGCAGCTGGCCGATGGGTACTTCGCGCGGCCGGATCTGAGCGCCGAGCGTTTCGTCGCGGACCCGTTCACCCCAGGTGGCCGCCTGTACCGCACCGGTGACCTCGTGTCCTGGCGCGCCGACGGCGAACTGGAGTACGTCGGCCGTACCGACTTCCAGGTGAAGATTCGCGGTTTCCGTATCGAACTCGGCGACATCGATGCCGCTCTCGGATCGCTCGACGAGATTCGTGACGTCGCCGTGATCGCTCTCGCGGACACGGGATCGGGCGCACGACTCGTGGCCTACGTCGTGCCCGCAGTCGGTGCCACGGTGGATGCCGACACGTTGCGGACAGCCCTGTTCGGCCTGCTGCCGTCGTACATGGTTCCGTCGGCTTTCGTGATTCTCGATGCGTTGCCCCGCAACACGAATGGGAAGCTGGACCGACAGGCATTGCCGGAACCGCAGTTCGAGACAGCCGAGTTCCGCGCACCGACCAACCCGGTCGAAGAGGCCGTCGCGGCGGTCTTCGCCGAGGTGCTCTCGGTGGAGCGGGTCGGTCTGGACGACGACTTCTTCGCACTCGGCGGTAACTCGTTGATCGCCACCCAGGTGGTCTCCCGGCTGGGGGCGGCGCTCGATACACAGGTGCCGGTTCGCTCGATCTTCGAGTCTCCGACGGTGCAGTCGCTCGCACGCGCCATCGAGTCCGAGGTGGGTACCGGTGCGCGCCGGGCACTGACGGCTCGAACACGACCGGACTCGGTGCCGCTGTCGATGGCCCAGCAGCGCATGTGGTTCCTGAGCCAGTTCGATCCGACGTCCGCCGTGAACAACATCCCGGTCGCAATTCGGTTGTCCGGCAGCGTCGATGTCGATGCACTCGTCAGCGCCGTGTACGACGTGCTGGCGCGGCACGAAATTCTGCGCACCGTGTACCCGGAGGTCGACGGGCGAGGCCAGCAGGTTGTGCTCGGTACCGCGGAGTCCGGCGTGACGGTTGTCGTCGACGACGTGGACGAGAGTTCGATCGAGCAGTCCCTGCGCGACTTCGTGTCCGCTGGATTCGATGTGACCCGAGCGGTCCCGGTGCGAATCCGGATCCTGCGGGTCAGCGAGACCGAGCACGTATTGGCATTCGTCGCCCACCACATCGCCGCGGACGGGTTCTCGATGGGACCCCTGACGCGCGACGTCATGGTGGCCTACACCGCCCGTGCCGCGGGGGAGAGCCCCCAGTGGGCTCCACTTCCGGTGCAGTACGCGGACTACTCGCTCTGGCAACGCGAGGTACTCGGTTCCGAGGACGACCCCGATTCGCCGTTGGCGAACCAGCTCGCCTACTGGACGTCGGCTCTTGCCGGTGCCCCGGCGCAGCTCGATCTCGCGACCGACCGGCCGCGCCCGGCGGTGGCGTCGTATCGCGGTGCGGCATACAACTTCTCGATCGACTCGACCCTGCAGTCGAACATCGCTCGGGCCGCCCGGGCCGGAAACGCCACGAACTTCATGGTGGTGCACACCGCGCTCGCGGTGCTCCTCGGCGCGATGGCGGGAACCGACGACGTGACGATCGGAACCCCGGTCGCCGGCCGCGGTGACGCAGATCTGGACGAGCTCGTCGGCATGTTCGTCAACACGCTCGCCCTCCGTACCGCGATGAACCCCGCGGCAACGTTGCGCGAGCAACTCGCCGCGGTTCGTGACGCCGACCTTGGTGCCTTCGGGCACGCCGACATGCCGTTCGAGCGGCTGGTCGACGAGCTGGCCCCGGACCGCTCTCAGGCTCGGCACCCGATTTTCCAGGTCATGTTGACGTTCCAGAACCTGAACCGTCAGACGTTGGCCCTGCCCGGGCTGAGCGTCGAGGGAATCGATCTCGGCAGCGCCTTCGCAAAGTTCGACCTGCAGGTGACGCTGTGGGAGAACGTCGACCGATCCGGCGCTCCAGCCGGCATCGACGTCCAATTCGACTACGCCACCGATCTTTTCGACGAGTCCAGCATGGCGTCTCTCGGGCGCCGGCTCGTCCGGGTTCTGCACGCGCTCACCGATGCACCGGACGCAGTCGTCGGCGACATCGACATCCTCGAGGAGGGCGAACGCACCCGCGTCCTCGAGGAATGGAACGCCACCGCGCACGAGGTGGATCCCGGCGCAACTCTGGTGTCGCTGTTCGAGGCCCGAGTTGCGGCGTCTCCGGACAACATCGCCACGAGCTTCGCCGACGACCGAGTGACCTACCGCGAATTCTCCGAGCGGGTCAATGCGCTCGCGCGCCTGCTCATCGCCGAGGGGGTCGGCCCGGAAACCGTGGTGGCAACGGCCATGCGCCGCTCGATCGACATGCTCACGGGTATCTACGCCGTGCTCGCCGCCGGTGGTGCCTACGTCCCGGTAGACCCGGATCTTCCGGCCGAACGAATCGGCTACATCCTGGACACGGCGGCACCGGTGGTACTGCTCACGACCGAGCACGACGGCACATCTCTCGTGACCGACGCCGCCAGGATTCTGGTCGACACCGTCGACACGACAGGTCTGTCCACGGCACCGGTGACCGATGCCGAGCGAACCGCGCCGCTGCGACCGGCGGACACCGCGTACGTCATCTTCACCTCCGGCTCCACCGGTCGCCCCAAAGGCGTTGCGGTCAGCCACGAGGCCATCGTCAACCGTCTGCTGTGGATGCAGGACGAATACCGTCTCACCGAGCAGGACAAGGTGTTGCAGAAGACGCCGGTCACGTTCGACGTATCGGTCTGGGAACTGTTCTGGCCGTTGCAGATCGGTGCCGAACTCGTCATCGCGGTGCCCGACGGCCACCGAGATCCGGCATACCTGGTGAGCACCGTCGCCGAACGCGGCATCACGGTCGCGCACTTCGTCCCGTCGCTGTTGGCCGTGTTCGCTGCTGCCGACGGTGTCTCCGACTGCATCGGCCTGCGTGCGGTCTTCGCCTCGGGTGAGGCACTGCCTGCATCGGTTGCCTCGGCGCTGCGCGCGGCACTGCCCGCCACCGAACTGCACAACCTGTACGGGCCGACCGAAGCTGCAGTCGACGTCACCTACCACCGCGTGGTGCCGGCCGACGTCGCGTCGGTCCCCATCGGTGCTCCGGTCTGGAACACCCGAGTCACCGTGCTCGATGCACGCCTGCACCCGGTCCCGGTCGGAGTACCCGGGGAGCTGTATCTCGCCGGGCGGCAACTGGCCCGCGGATACCTCGGCCGCCCGGACCTCACCGCCGACCGGTTCGTAGCCGACCCGCACGGCAGTGCCGGCTCGCGGATGTATCGCACCGGAGACCTGGTTCGCTGGAACGCAGACGGCGAGCTCGAGTACCTCGGCCGCACCGACTTCCAGGTCAAACTCCGAGGCTTGCGGATCGAGCTCGGCGAAATCGAAGCCGCGTTGACCGGAGATCCGTCGGTCGACCAAGCCGTGGTTCTCGTGCGCAGGACGCCGTCGGCAGGTGAACTACTGGTCGGGTACGTCGTTCCTGTCGCCGGGGAGACGATCGACACTGCAGCGGTCACCACCTCGGTTGCCACCCTGGTTCCGGAATACATGGTGCCGACCGGGCTCATCGTGCTCGATGCCCTCCCACTCGGGCCGAACGGCAAGCTGGACCGCAGAGCACTACCCGAACCGGAATTCGGCAGCGATGCCGAATTCCGTACGGCGACAACCGACACCGAACGTGTCATTGCCGAGGTCTTCGCAGACGTCCTCGGCCTCGACACCGTCGGGGTCGACGATTCGTTCTTCGCGCTCGGCGGCGACAGCATCGTCTCGATTCAGCTCGTCTCTCGTGCCAAGGCCAGGGGAATTCAGTTCGGCCCACGAGATGTGTTCGAGCGCAAGACCGTTGCCGGGCTGGCCGAGGTGGCTGTCATCGGTGAGGGCAGTGACGCGGCCGTGCTCGAGGAACTCGACGGCGGTGGAGTCGGCTGGCTCCCGCTGCCACCGTTCGGTGCAGCACTACTGCAGCGCGGCGGTGGGTACCGTCGCTTCCATCAGGCGCTCACACTCGAGCTTCCGGAAGGGATCGACCGCGACGGTGTCGTTGCCACACTCACTGCTGTCGTCGATCATCACGACATTCTTCGGTCGACCCTCGTGCACGACGATCGTGGCTGGGGCCTCGAGGTCGGCGAGCCCGGTTCGGTGGACGTCGACGAGCTGCTGACGACCTCGGCGGCGGACGGTGGAACCGCCGCGGTGGATGCGGCGGTCGGATCGCTCGATCCGGAGAACGGGCGCATGCTCGCGTTCGTGTGGGTCGACAGCGCACCGAACACACTGACGGTCGTCGCGCATCACCTCGTCGTCGACGGTGTGTCGTGGCGAATCCTGGTGCCGGACTTCGTGTCCGCGTGGGCGCAGATCGGCGGCGGTGCCACCCCGGTGCTGCCGGACGTCGGTACTTCGATGCGGCGATGGACACACGCACTCGTGGAGGAAGCGGTGCGCCGCACGCACGAGTTGCCGGAGTGGCGCAGCATCGCCCGGACCCCGGACCCGATCCTGGGGGAGCGGGCCTTCGAGCCGACCGTCGACGTGGTGGACACCCTCGAGCGAGTCGAGATGTCCCTGTCGTCGGATGCGACGCGCACGTTGCTGACCACGGTTCCCGAGATCTACCACGGCGGAGTCGCGGACGGACTGCTCGCCGCACTCGCGCTGGCAGTCACCACGCTGCGCAAGGAACAGGGAATCGATGCCCCCGCGACGCTGCTTCAGCTCGAAGGTCACGGCCGCGAGGAGGCCGTGGTCCCCGGAGCAGATCTCGGTCGGACCGTGGGCTGGTTCACCAGCCTCTTCCCTGTTCGGCTCGACCTGACCGGAATCGACGTCGACGACGCTCTCGGCGGCGGTTCTGCCCTCGGTGACGCCGTGAAGGCCGTCAAGGAGCAGATGCTGGCGTTGCCCGACCGTGGAATGGGATGGGGGCTACTGCGCTACCTCGATCCGACGAGCGAGACGGAGCTGGCGCCGCTGTCCACCGGGCAGATCAGCTTCAACTATCTCGGTCGGGTCGGTACCGGGGATGTACCGGAGGACATGAAGTCTCTCGGCTGGTTGCCTGCCGAGGACACCGCAGGTTTGTCTGCAGCCGGTGATCCGGACATGGCCGCGAACAAGACGATCGATATCAACGCCATCGTGGTCGACACCGACGACGGAAGCGCCCTGAGTGCTTCGCTGGCGTTCCCGCGGGGCGCGATCTCCGAGGCGACCGTGGCGCGTCTGGCACAACTGTGGTCGGGGCTGCTCGACTCGCTCGCGGCCCACGCACGTACCCCCGGTGCCGGTGGTCTCACTCCGTCGGACCTTCCGTTGGCGCGCGTGAATCAGGCCGACATTCTCGGTTTCGAGCAGCGCTATCCGGCACTGACCGATGTGTGGTCGCTGGCACCGTTGCAGCAGGGCCTGCTGTTCCATGCCCTGTTCGCCGACACGTCGCTGGACGTCTACACGATGCAGGTCGTGCTGGACCTGGCAGGCGACGTCGATCAGGAGCGTCTGCGCGATGCCGCGCAGGCCCTACTGGATCGGTACGAGAACCTGCGCGCAGTGTTCGCGGTGACCGCAGACGGCGAGAGTGTGCAGATAGTTCAGCAGGGTGTGCGGTTACCCTGGCGCACTGTCGATCTCAGCGATGTCGAGGACGACGCACGCGCGGCCGCGGTCGCGGCTGCGCTGGACGGGGAGCAGCGGGAGCATTTCGACATCACCACTGCCCCGTTGTTGCGGTTCTTGCTGATTCGCCTCGGACCCACGACGTACCGACTGGCAATGACCAACCACCACGTGCTGCTGGACGGATGGTCGCTGCCGCTGGTGATGAAGGAGCTGCTCTACCTCTATGCCGTCCGCAGTGACACGTCGTCGATGCCGCGTCCGCGCTCGTATCGCTCGTTCCTGCAGTGGCTCGGTCAGCGCGACCCGGAGATCTCCCGGCAGGCGTGGGCCCGTTCGCTCGATGGCGTCGACGAGCCGACACTACTGACACCGCCGACGCTGGGCCGCGAGATCTCCACCCGATCGGCGGAGACCGAGGTACGGATCGACGCGGAGGCCACCGCAGCGTTGACAACGCTCGGTGGACGCCTCGGCGTCACCGTGAACACGTTGGTACAGGCCGCATACGGAATGCTGCTGGCTCAGATGACGGGCCGCGACGACGTGGTGTTCGGGGCCACGGTGTCGGGTCGGCCCGCGGACCTGCCCGGAGTCGAGTCGATGATCGGCTTGTTCATCAACACCATTCCGGTACGAGTTAGCCTCGACGCACACGACACTGTGGAGCAGTACCTCACGCGACTCCAGGGTGAGCAGGCCGATCTGCTCGATCACCACCACGTGGGATTGGCGGACATCCAGCGGGATGCTGGGCTGGGCAACCTGTTCGACACGCTGACGGTGTTCGAGTCGTACCCGGTGAACGAGGCCGAGTTGGCACAGCAGGCAGCATCGATCGACGGCATGACCGTCGAGGGTGTCGGCTCCAACGACAACACCCACTACCCGCTGACCCTGCTGGTGGTGGCGAACGAGGAAGTGACGCTGACGGCGAAGTACATCAGCGACCTGTTCGACACCCGTGCGGTCGAGTCGATCCTGGCGCGCATCGTCTCGCTTCTCGCTACGTTCGCGGCGGACCCCACGCGTCGGGTTCTCGACATCGACCTGCTCGACGCCGCGGAGCGCACCCAGATACTCGACGAGTGGAACGACACTGCCCGCGAGATCGAGTCCGCGGCAACGCTCGTGTCGATGTTCGAGGATCGGGTGGCGCAGTCCCCGGACCGGATCGCGGTCTCCTTCGAGGATGATCGAGTGACGTACGCGCAATTCGCGGGTCGAGTGAACGCGCTTGCGCGACTGCTGATCCGCGAGGGCGTCGGCCCGGAAACGATGGTCGCCATCGCCATGCGTAGATCGGTGGACATGCTCGTCGGTGTCTACGCGGTGCTGACCGCGGGCGGGGCGTACGTTCCTATCGATCCCGACCAGCCGGCCGAGCGCGTCGAGTACATCCTGGCGACGGCCGATCCCGTTGCGATTCTCACGACGGAGGCGGATTCGTTTGCCGTGGACTCGGTCTCGCCCGCCGCACCGCGAATCGAGGTCGATTCCGTCGATCTCACCGGATTCGCCACCGATGCGGTTCGCGCCGACGAGCGCCGCGCCGCGCTGCTCTCCGACGACGTCGCGTACGTCATCTTCACCTCGGGTTCCACGGGTAAGCCCAAGGGTGTTGCCGTGACTCACGCCGCCATCGTCAACCGGCTCGTGTGGATGCAGGACGAGTACGGTCTGACCGTCGACGATGTGGTGTTGCAGAAGACTCCGGTGACGTTCGACGTGTCGGTGTGGGAGCTGTTCTGGCCGTTGCACATCGGTGCCGAATTGGCGATAGCGAAACCGGACGGGCATCGCGACCCGGCCTATCTGGTCGAGATCGTCACCGAGCGGTCGGTCACCGTCGCACACTTCGTGCCGTCGATGTTGGCCGTGTTCGCGGCAGCGGACGGAGTCTCGCAGTGTTCGAGCCTGCGCATGCTGTTCGCGTCGGGTGAGGCGCTGCCGGTATCGGTCGCCTCGGCAATCGGTACGGCACTGCCGAACACGGACCTGCACAACCTGTACGGCCCCACCGAGGCTGCGGTGGACGTGACCTACCACCGCGTCACCGCCGCCGACGTTGCCGGCGTTCCGATCGGTGTGCCGGTGGCCAACACCCGAGTGACCGTGCTCGACGCGCGGCTGCGACCGGTGCCGGTCGGCGTCGCGGGTGAGCTCTACCTCGCGGGAGTCCAGCTGGCCCGCGGCTACCTCGGGCGAGTGGATCTGACCGCAGACCGGTTCGTTGCCGATCCGTACGGTGCACCGGGTACTCGGATGTACCGGACCGGCGACCTGGTCCGGTGGAACGTCGACGGCGAGCTCGAGTACATCGGCCGCACCGACTTCCAGGTGAAACTGCGCGGCCTGCGCATCGAGCTCGGCGAGATCGAGGCGGCGTTGACGGCGTACCCCGACGTCGACCGATCGACCGTACTGGTGACGTCGACGGCGTCGGGCGAAATCCTGGTCGGCTACGTCGTTCCTCGTACCGGTGCGTCGGTGGACGTGAGCGAGCTGACCTCGTTCGCAGGCAGCCGACTCCCCGGCTACATGGTGCCGACCCAGATCATGGTGCTCGCCGAGTTCCCGCTGAACGCCAGCGGCAAGCTCGATCGAAAAGCATTGCCGGAGCCGGTGTTCGAAGCCCGCGAGTTCCGTGCACCGGTGACCGCGACCGAGATCGCCATCGCCGACGTGTTCACCGACGTGCTCGGTATCGATCGGGTGGGATCGGACGACGATTTCTTCGCGCTGGGCGGAAATTCGCTGGCGGCCACCCGTGCAGCGGCTCGCATCACCGCTGCTCTGGGCAAGCAGGTGGGTGTGCGCGAGCTGTTCGAGAACTCGACGGTCGCAGCGCTCGCAGCGCGCACGGACCTCCAGGGAACGGTGCATCGCGTGCCGCTTCGACCCAGGACGGGCGACGAGCGGGTACCGCTTTCGCTCGCGCAGCAGCGGATGTGGGTACTGAATCGACTCGACCCCGGGTCGGGCGCGTACAACATGCCGCTCGCGCTGCGGCTCACCGGTGATTTGGACGTGGCCGCACTGCAGGCGGCCGCGACGTGGGCGATCGAGCGGCACGAGACGTTGCGAACCCGCTATCCCGAGGATGCCCACGGCACTGCTTTCCAGGAGGTCCTGGATGCCCGGGCCACCACTCTCGACCTCGATCCGATCGACGCCACGGGCGAAGCCGACATCGCCGATCGGGTGCGTCGACTGGTGTACGACGGCTTCGATGTCACCGCCGCGCCTCCGGTGCGTGGGGCACTGTTCCGACTTGCCGGAACGGACGACGGCGACATGCAGTACGTGTTCGTCATCGTGATGCACCACATCAGCGGCGACGGAGCGTCGATGGCACCGCTGGCTCGCGATGTGATGACCGCCTACCTCGCCGCGACAGCCGGTACGGTTCCTTCGGTTGCACCGCTGCCGATCCAGTACGCCGACTACACGCTGTGGCAGCGCGAGGTGCTGGGTTCGACGAACGATCCGGGTTCCGCAGCGAATCGGCAGGTCGATTTCTGGCGCACCGAGCTGAGCGGTATCACCCCGGTCATCGCCCTGCCGTGGGATCGGCCGAGACCGGCAGAGCCCTCGCTGCACGGCGGAAGTGTCCGCGTACATCTCGACGCGCAGACCCACGAGGCGTTCGTCGACATCGCACGGTCGAACAACGCGACTCTGTTCATGGTGTTGCACAGCGTCCTCGCGGTATTGCTGGCGAGAACCAGCGGTGCACGGGATTTCGCCGTCGGAACTCCGATTGCCGGTAGGGGAGACGAACAACTCGACGACATCGTCGGAATGTTCGTCAACACGCTGGCGCTTCGTACCAGCGTCGATCCTGACGCGACGTTCGAGGATCTCGTACGCAGCATTCGGGAAAGCGACCTGCGGGCATTCGGCAACGCGGACGTACCGTTCGAGCACGTCGTCGACGTCATCGGGCAGGACCGAACCCCCGGAATCAGCCCGCTGTTCCAGACCGTGCTGTCGGTCGAACCACTGGGCGAGGCTCGCTTCGAGCTGCCTGCTCTGACCGTCGAGCCCGTCGAGGGATTCGAGCCGACCGCCAAGTTCGATCTCCAGGTGACGGTGCAGACCAGGCCCGCGGCCGGTATCGAGGGCGAACCAGACCTCGCGGTCGAGTTCGCCTACGCCGCAGACCTGTTCGACGAGACGACCGTATCGGCAATGGTCGATCGTTTCGTCAGGATCGCCGACGCCGTCGCGGCGGCTCCGGGAATCAAGGTCGGTGCGATCAACGATCTCGGTGACGACGAGCGGGCAGCGTTGACAGCATCCCCGACACCGGTCGGCGACGCCGTGGGCGCGGTGGCGGGGCGCACGTTGCCACAATTGCTCGCTGCGACCGTGGAAGCGGATCCGGAGGCCCCGGCGTTGTCCTCGGCAGGTGAGGAAACCACGTACCTCGAGCTCGACCGACGTTCGTCACGCCTGGCCCGTGAACTGATCGATCGCAACGTAGGTCCCGACGTCACGGTTGCCGTCGTCGTCGACGACGCAGTCGAAGCTGTCGTTGCCCGGTGGGCGGTGGTCAAGGCGGGCGGCGCTCTGGCCCTGGTGGACGACATCGACAGTGCCGTCAGGGTGGGCGCGAGCGCAGTCGTCATCGACACCGGTCAGGCGCAGGATTGGGATCGAATCTCCACGATCGTCGATCTCGGTGACGAGGCGACCGCCGGCTCGGTGACCGGCCGATCGGCTCGTCCGATCACGTACACCGACCGCGTGGCCGTACTCTCCGCAGACAGCCCGGCTCTGGTGGTGGATGTGTCGACCGGCGCTACGGTGAGCCATGGTGCCCTTGCTGCCACGGCCGTTCGGGCGGTCGGGGACTACGGAATCGACTACGAGTCGCGACTGGGCGTACCCACAGCGATCACCTCTCCGTCAGCGTGGTTCGCCGGTGTGTTGGCTGCTTCGGTCGGTGCGGTGCTGGTGGTCGATCGGGCCGAATCACCCGAGGACTCTGCCGATCTCGTCGTCGCCGAGTGGATGACGCACGTGTTCGTGACTGCGGCGGAAGCCACGGCGGTCGCGGAATTGGAGTCGGACGATCTCGAGGACCTGGTGGCTCTGGTGATCGTGGACGGTGATGTGGAGGAGGCCGAACGACCGGTCGGTGTGTCTGTACACGGCGCGCCACAGTTCGGCTGAACCCGTTCGGGTCGATAGACTTCGGCCCTGAACAACAACCGTCCATAGAGACGGTGAGCGTTCTCGACGCGCCTCACTGAGGTGGTTGTGCGGGAGCGCCGCCGATGAGGAGTGTTGAGTGAGTTCGGATTGGTCGGGGACCAGTACGTCGGGTAAGGCAAAGCGACCGAATGGACGTGTCAGGCGTCCGAAACCGGGCCGTAGCCGAGCTGCACGGGTTCCTACCTTGCCGGCCTTGCTTTCGGCAGCGGTCGAGAAGAATCCGACGGGTACCGCGCTCGTATTCGGCGAAACGTCGGTTACGTACGAAGAACTCGACGGTCAGTCGTCGAAGTTGGCTCGGCTGTTGATCTCTCACGGCGTCGGACCGGACCACCTGGTGGCGATTGCGCTCGATCGATCCATCGAGTCCGTGGCCTCGGTGTGGGCGGTCGCGAAGTCCGGCGGAGCCTTCCTGCCGATCGATCTGCGGTATCCCCCCGGGCGGATCGAGCACATGGTGACCGACTCCGGTGTTCGGTGGGGACTGACGACGTCCGACCGGGTAGCCGAGCTGCCCGACGGAGTGTCGTGGATCGCGCTGGACGGGCCCGACGAAAAGCGGCAACTCGAGCAGTTGTCGGCAGAGCCGATCGCACCGCAGGACCGTCTGGCTCAGCCGGTTCCCGCCAATCTGGCCTATGTGATCTACACGTCCGGGTCGACCGGAAGGCCGAAAGGGGTCGCGGTCACGCACGCCGGACTTGCCCCGCTCGCCGCCACCGTCAACGACACGTTCGAGACCTCCGGTGACTCTTGCACAATGCATTTCGCTTCACCCAGTTTCGACGCCTCCGTGCTGGAACTGTTGATCTCCATCGTGAACGGGTCGATGATGGTGATCGTTCCGTCGGGCATCTACGGCGGCTCGGAATTGACCGAGATCATGGCGGAGCATCGAGTCACTCACGCGATCATCACGCCTGCCGCGCTGACGACAATGGATTCCGGCGACCTTCCCGAACTTCGCGCGCTCGCCGTCGGTGGGGAAACCTTCACCGCGGAGCTGATGGGACGGTGGGCCCGTGGTCGGCAGTTCCACAACGCCTACGGTCCTACCGAAACGACCGTCATCTGCAGTCTGTCCGCCCCGCTCGTCCCCGGCGGGGCTGTCGACATAGGCTCTCCCACACAGAGTATGGCCGGTCATGTGCTCGATGACCGACTCCGGCCGGTTCCGGCGGGTGTGGTGGGGGAGCTGTACATGAGTGGGCCTGGACTGGCCCGCGGCTATCTCGAACGCACGGCGCTCACGGCGCAACGGTTCGTGGCTAATCCCTTTGCAGCAGAGGGGGATGCTTCACATTCGCGGATGTATCGAACCGGCGACCTGGTTCGGTGGCGGCACGGCGACAGCGGACCCGTGGTGGAGTACGTCGGTCGCAACGACGCGCAAATTCAACTGCGCGGCTTTCGCATCGAACTCGGGGAGATCGACGCGGTGCTCGCGGCCGTCGACGGGGTCGACTTCGCCGTGACCGTCGGCTATCGACGTGATTCCGGCGCAACCGAACTGGTCGGCTACGTTCTGCCGAACGCGGGGGTGGATCTCGACGTCGATGAGGTCCTGGACGCAGCGAAGAGATACTTGCCTGCCCACATGGTCCCGACGACGCTGACGATACTCGAGTCGATTCCACTGACACCGGCGGGCAAGCTCGATCGAAGTGCGCTACCGGAACCGGTGTTCGCCGTGCGCGAGTTCAGCGCTCCGACGACTCCAACCGAGATCGCCGTGGCCGACGTGTTCGCCGACTTGCTCGGTGTGGACGAGGTGGGGTCCAACGACGAGTTCTTCTCGCTGGGTGGCAACTCGCTCCTCGCGACTCAGGCCGCTGCGCGCATCGGCGCAGCCCTCGGGCGTCGAGTACGACCACGGGCACTGTTCGAGAACGCCACCGTAGAGTCCTTGGCCGCGGCGATCGACACCACCGACGCCGACGCCCTGACGGTTCTGGATTCCTCGAGGCCACGCCCGCAACATATTCCGCTTTCTCCGGCGCAGCAGCGCATGTGGTTCCTCAACCGATTCGACACTGCATCGGCGATGAACAACGTGCCGGTGGCGTTGGCTCTGACCGGCGCACTCGACGTCGATGCGATGCGCGCGGCGATAGACGATGTGATCGCTCGGCACGAGTCGCTGCGCACCGTGTATCCCGAACTCGACGGAACGGGCTTCCAGCAGATTCTCGACGTGTCCGGTGTCGACGTCGCCATGGAAGTCGTTCCGGCGTCACGCGAGTCGGTGTCCGAGGCGGTGGGCGAGTTCCTGTCGAGGGGATTCGACGTGACGACGGAGATTCCGTTTCGGGTGCGGCTGTTCGAGATCACGGACCCGGACGGTTCCGAGCCGGAATTCGTGTTGGCTTTCGTCGCTCATCACATCTCCGCCGACGGGTTGTCCATGGGGCCGCTGTCACGAGATGTGATGACTGCCTACGTGGCTCGGGCGGCGGGAGATGCACCGGACTGGCCTCCGCTGGCTGTGCAATACGCCGACTACACACTGTGGCAGCACGAGATGCTCGGTTCCGAGGACGATCCGAATTCGTTGGTGTCCAGGCAGGTCGCTTTCTGGGAGGCTGCTTTGGCAGGTACCCAGGAGCAGCTGCAATTGCCATGGAATCGGCCACGTCCCCGGGTGGCGTCCGGGCGAGGTGGACTGACGCAGTTCGCCGTCGAACCCACGACGTACGAGCGCATCGTCGAACTCGCGCACAAGCACGACGCGACACCGTTCATGGTGGTACATGCGGCGTTGGCGGTTCTGCTTGCGCGGCTGTCCGGTTCCCCCGACGTCGCCGTCGGTGCACCGGTCGGTGGTCGCGGCGATGCCGGCCTCGACGATCTGGTCGGCATGTTCGTCAATACGGTGATCCTGCGGACGCGGATCGACGGAGATCGATCGATTGCGCAGCTGCTCGACCAGGTCCGGATCTCCGACATGGACGCCTTCGAGAACGCAGACGTGCCGTTCGAGCGTTTGGTCGAGGTGCTCGATCCGGTGCGATCGCAGAACCGACACCCGCTGGTGCAGGTTGCACTGTTCTTCCAGAACTTCTCCGAGGGGACGTTCGAGCTTCCCGGGTTGACGGTCTCGCGATTCGGGTCCGCAGCGTTCTCGGCCAAGTTCGATCTGCAGGTCACGATCACGGAGTCGGCGGGTGGACTCGCCGGCGAACTCCTGTATGCGACCGACCTGTTCGACGAGGATACCGTCGTCGCCTTCGGGGAGCGGCTGGTTGCGTTGCTCGATGCTGTCACCGAGAACCCGCACGTGGCGTCCGGTGACCTCGACATCGTATCGGACTCCGAGCGAGACCGGATTCTGGTGCAGTGGAACGATACTCGAAATTCGAGTGTGCCCGATGGAGAGTTGCTGCTCGACGGATTCGATCGACAGGTCGCCGCGACGCCGGATGCCGTAGCCGTTGTCTGCGGTGACGAGGTGCTCACCTACGCCCAGTTCGCGGCTCGGGTGGATGCCGTCGCGCAGCGGTTGCATCAGGACGGCTCCGGTCCCGGCGCGCTCGTCGGGTTGGCCATGAGGAGATCCATCGAACTGGTCGTCGGCATGTATGCGGTGTTGCGGACCGGTGCGGCCTATGTTCCCCTCGACCCCGATCAACCGACCGAGCGAAACGATCACATTCTTTCCACGGCAGATCCGATGGTTGTACTGTCCACCAGCAGAGACGAATTCACGACGGGCAGCGATGTCTCGGTCCTCCTCGTCGACGGGGTGGAGCGAGCCGATTCTGTGCCCACGTTCGGTCGACCCCACTCCGCCGATCTCGCGTACGTCCTGTTCACGTCGGGTTCGACGGGCAGGCCCAAGGGTGTCGCCGTCGAGCATCGGGCCATCGTCAATCAGATGGTCTGGATGGCCGAGGAGTACGGACTCGACGAATCGGACGTGTATCTACAGAAGACGGCGACGACGTTCGACGTATCACTGTGGGGCTTCTTTCTTCCCCTTCGGACCGGCGGGCAGCTGATCATCGCGCCGCCGGGTGCGCAGCGCGAGGTCGATGTCGTCGGCACCCTCATCTCTCGACACCGAGTGACCGTGACGGATTTCGTACCGTCGATGTTGACTGTCTTCGCGGAATCCGTTGCTGCGGAATTGATATCTACACTTCAGCACGTATTCGTCATCGGAGAGGCTCTACCCTCTCGGACGGTGGCGGCCTGCCGTGCAGTGTCGAACGCACGAGTGCACAATCTCTACGGTCCCACCGAGGCGGCAGTGTCGGTGACCTATCGTGATGTCTCCGATGACGCACTCGACCTCGGTACCGCGTCCGGTGACGGTTCGGTGTCGATCGGTGTACCGGAATGGAATACGGTTGTGCAAGTTCTGGATTCGCGATTGAATCCGGTTCCTGCCGGGGTGCCCGGTGAGCTGTATCTGACGGGTGTGCAGTTGGCCCGCGGTTACGTCGCACGACCGGACCTGACGTCCGAACGGTTCGTGGCCGATCCGTTCGGCAGCGCCGGTGACCGCATGTACCGAACGGGCGACCTGGTGCGGTGGTCGATGCTCGGCGACGGCCGAATCGAGTACATCGGACGTACCGACCTCCAGGTCAAGTTCCGCGGTCAGCGCATCGAGCTCGGGGAGATCGAGACCGCTCTGACATCGTTGCGCGGGATCGGTCAGGCAGTGGTCGTGGTCTCAAGTTCGGTCGCCGGTGACCTCCTGGCTGCGTACCTCGTACCGGTAGCCGATGCGGTTCTCGATATCGAGGATATTCGCACCAGGCTCGGCTCGCTGGTTCCGTCGTACATGGTTCCGTCGACTTTTGTTGTCCTGCAGTCACTTCCGCTGAATCCTGCGGGAAAGCTCGATCGCCGAGCGTTGCCGGATCCAGTGTTCGAAGCACGCAAATTCCGTTCTCCTGCAACCGCGTTGGAGGAGGCGGTGGCGTCGGTGTTCGCGGATGTACTGGGCGTCGAGCGAGTAGGTGTGGACGACGACTTCTTTTCGCTGGGCGGAAACTCGCTGTCGGCGATGAAGCTCGTGTCCCGATTGGGCCGCTCCCTCGAAGGCGTGACGGTGCCGGTGTCGTGGGTGTTTTCTGATTCCTCGGTCACGGCGTTGGCGTCTCGGATCGATGCGGCGCGTGGTGCCGAGAGTCCGATCGCCGAAGAGACCGGATTGGACACCGTTGTCGAACTGCGCGGCGGCAGCGGAACACCACTCTTCTGTGTACATCCGATCGTGGGTCTGTCGTGGGCGTTCGGCGGGCTTGCGCCGTACGTCGACAGAACTCGGCCCATTTACGGCCTGCAATCGCCGGTACTCGCCGGCGACCCGATGCCCGCCTCGATCGAGGAGTGGGCATCGACCTTCGTCGATCGTATCCGCGAGATTCAGCCCAGCGGTCCCTACCACCTGCTGGGGTGGTCGATGGGTGGCGTCATCGCTCATGCCGTCGCCGTGCAGTTACGTGGGCTCGGCGAGACGGTGTCGACGCTGGCGATGATGGATTCGTTCGTGCTGTCAAGAACCACGCATCTCGTCGAACGGACGGTGACTGCGGGGGAGGTGCTGGGCGGGTTGGGTATCGACTCCGCACACGACTCGGACGTGGCCGAACTGTCTGTGGATTCTGCCATGGCGCTACTACGCACCATGCCCGCTCCGTTCGACGCCTTGTCGAGAGAGCGGGTGCAGGGAATCGTCGACGGAATCGAACGGTCGTCGGCGATGTTGCAGGCCCATGAGCCCGAACGGTTCGACGGCGAGCTGCTCTATTTCGCGTCCGTCGTCGACGACCCGACCGGTGATGCCGGTGCGTCGACGTGGGCCGAGTTCGTCGACGGGAAACCGATCGTGACGCAGGTTCATTCGACACACTGGCAGATGGCGTCGGCGACGGCACTCGCCGAGATCGGACCCGTCCTCGACGAATGGGTATCTCGCTGACGGTGAGCGGCACCGCATGGATCCGTATCGCCGAGCAGCTCACACGTGAACGCGGCGTCAGTTCGAGGGTAACGAATCCAACTAAGTGCCCGATATCTCGAGTAATGCGTACCGTCGGACGTCATAGTTCGCCGGCGCTGAATCGGGTGAGTGGTCGACGGCCGAATGCCGTTCGAATGTGAGGAGCACGACAGTACATGGGCACCGAGACGTCGGGGACAGCAGGAACGACCGGCGGCGGTAACCCGGTGCAGGACGGTTCGCAAGAGCGGGGCCGGGAAGCACGAACCAGAGAGCGGCCGGCACGACGTGAGCGTCCGGCACGCCGTCGGCGCCCGCGCACCCCACTCCTGCCTCAGCTGCTGGCCTCGGCAGTCGAACTCGGACCCGACTCGGATGCCCTCGTGTTCGACGACCGAACCTGGACCTACGCCGAGCTCGATGCTCGATCGGCTGCCCTCGCCCGCGTACTGATCGCGCGTGGCGTCGGTCCCGAGGACTTCGTCGCATTGTCGATTCCGCGCTCCGATCTGTCCGTCATGGCGCTGTGGGCGGTGGCCAAGACCGGCGCGGCATTCGTGCCGATCGATCCGACCTATCCGGCCGACCGGGTACGGCACATGGTGTCCGACTCCGGCGTGCTGCTGGGGTTGTCCGTCGGCGCGGTGAGCGAGGATCTGCCTGCGGAGGTCGAATGGCTGGTCATCGACGACAGTGACATGACTCGGCGTCTCGATGAACTGTCCGGCGAGCCCGTCACCGCGGAGGATCGGGTGCGAGCCTTGGAACCGACGCACCCGGCATACATGATCTACACCTCCGGATCGACCGGTCTGCCGAAGGGCGTCGTCGTCACCCATGCCGGACTGAGCAACTTCTGCGAGGAGCAGATCGATCGCTACTCGCTCACCGAGCAGTCGCGAGTGCTGCACTTCGCATCACCGAGCTTCGACGCGTCCGTACTCGAACTCCTGATGAGCATCGGCCGGGGTTCCACGATGGTCGTCGCCTCTCCGAAGATTTTCGGTGGAGACGATCTGGCTGCGCTCATCCGCGCGCAGAACGTGAGTCACGCCTTCATCACCCCCGCAGCACTGGCGTCGGTGAATCCGGCCGACACGAACACTCTGCACACCGTCGTCGTCGGCGGCGAGGCCTGCCCGCCCGAGCTGGCGAACCGATGGGCACCGGGCCGCCGCTTCTTCAACGGGTACGGGCCCACCGAGACGACGATCATGACCAACATCGGCGGACCGATCGCCGAGAACGAGCGCGTGACCATCGGCGGACCCATCCGCGGCGTCAGCGCGTATGTGCTCGACGCATCCCTCAACCCAGCTCCCGACGGGGTGGCAGGAGAGCTGTACCTGGCCGGACCGGGACTTGCCCGCGGCTATCACCAGCGACGTGGACTGACCTCGGAGCGCTTCCTTGCCTGTCCGTTCGGCGAGGGCGGTGCGCGGATGTACCGCACCGGAGACGTCGTGCGCTGGCGGGTGGTCGAGGGCGAGCGAGTGGTCGAATACATCGGCCGCAACGACTTTCAGGTCAAGATTCGCGGCTTCCGCGTCGAACTCGGTGAGATCGACGCCGTTCTGGCGGCCGACGACAACGTCGAATTCGCCGTGACGGTCGGCCGCGAGACCCCGTCGAAGTCCACCGCCCTCGTCTCGTACGTACTGCCGAAGTCGACGTCGGTATTCGATGAGCGAGCACTTCTTTCGGTTGCATCACAACATCTTCCGCGACACATGGTTCCGTCGATGATCATCGCACTCGACTCGATTCCCCTGACGCCCGTCGGCAAGCTGGATCGCGCCGCGTTGCCCGCTCCGGTCTTCGCCGCGGCAGAGTTCCGTTCCCCGTCGACGCCCTTCGAGAACACCGTCGCGCAGATCTTCGGTGAGCTGCTCGGAATGGACCGAGTCGGTGCCGACGACGACTTCTTCGAGCTCGGTGGAAACTCGCTGATCGCAACGCAATTGGCCGCACGTCTCGGCGCTGCGACCGGAACCCGAGTGCCGGCACGCACCGTCTTCGAGTTCTCGACGGTGCAGTCCCTCGCCGTCCGTTTGGAGATTGCCTCGTCCGATGGCGACAACGCCGCGAGCCGACCGCAGCCGGTGCTGGCGAAAAGGGAGCGGCCCGAGCGGATCCCGCTGTCGTTGGCTCAGCGGCGGATGTGGTTCCTCAACCGCTTCGACACCGCGTCAGGAGCGAACAATATCCCCGCCGCCATCGAACTGCGCGGAATTCTCGACGTCCCGGCGCTCTCTTCCGCGATCGACGATGTCGTCGATCGTCACGAATCCCTGCGCACGTACTACCCCGAGGTCGATGGGACCGGGTACCAGATGGTGCGGGACGCAGTCGAGAGCGGCGTCACGCTCGAAATCGAATCGATCGAGGCCGATGCGGTCGCGCGTCGGGTCCAGAAGCTGGCTTTCACGGGTTTCGATGTGACCCAGCAGGTCCCTGTGCGGTTGCACCTGTTGCATCTGGGCACCGACCACTACGTCTTCGTGCTGGTGGCCCACCACATCACCGCCGACGGCTCGTCCGTTGCGCCGATGGTGCGAGACATCATGACCGCCTACGCCGCTCGCAGCGCGGGGAATGCACCCGGCTGGGAACCACTGGCCGTGCAGTATGCCGATTACACGCTGTGGCAGCACGAGGTGCTCGGATCCGATGACGATCCCGAGTCCGTTGCGCATCAGCAGATTTCGTTCTGGAAGGACAACCTCGAGGGGTTGCCGGATCAGCTCGACCTGCCGACCGACCGTAGCCGCCCACTAGATCCGTCCGGAGTCGGTCGGGTACTCGGATTCGACATCGACGCGGCGTCGACGGCGGCGATCGGGCGTCTGGCCCGCGAGCACGGGGCCACGCCGTTCATGGTGGTACACACCGCCTTCGCGGTGCTGCTCGCCCGCCTGTCCGATTCCACTGACGTCGTCGTCGGATCGCCGATCGCCGGTCGAGGTGAGCAGGCGCTCGACGACGTGATCGGAATGTTCGTCAACACCCTCGTTCTGCGGACCGCCGTCGATGCGTCCCGCACATTCTCGGACCTGCTTTTCCAGGTTTGCGAGGCCGATCTACAGGCGTTCGCGCACGCCGACCTCCCGTTCGAGCGTCTGGTGGAGGTGCTCGACCCCATTCGATCCGGCGACCGTCACCCGCTGTTCCAGGTTGCTCTGTTCTTCCAGAACCAGGCGACAGGCACACTCGAGCTGCCCGATCTGACGATCGCCCCGCTGGACTTCGGTGAGGTGGTCGCGAAGTTCGACCTGCAACTGGTCCTGGAGGACCGCGCCGCCGGTACCGAGGAGCACGCTCTCGCGGGCACGTTCACCTATGCGGCAGATCTCTTCGACGAGGCGACGGTACGCGGAATCGCCGACCGCTTCGTCCTGCTGCTCGCGCGGCTCATCGATGCGCCGACACTTCCGGTCGGCGATGTGGATCTGCTCGACGCCGCCGAGCGAGCACAGTCCACCGAACACGCTGCCGTCGACGCAGCAGCGGTGCCGGACCGGTCGATCCTGGACGCCTACGTGCGGCAGGTAGCCGCGACTCCCGATTCGCCGGCGGTGACGTTCGAGGACGTCACGCTGACCTACGCGGAGTTCGACTGTCGAGTCAACGCGCTTGCGCGGCACCTGATCTCGCGCGGTGTCGGCCCCGAGGTGCTCGTCGCCGTGTCCGTCAGGCGCTCGATCGACCTGCTGGTGGCGATCTACGCCGTGGTTCGAGCAGGCGGTGCCTACGTGCCGATCGATCCTGATCTCCCGAGCGAACGCAGAGCCCACATCCTCGGCACGGCTGACCCGCTGTGTCTGCTCACCAGCGCCGCCGACATCGAACCCGACGAGACCCGCCGGCACGAAACGGTGCCGGAGTCCATCGCGATCGACACCCTCGACCCAGCGCTCGACGGTTCTCCTCTGCGCACGAACGAGTTGCGCCCCCTGCACACGGCCAGTCCCGCTTATGTCATTTTCACCTCCGGCTCGACCGGAAACCCCAAGGGAGTCGCGGTCTCGCACCGCGCGGTCGAGAACCAGTTGGCGTGGATGGCGGCACAGTACGACGTGGCGGACACCGACGTCTATTTCCAGAAGACCGCAACCACCTTCGACGTGTCGGTGTGGGGTTTCTTCCTCCCGCTGCGTACCGGGGGCCGCATCGTCCTCGCGACGCCGGACGGGCATCGCGATCCCGAGTACATCTCGGCCTCGATTGCCCGGCACGGGGTGACACTCACGGACTTCGTGCCGTCGATGCTCACCGTGTTCGCTGCGCACGCACGCGCCGCCGAATGTGCGACGCTGCGTGACATCTTCGTCATCGGTGAAGCGTTGCCGCCGGAGACCGTCACCGATTTCGGTCGCGTCAGCACTGCCCGCGTCCACAATCTCTACGGGCCTACCGAGGCTGCGGTATCGGTGACCCATCATCGCGCGGAGCCGGATTCGCGCGGCTCGGTACCCATCGGTGTGGCCGAGTGGAACGTCGGCGCACTGGTACTCGACCGACGACTGCACCCTGTGCCGGCAGGTGTGCAGGGCGAGCTGTATCTGGTCGGTGACCAGCTCGCCCGGGGCTACGTCGCCCGTCCGGATCTGACATCGGACCGATTCGTCGCCGACGTGAGTGGTTCCGGCACTCGGATGTATCGCACCGGCGATCTGGTTCGGCGTCGACCCGACGGCGTGCTCGACTACATCGGGCGCAGCGATTTCCAGGTCAAGTTCCGCGGCCAGCGCATCGAACTCGGCGACATCGAGTCTGCGCTGCTCACCTCTGCCGATGTCAACCAGGCCGTCGTGCTGGTGGTGCCGACGGCCACCGGTGATCAGCTCGTGGCTTACGTGGTGCCGACGGTCGGTGCCGCACCCGATCGTGCATCTGTGACCGAGTTCGCCAAGAACTTGTTGCCCGCGTACATGATTCCGAGTGCCGTCGTTGTCCTCGGCGAACTTCCGTTGAACTCGAGCGGCAAGTTGGACCGTCGAGCACTACCGTCCCCGTCGATCGATACCCGGCAGTACCGCGCACCGTCGACACCGGTGGAAGAAATCGTCGCGGCATCGTTCAGCGATGTTCTGGGTGTCGACCGCGTCGGACTCGACGACGATTTCTTCGTTCTGGGCGGGAACTCTCTGATCGCAACCCGTCTCGTCGCACGAGTGGGGGCTGTCGCCGGATGGCGTGTTCCGGTTCGAGCGCTGTTCGAGGCCTCCACTGTCGCCGCCTTCGCTGCGGCGGTCTCGGCGTTGTCGTCCGAGCGCGCCGTTCCGAAGCTCGAGCCTGTCGAGCGTCCGGCGGAGATCCCGCTGTCGTACGCACAGCAGCGGATGTGGTTCCTCAACCAGTTCGACACCACCTCGGCCGCCGACAATCTGCCGTTGGCGATCTCGCTGACCGGTGATCTGGATGTGGCTGCGCTACAGGGCGCGGTATCCGACATCGTTCATCGACACGAGTCGTTGCGGACGCTGTATCCCGAAACAGATGGTCGGGCAAGGCAATCGGTGGTGACCGACGGCATCGAGGTGCCCGATCTCACGCCCATTGCCGTCGAGTCGAACGAACTCGTCGCGGTTTTGACCGACGCCATGAGCATGCCGTTCGATGTGACGATCCAGGTACCGCTGAGAGCGTGGCTCTACCGGCTCGGTGAACGCGAGCACGTACTGGCCGTGGTGGTGCACCACATCAGCGGTGACGCATTCTCGATGGGGCCGCTCGCGCGGGATCTTGCGGTGGCGTATTCGGCGCGCACGGCGGGAGCTGCCCCGAGCTGGTCGGATCTGGCCGTGCAGTACGCGGACTACACCCTGTGGCAGCGTCGGGTACTGGGTGAGGAGACCGACCCGGAGTCGGTGCTCTCGAAGCAGTTGGATTTCTGGACCCGGACGCTGGCCGGAATCCCCGACCGAGTGGATCTGCCCACGGATCGACCTCGTCCACCGGTGATCAGCAACAGGGGAGCAGCGGCCCGTTTCGAGATCGACGCGTCCCTGCACGCCTCCCTCGGCCGGGTCGCACGCGAGCGTGGTTCGACGCTGTTCATGGTGGTCCACGCAGCGCTCGCAGTGCTGTTGGCACGATTGGCGGCGACCGACGACGTCGTGATCGGCACGCCGATCGCGGGCCGCGGGGACGCCGCCCTCGACGATCTCGTCGGAATGTTCGTCAACACGCTCGTACTGCGGACCGACGTCCAGCCGAGCAGCCAGTTCGCGACCGTTCTGAACACAGTTCGGCACGCGGACCTCGAGGCCTTCGCGCATGCCGATGTGCCGTTCGAGCGTCTGGTGGAACAGCTGAACCCCGAACGTTCGCAGTCCCGGCACCCCCTGTTCCAGATTGCGCTCTCGTTCCAGAACCCGGCTACCAGTTCTCTGGCACTGCCCGATCTGACGATCGCCGGTGTCGACATCGAGGACACGAGCGCAAAGTTCGACATGCAGTTCACGCTGTCCGAACAGGCCCGGCCAGACGGCAGCGCCGACGGCATGGCAGGCGTGATCACCTACGCCACAGACTTGTTCGACGCCGACACCGTCGACGAGATCTCTGCGCGGCTCGTGCGGGTGCTGGCCGCCGTTGCTGCCGATCCCGAGACGGTGGTGGGCGATATCGAGTTGTCGGCACCTTGCGAGGTGCAGGATCTGCTGCGCGGGCCGGTGGGAACCGTCGCCCCACAAACCCTCGCGGACCTGATGGCCGATGCCGTCGCGGCGAACCCGGACGGAACTGCACTGGCGCAGGGCAGCGACCAGATGACCTATCGCGAGCTCGACGAGACGTCCGCCGCGATCGCGGAGATTCTGCGGGGTCGCGGTGTCGGGCCGGGCACCACGGTGGCTGTCGCCACTCGCCGGAGCATCTCGTCGGTGACCGCGGTGTGGGCCGTGACGGCATCCGGCGCGGCCTTCGTGCCCGTCGATCCCGACTACCCGGACGATCGAGTTCGCTTCATGCTCAGTGACTCCGGCGTAGCAATCGGGCTCACGACGTCGGATGTCGTCGACTCACTGCCGACCGAGGTGGACTGGATCGTCGTCGACGCACTCGCGCAGCCGAACACCCCAGTAGTGCAGTCTGATTCGATTCGCCGTGCACAGACCGACGACGCCGCATACGTCATCTACACCTCCGGCTCCACCGGAAAGCCCAAGGGCGTGGTGGTCACGCATCGCGGGCTTGCCAACTTCGCGGCCGAGCAGAGTGAGCGATACACGCTGACCGAGCGATCACGCGCGCTGCACTTCGCATCGCCCAGTTTCGACGCGTCGGTTCTCGAACTACTTCTCGCGGTCGCCTCCGCGTCCACCCTCGTGATCGCGCCTCCTCGCACGTACGGCGGCGGCGAGCTGGAGGAGCTGATCACGCGGGAGTCGGTAACGCACACGTTCTTGACTCCGACGGTTCTGGCCTCGATCGATCCCGACGCGGTGACCAGTCTCGAGGTCGTGATCGCCGGTGGTGAGCAGTGCTCGCCAGAGCTGGTGCAGCGCTGGTCCACTCACGTTCGGTTCTTCAACGGCTACGGCCCGACCGAGACCACCATCATGACCAACATCAGCGACGCTCTGAGCCCCGGCGACCTGTTGTCGATCGGCGGGCCCATCCGGGGAATGGCGTCGTACGTCCTGGATTCGCGCCTGCGTCCGGTACCGCTCGGCGTCACCGGCGAGCTCTATCTCGCCGGTGTGCAGCTCTCTCGGGGATATCTCCGGCGGCACGGGCTGACGGCCGAGCGTTTCGTCGCGAGTCCTTTCGGCGATGCCGGAGACCGGATGTACCGGACAGGTGACGTCGTACGCTGGCGAAAGAGCAACGGCAGCAACGTGATCGAGTACGTTGGTCGCTCGGACTTTCAGGTCAAGATCCGCGGATTCCGCATCGAGCTCGGTGAGATCGACTCCGTCGTCGCGACCTATCCGGGCGTCGACTTCGTGGCCACCCTCGGGCGGACGCTTGCCTCCGGCGGCACCGCCCTCGTGTCCTACGTGCGCCTACAGCCGGGAGCTCACATCGACGCCGCCGACGTTCGTGAGCACGTCGGTAGATCTCTCCCTGCACACATGGTCCCCTCGGCCGTCGTTGTGGTGGACGAAGTGCCGCTGACCCCGGTGGGCAAGCTCGACCGAAACGCATTGCCAGAGCCGGTGTTCGAGACCGCTGCGGGTCGGGAACCTTCCACCGACACCGAGCGCGCCCTGAGCGAGGTGTTCGCGGAAGTACTCGGTGTCGACACCGTGGGCGTGGACGACTCGTTCTTCGCCCTCGGCGGTGACAGCATCGTGTCCATCCAGCTGGTCTCGCGCGCCCGGGCCCGCGGCCTGAACTTCGGACCGCGGGACGTGTTCGAGCTCAGAACTGTTGCCGCACTGTCCGAGATCGTGGAATCCGGTGCCGCCGAGGTGCTCGAGGAACTGCCCGGCGGGGGAGTGGGGACGATTCCGCTGACCCCGGCCGTCGGTTTCATGGTCGAGCGCGCCGGTGGCTTCGATCGGTTCACCCAGAACCTCGCTCTCGAGCTTCCTGCCGGCATCACCGAGAACCAGATCGTCGCCACCCTCACCGCGGTGATCGATCGCCACGACATGTTGCGTGCGGTGCTGCAACGCGACGTGGAGGGTGCGTGGGTGCTGAGCACGCGCGAGCAGGGCAGTGTCGATGTCGCAGCGGCCGTCACTCGCACGGCCGTCGATCCGGGCCTCGGTGACGAGGATCGTCTGAACCTCGCTGGGTCGGCACTCGAGGGTGCGCTGAGTCGTCTGGACCCAGCGGCCGGACGAGTCGTCGAGTTCGCCTGGCTCGATCCGGCATCACCGTCGGGAGAACGAACCGCCGACACGGGCAGGCTCATCGTCGCTGCTCACCACCTCGTCGTCGACGGCGTGTCCTGGCGCATCATCGTTCCCGATCTCATCTCGGCCTGGCTGCAGGTGTCTGCGGGGTCCGTACCGACACTCGATGCCGTCGGCACGTCGTTCCGGCGATGGGCGCACGCACTGGTCGACAACTCTGGTTCCGACCTCCGTCGAGCCGAATTGCCCTACTGGACTTCGGTTCTGGATCGGGTCGAGGTGCCCGTCGGTACGCGCGCCTTCGACCCCACGGTGGACTTGGCATCGACTGTGCGCAAGGTCCACATCGAGGTGGACGAGGCCACGACCGAGGCCGTGACGACGGCGATCCCCACTGCCTTCAACGCCGGTGTCGACGATGTTCTCCTCGCCGCACTCTCGCTCGCGGTGGCCCGCTGGCGTGAAGAACGGGGTACACAGTCTCCGTCGGTTCTGATCAGACTCGAGGGTCACGGGCGCGAGGAGTCGCTGGCCCCAGGGGCAGATCTGTCCCGCACGGTCGGCTGGTTCACCGGCATCTACCCCGTCCGACTCGAACTCGAGACCATCGACGTGGGGGACGCCTTCTCCGGTGGCGTCGCTGCGGGTGACGTCGTGAAGTCGGTCAAGGAGCAGTTGCGATCGATTCCGGACAAGGGGCTGGGCTACGGATTGCTGCGGTACATGGGCGACCCGGCGTTCGCACCGCCCTCGGCGGCGCACGCGCAGATCAGCTTCAACTACCTGGGCCGTGTGTCGGCGGCCGACATACCCGAGGGCATGGACAAGGTCGGGTGGATTCCGGCCGGCGATCTCGGTGACCTCACCGGGACGCCCGACGTGGACGCCCCCGCCATGGCTCCGATCGACATCAACGCCGTTGTGGTCGGTGGACGCCTCACCGCAGACTTCGGCTTCCCGACGACCCTGTTGTCGGAGTCGGACGTTCACGCCTTGGCCGAGCACTGGCGAGATGCGCTGACGTCCATCGTCGAGCACGGACGACAGGACGGCGCCGGAGGCCTGACGCCGTCGGATCTCCCGCTCGTGCAGCTGACTCAGCGCGACATCGAGCAGGTAGAGGCACAGCTGCCGTCGGTGCGCGACATCTGGCCGCTGTCGCCGCTGCAGAACGGACTGCTGTTCCACGCGTCGATCTCCGAGGCCACGACCGACGTGTACACCACGCAGATCCAGCTGCACCTGGGCGGCGACGTCGACTCGGAAAGGCTGCACATAGCGGCGGATCGGATTCTCGAACGGTATGCCAACCTACGCACCGCATACCTGCGCGACGAGACCGGCAATGCCGTACAGGTCGTCGTCGAGTCGGTTCGCGTGCCGTGGCGAACCATCGATCTCACTGTCGCCGAACATGATTCGACGACTGCGGACCAGTTGCTGAGTGCTGAACAAGCGCTCGGATTCGATATGACCGCGCCGCCGTTGATCAGATTCCTGCTGATCCGCACGGCCGCCGATCGGTGGACGCTCGGCGTGACCAGCCACCACATTCTGCTCGACGGCTGGTCGATGCCCATCTTGATGAAGGATTTGCTGGTCCTGTACGCAACCCGCGGTGAGACGTCCGTCCTGCCGAGGGTGCGTCCTTACCGCAATTTCCTTGCGTGGCTGTCCACGCGTGACATCGACGACTCGCTGGACTCTTGGCGACGGGCGTTCGCAGGACTGGACGATCCGACGCTGATCTCGCAGCGTGGCTCTGCAGATGCCGACTCTCCTGAGATCGGCGAGAAGAAGTTCGTGCTCAGCGGTGTGGACGCCGCTCGGTTGTCGGACCGCGCGTCGGAACTGGGCGTCACGATGAACACTCTGGTTCAGGTGGCATGGGGAGTCCTGCTCTCGCGCTTGCTGACTCGCGACGATGTCGTGTTCGGAACCACGGTGTCCGGTCGTCCGGCGGAGCTCGACGGCATCGAATCGATGGTCGGTCTGTTCATCAACACCGTTCCGGTCCGATTCACCCAGGACGCGAACTCGAGCATCGAGGATCTGGTGCACCGCACACAGAGGGCGCAGGCGGAACTTCTCGATCATCACTACGTGGGTCTGACCGACATTCAGCAGACGGTCGGCTCGGCAGCAGTGTTCGACACCCTGGTGGTGTTCGAGTCGTACCCGATCGACAAGTCCGGGTTGTCCGCGGCAAGCTCGATCGACGGGATGAGCGTTCTCGGTGTCGACACCAAGGATGCAACTCACTATCCGTTGACCATGGTGGTCGTGGCCGACGCCGAGATCACCTTCACCCTGAAGTACCGGGCCGATCTGGTCGACGCGGACGCCGCGGAATCGATGACGACGAGATTTGCTCGCGTGCTGGACTCCGTCGCCGACGCCTCGAAGGGAGCCGACACGGCCGGTTCCATCGACATTCTCGATGATGCCGAGCGGGCGCAGCTGCTGCAGACCTGGAACGGTGTGACGGAAACCGTTGCAGCCGAGTCCGATTCCGAGGTGTGGGACGAATCGCTGATCTCACTGTTCGAGAAGCAGGTACTGGCCGCACCCGACGCCACCGCCGTGGTCTTCGGTGACGAGCGCGTGACCTACCGAGACCTCGACGTACGAGCCGAGAAGCTGGTCAGCACGCTTGTCTCCGCTGGCGCGGGGCGGGAAACCCTGGTTGCCATAGCGCTTCCCCGGGGCATCGAGCTGATCGTCGGCCTGTTGGCCGTACTGAAGTCCGGTGCCGGCTACCTCCCCGTCGATACGTCACTGCCGCTCGACCGGGCGCGCTTCATGATCGAGGATGCGCGTCCGACGTGTGTACTGACGGACCATGACGGCACGACGGCGTACGCCGAATTCGGTGTGCCAGTCATCGCATGGGAGGGCGCGGGTGCGACCGAGGAGCCTTCGGCGACCCGAACCGGTACAGCGCGCAGTGGCGCGGATCTCGCCTACGTCATCTACACCTCCGGCTCCACCGGCACGCCCAAAGGCGTTGCGATACCCAACGAGAACGTCGTACGGCTGTTCCGCAACACCGAGCGGACATTCGACTTCGGACCGAGTGACGTGTGGACGATGTTCCACTCGTTCGCGTTCGACTTCTCCGTGTGGGAGATCTGGGGACCGTTGTTGCACGGCGGCACTCTGGTGGTGGTGGATCATGCCACGTCCCGGTCGCCTCGAGAGTTCGTCGAGCTCGTGGCGCGCGAAGGCGTGACGATGCTCAGCCAGACGCCATCGGCGTTCTACCAGTTCGTCGACGCCGAGCGGGCGTCGTCGTCTCCGACGGCGTTGCGACACGTCGTGTTCGGCGGCGAGGCCCTTGATCCGAGCAAGCTCACCGGATGGTTCGATGCGCACGGAGTCGATGCGCCGCTGCTGAGCAACATGTACGGGATCACCGAGACCACTGTGCACGTGACACACCATGAGGTCCGTGGTGTCGACGAGAGCGTCCGACACCCGATCGGGACCGCGATCGACGGCCTCGGAACGTACGTCCTCGATCAGGGTCTGCGCCCGGTCCCGGTCGGAGTGGTGGGCGAGGTCTACGTCTTCGGTGTGCAGCTCGCGCGCGGGTACCTCGGACGTGCAGGACTGACAGTGGGACGATTCGTCGCGAATCCGTTCCAGGGCGTCGGCGCGCGTATGTACCGCACCGGCGATCTGGCGCAGTGGACGCCGCAGGGCACCCTCGACTACGTCGGGCGGGCGGACTCGCAGGTGCAGTTGCGAGGCTTCAGGATCGAGCTCGGCGAGGTCGAAGCAGCGCTTCGGTCCGCACCCGGTGTGGCGCAGGCTGTCGCCATCGTCCGCGATGACGATCACCTCGGATCCCGGCTCGTCGGATACGTGGTTCCCGTCGACGGGTCCGTGGATCTCGATCACGTTCGCGGGCACGTGGCGCAGAGCCTGGCGTCTTACATGGTCCCCGACGCCCTGATTGCCCTCGAGTTGTTGCCGTTGACGGTCAACGGCAAGCTCGATCGTCGCGCACTACCGGACCCGCAGGTGCGCCGGAACGAGTTTCGCGCGCCGACCACAGATCTCGAAGCGGACGTGGCTGCCTCGGTCGCCGACGTGCTGGGACTCGATGACGTCGGGCTCGACGACAGATTCTTCCAGCTCGGTGGCAATTCGCTCCTCGCGGCCAAGCTTGCCGCTCGGATCCGTTCACGTTGCGGCGCTGCAGTTGCGGTGCAGTGGATTCTGACCGAGCCCACCGTCGAGCTGCTGGCACGCCGGATTCAGGAGTCTCTCGGCTCCACGGACGCAGCAGACCCGTTGGCGACAGTCCTGCCCATTCGTACTGGCGGTGACCGTCCCGCGTTGTTCTGTATCCACCCGATGATCGGGCTGGCCTGGAACTATGCCGCGCTGGCCGAGACCACCGCTCCGGGACGCCCCATCTACGGCCTGCAGCTTCCGCAACTCAGCGGTGGTTCGGCATTGCCGACAACCATGGATGAGCAAGCCGAGTTCTACGCCCGCGAGATTCTTCGTGTGCAGCCGACCGGTCCGATCCATCTACTGGGTTGGTCGTTCGGCGGCGTGCTCGCCCATGCCATCAGCGTTTCGCTCCGAACATCCGGGCACGACGTGGGAGTGGTCGCGATGCTCGACAGTCTCCCGACTGTCGACGAGACGGTCTTCGCCGAGGAGTTCGCGGACAACCTGCATGCGCTCGGGATCGGCGGAGCGGGGGCATTCACCGACTTGCGCAGCGAGGCCACTCGCCGGCAGGTTGTCGATCTCGTGCTGGCCGAACTGGACATGTTCGACGAGCTGCAGGTGTCGAACCTGTATGAGGACGCTCTGGCGAGCGCGATGAAGATCAACGGCTATTCGCCGCTGGCGCTTGAGGGGGATCTGTTGTTCTTCTCCGCAGCGCGAGATCACCCGTCTGCAAGCGATGCGGCCCTGCTGTGGTCGCCGTACGTGGGCGGCACCATCGAGAACATCGACGTCGACGCTACCCACGCGAACATGACCTCAGCGGAGTCGCTGGTGGTCGTCGGGCGGGCACTCGACACAGCGATGCACGCCGCCGAGGGGACAACGGTCGACTAGAGACGAAGGGTGCGGTGCGTGATCGCGCCGCGCAGGCGGCCGAGGGCGATACCTGTCAGCAAGCCGCGCTCCTCGGGTGTCGCACGCGCGACAGCGAGTCCGAGGAGTTCACGGCAGAGGCGAGTGGCCGATTGGGAGGGTAGCCCACTGTCGGGGAACGCATCTGCGAGTCGCGCGAAACTGGTTCCGCGAGACACGCCCTGGCGGAAGCCGGCTCGGAAGCCGACGCGATACCGGTATGCGACAAGTGCCTCGGGCAAGTAGCCCACACGGTAGCCGGACCGAACTGCCCGCCATCCGAATTCGACTTCCTCGTTGGCACGGTAGGTTTCGTCGATCCCACCCAAATCTCGGTATGCCGCAGCGGTGCATCCGAAGCTGCAACCCACGACGATCGGTGCAAAGAACTTGGGGGATTGAAAGGTCTCCGGAGATGCGATCTCGGCGATCTTGCGATGCCCCGCGGGGTTGAGGGTTCGTCCTTCGACAGCAGAGGTCACGATGTCGTAGCTGCCATCGTGCAGAAAATCGACCATCTTGCGAACCCAATCGGGGTGGACTCGATCGTCGGCGTCACAGAACAGCAGCAGTTCGCCCTGGGCGGCGTCTGCCCCTCGATTGCGGGCGTAAGCAGGGCCGACACCGTCGTGGGCCCGCACGATGCGTACCGCCTGACCTGTATTCGAAATTTCGAGGTGGTCCACCGAGCCGTCTGTCGAATTGTTGTCGACCACCACGATCTCGAATCGGCCGTCGTAATCCTGCTGCAACAGTGCGGTCAACTGGACTGCCAGTAGTTCCCCGGCATTGTGGGCGGGCACCACGATCGAGACGGCTACGGAATCATGCAAAAGCTGACCTCTCCTGCTGGGAGCGGTAATCGCGAATGATCAGCAAGCTGCAGTGTGGGTTGCGGCGTACTCCGGGTCGAGTGCGGAGAGCACCATGTGGTTCGGTACTGGATCGGTGACGAGCCCGACGTGGGTAGTGGTAGCGGCGGGACAGACATCCTGCACCCACACGTTGTGAACCGACTCCGTATCACCCGTGCGTAGGAAGGTCAGCTCGGGCGGGGTAGAGATCGTGTCGTCACGAGTGGCGATCACCGTGTAGTCGACTCCGGGCAGCACATCACCACCGGCATTGAGATTGACCAGAACCGGAGAGCCGACGAGTTGCTGGGCACCGGCCATGTTCCACGTCAAGGGTGTGATGGCGTCACCGGGCAGTCCGAGTGAGGTGACGAGCTTTGCCAACTCCTGCAATCCACCGAAAGTTGTTCCGTGGTTTGTCGCGCCCAAGGTGACAAGGCTGTGGACTTTGTTGCGAGCGGGGTCGGCGGGATCTGTTCCTCCGTCGAACTTCATGTACTGCCTGGCTACGATTCCGCCCTGCGAGTGTCCGACGATGTCGACCTGTGAGGCTCCTGTTTCGGTCAGAACTCGATCGATGAAGCCGCCGATCTCGCGTGCCGATTCGGGTATGTCACCCGATCCCCAGACAATCTTGCCGGGTTCGAAAAGCAGTCCGACCGCGCCGTAGTTGGGCGCGAACACGCAGTAGCCCTGTTCGATGAGCTGAGGGGCCAGGATCGTCCACGTCGTGGCGTCCATTTTGGTGCCGTGAATGAGCACGACGGGTCGAGGATGCTCGGGGCTGGGGACGCAGCCGAAGTCGTTGGTCCCCTCGACGGTCGGGAACTGTGCAGGGGTAGCGGCAGGATCGGCGGACGCGATGGCTTGTCCGGAGATGATCATGGCAAACGCTGCTGCGAGCGCACAGAGAATTCGCGCGGCTCGGGGTGTAATCGCCATGGCCTCTTTCCGATTCAGCTCGCCGCGTCGGACGACGTCAGCTTTAGCATGGGGTTGACAGAACCGTAACATTTTTACTGCGAGCGTCCTTTTGGACAATTGCAGAACTACTGGTGGGCGAGTTGTGTACCCGCTGCAATGTGATAATGCTCACTTCATTGGTCAATTTGTCAACCATCTGAATATCGGGTGTTCGACACTTCGGTCTGCCATTCACAGGTGCCGGCTGACCCTTACGTCCTTACTGGCTGGGAAATGGTCTTCGACTGAGGAACAGATCCGGACCCCTCCCCGCTCGGGCTACGTATTGGTCCGAAAGCACCCGGGTGTGGACCCCTGTCAGCCGTCCGAAGATGCCTTCTTGTAGCCGCGGATTGCGGGGATCAGAAACACAACTGCCATTCCGAGTGACCACGCAAGAGTTTGCAACACCGGCGTCAGGACCGGACCACCCATTGCCAGGTTTCGCATTGCATCGACCGCCACCGACATCGGCTGCGCCGCGACGACCGGTTGAAGCCATGGCGGGTAGGCGAGCACGGGTACGAAGCCGGCGTTGAAGAACATGAGCAGTGTGGCAAAGATCGACACGACCTCGACCAGGGGTGCGTCGCCGGCGACGGTGGCCAGGAATGTGATCATCACGGCGAAACCGATACCGAATACAACCGGTATCAACATCAACAGGATGCCGGCCGGGATTCCCTGGGTGAATCTGAACCCCATTGCCACACCGGCACAGGTGATCACGAGCGTGGTGACCAGCACTCGAACTGCTTCGGCAATCATTCTGCCCAGCAGACCGGCGGCACGGTGCGTCGGTGTCGTCCAGAACCGTGACAGCAAACCCGATTTGCGTTCGCCTTTGAGACCGACAGCACTCACGATCGATCCGAACATGGCTCCGACGAGAGCGATCATCGGCACCTGGCCGTAGATCGCCGGCGCACCGGTGGCCGCCGAAATCGAGTTCCCGAGTACGACACGGAACATGACCAGCATCAAGGCGGGGTACAACAACGCCTGGATCATCGTCGACGGATCTCGCATCCAACGCATCAACAGTCGTTTGGCCTGGATCAGACTGTGGGTCCAGAGAGCTCGGACAGACCTTTCGCCCAGCACCATGTTGGGTTCGGGGAAGGTCAAGCTGGACACGCGGGTCGTGTTCACCGACGCTTCGGACATCGTCATCTCCGACTCGTCACTCTGGCCTGGAGCTCGCCCAGATGGCGAGCGGTACGAAGAACAGGATCAGGCCGGTCACCCACGCGAGCGACGGCCACAACACCTGGAAAGTGACTCCGCCTTCGGCCATATCGCGCATCGCGAAGGAGAACTGCGAGATCGGCTGGTTGCGTACGAACGGTCGGATGAGTTCCGGGAATCCACTTTCCGGAACGAAGCCGCACGACGCCATCCCGAGAATGAGCTGGGGGAGAGTCAACACCTGGCTGGTTGCTTCGGGACTCTTCGACAGAGTTCCGATCGCATCGGCCCCGATCGACAACGTGGTGCTGATCAGCATCGCGAGTGCGCAGAACAACAGGGCCTGACCGAACCCTGCCGTGAAGCGAAAACCGATGACATAACCGAAACCGAGGGCGGATACCAGCGACACCAACGAGCGAACTACTCCGCTTGAGATTCGCGACACCAGTGGGACACCGCGTACGACGGGCATCGTCTTCAAGCGAGAGTTCAGTCCACTCATCGCCTCCGTCGATGCCCTCTGCGCGGCGGAGATGGCGGTGAACGCCATGGCCTGCAACACGATGATCGGCATCAGGAACTGCGCGTAGTCGATGCCCTGTAGGCCCATCACGAATTTCAACGGCAGGTAGAAGCCGATGGTGAAGATCAACGGGGCGATGACCGCGATCAGCAACTCGCCCTTGGTCAGCATGGTCCACAGTGCGCGGCCGGTGAGGGCCTGCCACTGCACGAACCCCGACGGCTTCGTCCTCGACCGTCGTTTCGGCTGCTGAGCCGTCGAACCGGCATCGGCCCGTTGGACGGTTCTGGCCTTCGAATCGGCGACGCCTCGCGTAGTGGCCGTCACGGTGTGGTGCTCGTCTGCGAGTGCCCGGTGAGCGTGAGGAACACGTCATCGAGCGACGGGCGGCGCAGAGCAATGTCGGCGAGCACGATTCCCCTCGCATCGATACGCCGCAGAATCTCCGACAGCGTTGCCGCGCCGTCGGGTGCGGGAACGGAGAGCCGGTCCGAGGCAGCGGTGATCTCGGCGTGAACTGCAGCGGGGACCATGTCGCCCAGGGCTTCGGCGGCCGCACGGAGTTGGCCGGGATCGAGAGGAACGACCTCGCAGTAGCTTCCGCCGGTCATTGCCTTGAGATGGTCCGACGTGCCCTCTGCGATGACCGTGCCCTTGTCGATGACGATGATGTTGTCGCTCAGAACGTCTGCTTCTTCGAGGTACTGCGTCGTCAACAGCACGGTGATGCCCTGTGCCTTGAGTGCCTCGACCAGCGACCAGACGCCCTGCCGGCTGCGTGGGTCGAGTCCGGTGGTCGGCTCGTCCAGGAACACGACCTCCGGCCGCACGACGAGGCCACAGGCGATGTCGATGCGGCGACGCATACCACCCGAGTAGCCGCGCACGGGGCGCTTGCCGGTATCGGAGAGGTCGAACTCGTCGAGCAGCGCCTTGGCGCGGGCCTTCGCGGCCTTCTTGTCCAGACCCATCAGACGACCGAAGAGCTCGATGTTCTCGCGGCCGGACAGTGTGTCGTCGAGGGCCGCGTACTGCCCGGTCATCATGATCGAGCGGCGTACTGCCGGAGCGTCGGTTGCGACATCGTGACCCGCCACGAAGGCTCTGCCGCTGTCGGGTGCGATCAGGGTGGAGAGCACCTTCACGGTCGTCGTCTTGCCTGCACCGTTCGGGCCGAGAATGCCCAGAACTGTTCCCCGCTCCGCGGAGAAGCTGATGCCGCGCAACGCTTGCACATCGCCGAAGGACTTGTGTACGTCCTCCACGTGTACGGCTGCGTGTTGAGCTGACGACATCGAATCTCCGAGCTGTCGGGGGGAGTGGTGGGATCGGACCCCGTGGAGTCGAGGGCCACTACTTGATAGCGAAATTCGCCGTGGATGTTACGTGGAGGGGCGTCGTTGCGTGAGTTCCGCAGTCAGCCCCAGTCGATATCGATACTGTTCTCGACGTCGAGTTTTCGGCACAGAGACCGCAACCCGCTGTAGTCCTGAACCAACGCGCGCCGGCTCTTGTCCTGCTCGACATCGGCGAGCATCGCCTCGGCTCCCAGCACGCCTTCGAGTTCGAGAATGCGTCCCCAGGTGGAGAAATCGCTGCTCGAGAACGCGTCCATGCCATCGACGAGGCCGTCCAGGAACTTCTGCCGGTCGTCGGGACCGAGTCGCTCGAAGACGATCGCGGCCATGTCGTCGGCGATGGACGCATGGCAGTACTCGTCGCGGTTGTGCAGCTTGACCGTTGCCCGATTGATGGGCTGAATGACGTCGTCGTCCTCGATCAGGTCCAGGTACGACGTGATGGAGATCTCTGCAACCGTCATGAACGCGAGGGAGCTGATCGCGGCCGACCAGGGGTCGTCACTGTTCGCCTGTGCCGCGCGTTGCCGGCGCACGGTGGAGCTGAACGGCAGCGAGCGTTCCGACAGGGCCCAACCGCGTCCGCGTCTGGTGGCTGCGCTCGCGTTGAGGTGCATGAGGGTGTGGTACTGCTCGTCCACCATGGCCTGGGTCACCGCAACTGCGAGGGTGTCACCCATCCCGGTCTCGAACACGTCTTGCGCCAGCAGGGCGAAACCGGGATGAACGACATGCTGCTCGACGTCCATCACGTTCTTGTTGAACGCGATCCAGCCCCACGCCCGAAGTCGATTCTGTTGCTCGGGAGTGGCACCGGTGAAGGTGTCGTGCTCACCGAACGGGATCAGAGCGTCGGGGAAATCCTGCTTGGCGATGTCGAACAGATCGTCCAGCTCGGGTTCGGGCTTCTTGACCGTCGCGCGTTGTGACCAGTTCTTCGCCAACCGGGCGACGACGGCACTCTCCACGACATCGGCGGAGTCGAATTCCGGCAACGACGGTTGCTCCAACATCGCGTGCCTGCGCTTTCCGCTCGTCCGACTGCGGCTATCGGTTACCGCCGCTGCCTCGAACGATACCGAACATCTCCGCACACAATGCTCGATACCGATTGCCGTTCCCGCCCAGAGCGGCTTCGGCCTGCGTCAACAGGCGAGCGAAGTCGGTCTCGGAGCCGGAATCGACGGTCTCGCTCACCGTCTGCGTCGCTCGATGCAGCGCCGCCCTGGCATCGGCGGCGTGCGGATTGCCTGCCTGTACGTCCCAGTAGACCTCGGGTTCACCGCCGGTGATGCGCGCCAGCACCGCGAGCATCGTTGCGTGTGGGGGAGGCGCAACGGCGTCGATGTCGACGAACGGAAGGTCCAGTTCGGCCAGAGCCAAGCCGAACGCCAGCACACTGGCGTGTGTCAGCGCCTGCGTCGCGGCGGCGAGGCGATCATGGCGTGCAGCGTCGAGGAGCACTACTCGACCGCCCCACCGCGAAATTCCCTCGATGAAGAGATCCACCGGCGGGCCGGGTCGGTGCACGACGGCGGCGACGGGGCGTCCGGTCATTCCGAGCGACGGGGCGAACATGGGATTGATTCCCACCGCGGCACCGATCGGACGTGCGCCCTGCACATGGCGCGAGAAGCCGGACTTGACCGACAGGGTCTCCACCAGCAGAGCGTCGGGCCGCAGAGCAGACAGGTCCGCCGCCAGCGCCACGGATTCGGGCACCGCCAGAATGACCGTCGCCGCACGTGCCAGCACCGCTGCGAGCTGTTCGTCGGGCGCAGTGATGTTACCGACCGTGACGGGAAAGGCGTCGGGACCGTCGTGGATGTCGACGACGGTGACCGAAGCGCCGTCTCCGCGCAGCAGGTCGACCATCAGACGTCCGACAGCTCCCGAACCTCCGACCACAATCACGGAGTTGTCGGGCTCCGACCGCGTCACCGAGTTCATCGGTCGAGTATGTCAACGAGATGCGGCAGAGACCCAGATGGTGATGTCCGCGTGCACCACCTCCACGCCGGCTGTGTCTCGGATCGCGACCGGCACGACGATGTCGATGCCATCGGTGACCGTCCCGAAGTCGGGGAGCTCGTCGAGTGCGGCGACCGCGCGCAGTGATGTGGTGGCCTTCGTCAGATACTGGACCGTCATCGATTTGGGGATCCATCGGTGCGAGGTGGGGACGGTTGCCTCGGCGAGCATGCCCATCGCGACCTCGGCGAGGTTGCAGGCCGCGACGGCGTGGAAGGTGCCCAGGTGGTTTCGAATGCCGAACCACTTGGGGGCAGTGACCTCGCAGCGCCCCGGCTCGAGCGCGACGACACGGGGCAGTACGGATGCGAAGTACGGAACCCGTAGGCACATGCCGACAGAGAAGAGGGTGGAGCCGATACCGTTGTTGGGTAGCTTCGACCAGGCGCGATAGGTCGCGCCGGTGGTGTTCTCGACGGCGGTCATGGCTACCTTACTGCTCGGTAAGGTAGCGCGGTGACGATCGATCGGCCCCGAGTTGATCTGATGCCCGGTCTGCGGCATACTGGTCGGGTTGCCTGGACACGGGACGCGCATGCGTGCGGCCTGACACAGGTGAGTCGGCCGAAAAGCCGACTGAGCAAGAACATGAGACCAGCGCTCCACGTGAGCGCGTCCGGAACACCAGCTCGATCGGTGCGGATTTCGTTGGATTCGGATGGTTGAAGCGAAAGTTTCAGCCCAGAAGAATGAGCGGAATCGCGACACGCCCGACCGCGTGGACCGGAGAACCATGACAGATGAAGAGCGGCAACGGAATCAGGTCACGCCTGGTCGTCAACGTTTTTCACTGTCGTGTGTGCACGAAGGCAGTTCGAGTCGGTGGGTTTCCCACGGCTCGGGGACTGTGCAGACGAGGTGGAGCAGGCCGAACGGCCCGTTCTACGACCAAGCGGCAAGAAAAGGACACTAAGCGTGGCGGGACAAAAGATCCGCATCAGGCTCAAGGCCTACGACCATGAGGCGATCGACGCGTCAGCGCGCAAGATCGTCGAAACGGTCACCCGTACGGGTGCCCGCGTCGTCGGACCGGTGCCGTTGCCGACAGAGAAGAACGTGTACTGCGTCATCCGTTCGCCGCACAAGTACAAGGACTCGCGCGAACACTTCGAGATGCGTACTCACAAGCGGCTCATTGACATCCTCGACCCGACACCGAAGACGGTGGACGCGCTCATGCGCATCGACCTCCCGGCCAGTGTCGACGTCAACATCCAGTGAGCGCGGAGACAACGATGACTGATAACAAGAACCGGCCTGCAACAGGAATTCTGGGCACCAAGCTCGGAATGACCCAGGTCTTCGACGAGAACAACCGCGTCGTTCCGGTGACCGTGATCAAGGCAGGCCCCAACGTGGTCACCCAGATCCGCACCCAGGAACGTGACGGCTACAGCGCCGTCCAGGTCGCATTCGGTGCGATCGACCCGCGCAAGGTGAACAAGCCCACCACCGGCCAGTTCGAGAAGGCAGGTGTCACGCCGCGTCGCCACATCGTGGAGATTCGCGTTGCCGACGCCTCGCAGTTCGAGGTCGGCCAGGAGCTCACCGCTGCAGTGTTCGAGGACGGCGCTTACGTCGACGTCACCGGCACCAGCAAGGGCAAGGGCTTCGCCGGAACCATGAAGCGTCACGGCTTCAAGGGTCAGGGCGCGAGCCACGGTGCACAGGCCGTGCACCGTCGTCCCGGATCCATCGGTGGCTGCGCAACGCCCGGTCGCGTCTTCAAGGGAATGCGCATGTCCGGACGTATGGGTGGCGACCGCGTCACGACGCAGAACCTCTCGGTCCACAAGGTGGACAGCGAGAACGGTCTGCTGCTGATCAAGGGAGCGATCCCGGGCCGTCGCGGCAACGTCGTGATCGTCAAGTCTGCATTGAAGGGTGGTGCACGGGCATGACCAGCCTCGAGAAGAACACCGAGACCAAGCTGACGCTCGATGTCAAGGAAGCCGGCGGCAAGACCAACGGCACCGTCGATCTCCCCGCGGAGATCTTCGACGCTCCGGCGAACATCGCGCTGCTGCACCAGGTCGTCATCGCACAGCTGGCAGCTGCTCGTCAGGGAACCCACTCCACGAAGACTCGTGGCGAGGTTCGCGGCGGCGGCAAGAAGCCGTACCGGCAGAAGGGCACCGGCCGCGCCCGTCAGGGCTCGACCCGCGCTCCTCAGTTCGTCGGCGGTGGCACGGTCCACGGACCGCAGCCGCGCGACTACAGCCAGCGGACCCCCAAGAAGATGAAGGCCGCCGCATTGCGCGGAGCCCTCTCGGATCGGGCCCGCAGCGAGCGTCTGCACGTCATCACCGAACTGGTTGCCGGACAGGTTCCGTCCACCAAGGGTGCGAAGACGTTCCTCGCCGAGATCTCGGACCGCAAGAAGGTCCTGCTCGTCGTCGGCCGCGAGGACATCGCAGCCTGGAAGAGCGTTCAGAACCTGGACGGCGTGCATCCCATCGCACCCGACCAGCTCAACACCTACGACGTGCTCAACGCCGATGATGTCGTTTTCAGCGTGGAAGCGCTGAACACCTTCATCGCTGGGCCTGCAAAGAACGAGGAGGCAAGCAAGTGACCACGATCGCCGATCCCCGCGACATCTTGCTGGCACCGGTCATCTCCGAGAAGTCCTACGGACTGATCGAAGAAGGCACCTACACGTTCCTGGTGCACCCGGACTCGAACAAGACGCAGATCAAGATTGCCGTCGAGAAGATCTTCGACGTCACCGTGACCAGCGTCAACACGATGAACCGTCAGGGCAAGCGTAAGCGGACCCGGTTCGGTTACGGCAAGCGCAAGGACACCAAGCGCGCGCTCGTAACGCTCTCCGCCGACAGCAAGCCCATCGAGATCTTCGGAGGTCCGGTCGCGTAAGCGACTGGGACTCTTCGGATATAGAGGACGAGAAGACTCATGGCAATCCGTAAATACAAGCCGACAACCCCGGGCCGTCGTGGCTCCAGCGTTTCCGATTTCGCTGAGATCACGCGTTCGACCCCCGAGAAGTCGCTGATCCGCCCGCTGCACGGTCGCGGTGGACGTAATGCACACGGTCGTATCACCACCCGGCACAAGGGTGGCGGTCACAAGCGTGCGTACCGTCTCATCGATTTCCGTCGTAACGACAAGGACGGCGTGCCGGCCAAGGTCGCTCACATCGAGTACGACCCCAACCGCACCGCGAACATCGCACTGCTGCACTTCGCAGACGGCGAGAAGCGCTACATCGTCGCACCCAAGGGCATCGCCCAGGGCTCGCCGATCGAGCAGGGTGCCAATGCCGACATCAAGCCCGGCAACAACCTGCCCCTGCGCAACATCCCGACGGGTACGACCATCCACGCGGTCGAGCTCCGTCCGGGTGGTGGCGCCAAGATGGCCCGCTCCGCCGGAGCGAGCATCCAGCTCCTCGGTAAGGAAGGCCCCTACGCCACGCTGCGTATGCCGTCCGGTGAAATCCGTCGCGTCGACGTGCGCTGCCGCGCAACCGTCGGCGAGGTCGGCAACGCCGAGCAGTCGAACATCAACTGGGGCAAGGCCGGCCGCATGCGCTGGAAGGGCAAGCGCCCGACCGTTCGTGGTGTCGTGATGAACCCGGTCGACCACCCGCACGGTGGCGGCGAGGGCAAGACCTCCGGTGGACGCCACCCGGTCAGCCCCTGGGGACAGCCGGAAGGCCGTACCCGCAAGAACAAGGCGAGCGACAAGCTGATTGTCCGTCGTCGTCGTACCGGCAAGAACAAGCGCTAGGAGGGAGTTCAGAATGCCACGCAGCCTGAAGAAAGGCCCGTTCGTAGACGATCACCTCCTCGCGAAGGTTGACGTCCAGAACGACAAGGGAACCAAGCAGGTCATCAAGACCTGGTCCCGTCGATCGACAATCCTGCCCGACTTCATCGGTCACACTTTCGCCGTCCACGACGGTCGCAAGCACGTGCCGGTGTTCGTGTCCGACTCCATGGTCGGCCACAAGCTCGGGGAATTCGCACCGACCCGCACGTTCAAGGGTCACATCAAGGACGACCGGAAGGCGAAGAGGCGATGACCAACTTCACCCCCACCGCCAATCCGACTGCCAAGGCCGTAGCGAAGCACGTTCGCGTCACGCCGATGAAGGCACGTCGCGTCGTGGATCTGGTTCGCGGGCGCTCCGTCGAGGACGCGCTCAACATCCTCAAGTTCGCGCCGCAGGCAGCGAGCGAGCCGGTCGCCAAGGTGATCGCCTCCGCAGCGGCCAACGCCGAGAACAACCTGGATCTCGATCCCAGCACACTGATCGTCGCCACTGCATTCGTCGACGAGGGTGCAACCCTCAAGCGATTCCAGCCGCGCGCTCAGGGCCGGGCATTCCGGATCCGCAAGCGCACCAGCCACATCACGGTGATCGTCGAAAGCCTGCCCAAGACCGGCGGAACGTCTCGCAACCGTCGTAAGGGCCAGGCGTCCAAGGAAGGGGCTCAGTAGTGGGTCAGAAAATCAACCCGCACGGCTTCCGCTTGGGTATCACCACTGACTGGAAGTCGCGCTGGTACGCAGACAAGCAGTACTCGGAGTACGTCAAGGAAGACGTCGAGATCCGCAAGCTTCTTGCCACCGGCATGGAGCGCGCAGGCATCGCGAAGGTCGAGATCGAGCGCACCCGTGACCGTGTTCGCGTGGACATCCACACGGCACGTCCGGGCATCGTCATCGGTCGTCGTGGCGCCGAGGCCGACCGCATCCGCGGAGCTCTCGAGAAGCTGACCGGCAAGCAGGTTCAGCTCAACATCCTCGAGGTCAAGAACGCCGAGTCCGAGGCTCAGCTCGTGGCCCAGGGTGTTGCCGAGCAGCTCAGCAACCGCGTCGCATTCCGTCGCGCAATGCGTAAGGCCATCCAGTCGGCCATGCGTCAGCCGAACGTCAAGGGCATTCGTGTTCAGTGCTCCGGCCGTCTCGGTGGCGCCGAAATGTCGCGCTCGGAGTTCTACCGCGAGGGACGCGTTCCCCTGCACACGCTCCGTGCCGACATCGACTACGGACTGTACGAGGCCAAGACCACCTTCGGCCGCATCGGCGTGAAGGTCTGGATCTACAAGGGCGACATCGTCGGCGGACGGCGTGAACTCGCTGCCGCTGCGGCTCCGGCCGCCGGTGCAGACCGTCCCCGTCGTGAGCGTCCCACTCGTCCGCGTCGCAGCGGTGCCTCGGGCACCACGGCGACCAGCACCGAGGCCGGCCGCGCGGCATCCGCAACCGAGGCTCCGGCCTCGACCGAGCCCACTCAGGAGGGCTGACGCATGTTGATCCCCCGCCGGGTCAAGCACCGCAAGCAGCACCACCCGAAGCGTTCGGGTGCCGCCAAGGGCGGAACTCAGGTGACATTCGGTGACTACGGCATCCAGGCTCTCGAGCCCGCCTACATCACCAACCGTCAGATCGAGTCCGCTCGTATCGCGATCACTCGCCACATCAAGCGTGGCGGCAAGGTCTGGATCAACATCTTCCCGGACCGCCCGCTCACCAAGAAGCCTGCCGAGACCCGCATGGGTTCCGGTAAGGGTTCGCCCGAGTGGTGGATCGCCAACGTCAAGCCGGGTCGTGTGCTCTTCGAGCTGTCGTACCCCGACGAGACCATCGCGCGTGAGGCACTGACTCGCGCCATCCACAAGCTGCCCATCAAGGCACGCATCATCACCAGGGAGGAGCAGTTCTGATGGCTACCGGAACCCCAGCCGCAGAGCTCCGCGAGCTCACCGGTGAAGAGCTGGTCACCAAGCTGCGTGAGTCGAAGGAAGAGCTGTTCAACCTTCGTTTCCAGATGGCTACCGGCCAGTTGGACAACAACCGTCGACTGCGCGTGGTGCGCCACGAAATCGCGCGTATCTACACGGTGCTTCGTGAACGTGAGCTCGGCTTGGCCTCTGGTCCTTCCGAGGACACAGCAGGTGACGCAGCATGAGCGAGGAAAACACTGTGACTGAAGAGCGCAACAACCGTAAGGTTCGGATCGGCTACGTCGTATCCGACAAGATGGAAAAGACGATCGTGGTCGAGCTAGAGGACAGGGTCAAGCACCCCCTCTACAGCAAGATCATCCGTCGCACAACCAAGGTCAAGGCACATGACGAGAAGGGCGACGCCGGCGTAGGCGATCGCGTTCAGCTCATGGAGACCCGTCCGCTGTCCGCCACGAAGCACTGGCGACTGGTCGAGGTTCTCGAAAAGGCCAAGTAGTACCTGCACACAAATGCCCGCTCCCTTCCTGGGAGCGGGCATTTCTGTGTTCCGGCCGCGCGGCCTATCTGCCCAACAAGCCGCCGAGCGCGCCGCCCACACCGGCCTGCTCACCACTGCCGCTGCCACCGATCATCCCGCCCGGCGGCTGCTCCGACGGCTGTACGACGACAAACCCTTGGCCCGCGAACTCGAGGGTGAACCGCTCACCGGTCGATCGGCCGATCAGCGTGCCGAGACCGAACGAATCGTTCTTCTTGACTCTCGTCTGCAACGAGGACGACCACGCAACCGCAGCCTGCGGATCGGCAAATGTGGGCTGATCGACGTTCAGCACCACCGGAATCCCGTCCGTGGTGATGGCGATCCGTCCGCGCCCGGTGAACACACAGTTGAAGAAGCCCGCGTTACCGCCTGCCGCAGCGCCCTGCACACGCTTGACGTCGTAGCTCAGCGTGGACTCGAAAGCCAGAACGTTGGCACCGTTGATGGTCAGACCGTCGGACCCGTCCAGGTCGATCAGATGGACGTCCTGAGCTGCGTTGGCGAGAAAGAGGTCGCCCCGGCCCGTGACTTTCATCAGAGGGACACCTTCGCCCGAGAGCGCCTGCTTGAGCGCCCGGCCGATACCACCCGAGCCCTTGGCCTCGAACCGGAGATCGCCCTGGTACGCGACCATCGAACCGGCCCGGGCCATCACGTCACCGTTCATCCCGATTCGGCACATCTTGCTGCCCTGCTTCTGAATGCCCGAGCCGGGAACCTCGGCGTGGGCGGGCGTGAACAGTTCACTTCTCATGGCCAGGACTCCTCGAGGGACGGGTGAATTCACGGGTGGCGCGGCGGCGTCTGCTGATGGCTCGTCGGGGGTGTCGGGCGTCGGCTCGTCGTCTTCGACACTGATCCCGAACGCCGTGGCCAACCCCGCCAGACCATCGGCGTAGCCCTGGCCGACGGCACGGATCTTCCACTGCTCGCCGCGGCGGTAGAACTCGAGACACACCAGCGCGCTCTCGTCTCCGAGTGCTTCGGCATTGAATGCCACCAGGGCTGTGTCCGACACATCGGACACCGTCACCGCCGTCGGACCCGCAGCCGCGAACGTTGCCGGCCCCGTTCCGTCGAGGGACGCGGCAACGGCCACGGAATCGACGCCGGCGGGGACGGCGGTGGCGTCGAACATCAGCAGGTGCCCGGTCGATGCACGGCGATACTCGACACCGGGGGCGGATGGCTGGTTGTAGAACACCAGGTCCGCGTCCGAACGGACCCGCCCGTCCGGCCCCAGAAGCAGCGCGGAGACGTCGACCGAGGTCGACGCTGCGAGTGTCACCGTCAGGGGACCGGCAGGAGCGGGGCAGTTCTCCCCGCGTGCGAGGGTTTTCATCGAATCCAGTGTGCCACTGTCGAGGGCGTCAGGACTGGCGCGCCAGCTCGATGACCTCTTCCTCGGTCGGCGGACTCTTCGGATGGTAGGACAGGCACAGCGGAGTGGCCGTACGACGGAATTCTGCGCCCTCCACGGCCGCGTAGAACTGACCGGCGGGCAGGCGTCCGACGTCGGGAACCGAGCCACCCTTCACGCGCGCCATCTCTTTGGCTGCCTCGACCTGCGAGGGACTGTTGAGCAGGCCGTAGAACTGAGTGGACGCATTGCCGGCGATTCGATTGTGCAGACCTTTCGGGGCCTGGGTGGCGAACACCAGGCCGAGTCCGTACTTGCGTGCCTGCGAGGCCAGAGCGAGAGTGCTGTGTGTTGCAGCGGTCGTCCTGTCCGAGGGCGCGAAGTTCTGCGCCTCGTCCATCACGAACAGCCCACCCAGCGGCCGGTCGCCCGCAGGGTTCTTCTTGATCCAGGCGAACAAACCCATCTGCAGCTGGTTGACGAAGCTCTGCTTCTGCTCGTCGGTGGTCAGGCCGGCGAGGTTGATCACCGAGACCCTGGCCTTCTTGCCCTCGGCAGGAGTGAGCAGAACGGCCGGATCGACCGGGGTACCCGCTCCCGCGAACATCGGATCGTTCGCGGCGGCGGCCTTGAGATTCTCGGCCAGTCCGGCCGCGATGCGCACCGCATCGCGCATCTCGCTGGCGTCCTCGGGGAACTCTTCCAACAGGTCGATGAAGGCGGTCAGGTCCCCGCCCTGCGGCCGTCGACCGAACAGATCGAGCGCTGACTTCAACACGGCCCGACCGTGTTTGGCCTTCTGTGACGTGCCCAGAACTCCCGCAGCCGGTTCGAGTGAGGCTAGTGCCGACTCGACGGAGGCCTCGAACTCATCGGCGTCGCCGAGGACGCTGACGAAGTCCGGAAGTGGCTGGAAGCTCAGCGGCCGACCGGAGGACTTGCGCGGCGTCCAGACCACGACGTCGGTGTCGCGCAGATACGCGGTCGCCTTCGCTTCGTCCCCCGGTGGCCACGTCCTCTCGTCCTCGGGCCAGGCGGTGCCGAGCCGAGCCAGGTCGTTGTTGACGTCGAGTACGATCGCCGAAACTCCCTGCAGCGCACACTCTTCCACCAGGCGACGGATCAGCACCGTCTTGCCCGAACCGGAGCCCGCGAAGATCGCAGTGTGCTTGCGCAACGCTTCGAGTGGAACGGCGACGTCCGCACCTGTGCTGAGTTCGGCACCGACCACGATGGACGGCCGCCGCGGCGCCGCGGGCTGCGCTGCGACGCTCGGCGTCTCGGGTTCGATGAGGGCTGTGTCGTCGTCGACGACACTGACAGCGGGCAGCACCGCCCGGAACAATTCCACATCGTGCGCCGGCTTGCGTGCGAGCAGCCAGGACGTGAGTGCGGGGGAGTTCTCGGTCAACAGGATCGACAACGCCGCCAGAGCCCTGCGGTCCTCGTCGCCGAAGGGCACCACGATGCCGCCGGCGCGGCGCAGGGCCGCGATTGTCTGCTCGGTTTTCGCGCCGTTCGGCCACGGATCGTTTCTGATCAGGATCAGCCGACGCCTCGGCATGTCTATCCGCAGGCCAGCCGTCGTCACTGCCCGTTCCACTCGGGCCAGCGCGGCGCGGGCATTACCGGACGTGACCGCGCGGAAGCACCAGTGCTCTTCGTCGTCGGTATCGGTGTCGACGGTGTGGCGCAGGCGAGCGTGCAGCGCAGGCTTGCCGCTCGGCGGCGGATCCTGGGCCAGGCTGTCGTCGGACGACTGATGCTCGTGAATCCACGCGGTCAGGCCCGCGGACAGCAGTGCGGGAACGATCGAGTCCTCGCTGTCGGGTCGGAGCGGAATCGAGACGTCGACCTGCTCGCGAAGTTGCTTGTAGCGATCGTCGAGCGCGTCGAGTTCGTTGACCCGCGCAGTGGGTAGATCCGGCGCATCGGCCGGACCCGACCGGTCGGTGAAGCTCTCCAACTCCGACGCGACGCCGGCGTCGAGGCAGTGCCTGATGTGGCGATCGACGGCGATGAGCAGCTGGCGCGGAGTGAAATCGGGGGCCTGCTCGAACGCGTCGGGCGCGACCGGCCACGTGGGGTGCGGCGGAGTGAACCCGGCTTCGAGGAAGCACGCTGCCAGACGTCGTCCGAGAAGGAGGCGTCCGATGTCCGACGATGGAATCGGCTTGAGCGACTGAGTGACTCGGAAGCGGTCACGCATCGGCGCGACTCCGCGCGCGGCGATCAGTTCCCAGGCGCTCGACAGCGCAGAAAGTACCGAGGCGGTGCGGGGGAGGGTCTCGCGTAACGACATCAAGCCGTGCGCGAGCTGCTCGACGACCTTGTCTTCCTGAGCGTCGGCGAACTCCTGGTCCGATCCGGTACGAGACTGCGCCACGAGTGTGTCGATCTGGTCGATCGCGAGAATCGTCGGACCGGTGATAGCGAGCAGACGCGAGATGTTCTCGGCGATGCCCTGATGGCCGAGTTCGGCCCGGCGGATGCCCCAGGCCGAGAACTCGTCCGGATCGACATCGTCGATCGATTGCAGGTATGCGTCACCCAGGTCCTGAACTGCCGAGTCGGGGGCGATGGACAGCACGAGTGCGCGCAGCGTGTGCTGCGACGTCCGGCGGTGGCGGGGGTGAACCTTGTACACCGCGGTGACGAAATCGTTCAACGTGTCCGCGTCGATCATGTTCTCGCCCATGATCTTTGCGCGTCGATCGTCGGGAATCTCGCCGATCTCGCACAGGCGTCGGAGCAACAGCCCGAGCTGGCTGTCCGATCCGCGGCCGGACGGACGCATCAGGTCGTCGAGCATCCCCATCAGCGTCGAGCGCCAGAAGCCGGCAGCGTCGAGCAACCTGATCAGGAAGAAGTAACCGCCCTTGAGCTGCACGTCTTCGCGCACCTGGCCGAGCAGATGCGTCTTGCCCGAACCGGCCGGGCCGCGCACGACGACCCCGAGCGGACTCGCGTCGTCGGAGGCGTCCGCGTCGTCGTATGCGTTCATCACTTCGAGGAACACTCGTTCGTGCATCCCCGGCACATGCACGTTGGACTGCGAACGCCACACGTCGTCGGGGGTCGGTGCCCAGCTCAACCGCACCGATTCGAGAGCTCTGATCTGCTCGTTGTCCGTCATCGTCGACTCAACGCCCATCATGGTTCGATCGAAAGAAGGTGGTTCTGCTGATTACCGACGACGACGGCCGCGGCGCGTTCCTCGTCGGTCAGAGTCTTCTGATTTTCTTCGGGTATCAGCGAGACATCCGCCGCACGACGCAGGCGCGCGAGGGCGTCGTCCAGATCGGTTCTGGGTATGTCGCGCAACTCGTTTCGCAGGCGCGAGAGTCGCACGGTGCTGCCGGGTTCGCGCGCGATCCGGGCATACGCCGCGCGAATCGAGGCTTCGATGTCGACGGTATCGGAATCGACGGCCTTCTCGTCGATTGCAGATTCGTCGGGTGCAGCCTCGTCTCCGCGGGGCGAGAACACGTCTGCCGGACGGCTGTCGGTGCGGTCGAGCCACCGACGCAACCCGGCCAAGACGGTGAACATGGCCTTTCCTGCTCCCGTCGACCGGGCCGGTGGCTCCCCGCCGATGAGTTCGCCGCAGGTGCGCCAACCCTTGTCGGTCAGTTCGAGAGTCATCGGTCGGACGGATGCATTCACCTCGATCAGACCGGCATTCTTCAGCCTGTCCCGGGACGGCTTCGCGAGCTCGGGTCCCATCGCTCTGAGTTCGGAGTTCTTGACCGGACTTGCCTCGGCCATCAGGACGAGCAGCACTGCCGCTTCCGTCCCGTTCAGGTCTTCGGTGCTCATCGAGGATCCCCCTTCGATCGTCTTCTCGATACTGCCTCGCGGATGGTAGCGACCACACGTTGCGGATCGTCGATCACCTGAGCATTGGTGAAGCGCAACACCATGTAGCCGTGTGTCTGCAGCTGGTTGTCACGGACGCGGTCCTCGGCGAACCGATCGACTGCCCGGTGCTCGTTTCCGTCGATTTCCACCACGACCTTCTCGGTGCGCCACAGTACGTCGACCGTGAACGGTCGGCTGAGCTCGTCGAGCCGGATCGAGCGGTTGTGCTCACGCCCGGTGGCCCAGTCATGGGCGTCCAGCGCGCGGCACAGACGCTTCTCGGGTTCGCTCGCCGGGTGGGGGTGACCCGCGATCGGGGGATAGCTGAGCGGCCGGAATCGATCGAGGACCGTGCTGACGCCGTCGGGTACTTCCGGCGCACGTACCGAGACCGACGGGAATCGGTTCACGCTCGACGCCCCGTCGCCCGTCACCCAGACCCCTGCCCCGGCGTGGGCGCACAACCATTCCGCTGCTCCCGCGACGACTCCGGCGTCCGTTCCGACGGGCACGACCAACACGAGGGCAACAGTGCTTCTGTGCTGAGCGGAGGCAAGTACTCGGGCCGACCCTGCTGCTCGGGTCTCGACGGTGAATGCGGTTCGACGCGGCGACCGCCCCGCGACTGCGGCATCTGCGAGGGCCCCGACGTACGGACCGAAGTGCGCTGTGTCGCCGGCGAGCCGCACAGCGGCGGCGCGTGCAGCGCGCCGATGCAACGTCGACGAGTCTTCCTGATGGTCGAATTCCGTGAGCAACAGCGGAACCGAGTCGACTGCAGCGTTCTCGAGTTCTGCCACCACCGCATCGACGAGATCGACGGCACGATTCGCCGTCGCTGGATCGACCGCGAAGAACACGATCGAGGGCGCGTCCGACGGCAGAGGGTTCACGGACTCGGCGAGTTCACGCTCGGTGGCACCGTGCAGTCGGACGACCCGATCCAGTGGCAGACTCGACCACCAGTGGCCGCCGTCGCCCGTCGACGTCATCGCCGCGCCCCGCTGATCCGAAGATGTCCCATCCCCGAAACCGTACCGAGAGTTCCGGGTCGGCAGGCGGCGGTCGGTGCTCGCGCGATGGCGATTTGGATCCCGAGGGCCCGTTCCCCTACACTTGACCGGTTGCCTGTGGCAGCGGTGTGCCTTCGTGCGCCCGTTCCCGGCAGCCGACCGCGCGTGTCGGGACGGAAATCCGGCACGTACGTACATCCAGGTCAAGGAGAAGTTAGTGATTCAGCAGGAGTCGCGAGTACGCGTCGCTGATAACACGGGCGCGAAGGAAATCCTTTGCATCCGCGTTCTCGGTGGTTCGTCACGTCGCTACGCCGGAATCGGCGACATCATCGTAGCTACGGTGAAGGACGCCATTCCCGGTGGAAACATCAAGAAGGGTGAGGTCGTCAAGGCCGTCATCGTCCGCACCATCAAGGAGCGTCGCCGTCCGGATGGCTCGTACATCCGTTTCGACGAGAACGCTGCGGTGCTGATCAAGCCCGACAACGATCCCCGTGGAACTCGTATCTTCGGCCCGGTCGGCCGTGAGCTGCGTGAGAAGAAGTTCATGAAGATCGTCTCGCTCGCCCCGGAGGTGCTGTAAATGAAGGTGCACAAGGGCGACACCGTTCTCGTGATCGCAGGCAAGGACAAGGGTGCCAAGGGCAAGGTCATTCAGGCCTACCCCGCTGACTCCAAGGTTCTGGTCGAGGGTGTGAACCGCATCAAGAAGCACACCGCGGTCTCCGCCAACCAGCGCGGCGCATCCTCGGGTGGCATCGTCACCCAGGAAGCCCCGATCCACGTATCGAACGTCGCAGTGGTCGACTCGGACGGAAACCCCACTCGCGTGGGCTACCGGACCGACGATGAAACCGGCAAGCGCGTTCGTGTTTCCCGGAAGAACGGGAAGGACATCTGAGATGACTACCACCGAAAACATCGCGGGCGCACAGCCCCGCCTCAAGGCGCGCTACCGCGCCGAGATCAAAGACGCCCTGAACACCGAATTTGCATACGAGAACGTCATGCAGATCCCCGGCATCGTCAAGGTCGTCGTCAACATGGGTGTCGGCGACGCCGCCCGTGACGCCAAGCTGATCAACGGTGCAGTTGCCGACCTCGCTGCCATCACCGGCCAGAAGCCGGAGATCCGCAAGGCTCGCAAGTCCATCGCACAGTTCAAGCTGCGCGAAGGAATGCCCATCGGCGCACGCGTCACCCTCCGTGGCGACCGCATGTGGGAGTTCCTCGACCGTCTGGTCTCCATTGCCCTTCCCCGAATCAGGGACTTCCGCGGCCTCTCGGGCACGCAGTTCGACGGCAACGGAAACTACACGTTCGGCCTCAACGAGCAGTCGATGTTCCACGAGATCGACGTGGACAAGATCGACCGTCCGCGCGGCATGGACATCACCGTAGTAACCACCGCAACCAACAACGAAGAAGGCCGCGCGCTGCTCAAGCACCTCGGCTTCCCGTTCAAGGAGAACTGAGTCCATGGCGAAGAAGGCATTGGTCAACAAGGCCAACAAGAAGCCGAAGTTCGCGGTGCGTGCATACACTCGCTGCAACCGCTGCGGCCGTCCCCATTCCGTGTTCCGCAAGTTCGGCCTCTGCCGTATCTGCGTGCGCGAGATGGCACACGCCGGAGAGCTTCCCGGAGTTCGCAAGAGCTCCTGGTGATCTGAAGCCCTCGGGCTTCACCACACCACGCTGATGGGCGTGGGTTCCTTTCGAGGAACCCACGCCCATTTCGTGTTTCTCAGGCCCGGAGCTTCATACCGACCACACGTCGTGTCGCAGATCGAGCGATCGGGTCAGAGCCAGTGCGGCATCGTGATCATCGCTCTCGACGATCATGAGCAGGCCGCGTTCGGACATCGCCGACGCGAAAGCATCGGCGGAGACGGTCCTACATCCGGGTGGCATAGTTGGGTCTCCGAGTTCTCGATAGGTGTCGGCAATCGCTACTCCGTCCTCGGCTGGGTCGAATCCCCAGACGGTCACGAAATGCCCTACGTTCCAATCGAATTCGGTCAACTCTGCAGTATGTACATTCGCCAGCAGGCTGAATCGGAACTGCGCGTCCGCGAGGCGGGAAAGAAACAGACGCAGTCTCCCGGCACCGGGTCCCCTGATCGGAACAACGGAAACGCGGTGGTCGGTCGCCGTCTCGATGCCCGACGCGAGACCTGCTGCTGTGGTCCCGGCTGCATCGATCGATGCAGCCCTCGGCAGTACATCCCACCCGTCGGTGGTCCGGGGCGATCCAGGGGGACGCGCCGACTCGACCTCGATCGGCCAGATCGCGGATCCCGATGCGACCGCGAGTGCCGTGACATCCGGTGCGTCTTCGTCGAGAACAGCGGTCAACGCTACCGATGCCGAGAACGGTCCGCAGAGTTGATCCGGTTGCGGCAGAACACGATCGAGTGACGAGACGATTGCACCTGCGCCGGGGAACCGTCGCAGCATCTCAGTAGATCCAGCGCAACGACTCGAGCAGTTCGTCCTCGGTGTGACTCTCCGCCCACGCGGCATCGGCGTCCCGGCACGCAACGAACGCTCCCAGAAGATCCTCGCCCAACACGTTCGCGACCAGTTCGGATGACAGCAGGTTCTCCCGCTGCTGAGTATGGGTCGTCGCGAGTGGGGAGATACCCGCGGCCTCACGACGTGCGTCGTCCCAGCCGCCCACATCCTCTTGAACGGGTGGCGGCAACTGGGCCGAATCCGCTACTCCCGACAGGCCGGCCGCAATCGTGACGGCCAGCGCCAGATACGGGTTGGCGGACGCATCGCACGCTTTCAACTCGACGTTTGTGTGATTCGGACCGAGCAGCGGCGACGACGGTACGAGCCGCACTGCAGCCTCACGGTTCTCGACGCCCCAGAACCCGAAGGCACCGGCCCAGTAGCCGGGTCGACGACGCAGCAGCGATCCCGAACTCGGTGCCGTGATGGCAGTGAGTCCCGGCAGTTCTCGAACCAGGCCGGCGATGTAGGACCGCCCGGTCTCGGACAATCCGTGCTCTCCGTCTCCGGTCAGAGCGTTCCGGCCGTCGCGGACCAGCGACGTGTGCAGATGCCAACCATTGCCTGCACTGCTCGACGACGGCAAGGGAGCGAAGCTGGCCCGCAGACCCAGAGCACGTGCCGCTGAGTGGATGGTCTGCCGCGCGAGGATCTGCGCATCGGCCGCGGCGAGTGGATCGAGTGGACTGAGCGCGATCTCGATCTGGGAAGCGCCGTACTCGGCGTGAATCTGGCCGATATTCAGACTGTTCGCGGCAAGCGCGTTGAGCAGCAGCACGACGAATTCGTCGACATCACGTACTGCGTTCGCGGAGTAGGCAGGTCCGCGATGAGCGGACAGGCCGTCCGATTCGCGAGTAAGCGCGAACTCGATCTCGAATCCGGCCCGCACCTCGAATCCGGCATCGGACGCCTTCTGCACCTGACGCTCGAGAACCGCGCGTTGATCGTAGGGCCAGGGAGAGCCGTCTGCTGAGAGCTGCCGGCCGTGTACCCAGGCAAGCCCCGATTGGCCGGCGAGCGCTACTACGCTCGACGCGTTGTCGATCACCGGAATCAACCGCACATCGCCGGACGGGGTCGACAGTCCATCGTGGGCGAACGTGATCCCGTCGTGCGAATCGAATACGGCGAAGACCGCGGTGATTCCCACTCCGCGACGTGCGACTGCCGTCAATTCTGCGGTGGGCACGGTGCGTGATCGGACGATGCCGTTGTTGTCGACCCAGCCGATGGTCACCCCGGCGATGTTGCGGTCGCGCAGCGAGTGGGTGAGATGGTCGATGTCGACTGCCTTCGAGTCCGTCATGGTCCGACGTTAGCGAAGAAGTGGGAGTTCGGGTGTCCAACCGGGTGTGCGGATTGCGAAATGGCTGGGCTGCGCGGGAACTGAGCGATTGCCGCGCTTCATCGTCTATGCGGTTGAGCCCAGGGCGGAGTCGCCGCGACGTGAGTCTCACGGACGACATTGGAACAGGGTTGAAGAGTGCCCGAGGCCTGCATCTGAACCTCCGGACCGTGTCAGGGCGCGTTGTGATGTCAGGTGCCGAATGACAGATTCTGAATGTCGACAGTCATGTTCCCGAGCACGTGAATTTCGGGCCGGTTTTCAGTCGCGTTACAGCTGGCCTCCAGGTGCCAGACTGCTTTTCCTCAGTCGGTGAACAGGCCGATGAAGTACTCATTATCGGAGCTGATCCTGAAATCGCCCTCGATGTACCGCGCGAACTTCGGCACGTCGGCCAATGCGACTGGATATGATCCCATTTCTAGGGGAAGTTCACTTTCGTCGACGTCAATCAGTTCTCTGATTTCGTCTCCGGTGATAGCAGTCAGGAGATAGCTGTGTGCGATCGTATCGGTTCGTTTATTATAAGATTCCAAATACCACATGCCGTCTCGCTACTTCTTGCTTACCGGCCATGGTGGCGGATTGTGAAGTCTATTTCGGTTCGGCAAGAAACGAGACTTCGTGCGAATGATTCTCCTTCGCCTCGAACGGTATTTGCATGAACCGAGCAAAGTTGGGTATCGTCTCCGCCGGAACGTCGTTCTGGCCGACTGCAACGGGTAGGTCGAAGTCGCTGTCATCGATCTGGAGCGTGCGTTTGACGAATTCGACAGTCATGTCGCGAAGAAGGTGTATTTCTGTTCCCAACTCGGTTTCATCATCGAATTCTTGCAAGTACCACATTCCCTTCTTCTTTAGTCAGTCTGCGAAAAGGCCTACGAAGTATGTACAGCCGAGGTCGATCAGCAGCTCGCCATCAATATATCTGGCGAATCTAGGTAAGTCTGCGGGCGCAACCTCGTGCATTGCGGCTTCAATCGGTCCGCTTTCTTCATTTGTCCCGATCAATTCTTCTATAGTCGTGCTGGTTGCACCCTGAAGCGGATAGCTTTTTGCAAGAAGTTCAGATTTGTTCTCGTACGCGTCCAAGTACCACATTGTCATCTCCCTGGTGTTCGGCCGGGCGCTGGCCCCTTGGTCATGTCGCCCGTTACTGGGTCGAACTCGCCTAGGTGTTTTCCGTTTTTCGTGTATTTTTCGATAGCTCCGTGCTGGTAGTCCCACTCCAAAATATTTCCTCTGCTGTCAGTCCAACGCGGTCGATTATTCAACGGCTTCGTCTGTTTGGCATCAGGAAAGCCAGGAAGCCGTCGATCAGCCGGGGGAGGGTTGTAGTGCCAATTTCCTCCGCCGGTGTTTGCGTTGAAGGTGGTCGGACTTGCTTGTAGGAGCGGTTGCACGTCCGATGCAATTCCAATGGCCGCCGCCCCGGTTGCCACGGTGACACCGACGGCAATTGCGGACGCCGCTTCCACTCCGGTCAGGACGGCGATGACACTTCCGGCGATGACGCTGCCCGTCGCGCCGGTAACGGCGACTGTTCCCACGCCGAGGGTGAAGAAGCCGGCAACTGCACCGGCGATCGTGCCGGCAACGATGGCGGTTCCCACGATATCGATGACGCTCTGGTGCGCGTCCTGAATGGTCGACGCCCATTCGCCGCAAGCGCTCGCGAGAGTGTCGAATTGGTCGGCGACGTTGTGCGCAGCGCTGTGGACGCCGTCCATCTGGGCGAGGACCTGCGGCAATTCGTCGGAGGCAAGTTTTTCGATGTCGGTCCACGCGGAGTTCGTGGCGTCGCTCGCTCGTCTCAGCTCTTCGGCGGCGGTGCGCCACGCGCTTCCGAGTCCCCGCAACTTCTCCGGGTCACCGTTGGGCCACATGTGGCCCTGTAGCCAACGCGTGATCAGTCCCCACCCCATCGGGGCGTCGGTATCGCCGCCGTAGGAACCGTTGAACCGCGGTGTATTCGTATGAGGAAGTTGTGGGGGAGCGGGCAGCGGCGGTGTCGGCGGAACGGTGTTCGCATTCTCTGCGTTGGCGTGGTTGACACCGGTTGTTGCAAGCAGGTCGTGGAGCTTGCCGAACGCATTCGCGATGTCGGTCCCCGCGGTGACTGCGTCGAATGCCGCGGAGTCGTAGCTGTCTGCCCAAGACTTTCCGGCGTTGTCGGTGCCTGCGCAGCCCCAGTTCCGGTGGAGTTCCGCGGCGAGTTCCGCTATCGCGCCGCTCGAGATGGTCTTGGCGCTGCTGTACTGGGAGGCCGCATCGGCGAGGATGTGCGGGTCGACGCTGATCGGGGCCATCAGGGCCACATTCGCTTGTTGTGGTCGACGGCTGCGCGGTAGCGATCATGGGCACCTCGCGCCAGCGTGCCGAGTTGCGCGAGTGCGGTTCGCATATCGTTCAATTCCTGCCGGAGCAGCTCGTGCTTCGAGCGGTGCGCCTCAGCCGCTTCGCCTTCCCATTCGATGCCGAGATCGTTCACCTCGCGCTCCACATCGGCGATAGCCGATTCGATCGTGGCTCCAACTATGTGTGCGCGATCGACAAGAGCGAAAATCTTCTCGACGTCGGCGACGTAGCGCGCCGTCAACGGTCCAACCGAAGGCCGGAATCCACCACGTGTTCATCGATCACGTTGTCCGTTGCGGCATATTCGGTCGCAAAGCCATCGAGCAGCCACGCGTCCTCGGTGAGCGCGCCGCATATCTTCCGAGCCGAATCGACCCACTCCGCCCACAGAACTGCATGGGAATCGGCCGCAGCGCCTGTCCAGGAGGTCTCCAGCAATTCCTCCACGGCGAGACGGACGAGATCGATGTCATCCCACAACACGTCGGCGAGGCCGGACATCCGAGCAGAGGCACGGCGGATCCGATCGGGATCGGCTTTCACTGCGTCGTGCGGGACGAACCCGGCCATGGTGGGACGTCGACCGTCCTGGCAACGGAATCGGTTGTGCGCATCGAACCCCCCGGAGCGATGAAATGATTCCGGAAGAATACTGCACCGAACCGACGAGCACGGCTGTGTCTCGCGAGTTCTACTGGCGTGGTGCCGCTCGAGCTCTACCACGACCGATTTTGAGAATGGCACCCGGTTCCCTACACTAGAGCGGTTGCCCGGGCTTCGTCGTGCCTGCACGCGAGTCCTTGCAATGGAAACGCAACCTCGAGTTCTCCGTACGTCAGCATCGAAATGCGGAAGCTCGAAACACCTGGCAGTGCAGCGATGCATTGCTTGGAGCGCAACCCCTGACCGGCAACAGTCGGTCAGGACATGTTCACTTCGTTGTAGGCCCACGATGTGACGAGCCAGGCCCGCCGGGTTCTCGAGAATCCAGGGGCACCAGCTCGCGCGTGCTGTATGGGAACCGCTGCGAGAAAGGTGCACAGGTCACACCATGACGATGACCGATCCAATTGCAGACTTCTTGACCCGTCTGCGCAACGCCAATTCGGCGTACCACGACGAGGTGAAGCTTCCCCACTCGAAGCTCAAGGCGAACATCGCCGAGATCCTCAAGCGCGAGGGCTACATCTCCGACTACCGCACGGAAGACGCCGAGGTGGGCAAGACCCTCATCGTCGATCTGAAGTACGGCCCGAGCCGTGAGCGCAGCCTCGCCGGCGTGCGACGCGTCTCCAAGCCCGGTCTCCGGGTGTACGCAAAATCCACCAATCTGCCCAAGGTTCTCGGCGGCCTGGGCGTGGCGATCATCTCCACGTCCACAGGTCTGCTCACGGAGCGTCAGGCGGCCAAGCAGGGTGTGGGCGGAGAAGTCCTCGCCTACGTCTGGTAGGGGAGGCCACCACCATGTCACGTATTGGAAAATTGCCGGTACCGGTCCCCGCTGGAGTCGATATCACCATCGACGGCCAGAACGTTGCGGTCAAGGGCCCCAAGGGTGCCCTGAGCCTGACGGTCGCCGAGCCCATCCAGATCGCTCGCGCCGACGACGGCACCATCGCCGTCACCCGGCCCGATGACGAGCGCAAGAGCCGTGCACTGCACGGACTTTCGCGCACTCTCGTCGCGAACCTCATCACCGGTGTCACCAACGGTTACACCAACAAGATGGAGATTCACGGCGTCGGTTACCGCGTCGTACTCAAGGGCAAGGACCTCGAGTTCGCACTCGGTTACAGCCATCCCGTGCTGATCGAAGCACCCGAGGGCATCACGTTCACGGTCGAGTCGCCCACGCGATTCACCGTTGTCGGCATCGACAAGCAGAAGGTCGGTCAGATCTCTGCCAACATTCGTCGTCTGCGGCGTCCGGACCCGTACAAGGGCAAGGGCATCCGCTACGAGGGTGAAGTGATCCGCCGCAAGGTCGGAAAGACGGGTAAGTGATATGAGCCAGCAAACAGCAGACAAGGCGAACGTCGTCAAGCGCACTCCGCGTGGCACCGACGTCTCGACGAAGCGTCGCCTGTCGAAGGCACGTCGTCACTTCCGCCTTCGCAAGAAGATCTCCGGCACGCCCGAGCGTCCCCGCTTGGTCGTCAACCGGTCCTCGCGTCACATCCACGTGCAGTTGATCGACGACCTCGCCGGCCACACGCTGGCCAGCGCGTCGAGCATCGAAGCAGATGTGCGCGCCCTCGAGGGCGACAAGAAGGCCGTCAGCGCGAAGGTCGGCGAGCTCATCGCCAGCCGCGCGAAGGCAGCCGGCGTCGAGGCAGTCGTGTTCGACCGCGGCGGCAACAACTACAGCGGCCGCATCGCGGCACTCGCAGACGCAGCCCGTGAAGGCGGGTTGACGTTCTGATGATGACAATGACTGACAACGGAAGGACAGCCTGATGCCGGGACGTCAACGGCGTGACGGCGGAAGCGGCCCCGCCGGACAGAACAGTGGCCCCAACGCAGGTGGCGACAACAACCAGCGCGGCGACAACCGCGGTGGCGGTCGTGACCGTCGTGACAACGGCCGTGGCGGCAACGCTGCGGACAAGTCGAACTTCATCGAGAAGGTCGTCACGATCAACCGCGTCTCCAAGGTGGTCAAGGGTGGTCGACGCTTCAGCTTCACCGCCCTCGTCATCGTCGGTGACGGCAACGGACTGGTCGGCGTCGGCTACGGCAAGGCCAAGGAAGTTCCCGCGGCCATCCAGAAGGGTGTCGAGGAGGCTCGCAAGAGCTTCTTCCGCGTCCCGATGATCGCCGGCACCATCACCCACCCCATCCAGGGCGAAGCCGCAGCAGGCGTCGTCATGTTGCGTCCGGCCAGCGCCGGTACCGGCGTCATCGCCGGTGGCGCTGTGCGTGCCGTGCTGGAGTGCGCCGGTGTCCACGACGTGCTGTCGAAGTCGCTCGGTAGCGACAACGCCATCAACGTCGTGCACGCGACCGTCGCAGCCCTCAAGGGTCTGCAGCGTCCCGAGGAAGTTGCGGCTCGCCGCGGCCTGACCCTCGAAGAGGTTGCACCCGCCGGAATGCTGCGCGCACGCGCACAGGCAGGAGCGGTGAAGTAATGGCTCAGCTGAAGGTCACCCAGATCAAGAGCACCATCGGCCAGAAGGCGAACCAGCGTGACAGCCTGCGTACTCTCGGGCTCAAGGGCATCCGCCAGACGGTCGTCCGCGAGGACAACCCGCAGAACCGCGGACTGGTCAACACGGTGCGCCACCTCGTAACTGTTGAGGAGGTCTAACCATGACCATCAAACTGCACCACCTGCGCCCCGCAGCCGGATCCAAGTCGACGAAGATTCGCGTCGGCCGTGGTGAAGGTGGCAAGCGTGGCAAGACCGCAGGTCGCGGTACCAAGGGAACCGGCGCACGCAAGAACGTGCCGGCACGCTTCGAGGGTGGCCAGATGCCCCTCCACATGCGGCTCCCGAAGCTCAAGGGCTTCACCAATCGCAACCGTGTCGTGTTCCAGGTCGTGAACCTGCGTGACATCGAGCGTTTGTTCCCCGAGGGCGGTCAGATCGGTATCCCCGAGCTCATCGCCAAGGGTGCCGTTCGCAAGAACGAGCCCGTCAAGGTTCTCGGCGACGGAAACCTGTCCGTGAAGGTCGAGATCTCGGCCAACAAGTTCACGGGCTCCGCCAAGGAAAAGATCGCCGCTGCCGGCGGTTCTGCAACCGAGGTATGAGCATCGGTTCGATGTGCTGAGTAGCAGTGCATCGACCAGCAGTTCGTGACGATGGCCGCAGCCACAGCTCTCGCAGCTGAGCTGCGGCCATCGTTGCCTCGGCACCACGTGCCGTGGTCGACCGAACGGACGGGGTCCAACACTGACCGTCGGGCGGTTCGATACGCACTGTTAGAGTTCTAGAGTTCACAGAAGTTCGTTTCGATGCGGGCGACGCATGTCGCTTGCAGTCCATGCTCGTGAGGCTCACGGGAGCACCGGTTTGCGCTCCCGACGAAGTACTCGCAGCGTCAATGCAGTCGTGCCAGGAGGATCTTTGCTTTCCGCCTTCGTGTCGGCCCTCAGGACTCCTGACCTGAGACGGAAGATCCTCTTCACGCTCGGTCTGGTCGCCCTGTATCGCTTCGGTGCCACGCTGCCGTCGCCGGGCGTCGACTACGCCAATGTCCGAGCATGCATCGACCAGGTCTCCGGTGGAGACTCGGCGGGCATCTACTCGTTGATCAACCTGTTCTCCGGTGGAGCGCTCCTTCAGCTCTCGGTGTTCGCGATCGGCATCATGCCGTACATCACCGCCAGCATCATCGTGCAGCTGCTCACCGTCGTCATCCCGAAGTTCGAGGAACTCCGCAAGGAGGGCCAGTCCGGGCAGGCCAAGATGACGCAGTACACGCGTTATCTGTCGATCGCCTTGGCCATCCTGCAGGCGACCGGCCTGGTGGCACTCGCTTCGCGCGGCCAGCTGCTTCAGGGCTGCCAGCAGGACATCATCGCTGACCAGTCCATCTTCGGCCTCGTCATCATCGTGCTCGTCATGACCGCCGGTGCAGCCGTCGTCATGTGGTTCGGCGAGGTCATCACCGAGCGCGGCGTCGGCAACGGCATGTCGCTGCTCATCTTCGCCGGAATCGCCTCGCGTATCCCGTCCGAGGGCAACTCGATCCTCGAGAGCCGCGGCGGGCTGGTGTTCGGATTCGTCTGTTTCGCAGCGTTCCTGATCATCACCGGCGTGGTCTTCGTCGAGCAGGGTCAGCGCCGAATTCCCGTCCAGTACGCCAAGCGCATGGTCGGTCGAAAGATGTACGGCGGCTCGTCCACGTACCTTCCACTCAAGGTCAACCAGGCCGGCGTCATCCCGGTGATCTTCGCGTCCTCGCTGCTGTACCTGCCGAACCTCATCGCCCAGCTCACCTCGGCGAGCACCGCGGTCGATCCGAGTTGGTGGCAGCGCATCATCAACGAGTACCTGGTGAACCCCGCAAACCCGGTGTACATCGCGATCTTCTTCGGTCTGATCGTCTTCTTCACGTACTTCTACGTGGCGATCACGTTCAACCCCGAAGAGCGCGCCGACGAAATGAAGAAGTTCGGCGGGTTCATCCCGGGCATCCGTCCGGGCAAGCCGACCGCCGACTATCTGAACTACGTCCTCAGTCGCATCACGTTGCCGGGTGCGGTCTACCTGGGCACCATTGCCGTACTGCCGAACCTGTTCCTCGACATCGGAAGTTCGGGTGGAGGACAGAACCTGCCGTTCGGCGGCACCGCCGTTCTGATCATGGTCAGCGTGGGCTTGGATACCGTGAAGCAAATCGAAAGCCAGCTGATGCAGCGTAACTACGAAGGGTTCCTCAAGTGAGACTTGTTCTGCTCGGTCCCCCCGGTGCCGGCAAAGGCACCCAGGCCGTCCTCCTGTCCGAGAAGCTGGGCGTTCCGCACATCTCCACCGGCGACCTGTTTCGCGCGAACATCGGTGAGAAGACGGCGCTCGGACTCGAAGCGAAGAAGTACCTCGATGCAGGCGACCTTGTTCCCAGTGAGCTGACCATCGACATGGTCCGCAGTCGCCTCGCCGAGCCCGACGCGGTGAACGGCTTCCTGCTCGACGGCTTCCCGCGTTCGGTGGGTCAGGCCGAGGCGCTGGTCGGCATCCTGGCGGATCTGAACGCCGAGCTCGACGCGGTACTCTCCTTCGCCGTCGACGAGGACGTCGTCGTCGAACGCATGCTCTCGCGTGGACGCGAGGACGACAAGGAAGACGTCATCCGGAACCGACTCAAGGTGTACCGGGACGAGACCGCGCCGCTGCTCGACTACTACGAGGGTCAACTCGTGACGGTCGACGCGATCGGTGAGGTGGACGAGGTCAACGCTCGCGCGCTGAAGTCCATCGAGGACCACGGCAAGTAATGGCGTTCGGCCGTAAACGCAAGGTCGTGCCGTTCCGCAGCGCAGGCGAACTCGACGCCATGGCTGCGGCCGGCGCGGTCGTCGGCGCTGCTCTGGTTGCCGTTCGGGCAGCGGCGGTACCCGGTGTCTCGACTCTCGAGCTGGACCGAGTGGCCGAGGCGGTCATTCGCGACGCCGGCGCTGTGCCGTCGTTCCTCGGGTATCACGGCTTCACCGGCAGCATCTGCTCGTCGGTGAACGACCGTGTGGTGCACGGCATTCCGTCGGCGGATGAGCTGCTGGTCGCAGGCGACCTGGTGTCCATCGACTGTGGGGCAGTTCTCGACGGTTGGCACGGAGACTCTGCGTGGACGTTCGGTGTCGGCGACATCATCGAGGCCGATGCGATGCTGAGCGAGGCGACGCGGCTGTCGATGGAAGCCGGTATCGCCGCGATGCTTCCCGGCAACCGGCTCACGGACGTCTCGCACGCCATCGAATCCGGAACCCACGCGGCCGAGCAGGCACACGGCCGCAAGTACGGAATCGTCGACGGATACGGCGGTCACGGCATCGGCCGTGAAATGCACATGGACCCGTTCCTTGCGAACGAGGGTGCGCCCGGCAAGGGGCCGGAGTTGGTGGTCGGATCCACCCTCGCGATCGAGCCCATGCTGACCCTCGGAACGTACGAGACCGACATTCTGGACGACGGGTGGACGGTCGTGACCACCGACGGATCCCGATCCGCGCACTGGGAACACACCGTTGCCGTCACCGAGGACGGGCCGCGGATCCTGACGCTACGACCCAGCTAGGGGCAGACCCGGCCGGGGTCACCAGGCCAACGAGCCGTAGCGCCGCCCGCCACGGAGCAGGCCGAGGTGCGCAGCCACCAGACGTAGCCAGAGTCGAGTGGGCGTCCTTGTCACGGCAGTCGGAAGCAGAGGGTTCCGTACGCCCAGCATCAGCAGGGCGACGGAGATCGAGCGGGCCCGGAACGGCGGGCAGCCGTGGACTCGGTAGAGGCCGCGCACGTGAGCCGATCCGTATCCCAGAGCTCCCGCTTGTTTCCAGTTCTCCCGGTGGCCGGTGCGCAGTCGGTACGAGACCAGTGGTTCGGCGATGAAGTGCAACCGACGGCCCGCGTGCTGTGCGCGCCACGAGAATTCCATGTCCTCGCTGGCGTGTACGTATTCGAGCATGCCGCCGAGCTGACGGTAGGTCGATCTGCGGCACGCCATGCTGGCACCGATGACGAACGGCAGGAATGTCGACTTGCCCTGATCCGTGGGCGGTGCGAAAGGCGTCGATGCTCGCGTGGCAACGGAGTTCAGTGTCTCCGTCTCCAGGCCGGTACCCACGAGGTCGTACTCGTCGAGGCCCGCAACGATGCGTCGGAGCCAGCTCGGGTGCACCGCGTCGTCCGCGTCGCAGAATGCAAGCAATTCGCTGCGGGCGGCGTCTGCACCCCGGTTGCGTGCGAACGATGCCCCGGGGTTCCCGCAGCATCGACGTATCTCAGGTCCAGAGCGCCACGAAGGTGATGGCTGTCGATGTGTTCGCGAAGGCCGTCGGTCGAGCCGTTGTCGCTGATGATCACCGTGAACGGATGCTCGTAGTCCTGTCGAGCGAGAGCTCGCAGTTGATCGTAGAGAACGTCCTTGGCGTTGTGAATTGGGATGATGACGGATACGACCGGGTCTCCGGCGCGCGTGTCTGATCTCAAGAGGGGTGCCTCGTAGTCGTCTTCGCGGACACGGCCGCCGCTGCGAACGCAGTCGGTACGGCCAGTGGTTGTGCGGCTGTGATGCAGCCCGGCGGAACGTTAGCTCAGGAAATCGAACTGGGGCAAACGTTGACCTGGAGTATGGACACTGGACGCATTTGGCCAGACGTGCATTACCCGGTAGCATGGATCGACGGTGCGCCCTGCGTACCGGATGTTCGCGTGCCCTGGTGGGCTGCGAACCGTTCCGGCGATACGTCGACCCGTTGATTCGGGTCGGTCAGTGGGCATCACGGTAACGGAAACAGATGCAATCAACCAGGTGTGAGAGCCAGGATCGCGGAGGATATGGCCAAGAAAGACGGTGCTATCGAGGTAGAGGGCCGAGTTGTCGAACCGCTGCCCAATGCGATGTTTCGCATTGAGCTCGAAAACGGCCACAAGGTACTCGCTCACATCAGCGGAAAGATGCGTCAGCACTACATCCGCATCCTTCCCGAGGATCGCGTCGTGGTGGAGCTTTCGCCCTACGACCTCACGCGTGGACGCATCGTTTACCGCTACAAGTAAGAGCTTCCCCGGCCACGTCCGGTCGGGGAGAACCATGCTCGGGGCCACTGCACGCAGCGGGGCCGAGCTACACACAGGAGATCAACGACGTGAAGGTTCAGCCGAGCGTCAAGAAGATCTGCGAAAAGTGCAAGGTGATTCGTCGTAACGGACGCGTCATGGTGATCTGCGACAACCTGCGTCACAAGCAGCGTCAGGGATAACCACCGAGCATTTCGCACGTCGGCTTGGCAACAGCTAGAAGATGACCTCCCAGCACCAACCGCGACACACGCGTCGCGGCAGACCCCCGGCACGGAGGCCGGGGCCCCACTGAGTTAGTTGAAAGACGCTTCACACCCCAGCGGTGAGAAGGACACAGGGGACGGACTGGGAGCAGACCTCCGGACAAGAAAAGGAAATGCCACATGGCACGTCTCGCAGGTGTGGATCTGCCGCGCGAAAAGCGCATGGAGATCGCACTGACTTACATCTACGGCGTCGGCCGTACCCGCTCCAAGGAAATCCTCACAGCGACGGGCGTCAGCCCCGACCTGCGAAGCAAGGATCTCGGCGACGACGATCTGCGCAAGCTCAGCGATTACATCAACGAGTCCCTCAAGGTCGAGGGCGACCTGCGCCGCGAGGTTCAGGCCGACATCCGTCGCAAGATCGAAATCGGCTGCTACCAGGGTCTTCGCCACCGTCGTGGTCTGCCCGTCCGTGGACAGCGCACCAAGACCAATGCGCGTACCCGTAAGGGACCCAAGCGCACCATTGCCGGCAAGAAGAAGGCGAAGTAATGCCCCCCAAAGCACGCGGTACCGGTCCGAAGAAGGCGCAGAAGACGCGTCGCAGGGACAAGAAGAACGTCCCGCACGGATCTGCGCACATCAAGAGCACGTTCAACAACACGATCGTGTCGATCACCGACCCCGCCGGAAACGTCATCTCGTGGGCGTCCTCGGGACACGTGGGCTTCAAGGGCTCGCGCAAGTCGACTCCGTTCGCCGCACAGCTCGCAGCCGAGAACGCTGCGCGCAAGGCACAGGAGCACGGCGTCAAGAAGGTCGACGTCTTCGTCAAGGGTCCCGGCTCCGGCCGTGAGACCGCGATCCGCTCGCTTCAGGCCGCTGGCCTCGAGGTCGGCACCATCTCCGATGTCACCCCTCAGCCGCACAACGGCTGCCGTCCGCCCAAGCGGCGTCGGGTCTAGCGGGAAGGAAAGGTTTAGAAAATGGCACGTTATACCGGTCCTATCACCCGCAAGTCGCGTCGTCTGCGCGTCGACCTCGTCGGAGGCGACCAAGCGTTCGAGCGTCGTCCCTACCCGCCCGGCCAGCACGGCCGCGCGCGGATCAAGGAGAGCGAGTACCTGCTCCAGCTGCAGGAGAAGCAGAAGGCTCGCTTCACCTACGGCGTCATGGAGAAGCAGTTCCGTCTGTACTACAAGGAAGCCAACAGGACGGTCGGCAAGACCGGCGAGAACCTGCTGACCATCCTCGAGAGTCGTCTCGACAACGTCGTCTACCGCGCCGGACTGGCACGCACGCGTCGTCAGGCCCGTCAGCTGGTCACGCACGGTCACTTCCTGGTGAACAACAAGCGCGTCGACATCCCCAGCTACCGCGTCTCGCAGTACGACATCATCGACGTGCGTGAGAAGTCGGCACAGACTCTGCCGATCCAGATCGCCCGCGAAAGCTACGGCGACCGTCCCGTCGCCCCGTGGCTGCAGGTCGTTCCCAACCGTCTTCGCATCCTGGTGCACCGGTTGCCGGAGCGCGCACAGATCGACGTGCCGCTCCAGGAGCAGCTCATCGTCGAGTACTACTCGAAGTAAGGCGCAGCACGCATGTGAGTCTCCCCGTGAGGCTCACATGCGTCTTCGCCTCCACACGTGGGCGTCAAATAGCGGACGCCCGTACAGGAGGAACACACAATGCTCATTTCACAGCGCCCGACGCTGACCGAAGAGGTCATCGCCGACAACCGCTCGAAATTCGTCATCGAGCCGCTCGAGCCCGGCTTCGGTTACACACTCGGCAACTCGCTCCGCCGCACCCTGCTGTCGTCGATCCCCGGCGCTGCTGTCACCAGCATCCGTATCGACGGCGTCCTCCACGAATTCACCACCGTCCCCGGAGTCAAGGAAGATGTCACCGACATCATCCTGAACCTCAAGGGCCTCGTGGTGAGCTCCGAAGAAGACGAACCGGTCACCATGTACGTCCGCAAGCAGGGCCCCGGCGCTGTGACCGCAGGCGACATCGTGCCCCCGGCCGGCGTCACGGTGAACAACCCCGATCTGCACATCGCGACCCTGAACGGCAAGGGCAAGTTGGAGATCGAGCTCGTAGTCGAGCGCGGTCGCGGCTACGTCCCCGCCGTTCAGAACAAGGCTTCGGGTGCCGAGATCGGCCGTATTCCGGTCGACTCGATCTACTCACCCGTGCTCAAGGTCACCTACAAGGTGGAGGCCACCCGCGTCGAACAGCGCACCGACTTCGATCGGCTCGTTCTCGACGTGGAGACCAAGAATTCCATCACCGCGCGGGACGCGCTCGCTTCGGCGGGCAAGACCCTGGTTGAGCTCTTCGGCCTCGCCCGTGAGCTGAACGTCGAAGCAGAAGGCATCGAGATCGGACCCTCGCCCGCCGAGGCCGATCACATTGCTTCCTTCGGACTCCCCATCGAGGATCTGGACCTCACCGTCCGTTCCTACAACTGCCTCAAGCGCGAGGGTGTTCACACCGTCGGCGAGTTGGTTGGTCGTACCGAGTCCGATCTGCTCGACATCCGTAACTTCGGGCAGAAGTCCATCGACGAGGTGAAGGTCAAGCTGCATTCGCTCGGCCTCTCCCTCAAGGACAGCCCCGCGTCGTTCGATCCGAGCACCGTGCCTGGCTACGACGCCACCACGGGCACGTGGAGTGACACCGACGCCGGCTCCTTCAGCGACACCGAAGGTGCCGAGCAGGACTACGCCGAGACAGAACAGCTGTAATCAGCTCGCTGGAGCTCTTACTAGGAGATTCATCATGCCCAAGCCCACCAAGGGCCGCCGTCTCGGCGGGTCGGCGTCGCACCAGAAGGCCATCCTGGCCAACCTGGCGACGTCACTCTTCGAGCACGGCCGCATCACCACCACCGAGTCGAAGGCCAAGCGCCTTCGTCCCCACGCCGAGAAGCTCGTCACCCACGCCAAAAAGGGTGATCTGGCGCATCGTCGTGAGGTTCTCAAGACGATCAACAACAAAGATGTCGTGCACAAGCTGTTCGCCGAGATCGGGCCTTTCTTCGCCGATCGCGACGGTGGCTACACGCGCATCATCAAGACCGTCCCCCGCAAGGGTGACAACTCGCCGATGGCCATCATCGAGCTCGTCAACGAGCAGACGGTGTCCAACGAAGCCGATCGCGCTCGCCGCGTGAAGGCTTCGCAGGCTGCTCCCGCCGCAACCGAGGCTCCGGCCGAGGACGCGACCGACGAGAACGTCGTCGAGGCTGTCGAAGCCGACGCGACCGACGCCGAGGTGGCCAACGCCGACGCAGTCATCGAAGGCATCGAGGACAACGACGCACACGCGTCGGACGCCCCCGAGGCCGAGGAAGCCAAGAAGGACTAGTCCTTTTGAGCTCCGCGCACGATCGAAGCGGGCCCGCCATTCCCCCAGGGGAAGGCGGGCCCGCTTTGTCGGTCCCCACCAGATTTCGGCTCGACATCTTGTACGACGGCACGAGATTCTCCGGGTGGGCGCGCCAACCGGGTATCCGCACCGTCTGCGGAGTGCTCGAAGAAGCCTTCTCCACGGTGCTGCGGCAATCGGTAGAGCTGACCGTGGCGGGACGAACCGACGCGGGAGTCCATGCGACGGGACAGGTGGCGCACTTCGACGCCGTCGACGTTCCCGACGATCACGACCGACTGGTCCGCCGAATGGCCCGGTTTCTACCCACCGATGTTCGAGTGCGGGCCATCACCGCCGTCTCCCGTGATTTCGACGCGCGATTCTCGGCATACCGCAGGCACTACGAATATCGTTTCGGCACTGCGCCATACGGTGTCGACCCCCACGATGTCGCCGGTGTCGTCTCCTGGCCCAGGCCCATCGATCTGGGTACGATGCGTGAGGCATCCGTGGGATTGGTCGGTCTGCACGATTTCGCCGCGTTCTGCAAGCGACGTGACGGTGCCACCACCGTTCGGGAACTGCAGCGCTTCGACTGGGAGCGCGACGGCGATCGTCTCACCGCATACGTCAGCGCCGACGCATTCTGCTGGTCGATGGTCCGTAGCCTCGTCGGTGCCATGCAGGCCGTGGGGGAAGGGCGTCGAACTCCCGACTGGGCGCGGTCATTGTTGACTCGGCGCGAGCGGGCGAGCGAGGTGGCGGTGGCTCCGGCGCACGGCTTGTCCTTGGTTGGAGTCGACTACCCGCCGGCCGACGAGCTGGCCGCTCGGAACGCGGCCACCCGAGAAGTGCGCTCGGCGATCACCGGCGGCGGTTGCTGTGGGGGAGAGGGCTGACCGAGCGTCACCGGGTCTAGTGTCGGAGCGATGCAGCCGATACAGCTCGCCATCGTCGTCGGTAGTGTGCGTGCCGGTCGAGTGGGACCGACCGTCGCGGCCTGGGTTCGAGGTGTCGCAGCCGAACGCACCACCGTCGAGGTGGTGGACGTCGACCTGGCCGATTTCGAGTTACCGAATTCTCTCGTTCCGTGCGAGGACTCCGAACGCTTCACCGGGATCATAGGTGCCGCCGACGCCTTCGTGTTCGTCACTCCGGAGTACAACCACGGCGTACCCGGTGCGTTGAAGACTGCGCTCGACACGGTGAAGTACGAATGGCGTGGCAAGCCGGTGGGATTCGTCTCCTACGGCGGGCTGGGCGGTGGGATTCGAGCGACCGAACAGCTGCGGCAGATCACTGCCGAATTGCACATGGTCTCGGTCCGAGACGCCGTGTCGCTGCACCGGGTGCGCAAGCGGTTCGACGAGTCGGGACGGATCGACGATGCCGCAGCCGTCGACGCTCTCGGGCGTCTTCTCGATCAGCTGGAGTGGTGGGCCGATGCGGTCGCCGGCGCTCGTGGGCGCGCCGACTACCCCGGCTGAGAATCGGTCATGCACGAACCGCGGGGCGCAGACTCCTGGGGCGGCCGATGAACGCCGTCTCCGGCGGAATCGTGACCAATGTCAGCTCGACGTCGAGTGGACCGGATCGGACTCGAATTCGATCTCCCGACGCATGGGGCTGGACGATCGTCAGATCCGGCTCAGGCACGCTTCGCTCCTGTTCGGGGCGGCCGGTCCGCGGTAGGTGCTCGGACAACGAGATCATGGTGACGCCCGAAAGTCCCTGTTGCACAGACGGTGCCGAATCGTCGGCGAAGTCGATCAGTATCACGTCGTACGACGGCCGGGATCGGGTCGTGGTGCCGTCGACCAGTAGTCGATCGGGTGCGCCGATGGCGTCGAGGATCGCGCGCCAGGCGTGCGGGCGATCCGTGCGGACGAGAACCCTGGCACCGGTGGCGATGGCGCGGAAGATCAGTTGCTGGGCGAGGTAGAGCTCTCCGGCGATTCGAACTCGCGTCAGGCCCGGTCCGAACAGCCGCACCGCGACACCGTGTCCGTGAGCATCGGATCCCAACAGCTGGCCGCACCCGCTTACCGGGAGTTTCAGCTCGTGCATCGTCGTTGTGTCGAGAAATCGTCTGGGAGACAACGAATCCAGGGCGGGTAGGGCCAGCGGGAGCTGGGCGAGGATGCCGTCGCGTTGACTCCCGCTCATCGAGGTCAGCGCGCGTACACGAGGCTTCGTGATCGGTGTTCGAGTGGCGAATCTGCACGACCCATGGATGCGCACCTTCCCGGTGTCGTGGGTCGGTTGCAGGCGGAAGGACAGCGTCGTTCCGAGGGACGGTGTTGCCCACAGGGTCGCGATGTCCTCGGCAGTGACTGTGCTGCAATCGATTCCGAAGCCGGTACTCGACGCACCCGGTAGGGGTGCTGTCGACCACGTCTGGGTGAGGTCGTCGATACTCACGCCCCGGCACAGGTGCAACACAGCCGATCGTAGTTCGGAGCTCGTCAACAGTCGCGAGGACAGCCCGTGGGCGTTCAGAGCGCGATGTACGCGAGTGGTCGCGACGACAGCGGCGCGGGCTGCCCCGGCCCTGCCTCCGCCTCTGGCCCCGATCGCACGCGCATTCGCACGCAGGTCGAGAGTGACTGCCACCCAGACTGTTCGCACCGCTACTGCCGGTAGCGGACCGATGAGTGACTCGTACACCTCGGTGGCGACCGAGCCTGCCGAGCTGCGGAATCCGAGTGCAACGACGTCGATGGAGCAGACCTCGATGTCGTGCTGTCGCAGACACGACGCCAACGCGTCGACAGGAAGCGTGTGTTGCGTCTCGGCGCTCGCCTTGCCGAGGACTGTGGTGGCGTGCCCGGGCGGGACGATCTCGATGGTGCAGGTGACGGTGTCGCGCTGCCAGTGGACCCCGACCGGGCCGACTGCCGTGTCGGTGTGGTCCGTACTCACACCGACATCGGGGGCACGATCGGCGAGGAACCGCCAGATTGTCCGGACCCAGTCCACGACCGATCTGCGCCGAACGGCGACGAACGGAACGAGCGCTACCGTCGCAACAGCGAGCAGAGTCAGCCCTGGTCTCACCTGTGCCGCGAACAGAGCCGAGCCGATCGCCACGGCTGCGGTCTCGGCCAAGATCACCCGCCGCACCGTGGGCGCGACGAAAGGAACGGCGGCTCGCCCACGCCCTGCCCGACCGGTACGCGTCATCGAAACCCTCCCCCCGAAGGTCGCAGTGCCCCATCGACGAACGCCAACGCGGTCGCCGAGGTGTGCGGACGAACTGTACTGTGTCGCGTGACCCGAATGGGGATCGGGTCCGCACAATCCTGGGGAGGAAGCGTGGCGTCGACGCCGACAACGAAGTGGCAGGTTGGCGGTTACCGCTTTCTCGTCCGCAGAATGGAACATGCACTGATCAGACGCGACGTTCGGATGCTGCACGATCCGATGAAGTCGCAGTCGCGGGCACTGCTCGTGGGCGTCGTCGTCGCCTGCATCGGCTTGGCGGGATGCGCTGCGCTGGCACTGTTTCGGCCGCAGGACAAGATCGGCGACGCGTCGATCGTGGTGGGCAAGGATTCGGCCGCGATGTTCGTGAAAGTGGACGACGTGTTCCATCCGGTGCTCAATCTCGCGTCGGCTCGATTGATCGTAGGCAAGCCCGACGACCCGTTGACGGTCAAGGAATCCGAATTGTCCGCACGACCCCGCGGCGCGCTGGTGGGTATTCCCGGTGCTCCGTCTGCGCTACCGCACGACAGTGACGGCAGCGCAGAAACGTGGACCGTCTGCGACACCGTCGACCGGATCACGGGAGTGACCTCGACAACGGTTGTGGTGGGTGATCCTCGCTTCGGTGAAAGCACGGCTGCGCTCGCCGATTCCGAGGCGTTCCTCTGGACATCGGACGGCACTGCCTATCTCGTGCACGACGGCACCAAATCGCCGGTCGACCTGAACAACAGGGCAGTGGTCCGGGCACTCGGACTCGAGGACGCGACACCATCTCCGGTCAGTGCCGGTCTGCTCAATTCCGTGCCCGAATCACCCCCCGTCGCAGCACCGTTCGTGCCTCGAGCGGGTGAGGCTCCTGCGTTTCCGTTCGACGGCCGGACGATCGGATCGGTCGTCAAGGTCGCCGGTCGCGACGTCCAGTACTACGTGGTTCTCGAGGACGGAATACAAGCGATCAACGAGACTGCGGCCCTCCTCCTGAAATTCACCGATTCGCAGGGCAGTCCGGAAATCGTAGCCGTCAATCCCGACCTGCTCGCGAATGCTCCCAAAACGTCCTTCGGGCTGGAGGTTTCGACGTTTCCGGAGACCGCTCCCACGATCGTCGATACCGGGGAGCGCCCGGTGGGTTGCTTGACGTGGGAGCCACTCGCAGTTGCCGACGGCGGGCCGTCGGCTCGACTGGTCGAGTCCGCCGGTCGCGGGCTGCCGCTGGAGGCAGATGCACAACCGGTTTCGCTGGCTCAGGCCGATGGTGGCGGTGACGCCGTCGACCAGGTCTATCTGGCACCCGGTAGCGGCGGTTTCGTGCGCAGTACCGGTATCTCCGCGTCGAGTACACGTCAGGGCAGCGTCTTCTTCGTGGCCGATACCGGAGTGCGATACGGCGTCGACGGTGCCGAGGCTGCGTCGGCGTTGGGGTTCGGACCGCCGGCACCCGCGCCCTGGCAGATACTCCAATTGCTCGGCAGTGGGCCAACTCTCGGGCGCGGCCAGGCCCTGACGATGCACGACGGTGTTGCTCCCGACCCGCAGGCCGCGGCGCTTCCGACGAAGTAGCGCCGGGCTCAGTCGGTTCTGCCGCGTCGGCGCAGCGGTACCGACAGTGCGAGTCCGAGTGCCAGGATCACTGCCACCAGCACCGAACCGGTGACGGCTGCGGTCCGCGGTCGATGATCCGGCGTGGGCGGCGGCAACGGCGCACTCATCGCAACACTGTCCGCAGGAACCGACCGGGGGGTGGGCGTCACCGAATCGGTCACCGCTGCAAGCGGATCGACGACGCCGTGGCCGACGAAGGGATTCCACCCTTCGGCCGGCTCGTGCGCCGTTCGTTCGATCCGATCGATCACCTCCAGCGCCGACAGTTCGGGCCGGTGGGAGCGCACCAGCGCCGCAACCCCGGCAACCAGCGGTGCCGCAAAACTCGTTCCGGTCATGGGAATCACGCCATCGGTGCCCCGGGTGCCGTTCGCCAGTCCGTTGCCAGTAGGCGACAGCGACGTCATATTCGAGCCCGGAGCGGCGACGTCGACCCACGGACCGGCCAGGCTGAACGGAGACGGTGTGCCGTCCGACTCGACCGAACCGACAGTCAACACGTCGTCGAACCACGCCGGAGTCGCGATGGTCGCGATGGACGCCCACGGGTCGGCACCAGGCCGAAGCGGATCGGTCATCGGGTTCTGTGCCTGGCAGGCAGCGCTGCCGAGATTTCCAGCTGCTGCGACGACCACGACGTTCCTCTCTCGGACGGCGTACTGCACGGCCGCGCCGAGCGGACCGTCGGCCACACCGCCTCCGGCGGGCACGCAGGCGACCTCGGAGATGTTGATGACCGAGGCACCCGAGTCCACCGCAGTTCGGATGGCCATGGCCATGGTGCGCACGTTGCCGTAGCCCGCGGCATTCTCCGGCTCTGCTGTCTTCTCCTCCTCGGGCCGGTTGTCGACGATCTGAAAGACACTGCTGGACTGACGAATCGACAGTATGCGGGCGTCGGGTGCGCCTCCAGCGAATCCGCTGCCGGGTGCGGTCTGTGCGGCGATCAGGCCGGCGACCATCGTTCCGTGTGCATCGCAGTCGAACAGCCCGTCGCCTGCGCTGACATAGTCGCCGCCGGCGATCAGACCCGGCAGGCGCGGATGTGCGGTGACGCCGGTGTCGATGACGGCAACCACTTGACCTGCCCCACGGGTGATGGGCCAGACCGATGCGAAGTCGAGCGCCTTCAGTGCGGTCGGCACGTCCTGGGCGTCGGCAGTCGCGGACGGCAGCGCGCAGGCGTTCTTCTGTTCCGTGGGTTCGAGCGGGCCGGGAGCGCTCGGCGCAGGCAGCTGGAAGGGGTCGATCACCGGACGTTCGGCGCGTGCGGGATACCCGCCGAAGGCTGCGTCGAACGACAGCGACAGAGCAGTGAACGCCGCGATGACGACCGTTCGCCGTCGGTGCGGCGTCACAGCCCGCGGACGACGCTGTACAGACCGCACACCCACACTGCAATCGGAATGACCAGGGCGATGGCGGCGTATTCGAGTAGTTCGGCCGCTCTCCGCATCACCGGCGAGTACGTCCGTGTGGGCACGAATGCCCCGAAGATCGACGAGGCCACCGCGCCGGCCAGTGCCACCCCGAACAGAGCGAGGACGAGATCCGGCAGTGCGACGACCGCACCGACGAGGAGCGCCAGCAGAATCGTCGCTCCGCCTGCGACCAGCGGAACGGCATGCGTCACAACGGCATAGGTGCGTCCACGCAGCAGCAGGACGAGCGCACACAGCGCCGCCAGCGCGACCGCAGGCCAACGGACGCCATCTCCCGAATCGGCTCCCGCCGCGACAAGCACGCCCGCCACCACGGCGACGCTGAACGCCGACAGCAGACCGGTCAGGTAACTACGCGCTTCGGCCGCGGCGACCTGCAGATCGTCGAACGAGATCGCGTCGAGTTCTGCTTCCTCGACGGTGTCCAGCGGTGCTCCCGCGGTGGGGACCGGTGGAAGCGGCAATTTGGCCTGCATCATCGACACGCGGGCAGAGAGCGCGATTCCAGCCAGGCCGGTGAGGGCCGCGGCAGTACCGATCGCCGGTGGTGCCATCGTGGTGAACAAGGCGCACACCGCGGCAGCGAACGTCAGAAGCGCCACCGATATCGCAGCGGTGAACAGTGCGAACCCGGTCCCGCCGATACGAAGGGACAGCAGAGCCGTCGCACCGGCCATGGCCGAACCCAGCATCAGCTGAGCCGCGCCGAACTGCCCGGGTACCAGCACAGTTCCGCCGGTGAACATCAGCGCGACGGCGCATCCACCGAAGAGGACGGCGACGGAGTGCTGGTGATACATCCGCCCCAGAATCACCCCCGCTATCGCGAAGAGAATCGACGCAGTGACGGCAGCCAGCCCCTCGACGAGACTGCCGACGTGCTCGGCTCCGGCCCGGATCGGCCCACGTAACAGGACCGCGCACGCCAGCAACACCAGCGCACCGGTGACAACCGAACCCACCGTGCGCGCGGTACGCGCAGTCCAGTGCGGAACATCGTCGGTACCCGATCGCGCAACGGAATACATGAGGTCGTCGAACAGTGGAACCGGCGCGGGCCGCTCGGCCACACCCAACACGAGCAACTCACCGTCACGCACCGACAGCTCCGCCAACGTCGCAGTCGGTGACAACGGTGGGAACCCGATCCGCGCGAGCGTCCACGCCACGGGCAACCCTTCAGACGCGGGATCCCCGTCGCGGGGTTCTCCTCGTCCCGCAGGCTCCACTCCCGCCGCAATCAGGTCGACGATTCCCGGTACGAGAAGCGAGACCGGAACGTCCACCGGCAGCGCCATGTCCACCTGCGTGGACCTGGCCAACACCGTCACCCGACAGACTTCCTGCGCGAAGACGGACTGCGCGCCCGCTGCCCGCCGACCCACGTCCGACGCGGCGGGTGACTGTGTCGGATCGGCAGGTGCCGTGCGTGACGGCGCAATGCCGGCCGGTGGACGGCTGTCGGCGCGTGTCATGGATATCCCCCCGGATACGTTCGATTCACGTTCCGATGCCCGCCCCAGTGGGCATCGGTGTCCAAACCTTACGACATCGCGGCGACAAGCAATCGCCCGTCGGGATCTGCCGGTGACGCGGCACCGCCGTCAGGCAGGAACCAGGTCACTCACCTGTGCGAGCAACTCGAACGAGCGAAGCCACGATGCGCGGTCGGACACACCGGACGCGACGATCAGCTCGTCCGCTCCCGTGCGTTCGGCGAAACGGTCGAGGTAGTCCTTCACCATGTCCGGAGTGCCGACGGCCGAGTACTTGGTCATCTTCGTGATCTGTTGGCCCGCAGGCGCTTCGAGGACCATGTCGGCTTCCTCGTCGGTGAAGGTCCGGCCGCGGCCGAGCAGGAGGCTGACGCGGCTGCGCTTGGTGCGGAGGAACTGGGCCTGTGCGTCGGCCAGAGAATCGGCCGCGATCACGTTGACGCCCACGATCAGGTGTGGCTCGGACAATTGAGCGGACGGCCGGAAGTCACGTCGGTAGATCTCGACGGCCTGCTCGAGAGCGTCGGGTGCAAAGTGTGAGGCGAAGGCATAGGGCAGGCCGAGTGCAGCGGCGAGCTGTGCGCCGAAGAGCGACGACCCCAGGATGTACAGCGGTACCTCGGTACCTGCGCCGGGAGTCGCGCTCACTCCGGGGATCAGAGACTCTTCCGACAGGTAGCCCTGCAATTCCTGGACATCCTGCGGAAAGCGATCGGCCGACGCGGGATCGCGCCGCATCGCCCGCATCGTCACCTGGTCACTGCCGGGTGCGCGGCCCAGCCCCAGATCGATCCGTCCCGGGTACAGCGTCGCCAAGGTGCCGAACTGCTCGGCGATGGTCAGCGGCGCATGATTGGGAAGCATGATTCCGCCGGATCCGAGCCGGATGCGCTCGGTGTGGGCAGCTACGTGCGCGATGAGAACCGACGTGGCCGACGACGCGATCGTCTTCATGTTGTGGTGCTCGGCGTACCAGATGCGTCGGTATCCCCAGTTCTCGGCATGCTGAGCGAGTGTGACGCTTGCATCGAAGCTGTCGCGGACTGTTTCGCCCTCGCCCACATGAGCGAGATCGAGGATGGACAGAGGTACGGACACGGTTGGGGCCAGCCTTTCGTTCGTCGAGCACGCGGCCGAAGAGCCGCATTCAATTGCAACGGTGTCGGGCAGCGTTCTATTTCTCGTCGGACGTACCGGTGGTCATGTCCGTCCGGGGTGGCGATGCCGACTGTGGACCGCCCGGTCTTCGATGCGTTAGCCTGTCGTCCTGCAGCCTCGGGGGGAGGCTGCCGCGATGCAGTTCTGGGGGCGTGGCCGTGGGGGCGGATCTATGAGTACCGTGCGCTTCGTTCGCGGTGCCCGACGGGAAGTGCCTCGATCTCCTGGTGGGGAAGTGACCCTGCAGCCGCCGCCCGAGATCCCACGCGCGGTGCCGGGCAATCTGCTGATGAAGCTGATGCCGCTCGTGATGGTTGCCGCGATGGTCGGGATGGTCGCGCTGATGTTCACCTCCGGCGCAGCGGCGAACCCGATGATGTTGATGTTCCCGGCCATGATGCTGATGTCCATGGTGGGGATGTTGGCCGGCGGCGGGAAGTCCGGCGGGGCGCGCACCGCCGAGGCCAATGAGGACCGCAAGGATTACCTCCGCTATCTCGATCAGCTCCGCCGCGACGTCGCGGAAACCGAACGCGCGCAGCGCCGAGCCCTCGAATGGAGCCACCCGGGCCCCGATACGTTGTGGTCGGTCGCCGGAACCGAGCGCATGTGGGAACGGCGACTGTCGGATCCGGATTTCGCTCACGTCCGAGTCGGCCTGGGGGATCAGCGGCTTGCCACTCGACTGGTTCCGCCCGAGACCGGGCCGGTGGAGGAACTCGAACCGGTTTCGGCGGTGTCCCTGCGTCGATTCGTGCGGGCGCATTCGGTGGTGCCCGCGCTGCCGACTGCGGTGTCACTGAGGGGGTTCGCGGCGCTGTCCGTAGCGGGCGACCGGGACGGTGCCCGCGCGATGGTGCGCGCGATGTTGGCCTCGCTGTGCACCTTTCACGGGCCCGACCACGTCGCGGTCGCGATCGTCTGTGGTCCGGACACCGTGCAGCAGTGGGAGTGGGCCAAGTGGCTTCCACACACTCAGCACGACGTTCTGCGCGACGGGGCCGGGTCCGCTCGGATGATCTTCGGTAGTTTTCTCGAACTCGAGGGTGCGCTGGGCGACGTGCTGAGTGTGCGGAATCGATTTGCGCGTGGAGCTGTGCCTGTTGCCGGCGTCGTGCAGTTGGTGATCGTGGTGGACGGCGGGCTTCTCGACAACCGTTCGACCGATCTCACCGACACGGGCCTCGATTCCGTCACGATCATCGATCTGTCCGGCCTGTGCCCACGACTGGCTGCATCGCGTGGAATCCAGCTGTTCGTCGAGAACGGGTCGATCGGAGCGGTCAGCGGAACCACGGTCGAGGTGTTCGCCGTCGCGGATTCGATGAGCACCACGCAAGCACACGCCGTTGCGCGACGCCTGTCGCCGTACCGCGCGCCGTCGTCCTCGTCGGTCGTCGATGTGGTCGACGACGGCAGAGTCCGGATTTCGGGGTGGAACAGCCTGGTCGGTATCGCCGATGTGGGCGCACTCGACACGGACCGAGCGTGGACGATGCGCCGGGGACGCGAGAGGCTGCGGGTACCGATAGGTGTCGCCCCCGACGGCAGTGCTGTCGAGATCGACCTGAAGGAATCTGCCGAGAACGGTATGGGGCCGCACGGATTGTGCATCGGCGCAACGGGTTCCGGTAAATCCGAGTTTCTCCGTACGCTGGTGCTCGGCTTGGTGTCGACTCACTCGCCGGAACAGCTGAACCTGGTGCTCGTCGACTTCAAGGGCGGCGCGACGTTCGCGGGTCTCGAATCGGCACCGCACGTGGCCGCGGTCATCACCAACCTGTCCGAGGACTTGGCGTTGGTGGATCGAATGCGCGATGCGTTGGCCGGTGAAATGAACCGGCGGCAGGAGTCTCTGCGCTCGGCAGGCAACTTCGCGAACGTCTCCGACTACGAGAGGGCGCGCGCCGGGGGAGCGGATCTGGCACCGATGCCCGCCCTGTTCGTGGTGGTCGACGAGTTCTCGGAATTGCTCAGTCAGCAACCCGAATTCGCGGAGTTGTTCGTCGCGATCGGTCGGCTCGGGCGCTCGCTGCACATGCATCTGCTGCTGGCCAGCCAGCGCCTCGAAGAAGGAAAACTACGCGGTCTCGACAGTCACCTGTCGTACCGAATCGGTCTGAAGACGTTCTCCGCGAACGAGTCTCGTTCGGTGCTCGGGGTTCCCGACGCTTATCACCTTCCCGCTCAGCCGGGTGCGGGCTATCTCAAGTGCGATTCGGCCGAGATCGTCAGGTTCGCTGCGGCGTACGTCTCCGGTCCCTACTCGCCCCCGCGTTCCGGCGCTGGCGCGCGGCCCTCGCTCGGCAGTGACATCAGGCCGAAGCCGTTCACCGGCTACGCGGTACCACTGGATTCCATCGATGTCGGCCGGATCGAGGCTGCCACTGCGCCGGCGGCAGAACCGGATCCGGTCGACTCCGAGAGCACCGGTGCGACGGTGCTCGACGTTGTCGTCGGACGAATTCGGGGTCGGGGAATGCCGGCCCACGAGGTGTGGTTGCCGCCGTTGGACACCGCACCGACATTGAACCGGTTGCTGCCCGCATCGGTTCTGACGGAGCGGATCGGTCCGCTCAGCACCCTCCGCGCCCCGATCGGGATCATCGACCGGCCTTTCGATCAGCGCCGCGATCTGCTGACCGTCGATCTGTCCGGTGCTGCGGGCCACGTCGCCATAGTCGGTGCCCCGCAATCGGGTAAGTCGACGGCGCTTCGGTCGTTGATCCTTGCTCTCGCGATGACGCACTCGCCCGGGCAGGTCCAGTTCTACTGCTTGGATTTCGGCGGCGGAACGCTGGCCGGACTGGCCGATCTGCCGCATGTCGGATCGGTGGCCAACCGGCTCGACGTCGATAGGGTGCGGCGAACCGTGGCCGAAGTCGCCGGCGTCGTTCGACAGCGAGAGAGGACGTTCCGTGATCGCGGGATCGACTCGATGGCCGAGTTCCGACGACGACGTGCAACGCAACCCGTCGACCCGGAGGATCGATTCGGCGACGTCTTTCTCGTCATCGACGGTTGGCCGTCGATCAGGTCCGATTTCGAGAGTCTCGAACAGCAGATCGCCACTTTGACGACGCAGGGCCTCGCCTTCGGTTTGCATCTGATCCTCACCGCATCGCGGTGGGCGGAAGTTCGGCCCGCGACCAAGGACCTGATCGGCACCCGATTGGAACTGCGGCTCGGTGACCCGTCGGATTCGGACATGGGTCGCGCCAAGGCGGCGAGCGTTCCCGAGGGGCGGCCGGGCCGGGGCATGACCAGGGACGGACTACATCTGCTGATCGCACTTCCGCGAGTGGACGACGTCTGTTCCGTCGACGACCTGTCTCGCGCAGTCGGTGAGTCGGTCGCCGCGATCGCGGCTGCATCTGCGGGAACTCCAGCGCCGCCGGTGCGGATGCTGCCGGAGTTGCTCGAACGATCAGCGGTGCTCGATCAGCTCGGTGATGCGTGGCCACGAACCCGTGGCGGCATTCCTGAGCTCGCAGTTCCCATCGGCATCGACGAGGCCGAATTGGCACCGGTGGTGGTCGATTTCGCGGAGAATCCACATTTCGTAGTGTTCGGTGACAGCGAGTGCGGTAAGACTTCCTTGTTGCGCGGAATCTGTCGATCGCTCGTCGAGGCGAACTCGCCCGACAGCGTCAAACTCATCGTCGCCGACTACCGCCGAACTCTGCTCGGCACCGTCGATTCCGAGCATCTGGCCGGGTACGCGGCCTCGCAGGCGACGCTGACCGCCATGCTCGTCGACCTCGCCGGCCGCATGGCCGATCGCATGCCAGGAGCAGACGTGACCCAACAGCAGCTTCGCGAGCGGTCGTGGTGGAACGGCCCCGAGGTGTTCGTCGTCGTCGACGATTACGATCTGGTTGCCACGTCGTCGGGAAATCCGTTGGTCCCGTTGGTGGAACACCTTCCTCATGCGCGGGACATCGGGCTGCACGTCATCGTGGCGCGTCGTTCGGGCGGGGCAGGCCGGGCGCTGTTCGACCCGGTGATCGGACGGTTGCGCGATCTGGTGACGCCGGGACTGGTCATGAGCGGAAGCCGCGACGAGGGGAACCTGCTCGGGACGGTCCGTCCCAGTGCCATGCCACCCGGACGCGGGGTCTTCGTCGACCGCTCCGGCCAGTCGCTCGTCCAGCTCGGACATTCGAGTTGACGGGCCACTCGTGGCGGTATGCCGCAGTGCATCTGGGCTACACGGAAATTTCCGTCGTTGCCACGGGCGCAGCCTTCGAGGGGCCGAGAGAGAGCGTCGGATCGGCGTTCGCCATCGAGGAGGGTGGCCGATTGGTGTTCGGCCGGGGCGCAGCCGGAGACGAGATACCGCCGCTGCTCTGTATCGACGATGCGTCGATCCCGGTCGGGACCACGGTGTGGGATCGAGAGGTGGTGTTCCACGGAATCGTGTGGTCGGCCCTGCACGGTGCCGGCGTACACGACCGACTCGACGTGCTCGAGATCGCGTATCCGTCGACCTGGGGCGAGGAACGTGTGGGCATCGTTCGCGCGATGTTCGCGACCTCGGCAAACGAGGTGGTGCTCGTGGAGACGGCCGAGGCCGCCGTTGCGTCGTCGGGTGAACGGGCACCGTCGGCCGCGGTGGTCGTCGAAGTCGGAGCTCTCGATACGTCCGTCGTCGTGCTCGACGAGTCGGGGGCGCACGGCGGAGACACCGGCGCGATCCTTCCGTTCGGCATCGGTGACGACGATGCGTGGCGACGAGCGGTCGGGGACTACGTTCGGTCGTCGATCACGCGCTGCCCCGATGAGGTGTACGTGGTGGGGGCGCCCATCGGAGCGGATCCCGTCGTCGATCACCCCACGCAATGGCTGACCGGTCTCGATGTCGCCGGATCGCTGTACCGGCGAGCCGGGGCGGATCTCGTCCCGGCACCGTCGGTACGTGCCGCGACGACGCGATCGGCGGCATGGCTCGACGACGTCGCCGCGCCGCCGCGGTCCCGGGAGAAAAGACGTCGCCCTTTGTTCGCAGCCGTGGGTGCCGTGGCGGCGATCCTCGTATTCGTCTGCGCAGCTGTGTATTTCGCCGGACAGTCTCCAATGGAGTCGGATGGGATTGCAGCACAACCGTTCTCACCGGTCGTGGCCCCGAGCGCTACATCCTCGTCCGTAGCCGCACCGCTACCGACCACGACGGCCGACGCGCCACCGCCGGTCGAGACGGTCACCTTCGTGTCCGGGCGGGTGTCGATGCAGTTGCCGAGCACCTGGACGAAGCTGGACGACCCCGACCGCATGGTGCTGATTCCACCGACCCCGCCCGAGCGTCGGATCGTCGTCACCGTGGCGGACCTGTTGCCGGGATCGACGCAGGAGCAGGTCGCTGCCGAGCTCCGGTCGGCCATCGATGCCCGTGGGCCGGATTCGACCATCGGATCTCTCGAATCCACACGAGATTTCGGCGGCCGCGTCGGAATCGCCTACACCGAGAGGCCGATCGACGATTCGACGGTGCTGTGGCGCGTGTTCGTCGAATCCGACCTGCAGGTCAGCATCGGTTGTCAGTTCGAGGGAGACGACGCGACGGTGATCGACGCCGAATGCGGGCAGGCGACGCAGACGTTGGACATCGTTCCGGCCTCGTGAGAGCGGCCCACATTTTTTCGTGCGCGGCCGGAACCGAATCGAGGGTTCGTTGCGTCTAAGGAGATGTAGGGGAGTGAGCGGGCCGACAGTGGCCTCTCGGTCGAGCAGCACGTGCGCCGCGGGTGCAGGTGAATCGAGTATCGAAGACAAGGAGTCGAAGTGGGATATCCAGGGGGACCGGAATCTACGGGTTCGTCGAACGGCGTCACGGTCACGCCGCAGGAGCTCATGGCTGCCGGAGCCACGATCGAAGGCCTGAGCGTGTCGATCAACGCGTCCAATTCGGCCGTTCGCTCGATCGTCGAGCAGACCGCCGAGGCGTGGGTCGGCAAGGCGGGCAAATCGTTTCAGGACGTGATGGCCCAGTGGGACACCAGTGCGCAGAAGATGCGCAGTGCGCTCGAACAGATCTCCGCGGACATCAAGACCAATGGCCACGGCTACTCGGACGCCGACGACGACAACGTGTCGGCCGTGAACCAGGTGGCCGGATCCCTGAACTCGGGACTGTCCTCGTTCAAGTGACGCCGCATCCGGTGACCACACGACAACTCACACGACCACGCTCGACCAAGGAGACCGATCCGATATGAAATACGACTTCGCGCAGATCGCGGCGCTGACAGAGGCGATGAACAAGCAGGCGAACGTGACCAAGGACCTCCTCGGGGACGTGGACAGCACCGCGAAGCGGCTCTACCAGTCGTGGGAGGGCGACGCGATGACGTCCTACTACGAGCTGCAGCGTCAGTGGAATTCTGCATCCGACGAGCTCAACCTCATTCTGTCGAGCCTCGTCGCAGCCGCCCGTACCGGTGGCGAGACGATGCACGGCGTCGAGATGGCCAACAAGGCGCGGATGGCTCGCTGACCGGTCTCGACACCACGCATCTGCCCCGACCGAGAACATCGGTCGGGGCAGACGTCGTTTCGTCGCACGCCGGTCCGTCGCGGTGTCTACTGGAGTGGTGACGGACTTCGCAGCAGCACTCGGGACGGAGCGGTCGCGCTCCCTGCATCGTCTCGAGTCGCTTCGTGGCGAACTCGCGTCGGTGATCGAGGGATCGCGGCTCACCACCGACGACGACGAGCACGATCCCGAGGGATCGACGATCGCGTTCGAGCGGGCGAAGATTGCGGCGCTGATCACCGACACCGAATCCGAGATACGCGAGATCGACGCGGCGGTTTCACGGCTCTCGGCCGGCACGTACGGCTTCTGCGAGCGGTGCGGTGGTGAGATTCCGGCGATCCGGCTCGAGGCGCTACCCGCTGCCCGTCGGTGCGTGCAGTGTGTGCGCCTGCGCTGACGAGCGGAGGCGTTTTGACCTGGGCGTCCGCTCCCGGTATCGTTCCCCGTTGGCGTGTATGGGCTCGCCGCGTATTAACGTGCGTATCGAGCTCTTGTCCTCGGGTCTCAACTGGCCGCCGAGGGCATCCACACGTCTTGGCCAGCAGCGACATCATGAAGACAGGAATTTTCTGTGTCTACTTACGCCCCGAAGGCCGGGGACACCACCCGGACGTGGCATGTGATCGACGCCACGGACGTCGTGCTCGGACGCCTCGCCGTCCAGGCCGCGACACTGCTCCGCGGTAAGCACAAGCCCACCTACGCACCCAACGTCGATGGCGGCGACTTCGTCGTCATCATCAACGCCGAGAAGGTTGCCATCAGCGGCAACAAGCTCGACGGCAAGTTCCACCACCACCACTCCGGCCATCCGGGCGGTCTGAAGTCGCGCTCGACCCGTCAGGTCCTCGAGAGCAACCCCGATCGTCTCGTGGAGAAGGCCGTCGTCGGCATGATCCCCAAGAACAAGCTCGGTAGTGCCATCGCGAGCAAGCTGAAGGTCTACGCGGGACCGAACCACCCGCACGCCGCTCAGCAGCCCGTTCCGTTCGAGATCAAGCAGGTGTCCCAGTGACGGCGCCGGAGGGAAATGACGTGACGTCGCAGGAGAACATCGAAGAGATCGCCGCCGACGAGTTCGTGGCAGTCGAAGATCCCGAGGTCGTCTCGGACATCGAAGCCGCAGCCGCTCCGGCCCCGATCGTGTTCGATCGCCCGATCCAGACCGTCGGTCGCCGTAAGGAAGCCGTCGCTCGTGTTCGGTTGTCCTCGGGCACCGGCGGATTCAAGCTCAACGGCCGCACCCTCGAGGATTACTTCCCGAACAAGGTGCACCAGCAGCTGATCAAGGCTCCTCTCGTTCTGGTGGACCGCGCGGAGTCCTTCGACATCGTCGCACTGCTGCACGGTGGCGGACCGTCGGGACAGGCAGGCGCACTGCGTCTGGCCATCTCGCGCGCACTGATCGAACTCGCACCCGACGATCGCCCGCCGCTCAAGGCCGCGGGCTACCTCACGCGTGACGCGCGTGCAGTCGAGCGCAAGAAGTACGGCCTGAAGAAGGCCCGTAAGGCGTCGCAGTACTCCAAGCGCTGACGCGTCTTACTCGTTTCATCCTCGAGGGCAGGCATCCAGCAGCATCGGACGCCTGCCCTCGAGGCGTTTCCCACCACATTCTCTCCGCTCGAAGGGTTCTTGGTTCATGGCGCGATTGTTCGGCACCGACGGAGTTCGCGGACTGGCAGGCGGGGTTCTGACCGCAGAACTGGCGTTGACGATCGCGCGAGCCGCAGCCGCCGTGTTGGCACCGAACGTCGACGGCGTCAGGCGGGTGGCAGTGGTCGGTCGTGATCCGCGCATCAGTGGGGCAATGCTGAGCGCAGCCGTGTCCGCGGGACTGACCGCGTCGGGTGTCGACGTGATCGACGTCGGAGTTCTCCCCACGCCTGCGGTTGCCTACCTCACCGCCGAATACGACGCGGCGCTCGGCGTGATGATCTCGGCGTCTCACAATGCGATGCCCGACAACGGAATCAAGATCTTCGCCGCAGGCGGACACAAGCTGGACGACGACGTCGAAGACCGGATAGAAGCTGCCCTCGATCCCGAGGGGCGCTCCCGGAACAACGCACAGCCCTACGACGCCACCGGTGCCGCGATCGGCCGAATCGACGTCGCGCACGACGCGGCAGCCCGCTACACCGAGCATCTCGCTTCGTCGGTGTCGCATCGACTCGACGGCGTGACCGTCGTGGTGGATTGCTCGCACGGTGCCGCCTCTGTCGTCGGGCCCGAGATCTACCGACGGGCCGGTGCGACGGTCGTGGCGATCAACGCAGAACCCGACGGCATCAACATCAACGACGGGTGCGGGTCGACGCACCTGGAGGGATTGCAGAAGGCCGTCGTGGAGCACGGTGCCGACCTCGGTATCGCGCACGACGGAGACGCAGACCGTTGTCTCGCCGTCGATGCGTCGGGTTCCGTGGTGGACGGCGACGCGATCATGACGGTGTTGGCCATCGCGATGCACGACGCCGGCCACCTGACCGACGACACGTTGGTCGCAACGGTGATGAGCAACCTCGGTCTGCACATTGCGATGCGCGAGGCCGGAATCACGTTGCGTACCACCGCGGTCGGAGATCGATACGTGCTCGAGGAACTACGCCGCGGCGGGTTCGCGCTCGGGGGTGAGCAGAGTGGACACGTCGTGCTGCCCGCAGTCGGAACGACCGGAGACGGAATTGCCACTGCCCTGCGACTGATGGAGCGGATGGCGCAGACCGGGCGGTCCCTCGCGGACCTGGCGTCGGCGATGCGGACACTGCCGCAGGTGCTGATCAACGTCCGCGTGTCGGACAAAGCAGCGGTGGCGTCGGCACCGTCGGTATCGGACGCCGTCGCGTCGGCCGAGCGCGAACTGGGGGAATCGGGTCGAGTTCTGTTGCGCCCCAGCGGTACCGAACAGTTGGTGCGGGTGATGGTGGAAGCGTCCGAACTCGACGTCGCGACCCGGCTCGCCGAAGAGCTGGCGGGCCGGGTCGCGTCTGTCTGACGTTTCTCAGGCCGTCAGTTCGCGCAGTGCGGTCAGCTGCGCGACGCGACCTGCGGTGTTCTCGGCGAGCGGCGCGACATTGAGGGTGGTGACACCCGCTTCGGCGAAGGCTGCGACCCGCTCCTTGACGAAGCTTTCCGGGCCGATGAGGTTGACCGCGCGCGCGAGCTCGTCGGGAACTGCCGCGGCGGCCTCCTCCTTCTTGCCGGCCAGGTAGAGGTCCTGGATCTTCTCGGCCTCGGCCTCGTATCCGTATCGCTGAGCCAGGGAGTTGTAGAAGTTCTTGCCCTTGGCTCCCATGCCTCCGATGTACAGCGCCAGATGTGGCTTGACCCAGGGGAGGTACTTCTCTGCGTCCTCGCCGATCGCCAGCGTCGGACTTGCGAAGACCTGGAGCTCGCCGAGTGACGGGTCACGCTTGGCCTTGCCTGCTGCGAGGGAATCGCCCCACACGTCGGCGGCCTTCTCCGGGAAGTAGAAGATGGGCTGCCAGCCTTCGGCGATTTCGGCGGTGAGTTCGACGTTCTTGGGGCCCAGCGCGGCAATGACGACCGGAATGCGATCGCGCACAGGGTGATTGATCAACTTGAGCGGCTTGCCCAGACCGGTTCCCTGGTCAGCCGGCAGCGGGATCTGATAGTGCTTGCCCTGATACTGCACCTTCTCGCGACGCCAGACCTGGCGGCAGATCTCGATGACCTCGCGGGTTCTGGCGATCGGTGCGTCGTACTTGACGCCGTGGAAGCCCTCGACGACCTGCGGTCCCGATGCGCCGAGCCCGAGCACGAATCGGCCCTCGGAGACGTAGTCGAGACCGGCGGCGGTCATGGCGGTCAGTGACGGTGTCCTGGTGTAGATCTGGAAGATGCCGGACGCGATCTTGATCGTGCTCGTCTTGGCCGCGAGGAATCCGAGTTGGCTGACGGCGTCGAACGAGTAGGCCTCGGGCACGAAAATGATGTCGAGACCTGCCTTCTCGAGCTCGGCGACCTCGGCAACGGTCTCGTTGAAACCACCGCTGTAGTTCAGCATCGTTCCGATGTGCATGGGACTCCTCGTTCGGTGAGTAGCTGGTGCAGCCACTTCAGGTACCTGTTACGGACATTTCACATCGGGACGTTACCGCTCCCTGGGGAACCGATGTGAGTCGGCGCACGTCATAGTGAGAAAGGGGTACTCGGAGGGGGAACGGGAACGTATGAGCGACGGAGTTCGGGTGGACGCGGACCGGGTTCGCGGGGTGGCAGATGCATTGGTGTCGTCGGCGGAAGTGCTCGGTGACGCCGCCGATTCCGTCGCCGACGCAGGCTTCGGCGCAGCCGGGGCCGGACGGAACTACGGTGACCTGGGCGCTGCGTACTCCCAGGCGTACCTCGGGCTCGGGCGTGCCGTCGGGGCATGGCGGTTCGCGGTCGACGACATTGCCGATGCCCTCACCACTGCGATGAACGAGTACGAGCAACAGGACGACGCCACCGCGTACGCGATCGAGTCACCCCGGTGACACCTCCTTCGGCCTCGTCCGGTGACAGGGCGTCGATAGACGAGATTCTCGATGCGAACGCCGAAGGATTGCTGTTCTTCGAGCGCTTTCTGCCACTGGTCGGCCGTGTCCCGGGCGTCGAGGTTCCGCAGTATCAGGACATGTGCGCCAGGTACGACGAGCAGCGTGGGCTGAACCTCGGTGCGCTCGGACACGATGCAGACGCCGTGGGGACGGTGTCCGCAGTACTTGCCGATCAGCTCGAGGAGCAGATTCAGCTTCGCCGGGTCCTGCAGTTGCGTTGGCACGGTGAGGCGGGGGATGCCGTGCAGACCTATCTTTCGGCCGAACAGGAAAAGGCTTCCCAGTTCCTCGCGTCGATCGAAGATTCTCACCAGACGATGTGTGCGGCCGTCGACGTTCTCCGTGACGCAGTGACCGACAAGGCCGAGCTCGTCGGCGGCCTCGACACCGACCTGGTGGACGGCAAAGACGTCGACCAGATCGATGCGATTCTGCTGGCGTCGGGAATCGAGTGCCTGCCGGTCGATCGAGCGTCCGTGTTCCCACGATTGGCGTCTGCGTTCGAGGATCTGAACGACGGTGTGCGCAGCGGCGATGTCTCCGACGAGTTCGCTGCCGAGGTGACCGAACGCTGCGGGCGCTGGATCGACACTGAGTTCGTTCCGCGCGTGCAGGGCACGTGCGAGGCCGTCCTCGCAGCATGTGCCGCCACGGACACCGCCGTCAGAGACTGTCTGAAGTTGGTGGTGGACATTCTGGGCAGCGTCCACGAGCCTTCGTTCGGCGGACTCGACGAGCGCAGTTGGGCACTCGAGCCCGGTACAGCAGTGCCGTGGACGGGGCCCGACAGCTCTTCGGTAGACCCGACTCCTGCCGGGATCGGTTCCACGCCTGCCGGTTCCGGACCCGGACCAGCTGTCGGACCCGCCGCTGTCGGCCCGGCCGTCTCGCCACCCGGCGGCAACGCACTCGCCGGATCGGACAGCGTGGATCCGGCCGAATCCCTGATCGCCGACGGTCGTGTCGTCGATCAATTGGGGGATTCTCTGGACGGACTCGTGGATCGAGTCGTCGCCGAGATCGCCGACCGTGTCGACGACGCGCTGACCGAGACGATCGACAGTGGAGATCTCCAGGGCTCAGGCGATACCGCAGTCGACAGCCGGACAGGTGACGAGAACACCGAGGAGACTTCTCCGGACGTGAGCGGCGATCGGCCACCCGAGTCGGTTCCGTTGCCGCAGCCCGGGCAGTCGTGGTCCGAGGCCGGCGACGAACGCGGCCATCTCGAGGCCGAACTCGACGGGCATCGCGCCCGCATCGCACTCGAACACGACGGCACGGTGTCTCTCGAACTCGAGACTCCCGGACTCGGAACTCGCTCGTTCGAGCTCGGAATCGGACCGCTCGGCCTACCCCAGATCGTCGAGGTCCCCGGTGTCGTCGACGCGGTGGACGCGCCGGCCCCGGCTGCAGCGGTGCCGTCCGAACCGGAACCCCCGTCCGAACCGGAACCCCCGTCCGAACCGGAACCCACGGCAGAATCCGTCGCGGCGGCGGAACCGGTGCCGTCTGCGGAACCGGTGCCGGCTGCCGAACCGGCACCCACGTCCGAATTCGACTCGGATGCATCGGTGCAGTGCACGCCGGAGTCACCCGACATCGAGCAGCCTGCTGTGCAGCATCCGGTGGTTGCGGATCGACCGGTCACCGATCCGCAACCCGCCGACACGGGTAGCGGCGCGGGCCTCAGTGAAGCAGGGGAGCTGTGAGCACCGACAGTGGGTGGCGTCGGGAGTTGCATCGAATACGCGATGAGCACCGCATCGCGATGGGGCGGGCGGCGGAGGCGTTGAGTCGGGCGCAGGCTCCGGCAGTCGACCGAGGCGGACGGAGTTCAGCAGAGGTGAGCGGAGCGGACTCCGACGTCGAGCCAGGGTCGGGCTCGGTGCTGCAACCGGCTCATCTCGACCAGCGAGAGCCCCCACCGCACGTCGAGACCGAACCCGACGAACGGCCGAGGTCCTGGCTGGTCTGACAACAGCTGGGACTAGCCCCGTCCGAGCAGCGCCTTGATCGACGCAGACGCCTTGGGCTTGGGCTGCGCGTCGAGAGGCGCGTGTGGATCGACAGCTCTGGTGCCGTCGATCTCGCCGGTCGATCCGGCCAGTTCCTCGTAGTCGGAGTCACCGGTCAGATGGAACAGCAGGAAGGCCGTCAGGACGGCGCGGGTGCGCTGCTGAGTCTTGCGGTCGGGCTTGTTGATACCGAGTGCGCCGAGAATCCGGCGACCCTCGACGAAACCGTCCGCGGTCGAGCCGTCGACTCGTCGCAGGATGGACGGCCCGTGCCAGGCCTGGGCGAGAGCGAGTGAATTGTCGGTGAGCGAATCGGCGTTCGAGTTGTCTCCGACGACGAGTCCCGGCACGGAAAGGCCGGCTGCGGCGTCCTCGGACGAGGGCGCAGTCGGTGCGGGGAACAGCGCGGCGACGGCCTTGATGTCCGATCGTCGGGAAGCGGCGAGCACTGCGGTGCCTGCACCCATCGCGTGGCCCGCCGTGGCGAGTTTGTCCGGATGCACGCTGATGTTGCCTGGGCCCAGTCGCACGCCCGTCATGATGTCGAGCACAGTGCCCAGATCGGTGGCGAGGCCGCGATGAGACGGTACGAGACCGTGCTCGGTGTCCGGTGCCGCAACCACGATGCCCCAGGACGCGAGATGCTTCAGGGTGTCGGTGTAATGACTGGGACGCAGCATCCAGCCGTGTGCGAAGGCGACGCCGGGCAGGCCGTAACCCTCGGCTGGGGTGTAGACGACACCGGGTTGCCCGGCGAGGGCCAGGTCGCCTCGCAGCACCTTGTGCGGGCCGCGCTTGGAGAGAGCAGATGCCAGCTTCTTCGGTTTCGCCACGAGAGATGACGCTACCGAACTGCGGCGCGTCAGGGGGACACCGGACACGTCAACCTGAGCGAATGGGTCGTGCGCGCCCCGCCGAGTACCCTGATTGTCCATGTGCGGAATCGTGGGTTACGTCGGCCACCGCCCAGCTCTGGGTGTGGTGGTCGAGGCGCTTCGGCGTATGGAATATCGGGGTTACGACTCCGCGGGCATCGCCATTCTCGACGGTGCGGGAGCGACAGCCGTCGAGCGCAAGGCGGGTCGACTGGCGAATCTCGAAGCCGAACTGGACGACATCGGTACCGATACGTTCGTCGGCACCACCGGAATGGGTCACACCAGGTGGGCGACACACGGCCGTCCCACCGACCGCAACGCCCATCCGCATCGGGACGCGTCCGGAACGGTCGCGGTGGTGCACAACGGCATCATCGAGAACTTCGGTCCGCTGCGTGCCGAACTGGAAGCGGTCGGGATCGAGTTCCTCTCCGATACCGACACCGAGGTCGCGGTGCATCTGGTCTCGCGTGCCTACGCCGATGGCCCGACCGCGGGCGATTTCGTGGCCAGCGCGAAAGCAGTTCTGCGTCGTCTCGAAGGTGCGTTCACCCTGGTGTTCACCCATTCCGATCATGCGGACACGATCGTCGCGGCGCGCCGCTCCACGCCATTGGTTCTCGGCGTCGGCGAGGGCGAGATGTTCCTCGGGTCCGACGTCGCTGCCTTCATCGAGCACACTCGCAACGCTGTCGAACTCGGCCAGGACCAGGTTGTCGTCATCACCGCCGACGGCTACGACATCAGCGATTTCGAGGGCAACGAGGCGCAGGGGCGTCCGTTCCGAATCGATTGGGATCTGGCAGCCGCCGAGAAGGGCGGCCACGACTACTTCATGCTCAAGGAGATCCAGGAGCAGCCCGCCGCAGTGGCGGACACGTTGCTCGGCCACTTCGACAACGGTCGAATCGTGCTCGACGAGCAGCGACTGTCCGATCAGGAACTGCGCGACGTCGACAAGGTGTTCGTCGTTGCCTGCGGTAGCGCGTACCACTCGGGCCTGCTCGCCAAGTACGCGATCGAGCACTGGACCCGGCTTCCGGTCGAGGTGGAACTGGCCAGCGAATTCCGCTATCGCGACCCGGTACTCGATCGATCGACCCTGGTCGTCGCCATCTCGCAGTCCGGCGAGACTGCGGACACTCTCGAAGCGGTTCGGCACGCCAAGGATCAGAAGGCCCGGGTTCTCGCGGTGTGCAACACCAACGGCTCGCAGATTCCGCGTGAGGCCGACGCCGTCCTCTACACGCGTGCCGGTCCGGAGATCGGCGTCGCGTCGACCAAGGCCTTTCTCGCGCAGGTGACCGCGAACTATCTGGTCGGGTTGGCGTTGGCGCAGGCTCGCGGCACCAAGTATCCCGACGAGGTCGCGCGTGAATTCGCCGAACTCGAAGCGATGCCCGAGTTGGTGCAGCGGGTGCTCGAGACTGTCGAACCTGTTCGGGCGCTCGCACGAGAGCTCTCGACGGCCACGACCATTCTGTTCCTCGGCCGACACGTCGGGTACCCGGTTGCGCTCGAAGGCGCGCTCAAGCTCAAGGAACTCGCGTACATGCACGCGGAGGGATTCGCAGCGGGCGAGCTCAAGCACGGACCGATCGCGCTGATCGAGGACGGTGTCCCGGTGATCATCGTGATGCCGTCGCCGAAGGGTCGTGCGGTGTTGCACTCGAAGATGCTGAGCAACATTCGCGAGATTCAGGCTCGTGGTGCGCGAACGGTCGTCATCGCCGAAGAAGGCGACGAAGCCGTACGGCCTTTCGCCGACGATCTCATCGAGATCCCGGCAGCCTCGACGCTGTTGCAACCCCTTCTGTCGACGATTCCGCTGCAGGTGTTCGCCGCCGAGGTCGCGCAGGCGCGCGGCTACGACGTGGACAAGCCGCGCAACCTGGCCAAGTCCGTCACCGTCGAGTAGCGCTCGGCATGCGCGGTTACTACACACCCGAACAGATCCGGAATGCGGAAGCGCCGCTGCTGAACTCGTTGCCCAACGGTGTTCTCATGCGGCGCGCCGCGTACGGCTTGGCGACCGTCGTGGCGGGCGAACTGGCCGCGCGCACGGGCGGCGTCGCCGGACGGCGTGTGACGATTCTGGTGGGCACGGGCGACAACGGCGGCGACGGTCTGTGGACGGGGACATATCTGCGTCGCCGCGGTGTCTCGGTGTCGGCTCTTCTGCTCGACCCGACGCGGGTGCACGCCGAAGGTCTTGCAGCCCTGCGAGCGTCGGGCGGACGAGTGGTGACTCGGTGCGGACCTGCCGACATCGTGGTCGACGCCATTGTGGGAATTTCCGGCAAGGGTCCGTTGCGGCCCGATGCGGCTGCGGTGGTCGAGCAGATCACCGCACCGATCGTGGCCGTGGACATTCCCAGCGGAGTCGACGCGGAGACCGGTGCCGCACCGGGGCCGGCCGTGACCGCCGACGTGACGGTGACGTTCGGAGCCCGCAAGCCTGTGCATGTACTGGCCGTACCTCGTTGTGGCCGAATCGAACTCGTGGACATCGGCCTCGAGCTGCCCGCGCCGGCGATGGCGTCGCTCGAGCCGGCCGACGTAGGACGGGTGTGGCCGATTCCCACGGCCGCGGACGACAAGTATTCGCAGGGCGTGGTGGGTGTCCTGGCCGGCAGCGCCACGTTCCCCGGTGCCGCACTGCTCTGCGTGGGCGCGGCTGTCGCGGCCACCTCCGGGATGGTCCGCTACGTGGGAAGTGCAGGCGCAGAGGTCGTGTCGCACTATCCGGAGGTCGTTGCCGCCCCGGATCTCGACACGGTTGGGAGGGTGCAGGCGTGGGTGGTCGGTCCCGGTTTCGGCACCGACGAGGAATCCGCGGAGATCGTGCGTCGAGTTCTGGACACGGACCTGCCGGTGGTCGTCGACGCGGATGCGCTCACTGTCCTCGCACAGAACGAAGGCTGGGTTGCCGGACGCGCCGCACCGACCCTGCTGACCCCGCATGCCGGAGAATTCGCCCGCCTGACCGGATCCGACCCCGCACCCGACCGAGTGGGATCGGTTCGAGATCTCGCCGCGCGCTGGGGCGTCACCGTTCTGCTCAAGGGACGGGCGACGATCGTGGCCGATGCGGACGGCACCACGTTCGTCAGCGATGCCGGAGGATCGGCCGCGTCGACGGCCGGCTCGGGCGACGTACTGTCGGGCATTCTCGGGGCCCTGCTCGCGTCGGGAATGGCACCGTCCACGGCGGCTGCCTGCGGAGCGAAGGTCCACGCCCTGGCCGCGGCACGTGCGGCTCACGGTTCGGGCGGAGAGTTCGCAGCACCCATTTCTGCGAGCCCGCTGTGTGAGGCCATTCCCGACGCGATCCGAACAGTGCGCTCACTCACTCTGTGACCGTGGTCGTGCTTGGCCCACGTCCGACACCAGGTGTGTCACGAGTTGTGGCACCCTGATCCGTCGTATCGGCGGCCCGGATGGCACTATCGAATGTTGTGACTATCGGCTGCGACGACGAGAGGACCGATCCTCGGACGGGTTCGGGCGCTGTGGCGTCCGTCGACCTCGACGCAGTGGCTCACAACGTCCACGTGTTGCAGCAGTTCGCCGGGGACGCCGCTGTGATGGCGGTCGTGAAGGCCGACGGATACAACCACGGTGCCGTCGAAGTCGCACGCGCCGCAGTGGCAGCGGGGGCGCAGGAGCTCGGCGTCACCACGATCGGCGAGGCCCTCGAACTCCGGGCAGCGGGAATCACGGTCCCGGTGCTGGCGTGGTTGCATCGAACGGATTCGGACTTCGCTGCGGCAATCGCCGGGCAGGTGGGGATCGCGGTGTCCACGGCCGCCCAGCTCGATGCCGTTGTCGACGCCGCGCGTCGAGTCGGCCGAACCGCAGATCTCTCGCTCAAGATCGATACCGGGCTCAACCGCAACGGGGTCGCGGAAGCTGATCTCGACGACGTCCTCGACACGACGGCGGTTGCCGTCGCGGAGGGCACCGTTCGGTTGATCGGAATGTTCTCGCACCTGGCATGCGCCGACGAGCCGGGTCATCCGGCCAACGATGCCCAGGCGGAGCGGCTTCGAGACGCGGTGCGGCGCTCCACCCGCCGCGGAACACCTCCCGCCGTCGTGCATCTGTCCAACTCGGCTGCCACGTTGACCAGACCCGATCTCGGTTTCGACATGGTCCGCCCGGGTATTGCTCTGTACGGCTTGTCGCCGGTGCCCGAGCTGGGAACGTTCGGGCTGCGTCCGGTCATGACGCTGTCGGCGCAGGTGGCGAACATCAAGAAGGTGAGCGAAGGTGAATCGGTGTCCTACGGCTACACCTGGACCGCTCCCGCAGACACCGTGGTCGCACTTGTCGCTCTCGGTTACGCAGACGGTGTCGTTCGCCGCCTCAGCGGGCGGTTCGAGGTGACCATCGGAGGTCGCCGCTACCCCTCGGTGGGGCGCGTGTGCATGGATCAATTCGTCGTCGACCTCGGTGGCGGCGGCTCGGGTGTCGCGGTCGGCGACGAGGCGCTACTGTTCGGGCCAGGGGACAGGGGAGAAGCGCACGCTCAGGATTTGGCGGATGCGCTCGACACAATCAGCTACGAGGTCGTCACCGGCATTCGTGGACGTGTTCGACGACGGTTCGTCGCCGCGCACTCAGGGGAGGCGACGAAATAGATCATGCTCGGATTGCTGCAGAGTATTGCAATTGTGGTGCGCGAGACGGCGTTCCGGTCCAACAAGGATCCGCTGGCCACCGAGAATCTCGACCTGATGGATGCCGACCGAGGCAGTATCGTCACCGCGGACGACGGCGTGCCGCTCGCGGTTCGCGAAGTCGGTCCGTCGGATGCCGAACTGACCGTCGTATTCGTACACGGTTACTGCCTTCGCACGTCGTCGTGGCATTTCCAACGGCGTGCACTCGAACAGCAATGGGGTTCGACGGTCCGCATGGTCTTCTACGACCAGCGCGGTCACGGGCGGTCGGGAGTACCGAGCCCGGAGAGTTGCACCATCGGTCAACTCGGCCTCGATCTCGATGCGGTGATTCGCTCGGTGGTACCCAAGGGCCGCATCGTTCTGGTGGGGCACTCGATGGGCGGAATGTCGATCCTGTCCATGGCGCGGCAACGAGCGGACGTGCTGCGTCAGCGAGTGATCGGCGCAGTCCTGATCTCGACGACAGCTGCCGGTCTCGCGCAATCCGGGGTAGGTCGTAGTCTGCAGAATCCGGCGGTCGACGCGTTCCGGCTCGCGGTGCGGACGTCGCCCGGCTTCGTGCAGTTCGGTCGCGGAGCTGTGCGCGCACTCATCTCACCGGTACTGCGCGCGGCGTCCTACGGCACCAGGGTGTCCCCACGACTGGTGGCGTTCTCCCAGTCGATGATCGACGACACGTCCGTCGTCACGATCGTCAATTTCCTCGAGACGCTCGAGTTGCACGACGAGTCCGAGGCCTTGCTGGAATTCGAGAACATTCCGGTATCGGTCGTGTGTGGCGACGAGGATTGGATCATTCCGTTCGCGAGCTCGGAGGCTCTGGCTCAGGCCCTGCCGCGTTCGGAGATGGTGCGTGTGCGCCAGGGCGGGCACCTGGTTCAACTCGAATTTCCGGAACAGGTCAACGGTGCGATCGCGCGCCTCGTGGCACGGGCAACGGAGGCCGCGGGCAAGAAGCGGCGGTGGGGCGTTGTCTGACGAGCCGCTGATCTTGCCGGTGGACGTCGAATTGGCCACTGCCGCAGACACTGCCGAGTTCGGTGCACGGCTTGCGGACGTTCTGGTCGCCGGCGATCTGGTGATTCTCGACGGCCCGCTCGGGGCCGGAAAGACAGCCATGACGAAGGGGATTGCGGCCGGACTCGGTGTGCAGGGCCGCGTCACCTCGCCGACGTTCGTGATCGCCCGTGAGCACCGGGCCGGTTCGCGGCCCCATGGTCTGCCGCCGGTTGCGCTCGTCCACGTCGATGCGTATCGGCTGGGGATGACGGGGCAGTCGGCGCTCGACGAACTCGATGCCCTCGACCTCGACACCGACCTCACGGACGCCGTGGTCGTGGTCGAGTGGGGTGAGGGATTGGTCGAGAAGCTGTCTGACGGCCATGTGTCGGTTCGTCTGACGCGTGACCCGGACTCCGACGTTCGACGCGCGACGGCACGCCGCGTGGAACCGGTGGTCGCGCCGCAGCACTGAGCCCGGTCGGCTGTGCACGACGGCAGTGAGTCGGCATGCGAGCGTGCGGGTAATCTGAAACATCGTGCTTGTACTTGCCGTCGACACCTCGACCCCCGCCGTCACCGCAGGTGTGGTGAGTCTGACCGAGTCCGCCGTCGGTGCAGTGGCCACGACGCTCGCCACGCGGGTTCGGGTGGACGCGCGATCGCATGCAGAAATTCTCACCCCCAACATCCTCGAGTGCCTGTCCGAGGCGCAGATCACCGCCGCCGATCTCGGTGCCGTCGTCGTCGGCGTCGGTCCAGGGCCCTACACCGGCTTACGGGTGGGAATGGCGACGGCAGCGGCCTTCGGTGACGCACTCGGTCTTCCGGTGTTCGGCGTCTGCAGTCTCGACGCCATTGCCTCTGATGTCTCCGAACCTGGGTCCCTGTTGGTGGTGACCGATGCGCGTCGACGCGAAATCTATTGGGCGCGTTACGAAGCGGGAGTGCGAGTCGCGGGACCCGACGTTGTGGCCCCGGCCGAACTGGACCGTGTCGGGGTCGATTCGGTCGCCGGATCGGCACCGCATGCGGCGGCATTCGAGCTTCCGATTCGTGATGTGCAGGCACCGTCTCCGGCCGGACTGGTCGCGGTGGCCGCCGCCGATATCGGCAGCGGGATCGTCCCCGGCCCGCTCGTGCCGTTGTATCTGCGCCGCCCCGACGCCAAGACGCTCGACGAGCGTGCCGCAGCGAAGGCTCTGAAGTGACCGTGTCGATCGAGTCGATGACGGCGGCGGATGCTGCTCGGTGCGCGTATCTCGAGACCCTGCTGTTCCCGGGTGACGACCCGTGGGCCGAGGATGCATTCATCGCGGAATTGGCCGCGCCACACAATCATTACGTCACCGCGCGAGAGAACGATGAGGTCGTCGGCTACGCAGGCATCTCGCTGCTGGGGCAGCCGAGCCGCGGAGCGTTCGTCGTCGGTGAGTCCGAGGTGCACACCATCGGAGTCGATCCGTCGCATCACCGCAGGGGAATCGGCGGGCGTTTGCTGGACGAACTGCTGCGCGTGGCCGACGAGCACGGTGGGCCGGTCTTTCTCGAGGTGCGCACCGACAACGAGCCCGCCATCGAGCTGTACCGACGTGAAGGGTTCGAGATCGTGGGCACCAGGGCCGGGTACTACCAGCCGAGCGGGGCCGACGCCTTCACCATGCGCCGGCCCCAGAAGACGAAAGGATCAGCCCGATGATCGTCATGGGTATCGAAAGTTCCTGCGACGAAACAGGAGTCGGGATCGTCCGCTGGGGCGGGGCAGGGACGTGCGAGCTGATGGCCGACGAGGTCGCCTCCAGCGTCGACGAACACGCGCGGTACGGCGGAGTGGTGCCCGAGGTGGCGTCGCGCGCACATCTCGAAGCGATCGTGCCGACCATGCGGCGGGCTCTGGCGGCCGCGGACATCGAGCGTCCCGACGCCGTCGCGGTGACGATCGGGCCGGGGCTGGCCGGGGCGTTGCTGGTCGGGGTTGCCGCTGCGAAGGCGTACGCCGCGGCCTGGGGCGTGCCCTTCTATGCGGTGAACCATCTCGGTGGCCACGTCGCGGTCGATACTCTCGAGCACGGCCCGATGCCGTCGTGCGTGGCGCTGTTGGTGTCCGGAGGTCACACTCATCTGCTGCACGTCGACGATCTGTCCCGGCCGATCGCCGAGCTCGGGACCACGGTCGACGACGCAGCGGGGGAGGCCTTCGACAAGGTTGCGCGGCTCCTCGGGTTGGGGTATCCGGGTGGCCCGGCACTCGATGATGCTGCGCGCGACGGTGATCCGGCTGCGATCGCGTTTCCCCGAGGCATGACCGGCCCACGCGATGCCCGTTACGATTTCTCCTTCTCCGGGGTCAAGACGGCCGTCGCTCGATTCGTCGAGGCCAGGCAACGTGCGGGAGATCCGATTCCTGTCGCAGACATCGCGGCGTCCTTCCAGGAATCCGTCGCCGATGTCCTGACGATGAAGGCCGTTCGCGCGGCAACCGACGTCGATGTCGACACGATCGTGCTGGGTGGGGGTGCCACCGCCAACTCTCGCATTCGTTCGCTGACCGAAAGTCGTTGTGCAGAGCAGGGTTTGACGCTGAGAATTCCGAAGCCGCGACTGTGCACCGACAACGGCGTGATGATCGCTGCACTGGGTGCCCACCTCGTTGCGGGCGGAGCCGAGCCGTCGGCGTTGACCGCTGTGACCGACCCCGGCCTCTCGGTCGCGACCAGTCAGGTGCCCGGCTGAGCGTCCTGCGTTGCGGCTGTGGTCTCGGACGAACGCGGAGCCGACGGCTCGGCTGCCGACAGTGGATCGGTCGGGGATCCGGACGCCGCGGGAGCTGCGACCGGCGGCGACCATACCGTCGGTGGTGCCGTCAGTTCCGGGGTGGGTTCCGAACCGCTGACATCGGTGGTCGGCACGGTGATCGACTCGGTCGGCACCGGAGTGAACTCGGGTGTGACCTCGGTAGTGGGCTCGGGCGTCGGGCCGGGAACGATCTCGGTCGTATCGCTCGGGTCCGAGGACTCGATCGGTTCGGAGGGTCGAACCGGAGTCGTGGTGACCGAGGTCGGCGGCTCGATCGGGATCCCGGTGGTGGCATCGGGGGACGCCGGGTTCGTGGTGGGGTCGATCGGCCAGTCGATCCGCGGGAGGTCCGGTGCGGGACGCAGCGTCGGGGTACTGGTCGGCGGAGCGGTCGTGGTGAACCGCGCCGACGATCCGGTGGCGTCGACCGAGGTCGCCGTGGGGTCGGATCGATCCCCGGGGGTGCGTCCTGCTGTCGTCTGATCCTCGTCGGGGGAGTACCCCCCGGTGGCCGGCGTACCGGTATCGCTGGATTCGGTCGCGGATCGCGCGGTACTTCCGGCCGGAGAGACGCTGGCATCGTCGGCAGGCGTCATCGTCTGCACGCCGTAGGCGAGAACGAGACCACCCGCGACGACGGCGGCCGCGATCGCACCGGAGTATCGGCTCATCCGGGTCGCGGTGTTGCGCGTGGCCGAGACGAGTTGGTAGCCGCCGCCGTCGGCCGACGCAGCATCGGAGGCGGCGCCGACGGCAAGAACCGCGTCGGGCTCGGACATTCGAACGACCGGGGCGTGGAACATGTCGGTGAGCGTGGCGGCGAGCAGGGGGATGTGCGCCCCTCCACCGATCAGCACGATGACCTCGGGTTCGTGAGTGCTCTCGTCGAACACTCCTCGTACGAACTCGGCGGCGGTGCCGAAGATCGGGGTCGCGGCGGTGTCGAACGCGTCCCGGGTGACCGTCAGCGGAATTCCGCTGTAACGCGCGATGCTGACTTCGTCCGAGTGGGACAGCTGTTCCTTGACCGATCGGTACCGCGCGGACCCGATTCCGCGGTCGTCGCGGATGTCGTCCCGAAGGTTGTCACGGGTCATGTCCTGCACGAGGTTCCTGACGAGCACGTTGATGGCGTCGCCGCCGACGGCGTCCGATCGGCCGTGCGCCAGTACCTTGTCGGTGGTCCGATCGGTGACGGTGACCGACATGCCCGAGGCACCGAGATCGACCAGCGCGATCGTGTCGTATCGATCGATCAGGCCGGTGGTCGCCAGATGCGCGGACGCGGCAGCGGACTCGGGTACCAGTCGAACATCGCGGGTGGTGTGGGCCAGCGCTGCACGAATACCTGCAGCGTGCTCCTCGGTGCGGTAGGTGACGGCGATCGCGTCGGGGGACCGGTGACCGGGAATCAGCGAGGCCATCAGCTCGATGGCCGAGGTGACCAGATCGCCGATGTCGGTGTTCGCTTGGCGATCGGCGGATACGGTGCGGTACTCGACCGTGCGACTACCGTCGGTGTCGACGGTGACGAGGGCTGCGCACACGACCTCGGATCCGGTGGATATACCCACGCCTACTCGCATGCTGCACCTCCCGCCCCTGTGTACCTGTCCGGAATCGACTGTTCTGTGTGCCATGTCGCGGCACGGCTGTCGACCGTTATCGCTCGGACAGCTCCGTTATCGTAACGTTACTTCGTGCCTCATCGCGAGCGTAATATGCCGCTCGGTAGGTTCTTCGGTGAGAGTTCATAGCCTCCTACCTGGTCTTCGATGGCTTCGCGGACGCCGGTAAAACAGCGGGAAAAGACTCCGGTGTTCGGCGTTTCGGGTCCTGATTCGCCCGTTTTCGGATCTTTGTGGTGGTGCAGGAGGGCGCGTGCGCACCCGCGCGACCCACGCGTCACGAACCTGGCGAACCCAGCCCTTGAGTGCTGGCACTCTCGTGTATAGAGTGCTAGTTGGCACCGAGCGAAGTCCCGGCACCCGCGACGACGGGAACGAGTTCAGGCCGTGATTGTCAGAACCGCAGGAGAAGTACTTACACACAGCTGTCCGGGGATCCGACCCCGGGCGCGTACCCCATAACTTTGGAGGGCTCAACGTGGCGAGCGTGAAAATCAAGCCGCTCGAGGACAAGATCCTCGTCCAGGCCAACGAGGCCGAGACGACGACCGCCTCCGGTCTGGTCATCCCCGACACAGCCAAGGAGAAGCCCCAGGAGGGCACCGTCGTCGCCGTAGGCGAAGGCCGTGTCACCGAGAAGGGCAACCGCATCCCGGTCGACGTCAAAGAAGGTGACACCGTCATCTACAGCAAGTACGGCGGCACCGAGATCAAGTACGCCGGCGAGGAGTACCTGATTCTGTCGGCACGCGACGTGCTGGCTGTCATCGCCAAGTAGGCCACAACGCATCCCGCCCCGGTATCCGATTTTCGTGTCGGTCCCGGGGCGGTGTGCGTTCGATCGAGTTTCTTTACTCGAAGGAGTAACACCGAAACATGGCAAAGCAAATCCAATTCAACGAGGAAGCGCGCCGCGCACTCGAACGCGGCGTCGACAAGCTGGCCGACGCCGTCAAGGTGACGCTCGGGCCGCGGGGACGCCACGTCGTCCTGTCCAAGGCATTCGGCGGTCCGACCGTCACGAACGACGGCGTCTCGATCGCTCGTGAGATCGACCTGGAAGATCCGTTCGAGAACCTCGGCGCGCAGCTGGTCAAGAGCGTCGCCACCAAAACCAACGACGTCGCAGGCGACGGAACCACCACCGCGACGGTCCTCGCGCAGGCGCTCGTGCGCGGCGGTCTGAAGAACATCGCCGCAGGTGCCAACCCGATCGCGCTCGGCACCGGCATCTCCAAGGCGGCCGACAAGGTCGCCGAGGCTCTGCTCGCCGCCGCAACCCCGGTCGAGGGCAAGCAGGCGATCGCTCAGGTCGCCACCGTGTCCTCGCGTGACCCCGAGATCGGCGAACTCGTCGGTGAGGCGCTCACCCGCGTCGGCGCGGACGGTGTCGTCACCGTCGAGGAGTCCTCGACGCTGCTCACCGAGCTCTCGGTCACCGAAGGCGTGCAGTTCGACAAGGGCTACCTCTCGCCGTACTTCGTCACCGACGTCGACGCGCAGGAAGCAGTTCTCGAGGACGCGTACGTCCTGCTGTACCGCGAGAAGATCACCTCGCTTCCGGACTTTCTGCCTCTGCTGGAGAAGGTTGCCGAGAGCGGCAAGCCGTTGCTCATCATCGCCGAGGACACCGAAGGTGAAGTTCTCTCGACGCTGGTAGTCAACTCCATCCGCAAGACGATCAAGGCCGTGGCGGTCAAGGCACCGTTCTTCGGTGATCGTCGCAAGGCGTTCCTCGACGATCTCGCGGTCGTGACGGCCGGCCAGGTCATCACCGCCGATGTGGGTCTGAGCCTGAAGGAAGCCGGGCTCGAGCTGCTCGGTCGCGCTCGTCGCGTCGTCGTCACCAAGGACGACACGACCATCGTCGACGGTGCGGGCACGCAGGACGACATCGACGCGCGCGTCGGTCAGCTCCGCCGTGAGATCGAGAACACCGACTCCGAGTGGGATCGCGAGAAGCTCGAAGAGCGTCTGGCGAAGCTCTCGGGCGGCATCGCGGTCATCAAGGTCGGCGCTGCCACCGAGACCGAGCTCAAGGAGCGCAAGTTCCGCGTCGACGACGCTGTGGCTGCGGCCAAGGCCGCCGTCGAAGAGGGCATCGTCCCCGGCGGCGGTTCGGCTCTGACTCAGGCAGCGTTGGCTCTGGCCGACGACCTCGGCCTGACCGGCGACGAAGCCACCGGTGTGGCCGTGGTGCGCAACGCACTCAACGCACCGCTGTTCTGGATCGCCTCCAACGCGGGCATCGACGGTTCCGTCGTCGTCAGCAAGGTGGCAGAACTGCCGAAGGGACACGGATTCAACGCCGCGACCCTGACGTACGGCGACCTGTTGGCCGATGGCGTCGTCGATCCGGTCAAGGTGACGCGCTCCGCTGTGGTCAATGCCGCGTCGGTTGCACGCATGATCCTGACGACCGAGAGCGCGATCGTGGAGAAGCCGGAAGAGGCCCCCGAGCCTTCTGCCGGGCACGGACACGCTCACTGACGTTCGATGACACGAGAAAGCCCCCAACCCTTTCGGGTTGGGGGCTTTCTCGTGTGTTCGGGTGATTACACCGCAATGCGGCGGCGATTGTGACGAGCGTGCAGTTCTCGCTCGGTCTCCGACATTCCGCCCCAGATCCCGTAGGGCTCGCTGACGTTGAGGGCGTGTGTACGGCACTGGGCGAGGACGGGGCAACTACGGCACATTTCCTTCGCCCGCATCTCGCGCTGTGCTCGTGCCCGGCCCCGCTCGCCGTCCGGGTGGAAGAACATGGACGAATCGACGCCACGGCACAGGCCGTGCATCTGCCAATCCCAAATGTCGGCGTTCGGCCCAGGGAGGTGATTCGGCTGCGGCATGGAAACTCCTAGGGTGGTGTGGCTTCTCGGATTCGTGATCCGAATGCCGACAACGTTATGTGGATCGACGAAATCGAGTCAATAGTTCTCTGTCGTGTGCAAATGCATAGTTATGGGGCAAAGAATTAACACGGGCGATATTTACTTCGACTCACCCGCGTGCGTGTCCTTCCTGTTGAAGAATCCGTCGACACGGGAGACGATGGGAAGGGCATCGGCATTCCGGCTGTCGAAGCGAAGTCGCGGAGCTCAGTCGTCCGGCGTCGGTCGTCAATGTGATCGCTCGATGCGACCGGCATGACGTAGTTGATGTTTTCCCTGTTCACAGGCGTTTCGTTGGTGCTTCGGGCCGCTCCGTGGCACGCGTCGGGTGAGGCGTCGATCCATTCGGTCGAGGCCGCGCGAGGTGTCCGACGCGATTGCGCGGAGCGCCGTCCGGGACCCGAAGGGGCGAACGGACGGCGTGCGGCGCATCGCTTGCCGATCGTGTGACCGACTGCGCCGATTAACCTATTCGCCACACAGCGTTCAGATTCTCGTCTTCGAGTCGGCTGTGTTCACATTGTTAATTCCTTGAAAACTGCATTCTCTGCGCGCGAAACGACGCGTTGTTGTCCCTTTTCGGACCGACAGTGAATTCGCCTCACGCAATTGCGCCGCGTCGTATCGGTAGGACTCGGACGCCGTTCGTCATCGGCGATGGCCCTACCCTTGCCTCCGTGCCTTCAGAGCAGAGCTCGCTGTTCACCGCGACGCAGTCCGAACTCTTCGACGCCGCATTCGGCGGCAACCCCGGCCGATTCCCGCTGCCTGCAGCCACCGATCCGCGAGAGAGCTGGTTTCGCAGTGTCGCGTTGGCAGGGCAGGGCCGGTACAGCGCAGCCGGAGTCGAGCTTCGGCGGTATCGACCCCGCAGCGCGGAGCTTCGGTCGCTGCACGCGTCGACCACGGCGTCGTGGTTGCGTCAGGTGGGCGAACACGAGCGAGCCCGCCGCTGGGACGGCATCGCGGTCCTTCTCGTCGGACTCGGGGGACCGCCGAGATCGACGGACTCGGTGGAGGCCCGGAGCGATGCGCTGACCGGCCTGGCCGCAGATGCGTTGGGAATCGGACGTTTCGGCCTCGCGGACACCCTGGTGGCCCGCAGTGCCGAGCAGCGGCAGGACCCCGCCGGTCAGGGGCTGTGGCGTCCGGCACTACGGGCGTCGTGGGTAGCGGCCGAGCTGGCGATGATGCGCGGCGACGGCCCAGGGGCGGTCCGACACGCCGAGACCGCTCGGGCTCTCGCCAACGATGCCGATTCGTTACGCCACATCGTCAAGACCGACCTGGTGGCTGCGGCGGCGCTGAGCTGTGTCGGTGAGACCGGTCGTGCTCGTGAGTCGGCCGTTCAGGTGGCCTGCGCTGCGGAGATGGCCGGGCTGCTGCCCCTGCGCTGGGCCGCCACGATGCTCTGCGAAGGAACAGGCGGGGTCGACGCCGGGATGGCCTCGTCCGCCGACCTGGCCGCCGCCATCGATCGCCTGGGTGGTTCGACGGTCGGTTGACCAGGACCTGGGTCGAAGGCGGACCGATCGGTTCGGTTGTGGCCGGGTGGTGTCGCTATCCTTGGTCTCGTTCCACCACCACGTGGAAGCGCTCCCAGGCGGGTGCGTACCTGTAACGCGGGGAAATTTGTCGACGATGAACAGTGCGGGTGAGGAGTTGGACTCTTTCGTCGTTGCCGCAGCGCAAGGCGATCGACTGGCTCTGTCCCGGGTCTTGGAATTCATCCGACCACTCGTCGTTCGGTACTGCCGAGCACGGGTCGGTTCGGCTGAGCGCGGTCAGCTTTCGGCCGACGACGTGGCGCAGGAGGTCTGTTTGGCAGTCATGACCGCCTTGCCGCGATACCAGGATCAAGGTCGTCCGTTCATGGCATTCGTGTACGGCATCGCGGCTCACAAGGTCGCCGACGCCCATCGCAGTGCCTCGCGTAACAAATCGGACCCGGCCGCCGAAGTACCAGATGTCGTGTCGATGGAGCACGGACCGGAGCAGCGCGCTCTCGAATCCGAGTCGAGTCGACAGATGACTGCACTGCTGGACACCTTGCCTGCCAAGCACCGCGAGATTCTGGTGCTCCGACTCATCGTCGGACTGTCGGCCGAGGAAACAGCAGCCGCCGTCGGCAGCACTGCAGGCGCTATCCGCGTGGCTCAGCACCGAGCTATCGCAAAACTTAAGAACGAAGTTGTGAGAGCAGGTGAAATGTATGGCTAGGGACAATGGTCACGGTGGCCCCGGTGAGACGCCGCGTCGCGGAATCTCGCGTATCGGTGAGCACGTGAACTCCACTGGACCGAAGCAGAACGATCCCTATGCCGACATCGGCGCAGACGGTGGTCCTGTGGACCTCGTCGCCGTACGTCGTGACGATGCGTTCATCGACGCGATCAGTGGCGACGGACCGATTGCCACCGATGACGCAGACGAGTACCAACTCGCCCTTCTGTTGGCCAATTGGCGAGCAGACGTGATCACGCCGGCCATGCCGGCCGGACCCTCCCTCGACGTGGTCGTCGCCTCCGTCGAACGCGAGAAGCTCGCCGCCGACATGGCGCGCTCGAGCTCGGCCAACCGCGGTGGACGCATGCGTCTGCTGCGTCCCATCGCCGGTGCCGCAGCCGCGATCGCCGTCGTGATGGGTGGTCTGGTGGTCATCTCGTACAACTCGACGCCGGACGATCCGTTGTGGAGCGTCAAATCGGTCGTCTTCTCGGAGCAGGCGGATTCGACTGTCGCTCAGATCGATACGACGTCGAAGTTGCAAGAGGCGGAGAATCTCCTGTCCTCGGGGGACACTACTGCCGCTCGCGCACTCCTCGACGGTGCGTCGAACAGCAGTTCCGCTGTTCTCGACGACGGTCAGCGCGCCGAGCTCGACCAGTGGCTGGCACGTCTGCTGCAGGAGTTGCAGGCACTGACGGTGCCCGCGCCTGTCCCGCCCCCGGTTCCGGTCGTTCCGGCTCCGCTCCCCAGCCCGGAGGTCTTCGTGCCACCGGCACCGGTGGATCAGGTAACGCCCGATACCACGGGTGTGCCGAGCACTCCGGCTCCGGCAACGACGACGCCCGAGGTTCCGCCCACGACGACGACGCCGAGTCCGACAACGACCACCGACGTCACACCGACGGTGCTGCAAGAGCCCGATCAGCCGACGGCAACCGCCGGAGGCAGCAGCTCCTCGGAGAACCGCGACCGTATGTCGGTTCCCTCCGGCGGCAGCTGACAGGTTCTCGATCCTTCACCGGACACGAAGAAGCCCGACACGATCATCGTGTCGGGCTTCTTCGTTGCGGAGTGTCGGAGGTCAGTTGTCGAATCCGTCGCCGTGCAGCGCGTCGTTCATCGAAGCGTCGGCGAAGCCTCGGCAGTAGTCCCAGGTCACGTAGGCGTCCGGTACGGGGTCGTAGGCAGGCTCGTGCGGCCGGACGGTGCCGTCGACGAGCAGCTGGAGCAGATTCGCGCGCAGCATGTCCCAGTCGTGGTAGTGGTCCTGCTGGCAGTCCTCGCAGCACACGACGAGACCGCGGATGCCGCGGTGGCCCAGGAGAGCCTCGTATACGGCCAGGTCCGCCAAGTCCTCTTCGACGGCCAATCGCTCCTGAGGATCGAGGGGCTGGCCTGGCTCGATGGCGTCGAGGGCGGCCGACGGGTCGGCTGGGTCTCCGGCGAACGGATCCGGGGGTAGACCGGGAGGCAGTTGATCGCGCACGCCTCCACGGTACGCAGGACTGGTGGGTCTGCGCCAGCCGTTCGAACGCGACATGCCGGACGTATGCGCCACCGACAACGCCGAGGACCGTCGTTTCGGGGCTCGCAAGCCACTGACAGCGAGACGCATTCGCACTGGTTGTGCCCTAGCCGATACCATGGTTCACGGCGCTGAACAGATGAGTGCAAGTGCCGAAACTCCATCCGTTCTCCAATCCCGCACTGCGGTGCGCCTGCGAGCTCTCACCGGCCGCACGCCGCGCCGAAGTGCAACCAGGCTCTAGGGAGGGCCAGATTCGCATGAGTAGTCCCGGAGCCCACGTCCGCACAGGCGGCGACGATCCCAACAAGGTCGCAATGCTCGGCCTCACGTTCGACGACGTCCTGCTGCTGCCGGCCGCTTCGGATCTGATTCCCAGCTCGGTCGATACGTCCAGCCAGATCACCCGCGAGATCCGCTTGCGAGTGCCGCTGGTCAGCTCGGCCATGGACACCGTCACCGAGGCCCGGATGGCCATCGCCATGGCCCGCGCAGGCGGTATGGGCGTGTTGCACCGCAACCTGTCACTGCAGGATCAGGCGTCCCAGGTCGAGACGGTCAAGCGTTCGGAGGCCGGGATGGTCACCGACCCCGTCACCTGCAAGCCCACCGACTCGTTGGCCGAGGTCGACGCCATGTGTGCGCGCTTCCGTATCTCCGGTCTTCCCGTCACGGACGAGACCGGCGCGCTGGTCGGTATCATCACCAACCGCGACATGCGATTCGAGGTCGATCAGAATCGCCGCGTCGCCGACGTGATGACCAAGGCCCCGTTGATCACCGCTCAGGAGGGCGTGACTGCGGAAGCTGCGCTCGGCCTGCTGCGCCGTCACAAGATCGAGAAGCTGCCGATCGTGGACGGCAAAGGCGCGCTGACCGGCCTGATCACCGTGAAGGACTTCGTCAAGACCGAGCAGCACCCCGATGCCACCAAGGACCGTGACGGTCGACTGCTGGTCGGTGCCGCTGTGGGCGTCGGGCAGGATGCCTGGTCTCGGTCGATGGCATTGACCGACGCCGGAGTGGACGTCGTCATCGTCGACACCGCGCACGGCCACAATTCGCAGGTGCTCGAGATGGTCAGCAAGCTCAAGGCGGAGGTGGGCGACCGCGTTCAGGTCGTCGGCGGCAACGTTGCCACCCGTGCGGGCGCACTCGCTCTCGTCGAGGCAGGCGCGGATGCGGTGAAGGTGGGAGTCGGACCGGGATCGATCTGCACCACCCGTGTGGTCGCAGGTGTCGGTGCTCCGCAGATCACCGCCATTCTCGAAGCCGTGGCCGCGTGCAAGCCGCACGGTGTGCCGGTCATCGCCGACGGCGGTATGCAGTTCTCCGGTGACATCGCCAAGGCTCTCGCCGCCGGTGCCTCGACCGCCATGCTCGGATCGTTGCTGGCCGGAACCGCAGAGTCTCCGGGTGAGCTGATCCTGGTGGGCGGCAAGCAGTTCAAGAGCTACCGCGGAATGGGTTCGCTCGGCGCGATGCAGGGACGCGGGGGAGCGAAGTCGTTCTCCAAGGACCGCTACTTCCAGGACGACGTGTTGGCCGAGGACAAGTTGGTGCCCGAGGGCATCGAGGGTCGCGTCCCGTACCGCGGACCGTTGAACCAGGTCATCCACCAGCTCACCGGTGGTCTGCGCGCTGCGATGGGGTACACCGGGTCCACCTCGATCGAGGACCTGCAGAAGGCTCAGTTCGTACAGATCACGGCGGCCGGGCTCAAGGAGAGCCACCCCCACGACATCACGATGACCGCAGAGGCCCCGAACTACACCACCCGATAGTCGCTTCGGCCTGTTTGGGCCGATTCGATTCGCTCCCGAAGTAGAAAGGTGCGCGCGTGCGCGACCTCGTTGAAATCGGCATGGGCAGAGAAGCCCGCCGCACCTACCAGCTGGACGACATCGACATCGTGCCGTCCCGTCGTACCCGGTCGTCGAAGGAGGTGTCGACGGCATGGCAGCTCGACGCGTACCGCTTCGACATTCCCCTCCTCGCGCATCCGACCGATGCTCTGGTCTCGCCCGAGTTCGCGATCGAGCTGGGTCGACAGGGTGGGCTGGGGGTCATCAACGGTGAAGGGCTGTGGGCGCGCCACTCGGACGTGCAGGCCAAGATCGATCAGCTGATCCACATCGCCGAGACCGATCTCGATCCCGACGCGCCGATCGCCTTCCTGCAGGAACTGCACGCCGCACCGCTCCGGCCGGATCTGCTGGCCGCAGCGGTCGGTCAGGTCCGTGACTCCGGGGTGACCGTCGCCGTTCGGGTGAGCCCCCAGAACGCTCGCTCGCTCACCCCTGCCCTCGTTGCATCGGGCCTCGATCTGCTGGTCATCCAGGGCACGATCATCTCCGCCGAGCACGTGGCACACGGCGAGGACGAGCCGCTCAACCTCAAGACCTTCATCGCGGAACTCGACGTTCCCGTCATCGCCGGCGGCGTGAGCGATCACCGCACCGCACTGCACCTGATGCGTACCGGTGCGGCAGGCGTCATCGTCGGTTACGGCTCGGTCGAAGGTGGCACGACCACCGGTGAGGTGCTCGGTATCGGCGTTCCGATGGCCACCGCCATCGCCGATGCGGCCGCGGCGCGTCGGGACTACCTGGACGAAACCGGCGGGCGCTACGTGCACGTCATCGCCGACGGCGACATCACCACCTCCGGTGCGCTCGCCAAGGCCATCGCCTGCGGGGCCGATGCTGCGGTTCTCGGTGCTCCGCTGGCCGTCGCTGCCGAGGCTCCCGGCGGAGGTTGGTACTGGCCGTCCGCCGCGGCGCATCCGTCCATGCCGCGCGGTGCGCTGCTGCCGATGTCGGCGGGGGACCGTCCGAGCCTGGATCAGGTGCTCAACGGACCGTCGCGTGAGTCGTACGGCTCGATCAACCTCGTCGGCGGACTGCGTCGGTCGATGGCGAAGTCCGGATACTCCGATCTCAAGGAATTCCAGAAGGTGGGCCTGAACGTCAGGGCCTGACGACGTCTGTTCCAAAGGGCGCGTACTCCTCCCGCACGGGGGGGTGCGCGCCCTTTCTGCTGCATGGCGTCCACGTAAGTCGACCCTGGGTTGGTGATACCTCTCGTAACAGCTAGAATCGCTTGTGGCGGTAGTCACATGGGGGTGTGCATACTGTTCGACAGCATCGGATGTAGCGGAGGTCACCATGGGTTCAGCTGTTCGCGCCACGGATTACGACGTCTTGATCGTCGGTTCGGGCTTCGGCGGAAGTGTCACCGCGCTGCGCCTGGTGGAGAAGGGATACCGCGTCGGCATCCTGGAAGCCGGGCAGCGCTTCGAGGACAAGGGCTTCGCGAAGAACAGCTGGGACCTCAAGCGTTTCCTGTGGGCACCGAAGCTCGGCCTCTACGGCATCCAGCGCGTGCACCTGCTGCGCGACTGCCTCATCCTCGCCGGTGCCGGAGTCGGCGGCGGTTCGCTGAACTACGCGAACACCCTCTACAAGCCTCAGGCACCGTTCTTCGAGGACAAGCAGTGGGCGCACATCACCGACTGGAGCAGTGAACTCTCCCCGTTCTACGACCAGGCCACCCGCATGCTCGGCGTCGTGCGCAACCCGCACATGACCCCCGCCGACGAGGTGATGAAGTCGGTTGCCGAGGACATGGGCGTTGCCGACACCTTCATCCAGACCCCGGTGGGCGTGTTCTTCGGAGACGAGCCCGGCAAGACCGTCCCGGACCCGTACTTCGGCGGCGCAGGTCCCGAACGCACCGGATGTATCGAGTGCGGCGAGTGCATGACCGGTTGCCGCCACGGAGCCAAGAACACCCTGCTGAAGAACTACCTCGGCCTGGCCGAGCGCGCGGGAGCCGAGATCGTGCCGATGACGACCGTCACCGGTCTCGTTCCGCGATCCGACGGCACCTGGGACGTCGACACCGAACGCACCGGCGCTCGGCTGCGCAAGGGGCGCAAGACCTACAGCGCAGCCAACGTCGTGCTGGCGGCCGGCACCTGGGGCACGCAGAACCTGCTGCACAAGATGAAGGACACCGGCGCGCTGCCCCGTCTGTCGGACACGCTCGGGGAGCTGACACGCACCAACTCCGAGTCGATCGTCGGAGCGGCCAAGCTGGCGGTCGATCCGAACATGGACCTCACCCGCGGAGTCGCGATCACGTCCTCGTTCCATCCCAGCCCCAACACCCACATCGAACCGTGCCGCTACGGCAAGGGCTCGAACGCGATGGGCATGCTGCAGACCCTGATGACCGACGGCGGCGGACGAGTGCCGCGGTGGCTCAAGTTCGTGTTCGCGCTGATCGCCCACCCGATTCAGTTCCTGCGCGTCGTCAACGTCCGGCACTGGAGCGAGCGCACCATCATCGCGCTGGTGATGCAGAACCTCGACAATTCGATCACCACGTTCACCAAGCGTGGTGCCTTCGGCCGGAAGATCTCGAGCAAGCAGGGGCACGGCCAGCCCAACCCGACGTGGATCCCCGAGGGCAACGACGCCACCCGACGCATCGCGAAGAAGATCGGCGGCGTCGCGGGCGGTACCTGGGGAGAATTGTTCAACATCCCGCTCACGGCCCACTTCCTCGGTGGGTGTGCCATCGCCTCGGATGCCGAGCACGGTGTCATCGATCCGTACCACCGCGTCCACGGCTACCCGACGCTCAGCGTGGTCGACGGGGCCGCCGTATCGGCCAACCTCGGAGTGAACCCGTCGTTGACCATCAGCGCGCAGGCCGAGCGTTCCGCCGCACTGTGGCCGAACAAGGGCGAGCTGGATCTCCGTCCGGCACAGGGGCTGCCGTACCAGCGTCTCGATCCGATCGCCCCGAACTCTCCGGTCGTCCCGGTGGATGCTCCGGGTGGTCTGCGACTGCCGATCGTGGAGATTCGGTCGGGTTCCTCGGCGATGCCCGTCGAGCATTCGGGTGTTGCATGAGTGCTGGAACAGTCCCACTAGACTGACCCGGTGACCGACTCCTCTGCACACGATCCCGCACACGCACGCCCGGTTCTCGTCGTCGATTTCGGCGCCCAGTACGCGCAGTTGATCGCCCGCCGTGTGCGCGAGGCCAACGTGTACTCCGAGGTGATCTCGCATACCGCGACGGCCGAGGAGATCGCAGCGAAGGACCCTGTCGCGCTTGTGCTTTCCGGCGGACCCTCCAGCGTCTACGCCGAGGGCGCGCCCGAGCTCGACTCCGCTCTCCTCGACCTCGGCATCCCCGTGTTCGGCATCTGCTACGGATTCCAGGCCATGGCCCAGGCCCTCGGCGGAACCGTCGAACACACCGGAACGCGGGAGTACGGTCGCACTCAGCTCAGCGTGGACGGCGGTCGTCTGCACGACGGTCTGCCCGCAACGCAGCCGGTCTGGATGAGTCACGGTGACGCGGTCACCGCGGCCCCGGAAGGCTTCACCGTCACGGCCACCAGCGCAGGTGCGCCGGTGGCTGCCTTCGAGAACGAGGGCAAGCGCATGGCGGGCGTGCAGTATCACCCCGAGGTTCTGCACTCCCCGCACGGGCAGCAGGTGCTCAGCCGATTCCTGCACGAAACGGCTGGCATCGCCCCGGACTGGACTGCGGCCAATATCGCCGACGCTCTGGTCGACGCAGTGCAGGAGCAGGTGGGCCCCACGGGCAAGGCCATCTGTGGCCTCTCGGGCGGCGTCGACTCCGCCGTGGCGGCGGCACTGGTGCAGCGGGCCATCGGTGACCGTCTGACCTGTGTCTTCGTCGACCACGGACTGCTGCGCGCCGGCGAGCGTGAGCAGGTGCAGCAGGACTTCGTGGCCGCGACCGGAGCCAAGCTCGTCACGGTCGATGCGGTCGACACCTTCCTCGGCGCGCTCGAGGGCGTCTCCGACCCGGAGGAGAAGCGCAAGATCATCGGCCGCGAGTTCATCCGGAGCTTCGAGGGTGCCGTGGCCGAGGTGCTGGGCGAGAACGCCGAGCACGGCGACGCCGTCGAGTTCCTGGTGCAGGGCACGTTGTACCCGGATGTCGTCGAGTCCGGGGGCGGGTCCGGTACCGCGAACATCAAGAGTCACCACAACGTCGGCGGACTGCCGGACGATCTGCAGTTCGCCCTGGTCGAGCCGCTGCGTGCACTGTTCAAGGACGAGGTGCGTGCGGTCGGACGCGAACTGGGATTGCCCGAGGACATCGTCGGCAGGCAGCCGTTCCCCGGACCCGGCCTGGCGATCCGCATCGTCGGTGAGATCACCCGCGACCGTCTGAACACGCTCCGCCATGCCGATTCGATTGTCCGAGAAGAACTTACGGTCGCGGGCTTGGATCAGCAGATCTGGCAGTGCCCGGTGGTGCTGTTGGCCGACGTGCGTAGCGTGGGAGTGCAGGGCGACGGCCGTACCTACGGGCACCCGATCGTGCTGCGGCCGGTCTCGAGCGAGGACGCGATGACGGCGGACTGGACCAGGCTGCCGTACGACGTGTTGGAAACGATCTCGACTCGGGTGACCAACGAGGTTCCGGAGGTCAACCGAGTCGTTCTCGACGTCACCAGCAAGCCGCCGGGCACCATCGAGTGGGAGTGACGGCGTCAGTTCTTCCTGCTGGGGCCCAGTAGAAGCGCGAAGCCAACGACCACCGCGGCGACGACGAACACCCAGCGGAACTGGACGTCGCCCAGTGCCGCGATCGCATCTCGGCCGATGAGTGCTGCGACCGAGACGACCATGGCAGCGAGGCCGGCGAGGAGCAACAGTGCCGAGGGGCCGCGTCGGCCAGAGGTGTGATCCTCGGTGTCGGAATCGGCGCTGCCGTGGTCGAGTCCGATGCGGTCGGTCTTGTTCTTCTTCACGGGTTCTCCACCTTCAGTTCGCCGAGTGCCAGATCGCCGACGATCGTCAGAACCGGAGTATCGGTGGTGCCAGGGCCGAAGCGTGTCTCGGTGGGGCACTGACCGATCGCCGCCTCGCACTCCACGATCACGTTCATCGAAGCGGGCACGGTGACCGACGCGCTGCCCAGCGCCACATCGATCTCGACTGTGTGGTCTTCGGCGAGTTCGAGGCCGGTGAGGTCGAGGTTCAGCTCGCCGGCCCCGACGTCGTAGGAGGGGTCGAGCTCGGCGGCGGTGAGTGGGGCGATCGTCTGATTCCCCGACACTCTGTTGTTCAGGTCCACCGGACCGACCGCCGACGCCAGAACGACGAAGCCGGCCAATGGTGCTGCGACCACCAGCAGTCCGTAGCCCTTGCGTAGGAACGCGCCCAATACGAGTCCCACGGAGATGATTGCCAGAGCGACGGCACCGACACGGCCCGGTGATGCCCAGTCTCCGCCGGTAGCCGAACCGACTGCCGCGGTGACTGCGGCAGCGAGCAGAGCCAGGCCGAGAAAGCTTGCCGTCCAACGTGATCGGCGCTTGCGTTCGATCGCCGCAGGCGGAAAGGTGCCTGTCGGTTCGGGAAGATCCCAGGCGAACGGGGCCACACCGAGCGGATCCCACGACGGGGGAGTCACGGTCGGCATGTCGGTGTGCAGGTCGGCCGGCTTCTCGGCGGATGCGGTCGACTTGCTCAGGTTCACGGTGTGCGCGTCGGCGTCGATCCCACTGTGCTCGACGGGCTTCGCCGTCGGAACGTAGCTTTTCGGCAGGGTCGTGTACGGGGTGTAGCGCTCGTGCTGGAACTGTGGCGGACGATACTGCGCGGCCGTCCACTGCTCGGCCGACGTGCTGGGCGAGCCGAAAGGCGTCGGAACGTAGCGATTACGGGAGAACTCCGCCGTCCGCATGTACGGCGGTGGCTCCGGGCACCGTTGGTGCAGCAGCCACAGTCCACCGAGCATGGCCACCAGTGAGATCAGCCCCGAACCGCCGAGCCCGACACCTACCGGGCCGATGGTCGACACCGCGATGACCAAGGCCACTGCCACGACCACCATCTTGGTCGTCGAATCGGAGCTGTTCCCACGCCCGACCAGCGACTCCGCACCCGACGCCGTGTCACCGGCGCGGTTGAGTACCAGCCACCCCGCCAGATACAGCACGATGCCGGTACCGCCGAACAAGGTGGAGACGACGAACGCGATCCGAATCAGAACGGGGTCGACGTCGTAGCGGTAGCCGATACCGGCCGCAACACCCGCCACATGCCCGCGTTGCGGCAAGCGGTGCGGACGGGTGCGCCACATCTGCTGAAGTTGATCCGAGACGGTCACGTTGCTCATGCCAATCATCGTGGCCGCAGCGACCACGAAACACATCAGGGATACCCCTGATCTTCGTCCCCGAGATCGGGTCCACCTCGACGGAACCGCGAAACATCAGGGCGAACCCTGATGCGACGACCACCGCATCCGTGCCAGGATCGAAGGCGTGCACCCTGTCGACAATCCACCCGTTGACGCCGCCCGCACCACATCTTTCGAAGCCGGCGACGTGCCGGTCACCCATGCCGTTCCTCTTTTTCCTGTCGCTCCTGCAGGCTCCGCTCCTGCCCCCTATCAACGACGCGGCGGCGGACGCATCGTCGGCGGCGTCGCAGGCGGTCTCGCCGACCATCTCGGCGTCGACGTGTTCAAGGTTCGGGTCGCATTCGCACTGCTCGCGGCGTCCGCCGGTGCCGGAATTGCCGCCTACGGACTGATCTGGATGTTCACGCCCGCGGGCGAGGACACTGCGCACCCGAGTGCCGCCGAACGTCAGCGTGCGCTCGGGTTGGCTGCCATCGGTCTCGGCCTCGCCGTCGGGCTCGCCTGGCTGCTCAGCGGCACAGCTGCTTCGGTCATCGTGCCGGTCATCGTCGTGGTGATCGGTGCTGCCCTGGTATGGCGCGAGTTCGACTCGGAGGGGCCGCGAACGGCTCTGGGGCTCCCCAAGCATCCGACCGTGTTGAGTTGGGCGAGGGTCGTCGGCGGAGCGACGTTGATCGTGCTCGGTCTCGCCGTGGTCGTGCTCGCCCGGGTCGATCTGGCGGCGCTGCGCTCGTCCCTGCTGGCGGTGGTGGTCACTCTCGTGGGCGTCGGCCTGTTGACGGTTCCCATCTGGCTGCGCACCTGGCGTGCGCTCGGTGCCGAGCGGTCTGCGCGTATCCGCAACGACGAACGCGAGGAAATCGCGTCGCACCTGCATGATTCGGTGCTGCAGACACTGGCCCTGATCCAGAAGCAGTCCGATCATCCACAGGAGGTGATGCGGTTGGCGCGCGGCCAGGAGCGTGAACTACGCAAATGGCTGTTCGACGGCGGCGACACCGATAACTCGAACTTGTCCGATGCGCTCGAGACAATCTCCGGCGAGGTCGAGGATCAGCACGGTGTCACCGTCAGACCGATCACGGTCGGTGACGTGCAACTACTGCCCGACGACGTCGAATCCGGCCTGTCCAGAGAAAGTTTCACGGCTCTGCTGGGTGCAACCCGAGAAGCATTGGTCAACGCGGCCAAGCACTCCGGTGAGACCAATATCGACCTGTACGCCGAAACCGAACCGGACCAGGTCAGTGTTTTCGTTCGCGACCGCGGTGCCGGATTCGACGAGTCCGCGGTACCCGAGGATCGACAGGGCCTGGCGAAGTCCATTCGGGGACGTATCGAGCGTCGCGGCGGCACCGTGCAGGTACGGTCGACCGTCGGCAAGGGAACCGAAGTGCGAATCTTCATGCCGCGCAACGGTGCCTCCGTGACCACGGAATCATCCGAATCCACTCAGCAGGAGCAGCCGACGTGACCGAACCTTTCCGCGTTTTCCTGGTCGACGACCATGCGGTGTTCCGTTCCGGTGTGCGAGCCGAACTCGGCCGCGAGGCGGACATCGAGGTCGTCGGGGAAGCGGGAGGCGTCGCCGAGGCGGTCTCGGGAATCGAATCGACCAAGCCGGACGTGGTGTTGCTCGACGTGCACATGCCCGACGGCGGCGGCGTGGCCGTGTTGAACCGCATCTCCGAGGGGCCGGTGTGTCTCGCCCTGAGTGTGTCCGATGCCGCCGAGGACGTCATCGCCGTCATCCGCGCCGGGGCGAGGGGATACGTCACCAAGACGATCTCCGGCTCGGAGCTCGCCGACGGTGTTCGACGCGTCGCCGGGGGAGATGCCGTGTTCAGCCCCCGCCTGGCCGGGTTCGTCCTCGATTCGTTCACCGGTCGCAGTGCCGCTCCGGAGCCCCCGCTGGATCCGGAACTGGATTCGCTGACGCCCCGTGAACTGGAGGTGCTGCGGTTGCTCGCGCGCGGGTACACCTATCGTGAGATCGCCGAGGATCTATTCATCTCGGTCAAGACCGTCGAGACGCACGCCTCGAACGTTCTCCGAAAGACTCAGCAGTCCAACAGGAATGCGCTCACCAGATGGGCGCACAAGCGTCGAATCGACTAGGTGACCGATCTCGCTTGACCTTCGACCTACCCGAAGCCTCAGGATTTCCCCATGACTGATTCGGCCGAAGAATTCCTGACCATCGGTGTGTTCGCTCGCGCGAGCGGGCTGACCCCCAGTGCCCTTCGCTTCTACGACGACTGTGGATTGCTCGTGCCGGCATCCATCGACGCCAGGTCCGGTTATCGCTACTACACCCGAGCACAAGCGAAGCGAGCGAACATCATCCGCCAACTCCGCGAGATCGGGATGCCACTCGATAAGGTGGCCTCCGCCCTCGACGGCGACGGAGCTGCAGCGGTGGAGATGGTGGATCGGCACGTCGACGAGCTTGCCGCACGCGCCCGGGCAGCGGCCGAGGCTGCGGTGTCCATTCGCCGATTGTTCGACGAAAAGTACTGCACAGCAACGGTATCTGCCGCCGACTTCGCGTCGGCGGTGGAACAGGTCGCGTCGGCGGCCGGAACGAGCGAGGAGTTCCCGGTGCTGCGGGGCGTGTTGGTCGAGGTGGACGGTGGCACTGTCACGCTCACCGCGACGGATCGGTATCGACTCTCCACCCGCAGCCTCGTCGCACAGAGCTCGCCCGGGGCATCCTGGTCGCGTGTCGCAGCGGTCGGCTCCCTCGGGTCTCTACCCGCGTCGGGGAACTGTGCGTTGACGGCAACCGACGACGCGATGATGCTCGAGTCCGAAGGCGTCCAACACACCGTGGATCTTGTCGACGGCGACTTCCCCGACTGGCGGACGATCGTCGACGGTCTGGCTCCGACCGCGACGCGGGTTGTGGTGCAACGAGATTTCGTTCCCCTCGACAGCGGCACGCTGCGGATCGACGCAGGCCCGGACGGCCTGACGGTCGAGGGTGTTGTCGTCCCCGCACGGGTCACCGGTTCCGAGATGACGGTGTTCTTCGATGCGGCCGTCCTGCAGGCTGCCGTCGCATCGGCCGTCGGGCCGGACCTGATGCTCGATATCGCCGCGCCGGATCAGCCGATGCTGGTGCGGTCGGCAGTCGACGGCGCTCTGACGACGCTGGTGATGCCGGTTCTAGGCTGATCGTGTGCTTCCTCTCGTCGAAAGTCGCGGCAAATCGTCGACTTTCGATGACTGGGTACCAGCTCCTACGCTCGATACCGTGGGCGTATGGACGACAAGATGCTCGAGAAGTCACCACCAACGGTGCTGTGGTTCTCCCGTGGCGATCGAATGGTGCTGATCGTCGGCGGCATTCTGGTGGGGGCATTGCTCGGATTCGCGGTGCCGTTCGTGGCGTCGTGGGGAGCGTCGCTCACCTGGATTCCGTTCCAAGGTCCGCTGGAGTTGATTGCGTCCTGGTCGCAGTGGTGGGTGCGGTACGTGTGTATCGGAGTGGGGATCCTGCTCGGGTTGGTGCTCGTGGCCGCTGCGTTCTACGACACTGCGCGGGTGGCGGTGTCGGAGACGCAGGTACACATCACCGAGAAGGGTGAAACCGTCACCGTCACCAGATCGCAGGTCGCCACGGCATTCGTCGATGGCAAAGAACTCGTGTTGCTCGACGCCGCTTCGCGCCAGTTGGTGAGAGTGTCGAGCGAGGAGAAACGTGATGCGATCGAGGTGGCATTCGAGCAGCGGGGCTACCAGGTCGCGCCGGGTGATCCCTACGATGATCTGTATTACCTGTGGGTGCCCGAGAGTCCGGGCCTGGCACCGGAGGTGAATGCGGTGTTGAAGGCTCGGGACATGGCGCTGAAGAAGAAGGCCGGTTCCGATGCACGCGAATTGCGTTCGGAGCTGGACAGACTCGGCGTAGTGGTGCGAGACAGGAAGACCAGTCAATACTGGCGACCCCTGGTCCGATCATGACGGTGCAATCATGACACTGCTGCGACGGCATCGGGAGCGGGCATGGGATGTCGCCGCCATCGCATTCGCGCTGTTGCTGGTGTTGTCGGTAACCGCAGACACCGAGGCAATGAGCACCACCCGAACGGTCGTGTCGATTGTCGTCGGTGTCCTCGGCTCTGTAATGCTGTGGTGGCGTCGCCGGTGGCCGGTGGAGGTCGCCGTGGCGCTGGCTGTGTGCGCTGTTCTCACCGATGCAGTGGGCGGTGCCGAGCTGGTGGCCGTCTTCACCGTGGCATGTCGGAAGTCGTGGCGAGTCACCATTGCGGCGGTGGTTCTGCACGTGCTGGCACCGGTGATCTGGACGAGAGTGTGGGACGACCAACCGTCGGTTCTGTACATCGCGATACTCAGTCTCGCCTTCCTGACCGTTCCGGCAGCGTGGGGAATCGTCGTCAAGTCGCGCCGCGAGGTGATCGACTCGTTGCGAGAGCGGGCCGAGCGGGCGGAATCGGAGTCGAACCTGCGGGCAGAGACCTTGCGCGGACTCGAACGGGAGCGGATCGCGCGCGAGATGCATGACGCACTGGCGCATCGGATCTCGTTGGTCAGTCTCCATGCGGGTGCGCTCGAGGTCCGACCGGACGTCGGTGCTCGGGAGGTCGAAGCGCTCGCGTCCACCATCAGATCGAATGCGCACGGTGCTCTCGAGGATCTGCGGGAGATACTGGGAGTACTCCGATCCGGCGATGTCAGCAGCTCTGCGCGTCCACAACCGGGTGTGGACGACATCGCCGAACTGATCGAGGATTCGGAGAAAGCCGGTACTCAGGTGACGTTCGTCGACGAGATGCCTGCGGACTTCTCGCTGCCTGCCTCCGCGTCTCGCACCGTCCACCGTGTGATTCAGGAGGGTTTGACCAACGCAAGGAAACATGCCCCAGGGGTGCCGGTCCGCTGTGGAATTGCGCCGGTGAACAGTGAGATTCGAGTGTGGCTCGAAAACGGTATCGGTGCAAAGAGTTTCGGGACAGTACCCGGTTCTCGCTCGGGAATGATCGGCCTCACCGAACGAATCGAGTTGGCCGGCGGACGAATCGAGTACGGAATTGCTCGTAGCAGCGTCGGCGTGGTCTACCGTCTGGAAGCGTGGTTACCGTGCCCGAACTGACCGATGGTCCCGCTGCGCTCACCGTGTTGCTGGTCGACGACGACGCGTTGGTCCGCGCGGGCCTGTCGCTGATTCTGAGCTCGGATCCTGGAATCAGGGTGGTCGGTGAGGAGGCCGACGGTCGCAGTGGCATCGAAGCAGTGCATGCGTTGTCTCCCGACGTGGTTCTGATGGACGTGCGGATGCCGATCATGGATGGTCTGGCGGCAACCGAATTGCTTCGCGGAGAGGGTTTTACAGCAGCGATCGTGGTGTTGACCACCTTCGACACCGACGAGTATTTGCTGCGGGCGCTGCGGGCCGGCGCAAACGGGTTCTTGCTCAAGGACACCCCGCCGAGCGACATCATCGACGCGGTACATCGCGTCGGAATCGGGGAGTCGATGCTGTCGCCGACGGCCGTCGGACGTTTGGTTGCCTACTGGCGCGAGCAGGATGCTCGATCGCACGATTCTGCTACCGAACGAGCGCGGGGGCTGCTCGGTTCTTTGACCGATCGCGAACGTGAAGTGGCGGGCGCCGTCGGATCGGGGAAGTCGAATGCAGAGATCAGCGCGGAGCTGTACATGAGTGTGGCGACCGTGAAGACCTATGTCTCGCGAATCCTCACGAAGCTGGAGTGCAGCAACAGGGTTCAGATCGCGATCATCGTGCACGAGTCGCGTTGAGGGCTCGGCTACAGCATAAGGGCGATCACCAGAACGAGAGCGATCACGACGGCGAGCACGAGTCCTGCGAGGATCGCGGTCGACGGAATCGACGTTCGGTCACCGATGACGTCCTCGATGCGCATCAGAACGTCGTCGATCGGGTTCTTCTTCTTTTTCGGCAGGTCGAACGGTGGTGGCGAATACGTGGACGGGACCGGATTGGCTTGGCTCTCACCGGGTTGCACGGCCGGTAGGCCCGCGATGGTTCTTCCGAATTCCCGCGACGGACGGCGAGATTCGGAGACCGGTGTCGAGCGCCTGGCCCATGCCGGGACCACACCGTCCGCAGATGTCAGCGGCGCCCCGCGCAGTTGAGCTATGGTGCCGCGCTTGCTGATCGCGGCGACGATGATCTCGTCGCGGGCCTGCGCCATGGTGGGGCGTCGGGCAGGATCGGGCTCGAGCATGTGCAGCAACGGTCCCGTGAGATCGCCGCTGCGGGTGGGAGCGATGATCTGCCCCTTGGCAACTCGGTGCAGCAGTGCGATCGAATCGTGGTCGATGTCGAACGGCGGTTTGCCTTCGATGGCCGTGTACAGCGTTGCGCCGAGGGAGAACACGTCGCTGGCCGCGGTGGGGTCCTGTCCGCGCGCGACCTCGGGTGCGAAATAAGCCGGGGTACCGGTGATCACGCTGTCGTCGGCTTCTTCGACGTCTCCCTTGGCGCGGGAGATACCGAAGTCGCTGATCTTGACGATGCCCAGATCCTTGCCGCGATCGGCGATCAGAATGTTGCCCGGCTTGATGTCGCGGTGCACGATTCCGGCCTCGTGTGCCTCGGTCAGTGCATCGGCGATCTGTGCGCCGATCTGTGCGACCTCGAACGGTGGTAGCGAATCGGTGGTGCCGAGGGCCTGCGCGAGACTGCGCGAGGACAGGTATTCCATGACCAACCACGGCTCACCGTCGACGAGAGCGACGTCGTGCATCGCGATGGCGTGCGGGCTGGAGAGTCGGGCAGCGATGCGACCCTCGCGCATGGCCCGGTTGCGTACTTCCTCGGCCTGCTGAGGGGTCAGTCGAGTGGTGGACGTGACCTGCTTGACGGCCACCTGACGGTGCAGAAGTGTGTCGGTGGCGAGCCATACCGCGCCCATGCCTCCACCGCCGAGTTTGCCGGCCAGGCGGTATCTGCCTGCCAGGAGGTAGTCGGGCCCGACGCCCCGTCGAACACGCTGCTGATCCGTCACGTCCACAGGTTAGTTGACGATGGCGGGACGTGCCTGCAGCCACGGAACGGAGGCATCTACCAGGGGCTTCGGCATCACCTTGACGAGTTGCCGTCCGAGCGGCTTTACTGAGTGCAGATCGAAATTGTGTTCGAATGCGCCACTTCCCGCGTCCGTCGAACACCGAAGTTTCGGCTCGATTTTCTACGCCGCGAAGGGGAGTGACATGACTGTATCGGGAGCTTCTGTCACGCCGGATGCGCTCGACGGGTTGTCGCTGCCGGAGCGCGTGGCGTTGCTGCGTAGCCGGATGGCTGCCGTGCCTTCCCGGGGCGAAACGGCGTCGGTGCGCATCGAGAATTCGGACCCTGTCGAGCCCGTGATTCAGGAACCGTCGACGCAGCGTCCAACCCGTCAGCGGCCCGTTCTGCCGGTGCCGTCCGCGCTGATCGAGGTACTACCGCACGGCGGCCTGGTGCGTGGAACGGTGGCCTCGGTATCCGGTGCCGGCTCGCTCCTGATCGGGTTGGTGGCTGCGGTGACCGGTGCCGGTGGGCATGTCGCCGTCATCGGGCAGCCCCGTTTCGGGATTCTGGCCGCGGTCGAGATGGGTGCACAGTTGAGCAAGCTTGCCCTGATTCCCGATCCCGGTCCCGATCCGGTGGAAGTGGCGGCAATTCTGCTCGACGGTGTCGACCTCGTCGTGCTCGGTCTCGGTGGTCTGTCGGTATCGCCCACTCGGGCCAGGGCCGTGGTGGCCAGAGCACGTAGCAAGGGCTCGACGCTGCTGGTGACCGATGGGCACTGGGACGGGGCAGAGTTACGACTGGACGCATCGGTCCACGGATACGACGGCCTCGGCACGGGCCGGGAGCTTGGTCGCGGCCGACTGCGCGGCGTCCGTTTGTCGGTGTGCGCTCGCGGCAAGGCGATGCGGCCCCGCACCGTTCGACTCGACCTGCGTTCGGAGAACGGCCGCATCGAGTGGCATGCCGAGGGGCGCGAACAGAATCCGTTGTCGATCGCGGTCTCGACATGAGCATCGACCGCTCCAGCCGTGTTCATGCCAACCGTGTTCTGGCACTGTGGTGCCCCGATTGGCCTGCCGTTGCAGCAGCTGCCCAGGCCGATCTCCCTGCGACGCATCCTGTGGTCGTCACCTCGGCCAATCGGGTCGTCGCGTGCTCGGCGACGGCACGCGCATCGGGCATCAAGCGTGGCCTGCGCCGTCGGGAAGCGCAGGCACGGTGCCCGGAAGTGCATGTCGCTCTGGCCGATACCGATCGTGATGCGCGACTGTTCGAGCCCGTGGTCTCGGCGATCGCCGCCATCGCACCGGGAGTGGAAGTGCTGCGACCGGGCCTGCTTGTTCTTTCTGCCCGCGGCGTCGGACGGTATTTCGGTACCGAGCATCGGGCCGCGGAACGGCTGATCGACGAAGCGTCGGCTGCCGGTGTTGAATGTCAGATCGGTATCGCCGACGAGCTGTCCACCGCGGTCGTCGCCGCGCGGTATGCGCAGGTGGTGCCGCGCGGCGGGGGTGCAGGCTTTCTCGCGCCGTTGCCGGTGGCGGAACTCTCGGCGGAACCGAGCATGTCTGCTGCCGATCGCGGTGAGCTGGTGGATCTGTTGCGGCGCTTGGGTCTACGAACCATCGGCGACTTCGCTGCACTGTCTCCGGGGGATGTGGCGTCCCGGTTCGGTACCGACGCGGTGTTGGCGCATCGCAGTGCACGAGGCGAGCCCGAGCGTCCGCCGTCGGCCAGGGCTCTTCCACCCGACCTGGATGTGGAGTACCTGTGCGACCCGCCGATCGATCGGGTCGACGCCGCTGCCTTCGCCGGGCGCGGGTTGGCCGAGCAGCTGCACACCAAGCTTGCCGCCGCTGCCGTTGCGTGCACTCGGCTGCTGGTGCATGCCAGTACCGGTAACGGTGAGAACCTGTCGCGGATCTGGCGCTGCGCGGAGCCGTTGACGCCGGAAGGAACAGCCGATCGTGTGCGGTGGCAACTGGACGGCTGGATCACCGGGCGCAGCGAGAACAAGCCGACGTCCGCGATCACCGTGCTGCGGCTCGAACCGATCGAAGTGGTGGCCGCGGGTGAGCTGCAACTGGGGTTGTGGGGCAGTGTCGGCGACGAGGACGAGAGGGCGCGTCGGGCGTTGGTGCGCGTACAGGGTCTGCTCGGTGGCGAATCGGTGCTCGGTGGTGTGCTCAGCGGCGGCCGCGGGCCGGCCGAGCGGATCACGCTGCGTCCGCTCGGCGACGAATTGGTGCCGATATCCGATCCTTCGGCTCCTTGGCCGGGACGGCTACCCGAGCCTGCTCCGGCGGCAGTGATCGAGACACGTCCGACAGTGACGTTGATGAATCGAGCGGGAACCGGAATCGGCGTCACCGATCGTGGGGTGTTCGATGCGCCCCCGTCGCGGTTGCGCTGGGGCACCAAGGAATGGGAGTTGACGGGTCTGGCGGGACCGTGGCCGGTGGACGAGCGGTGGTGGGACAGTGGCCACGCGGCGACGGGTCCGACGGCGCGAGCCCAGGTGGTGCTCGACGACGAAAGGGCCTTGCTGCTGGTCTTCGACGAGGGTCGGTGGCGGGTGGAAGGAATCTACGAATAGCGGCACCGCTACCGTCGAAGGAATGCAGATGATGTCGGAGACGGTCGACCTCGATGGCGTCGATATCGCGTATCGCTCGTTCACCCCGCTGGGGCATGCGAACTCGGATTCGGCACCGGTGATGCTGGTGCACGGTATGGGCGGTGACAGCACAACCTGGGATCGGTTCACCCGGGCGCTCACCGCGCAGGGCCGCCGGGTGATCACCGTCGATCTGCGCGGACATGGCAAGAGTGCGCACACGTCCACGTACGAGTTCGATTCCTTCGGGGCAGACCTGCTGGCCCTGATCGACCACCTCGGGCTGAACGAAGTCGATCTCGTCGGCCATTCCCTCGGTGGATATGCGGTTTCGCTCGTCGCACAACGTCGCCCGGAGCTCGTTCGGCGTCTGGTGCTCGAAGAGCTCCCGATACCGATCAGGCCGGGGGACGCTCCGCCGACGCTGACCGGCAAGATGCCGTCGATCACCGAACTCTGGCACGCAGCGAGTAGCGTCGTTCTACATCCCCGCGCGGTACTCGCCTTCGATCGCTCGATGACCGCCACTGCTCTCGAGCAGTTCCGTCGGCCGAATCCGCAATGGTGGGAGTCGTTGGCCGACATCGCTGCTCCGACGTTGGTGCTTCGCGGCGGTCCCGGCGGCATGGTCGATCCGGAACGACTGGACGCGATGGTCTCCGAGATCTCGACCTGCCGCGTCGAGGCGTTCCGCACCGGACACAGCATTCATCGTGACGGCTACTCGGCGTTCGAGGCCACCGTCCTCCCGTTTCTGACGCACTAGTGTCTTCGGACATGACACCGAGTGCGCTCGATCGCAGGATGCTGGGCTGGTCGGCACTGTTCGTCGTATCCCAGGCCAACATCGCCCGATTGCTCGGCCCCGCAGCTTCGAAAGTGCTTGCCGTGCAGACGACGTGGTCAGCCGAGCGCTATCGGCAGATCCTGGCGAGCATGGACGAGACCGAGATCGCCCGGTTCCGCAGCCACTATCTACCCGATTTCGTCCATCCGGCGATCTACGCCGTTGCATTGCGTGCCGGCGCGAGGAGCCTGGCGGACAAGACCCCGCTGAGCCCTGCAGTGACGACTGCATTGGCCGTCGCACCCGTGGCCTCTGCTGCCGGCGACTACATCGAGAACATCGTCGGACTGATTCTGGTCGACAACCGCGAACAGATCACCGACACCGTCGTCCGCGCCACCACCGTGGTCAGCACCGTCAAATGGGTACTGGCCATCGGCACTCTGACATACCTGAGTCAGGGATTCCTGCGTGTCTGGGGAAAGGCACTGCTGCGCTGACCCCGCCGGTCACCAACTGGTGCCGGGAACCAATCTGCCGGCGCGACGGATCACTTTGCCGATGCGTGCGCTCGGAGCTTTCGGATCGTAGGGCCGGACTCGGTAGGGCACCATTCCGTCCTCGAGAGGTACCTGCGCTTCTCCTTTGGCAGCCGCGGACTCGGCGAACGTGCGGTAGTGCTGGTGCATCGTGCGGTCCTTGCCCTTGGGGGCGAAGATGGCTCCGAACTGTCCGAGCGTTCCCAGCGGCGTATCGATGCGTTTGGGCTTGTCGCTCAATGCGCGGATCACCATGGCCGCGGCCTTCTCCGGTGAGAACACCGGGCCGACGTTCTTGTCGCCCGTCGGGGTGATCATCGGAGTGTCCACCAGCGGCATGTGGATCGTGGTGTACGTAATTCCGTCCGAGAGTGTTTCTGCCGCAGCAACATCGGTGAACCCGTCGAGCGCTGCCTTGCTGGCCACATAGGCCGAGAACCGAGGGGGGTGTCCCAGGACGGCAGCGCTGGAGATGTTGACCACGTGCCCGAACTGACGTTCGCGCATGTGTGGCAGCAGCGCCAGCACCAACCGAATTGCCCCGAAGTAGTTGACGGCCATGGTGCGCTCGTAATCGTGCAACCGATCGGTGGAACGGTAAAGCGAGCGGCGGATGGATCGCCCGGCGTTGTTGACCAGCATGTCGACATGACCGTGTTCGCTCAGAACGGTTTTCACGGTGTGCTCGACCGACTCGCTGTCGGTTACGTCGCACGGGTAACCGTATGCGGTGCCACCTGATTCGCGAATTCTTTCGACTACGTCGTCGAGTTGATCCTGCCCGCGTGCGAGAAGAATGACCACTGCGCCCTTGCGTGCGGCCGCCTCGGCGCTGGCCCGGCCGATGCCGGAGGAGCCGCCGGTGATGATGATGTGACGACCGAACAGTGATCCGCGCGGATCGTTTCGGCGATTGCGCTTGGGATCGAAGTTCTCCCGCCAGTAGGTCCACACGCGATCGGCGTACGTGCGCAGTGGAGGCGGTGCAATCGAGCTGCCCTGCAATGCTTTCTGCGTCGCTGCCGACTCGAACACCGTGGGCAGGGTCAAGTGATCGAGCATCACCGGAGGTACGCCGAGATCACGGAGGGCGGCGTCGCGTTGCTTGCGTACGGCTCGGTATTTGGGGGAGACGACCGGAGCGACCAGTGCACCCGGTACGGCGACGATCTTCGCTCGCGATCCGGCTGCCGACGAGAATGCGGAATACACCTCGGCCATGGATTGCGGACTCGTGTTCACCAGATGGAACACGCTGCCGGAAGAAGTGTCTCGATGCACGAGCTCGACGATGGCGTCGGCGACGTAATCGACCGGAACGAGGTTGGTGGAACCCATCTTCGGCACCGTGATCGGTATGGCCGAAGGCAGCTTGGCAAGTTCGGCGAAGAACGGGAAGAAGTAGTACGGGCCGTCCACTTTGTCGATCGCACCGGTCTCCGAGTGGCCGATGATCGCCGCGGGCCGGTAGACCCGCCAGTCCGCAGCGCTCTCTCGCACCAGCTTCTCGGACTCGAATTTGGTGCGGTGATATGCCGTCGGAAAGGCTTGACCGAGGTCGAAGTCGTTCTCCGAGAACGTTCCTCGGTGATCGCCCGCAACTGCGATCGACGAGATGTGGTGCAGGCGAGCCCCCGTCTTCTCGGCGAGACGAATCACCGAGGCCGTTCCGGCGACGTTGGTCGGGGTCTGCTCGTCGCCCGCGGTCAGATCGTAGACGGCTCCGAGGTGGAGGATGTGGTCGATGTCGGAAGGCACGTCTCGGAGTCCGAGCTCCGGCTCGGTGAGGTCGCCGACCAGCGGGTGAATTCGGTCGCCGCCGTCGAGGTGCTGTGCCAGTCGCTCGAGCTGCGCCACCGAACTCGGACGCACCAGCACGTGGATTGCCGCGAGTGCATCGCGTTCGAGCAATCGCGGCAGCACGTTCTTCCCGAGAAACCCGGTACCGCCGGTTACGATGAAGTTCGCCATGCGAGCCGACCCTACTCCGAAGTAAGTTCCGGTGCTAGTGCCCGATACCGGCTTTTTCGTGCACTTTCTTCATCCAGGCGGGTGCCCACCAATTGGCCTCGCCCATGAGTTTGACCAAGGACGGAACCAGCAACATCCGGATGATCGTCGCGTCGATGATCAGGGCCAGAATGACTCCGACGCCGAGGAACTTCATGATCGACAGACCCGAGATGGTGAAGGCGCCGGTGACGACGATCAGAATCAACGCCGCCGCAGTGACGATGCGTCCGGTGCGTTGGGCTCCGAAGATCACCGCTTCCTCGGTAGTCGCTCCCGCCGCGCGAGCCTCGACCATGCGCGACATCAGGAACACCTCGTAGTCGGTCGACAAGCCGAAGATGACCGCGAGGATGAGAACGACGAACGTCGACTCGAGCGGTCCTGGGGTGACGCCGAGCAGGGATGCTCCGTGGCCTTCCTGGAACACCCACGTGAGTGCGCCGAAGGTTGCGCCCAGGCTCAGTCCGGCCATCAGTACGGCCTTGACGGGCAGCACGATCGAGCCGAACGCGAGGAACAGCAACACCAGCGTCGAGACGACCATGATGGCGATCATCACCGGTAGCCACTTCGCGATGGCAGCATTGCCGTCGTCGACGTTGGCTCGTCCGCCGCCGACGAGGATCTCGGTGCCGTCGGGCGGGGCGATCGAGCGCAGTGCAGACACTGCCTCGGATTGAGATTCGGCCTCGGTCAGGCCGCCGGTCGGCTCGCTGTAGGACGCCTGAAGTGTCACGAAATCGTCTTTGGAGCCCAGGAATTCGGCGCGAGCGATACCCGGTGTGGATTCCACAGCCGAGGTGAGGGCTGCGATGGGTGCGCCCTGAGGCTTGACGCCGTCCAGGCCGCGAAGAACCACGGTGGCACCCTCGCCGGTGGATTCGAAGTCGGTGCCGAGCGTCTCGAACGCCATGCGCGCAGGATTGTCCTTCGGCAGCGCCGTGTAATCGACCTCGCCGAGCGAGACCTTGAGAATCGGGGTGGCGATGATCAGCAACCCGGCGACGATGACGGCCGCGACGATTCCCGGATGCTTCATCACGCGGGTGACGACGCCGCCCCAGAACTTGTGTGCCCGTGCATCGCTGCGATCGGACGCGGTACGCGACCACGTCCAGGAGTTGATGCGGGGGCCGAGAATCGCGAGCAGCGCCGGAATCACGGTCAGGGACAGAACGGCCGCGCTCGCCACCGCCGCCATGGCCCCGAACCCGAGGGATCGGATCACCGCCTGCGGGAAGACGAGCATGCCCGCGAATGCGCAGATCAGCAGCAGTCCGGAGAAGACGACGGTCTTGCCTGCGGTGGACACCGTGCGGACGGTCGCGTCGAACGGCGTCGACCCGCCGCGTAGTTCCTCGCGGAATCTGCTGACGATGAACAGTCCGTAGTCGATGGCAAGGCCGAGCCCCAGTAGCGACGCGACATTGATGGAGAACGAGCTGACTTCGGTGAACTCGGTGAGCACCCGCAGGATGGCCAGGGAACTGAGCACGCTGAGGATGCCGACGAACACCGGGACCGCTGCGGCGACGACGCCGCCGAAGATGAATATCAGCAGCAGCAGCGTGATGGGAACAGCGATGATCTCGGAGCGGACCAGGTCGCGTTCGAGGGTCTCGCTGAGCGATACCCCGACCACCGATGCGCCGGCGAACTGCGATTCGATGCCGGGTACTTCGAGCTGGGGCGGCAGGTCGCCGAAGGTGTTGAACGTGACGCCCGAGTTCGCCCCCAGGGACACCGTCGCCAAGGCCTTGGTTCGGTCTTTCGAGATCAGAAATTCTCTGCTGACCGGGTCTGCGGTCCAGTACGAGTTGACGTTGCCGAGGGTGTATCGACCGGTGAACTCGTCGATCGTCGCTTGCACTCGGGGGCCGATGTCGTCGATCGTCTCGCCCTCGGGTGCGGTGTAGATCGCCACGATGTCGGGAGTCGGTTGGCCGATGCCCTGTACGAGCCGTGCCACCTCGGACGATTCGCTGCCGGCGTCTGCGTAGCCGCCCTCGCTCAGTTTCGAGAAGACGCTCAGTCCCAACACCCCGCCGACCGTGACGACGGCGACGACGACAGCCAGCACCCATCGTTTGTGCGATACGACGAACGAGGCCCAACGAGTCACGACGGTGCTCCGGCTCTGTGGAAGGGGTCAGTGGCGACTCGACTGTAGTTGATCGTGTCGGACCCTCGTGCTCTCATTAGAACAAGTGTTCGATGCAACGGCGATGCGGTGAGGGGAGGGCTCGATGGGATGGAACGACGGACCACCCACGTGGTCGGAGATGGAGCGCGTCCTGTCCGGACGTCCCAAGCCGGCGGCCGAGGGCGACGGCGGCGACAGCCCGGCGTGGTCGCGAAAGAGGGACGTCTACGACCGCACCATCGACAAGCCCGCGCTGCCCACGACGCCGTATGCAGAATTGCATGCGCACTCGGCGTTCAGCTTTCTCGACGGTGCCTCGCAGCCCGAGGAGATGGTCGAGGAGGCGGTACGCCTGGGCCTCGAGTCCATCGCCATCACCGATCACGACGGTTTCTACGGGGTCGTGCGCTTCGCCGAGGCAGCCAGAGCTCTCGGCATCGGAACCGTGTTCGGTGCCGAACTCTCACTGGACACACATCGATCCCGAGCCGGGGAGACCGATCCCGACGGCACTCATCTACTGGTGCTCGCTCGCGGCCAGGAGGGGTATCGCCGGCTTTCGCGTCGGATCGCGGCCGCACACCTGGCCGGCGGGGTCAAAGGAAAGCCGCAGTACGACATCGACGAACTCACCGAATCAGCGGGCGGGCACTGGCAGATTCTCACCGGTTGCCGGAAGGGCCATGTTCGGCAGGCACTCTCGCGCGGTGGCCCGGAGGCGGCCGAATCCGCGCTGCGCACTCTCGTCGACCGCTTCGGGGCCGATCGCGTCACCGTCGAACTCACCCGGCACGGAATCGCCGACGACGACGAGCGCAACGACGCGCTCGCGGCACTGGCTCGCAAGTACGGTCTTCCGACGATCGCAACCACGGCCGCGCACTACGCCAGTCCGCGCAGCAGGAGATTGGCCATGGCGATGGCCGCTGTGCGCGCTCGGAGCAGTTTGGACGAGGCTGCCGGTTGGTTGGCACCGACCGGCGGCGGACATCTACGGTCCGGATCGGAGATGGCGGAACTGTTCGAGCACTATCCCGGCGCGGTGCGCGGTGCCGTCGAGCTCGGTCGTGAGTGCTCGTTCGATCTGAAGCTGATCGCGCCACGCCTCCCGCCCTTCGAGGTGCCCGACGGGTACACCGAGATCAGCTATCTGCGTCGACTCACGTTCGAGGGGGCCGCCCGTCGGTACGGCTCGCAGTCGGCGAACCCGGCGGCGTACTCGCAGCTCGAGTACGAGCTCGACATCATCGAGAGGCTCGAATTCCCCGGCTATTTCCTGGTGGTCCACGACATCGTCCACTTCTGCAAGACACACGACATCCTCTGTCAGGGAAGAGGTTCGGCGGCCAACTCGGCTGTCTGCTTCGCGATCGGCATCACCAACGTCGACCCGGTGGCGAACAAGCTGCTGTTCGAACGGTTCCTCGCACCCGAGCGCGACGGGCCGCCGGACATCGACATCGACATCGAATCCGATCGTCGAGAAGAGGCGATCCAACACGTCTACGCCAAGTACGGCCGCACTCATGCCGCTCAGGTGGCCAACGTCATCACCTACCGCGGCAAGTCGTCCGTGCGAGACATGGCCCGTGCGCTGGGCTTCTCACAGGGGCAGCAGGACGCATGGAGCAAGCAGATCACCCGCTGGTCCGGAATCGGTGATCAGGAGGGCGACAATATTCCCGAATCGGTTCTCGAACTCGCGCGGCAGATCGAGGGCTTCCCGCGGCACCTCGGCATCCACTCCGGTGGCATGGTGATCTGCGATCGGCCGATCGCGGACGTCTGCCCGGTGGAATGGGCGACGATGGAGAATCGCAGTGTGCTGCAGTGGGACAAGGACGACTGTGCCGCAGTGGGTTTGGTGAAGTTCGACATGCTAGGCCTCGGCATGCTCTCGGCGTTGCACTACATGATGGACCTGATCGCCGAGCACAAGGGCATCGATATCGAACTCGCCTCGATCGACCTGTCCGAGCCTGCGGTGTACGAGATGCTCCAGCGAGCCGATTCGGTCGGGGTGTTCCAGGTCGAGTCTCGCGCGCAGATGGCCACTCTGCCGCGGCTCAAGCCGCGCAACTTCTACGATCTGGTGGTCGAGGTCGCGCTGATCCGTCCCGGTCCGATCCAGGGTGGTTCGGTGCACCCGTACATCAAGCGCCGCAACGGACTCGAGCCGGTGATCTTCGAGCATCCGTCGCTGAAGAAGGCACTCGATCGAACACTCGGAGTGCCGCTGTTCCAGGAACAGCTGATGCAGATGGCCATCGACGTCGCCGGCTTCAGTGCCGCCGACGCCGATCAACTGCGCCGTGCGATGGGGTCGAAGCGATCACCGGAGAAGATGGAACTGCTGCGTGGGCGGTTCTACGACGGGATGCGCGATCTTCACGGCATCACCGGCACGGCGGCAGACCGAATCTACGAAAAGCTGTCCGCATTCGCCAATTTCGGTTTCCCCGAAAGCCATTCGCAGAGTTTCGCCTCACTGGTGTTCTACTCCTCGTGGTTCAAGCTGCACCACCCGGCGGCATTCTGTGCCGGCCTGCTGCGCGCTCAACCGATGGGTTTCTACTCACCGCAATCCCTGGTCGCCGACGCCAGGCGGCACGGTGTGCTCGTCCACGGTGCAGACGTGAACGCCAGTCTCGGCCATGCGAATCTCGAGGCGGACGGCCTCGAGATTCGCATGGGGTTGGCCGATGTGAAGTTCATCGGGACCGCAGTGGCCCAGAAGATCGTCGACGCACGAGACGCACACGGGCTCTACACCTCGTTCCTGGACCTGACGGGACGCGTCGAACTGTCGGTGGCGCAGGCGGAATCGCTGGCGACGGCAGGTGCACTCGGGTGCTTCGGCATCACTCGCCGAGAGGCACTGTGGGCTGCGGGTGCAGCGGCGGGGGAGCGTCCGGGACTGCTCCCCGGCATCGGAGCGTCGACGAAAGCGCCTGCGCTACCGGGAATGTCGGATCTCGATCTGGCCTCGGCCGACGTCTGGGCAACAGGTGTGTCACCGAATTCCTATCCCACGCAGTTCTTTCGAGATCGGCTCGATTCGCTCGGCGTGATTCCCGCGAACCGGCTGCTGCAGATTCCGGACGGAGACCGAGTGCTGGTCGGCGGAGCGGTGACGCATCGCCAGCGGCCGGCAACTGCCGGAGGCGTCACGTTCATCAACCTCGAGGACGAGACCGGGATGGTCAACGTGGTGTGCTCGGTCGGATTGTGGGCCAAGTACCGCAAGCTGGCGATCACGGCTCCGGCGTTGCTGATTCGGGGAAAGGTGCAGAACGCCGAGGGTGCGGTGACCGTGGTGGCCGATCATCTGCAACTGATGGATCTTCGAGTCGCATCCAGATCCAGGGACTTCCGTTGATCGGCGACGTGCACAATCGAGGGGTGAAGCTACTGCTGATTGCCGACACTCATCTCCCGAAGCGCGCTCGTGATCTCCCCGCCGAGGTGTGGTCGGCTGTGGACGACGCCGATGTGGTGATCCATGCAGGCGACTGGGTGAACCTGGCTGCGTTCGAGCAACTCTCACAGCGGTCGCGTCGCCTGGTTGCGTGCTGGGGCAACAACGACGGCGAAGAGTTGCGGGCTCTGATGCCCGAACGCGCCGACGTCGTTCTCGGCGGAGTCCGATTCAGCGTGGTGCACGAGACCGGTGCCGCGACGGGACGTGAACGACGAATGGCAGCGGCGTACCCGGAGACGGACGTGCTCGTGTTCGGCCACAGCCACATACCGTGGGACACGTTCGCGGACAACGGACTACGGCTGCTCAACCCGGGATCACCGACGGATCGGCGTCGGCAACCGTTCTGTACGTACATGACGGCCACGGCCGAAGGTGGTGCGCTGACGGATGTGGAGCTGCACCGTATCGCCCCTCGATAGAGGAGTCGACGTACTCACATTCCGCCGGCCACCCTGATGACGGTTCCGGTCGCGTATCGCGCATCCTCGGACAACAACCACGACACCGCACCGCCGATCTCGTCCGGCACACCGGGGCGACCGAGGGGAATGCTCGACGCCATCTTCCGTGGCCGATCTCGATCTCGGTGGAAGTCGGTCTCGATGATCCCGGGTGCCACGGCATTGACGCGGATGTTCTGCGCAGCAACTTCTTTCGACAGTCCGACCGTCAGTGTATCAACGGCGGCCTTGGCTGCCGCGTAGTGGACGTACATGCCCGGACTGCCCAGGGTCGCGGCGGCGGAGGAGATGTTGACGATGGAGCCACCTGATTCGGCCATCGCCGCAATCGCGTACTTGCAGCAGGTGATCACCCCGACCAGGTTCACATCGAGATCCGCTCTGATGGTCTCGATGTCGTTGTCCACCAACACCCCCACGGCGCGCGCCGAACCGGCGTTGTTCACCAGACCGGTGACGGTGCCGATCTCAGCGGCTGCGGTGAACAGATCGATCACCGCCTGCTCGTCGGTTGTATCGGCTTGCACGGCAATCACCGTTCGGCCGTCGGTCGACAATTCGGCGGCCAACGCTTCCGCGGCAATGGCGTCGGAGCGATAGCCGATCACCACATCGTGCCCGTCGGCCACCAACCGCCTGGACACCGCCGCGCCGATTCCGCGACTACCGCCGGTGACGACGGTCAAGGGAGCATTCATCTCTCGACAATAACCATCGCGCAGCAGGCACAATGCACTGGAGACGCGATGCGCACGCACGGGAAAGAAGGAACCGACGTGATCGATCGACCGGAATTGGCGGCGTTTCTCCGGCAGCGACGGCAGTCGTTGCAGCCGGAGGACGTCGGTCTGCCACGGGGGCAGCGCAGACGCACGCAAGGCCTCCGTCGCGAGGAGGTCGCAGAACTGTGCCACATGTCGACCGACTACTACGCACGACTCGAACGGGCCAGCGGACCTGCCCCGTCGACTCGGATGATCGCCTCCATCGCGCAGGGATTGCATCTGTCGCTCGGCGAGCGTGATCACGTGTTCCGGCTCGCCGGGCACAATCCTCCCGTGCGCGGGTCGTCGAGCGACCACATCAGCCCAGGACTACTGCGCATTCTGGATCGACTGAACGACACGCCCGCCGAGATCGTGTCCGAACTCGGAGAGACGCTCCGTCAGACGCCGCTGGGTGCGGCACTGACCGGCGATGCCTCGCAGCGCACCGGCCCCGAGCGAAGTCTGGGGTATCGCTGGTTCACCGACCCCGGGGCCCGGCAGTCGTATCCGCCCGAAGAGCGTGCCGCGCTGTCTCGGGTGTACGCGTCGGGTCTGCGCGAAATCGTCACTCTTCGCGGACCCGAATCGACAGCTGCGCAGCTGTCCACAGAGCTACTCGAGGTCAGCGAGGAATTTCGAACCCTGTGGGCGAAACGCGAAGTGGGGGTTCGCCCGCCCGATTCCAAACGATTTCTGCACCCGACGGTCGGTCTGCTGGAGCTGAACTGTCAGACCCTTCTGGACCCCGAGCAAGCGCATCGTCTGCTGGTGTACACGGCAGTCCCCGGCAGCGAAAGCTACGCCAAGTTGGAGCTGCTCGCGGTGGTGGGAACTCAGGTTCTGTCCTGACGTGATCCACGGTCTCGGTCGTATCAGTGGATCGGGAAGTCCTGGATGAGCTCGTGGTGATCGTCGAACATGGGTTCTGCAGATCGAATCCGCAGATCGACACCAGCACAGGAGATTGTCATGGGCCGCGAAGCACACACCTCACTTCCCGATCTGACGGGGAAGATTGCCGTCGTCACGGGAGCAAGCGACGGGATCGGAACGGTCATCGCCACGCAACTCGCCCGCTCCGGTGCCGAGGTCGTCATGCCGGTCCGCTCGGCCGCCAAGGGGGAGCGTGCTGCCGAGTCGATCCGGACCGCAGTACCCGGCGCACAGATCAGCACCCGCACGTTGGATCTGTCGTCACTGAACTCGGTGGCAGCGTTGGCGAGCGAACTCGTCTCGGAAGGCCGGTCGATCGACATTCTCGTCAACAACGCCGGCGTCATGCAGCCGCCCGAGCGTCAGGTCACCCGGGATGGGTTCGAGCTGCAGTTCGGTACCAATCACCTCGGCCATTTCGCGCTCACCCTCGGTCTGCTGCCGCTGCTGCGGAAGGGTAGTGCGCGGGTCACCCATCAGACGAGCATCGCGGCGCGATCGGCGACCATCAATTGGGACGACCTCGATTGGGAGCGTTCCTACGACGTCATGAAGGCCTACAGCCAATCCAAGCTCGCGGTGGCTCTGTTCGCACGTGAACTCGAGGCTCGTAGTAGGGCAGGCGGCTGGGGAATCACCAGCAATATCGCTCACCCGGGGATTTCGCCGACCAATCTGCTTGCGGCACAACCGGGATTGGGGCGACCGAAGGATTCTGCCGGCCGACGATTGATCGGCGTTCTTGCCCGCCTCGGCATTGCCGGCACTGTGGACAGCGCAGCTCAGCCGGGATTGGTTGCGGCCGCTGGTAGCGACGCAGGTGGGGATCAGTTCTTCGGCCCCAAGCGAGTCATCGGCGGGCCACCGACCGAGGTCGGCATGTGGAAGCCGATGCGCAGGATGGACGATGCGCGTCGCCTCTGGGACGCCTCGGAACACCTGACCGGCGTGCGGCTCTCGTCCTGAAAGTTCTCGGCCGTCACCGAGGGGTCGGCGAGGGCTCCCGGGCATGGTCGACCAGGTCGTGCACCAGCCCGATGATGACGTCCATCTGAGCGATGACTTCGACGCGCAATCGGTCCTGCTGGTCCTCCGGCATGTCCGGAGTGTCCGGCCGGTCGAGTGACATCAGTAGATCGATGTTGGTGCGTAACGCTGTCAGCGGCTCCATCAGTTCCGCGCCGGCATCGATGATCAGCTGACCCTGCCGTGCTCGTGAACGAGACAGGGAAGCCAACATCTCGTTGAAGCTGTTGGCCAGAGATGCCAGTTCGTCGTCTCCGTTGACGTCGATGGGCTCGAAGTCTCCCGTGCGGGCAACACGTTCGGTACCGGCCCGCAGTCGCCTGACCGGGCGGAGTCCGGTGCGTGCCACGGCGGCACCCGCGACACCTGCCAGTGCGACGAGAAACGCACCGACCAGGACCAGGGCGAGCGTGAGTTTGCCGAGTAGCGGTGACGCCGCGCTGAGCGATTCGGCCACCAGGATCGTTTCGCCTGAGTCGGTGCGCTTGGCCGAAATGTAATAGCCCCGCGCCTCGCGCAGGGACTGATCGGTGTCGCCGTCGATGACCGATCTTTCCGCGGCGTCCAGAACGCCATCGGAATTGGTGAACGGCTCGGAGCCGTTCGTCGACGTCACCAATGCGCCGTCAGTCGTCGCGAAGGCGACCTTCACCGCGGTGCCCTCGGTGTCTCCGATGGCGAAGCCGAGCAGATTGGCCGGAACCCCCGTTGCCGCGCTGGCAATAATGGCGTCGCTGTTGCGTTCCACGCGGTCCGCGATCTGTGAGCGGAGGGCCTGCTCCGCGACGAGATAGATCGCGAGAGCACTGACGGCGACTGCCAGGGCCGCCACGCTCATCGTCAACACTCTGATGCGGCCGTGCAACGTCAGTGCTCGGGGGCGAGCGGTTGCACGTGGATTGCTCATTTCTCGAGTATGCCGGTCGATCAGCGAGGGCCACTCTGCAGGCCGCGTGGGCCGACGTCGACGTTCGGCGACGGTCGGCGACGGTCGGGGCCGAGCGGGTTCGTGTAGCGGGGTTCGGCTCCCCGACCCTGGTGCACGCGCGGCATGGGTTCGCCGTACTTCCGTGAAACTCCGATCTTCAGAAGGGCGGGGTGTCGGTGTCTTCGGCTGGGGGTTCTGTTTCGGGCTGTTGGTTGTCGGGTGGGTTGGGGTAGGCGATGTGGCCGGATCGTTTCGGTGTGGTGGGGATGTGTGGTCTGAGGTCGTTGCCGAGGATGGGTACGGCTGTGCCATTGGTGGGCAGGGTGATTCGGGTGGTTTTCGAGGTGGAGGTCCAGAGGATGGCTCCGCCGGGGAGCATGACGGCTGTCCAGTAGCCGGCGGTTTTGACGGTGTGGTGGTAGTCGCAGAGGCATTGGAGGTTGTTGAGGGTGGTCCAGCCGCCGCCGCGAGGGTTGGCGTGGTCGAAGGGCACTATGTGGTCGAGTTGGCAGCGTGTGGCGGGTCGGTGGCAGCCGGGGAAGCGGCAGTGTTTGTCGCGTAGTCGGACGGCTGCGGTGGTGAGGGTGTCGGGTCGGTAGATCAGGGCGCGGTCGGTGAGTGGGTCGCGGGGGACGGATTTTCCGAGGGTGGGGTCGGCGGCGATGGCGGCTTCGAGAGCCGCGGCCAGCGATGCGTTGCCGAGGTAGATGCCTGAGGGCGTGCGGTTTGCGGGTGTGTGGCCTGCAGTGGGGATCGTCGGGTTGTCCAGCCGGATTGCCGAGCGGAGGTCGAGTGCTCTCATGTTGCGGGCGGGATGTCTGATGTCGTCCAGGTCGAGGGCAGAGCTGTGCCGTGTGCCCCGGCCGAGGGGTGTGTGGGTGCAGAACAGGGCTGCGGCGGAGGTCAGCGATTGCGGGCGACGCTGGTTGTCGCGGCTGTCAGCTGTGTGTGGGGATGTGTCAGCGCTCGGACTCGATGGTCCGTCCTCCATTGCTGGTGAAGTTTCATCCGTCGGTGCCGCCGTTGTGGTGTCGGACCGTTCGTGTTGTGTTGCAGCTGAACGTGTATCGGACGCAACGTTGGGTGCCGTCTCCGCAATCGGCGCAGGTGCTTGTGCTGCATCGGAGCCACGGCCGGGATTTGTCCCCGGGCCGGAGGCCGAGTCCGCTGCTGTCGCCGGTGCTGGCGCAGTGGCCGTTGCCGTCACGCTTGTCGGCGAGGGCGAGGTGGTCGTTGCCGTCACGCTTGTCGGCGAAGAAGCTGGGGTGGGTGATGGTGCGGTGGTTGATTCGGTGGCGGGGTCATTGCTTGCGGCGGATTCGTTCGCCGGTTCCGTTTCCGGTGCAGTGGTCGCATCGGTATCGGTGGAAGTGCCGCATCCGGTCTCGGAGTCCGTTGCCGATGCTGTGTCTGTGCGAGTCTCGGTCCTGCTTGCTGCCGATGCCGTTGATGCTGCCGGGTCGGTGTTCGTCGGCGGATCCGTATCTTCTTCTGTTTCCGGCGTGGGGTTTTTCGGTGTTCGTTCCCATTCCCCGGTGTCCGGGTTCTGCACAGCGAGCCCGAGTTTCTCCGCCAGCGTCACTGCTTCGGTGAGCAGGATCTGCCAGTGACTGCTGCGTGCCAACTCTCGCGCGAGGTCGGGGTCGATGGATCCGTGCCCGGCGAGGTAGGCGGGGTTGGCGAGTAGTCCGATGAGGGTGGCGATGTCGACGGTGATCATCGTGAGCGGCACCCGCCGATCCGGCAACGCTGTGTCTTTCTTCGGGCAATCCTCGCGTTGGCACAGGCAAGCCAGTCGGGGTTCGCCGTGCATGCGGGCCATGAACGCATCGCACAGGCGTTCTTTCTTCCCGCGCGGGTCTTTCGGGCAGAGAGTATCGGCCATCTCCTCGAGGAGTTGCCATGCGGCGGCGGCCTCGGGTGCGGTCAGCTCGGCTCGGATGCGGGCGAGTTCGCCGGCGGGACTGTAGGTGACGGTCCGGAACTTCTTCGCGAACTCCCGCAACGCCGCGGCTTCCTCGGGTGCCACGCGCAGCAGGATGTCCCAGATCGCCTGTTCGAGCGGACCAGGGGACGACCTCCTCGCCGCCTCGACCACCTCGGCTTCGACGCGGGTGACGATGTCGTCGGAAAGATTGTCGAGGATCCGGCACACCGTCCGCACGCGGGGAAGGTCGATATCGCCGGTCTCGAAGGCTGCCCGCAGCAGCGGCATCCGCGTGTGCAGGGCGACGCCGACGGAGACATACGCTTCGGCGACGGTCGCGGAGCAGCCCAATGCCACTGCCATTTCGGTGCGTCCGTATCGGCTGTAGTGCTTGTGCTTGATGTCGCGGGTGATCCAGTCGCAGTGCACGCGATAGCAGGCGGTGATCTTGCGGGCCGCCTGCCGATTTTCCTCATGCGCGGCAGCGGTCAACGCCTCCAGTGACACGGTCGGGATTGCACCCATTTTTTCACCCCCTGGTGAGCAACATTTCAGAACGTGCGTTCGAACTGAAAGAAGACTATCTCGACCCACCGACAAGAACGGAAAGGCGGGTCGGGGCGGCTAACTTGCTGGTCAGAGCTGGTGATCGGGGCCGGCACCCTCGTTCCATCGTTGCGCCCATCGCCAGACTGGTTCGAGTGGCCGGCCCCAAATCATTGCCAAGTCTCGGGGAGGCAATAGGTGCTCGTCGGAGTCCTCGAGCAAACCGAACGGACCGCTCCGCGGCTCCCCGAAGGATGTGCCGAGCGGTTCAGGAGGTCCGGTCACACCGTCTAAGTAGGAGGAGCCGATTACCTCGACGAGTTCGTGTCGGGGTAATCGGCTCCGTAGACCGGATTTGTGTCTGCAACCGGACGATCAGCTACCGAGGACGCAGAACTGGCCGCTCGTGAGGTTCAGTGCCAGTGACAGGGGGCCGACGCAGTCGACGCCCTGAGCCTCGGAGGTAGCGCCCGATCCCCACCCGGCGACAGCGAGTGTCGTCTGTCCGGCGTCTGCCCACGAGTGAGCGATTCCGCCGCCGAGTGCCAGTGCGTACGCCGTCCCTGCATTCTTGCTCGCTCCGAGGGCGACGCCGTATCCGTTGGCATAGGTGGTCGTCGAGCCCGGGCCGTCGTTGACGCTGACTGCGGTGCCGCTGTCGGCAGCACCTGCGGTGGCCCGTCCGGTTCCGTTCGAGGTTGCTTCGCAGCTCGCGGTGTCGTCGACCTGGATGTCGTTGGCCGAGGGCGGAGACACACAGTTGACGGGGGCTGCCGACGCAGTGGCCGTGCCCGACAGGGCTGCAACCGTCAATCCCGAGCCCATGGCGAATATTGCTGCGGTGCGGGCAATTCGACTACCGAACCGACTGGACGTGCGCGCGGAGGAGGAGTTGGAGGACGAGAGACGGGGGAGGGAAACAGAGAACAAAAGAAAGCTCCTTCACGAGCGAAACGGGCCGGTGCGGCACACGGTACCCCGCCCCGCGAGTCCATGGCAGCAAGCCGGTGAGGTTTGTGTAACGGTGCCGCTGGCGTCCGGGGATGAATCGTCGTAGAAGTCCGGTTCCCCGCACCCTGACTGCAGCGGTCGCGGTACCCGGATGCGCGTTCGTGTTGCTGTTGTGCTCCGCTCCCGATCCATCGAATGTGCCTCCACCACTTGACTGTTCGACTTCTCTGGCAGGGCCGGCGCTCGCGCACGAGATGGCAGTCGACTCCGCCCGGCAGCGGGCCCCGGCGCCGATCGAATGCAAGGAAATCGTTACCGGACGGCTCTCGCTGATCGCCGACGATCCGACCGCGGCCGCGTCGAATACTGCCGATCTCGTCGAGGTGGAATCGACACGGTCGAGCCGACAGGGCGAACTCGACAGGTCGGTGTCACAGAAGAACTACCTCGCGTACCGGATCGATTTGTCGACGCTCACAATCAGTTTCACCTCCGAGACCGAAGATGCTGGCCGTCTGCGTCGATGGTCGAAGACCTGAACTCACGATCCGACGCGACCACAGTTTCGCTTGCCGCCAACGCACCTTCGGTCAGCGCGCGCTCCGACAGCCAGGGCTTCGAGCGAGCTCGAACGCCAACCCTTCAGACGCTGCCTTCGTATCCGTGCTGGCGCCATGCCTCGTACATCGTCACTGCTGCCGCGTTCGCCAGGTTCAACGATCGGCGGCCGGGAATCATCGGGATTCGCAGTCGATCGGTCACGTGCGGGTCGTCCAGAACGTCGTCGGGCAATCCAGTGGGTTCCGGTCCGAACAGGAGGACGTCGCCGGGTTCGTATGCGACGTCGGCGTAGGACCGGTCCGCGTGGGCGGTGTAGGCGAACACGCGAGTCGGCGCCAGCGCGGCCCACGCCGAGGGTAGGTCATCGTGCACCGTCACCGACGCCAGGTCGTGGTAGTCCAAGCCTGCCCGCTTGAGCTTCGGCTCGGACATGTCGAAGCCGAGCGGACCCACCAGGTGCAGTTCGCAGCCGGTCCCGGCGACCAGGCGAATCGCGTTGCCGGTGTTCTGTGGGATGCGGGGCTCGAAGAACATGAGTCGAAACACCCGGTTCACTCTGCCATCTCGAGCCCGGGAAGTATGGGGCAGGTGGACGACGAACAGACGATCGGTGAAGACTTTTCCGACACGCGACTGGACGGGCAGGAGTGGACCGGTAGGCAGTTCGTTCGGTGCACCTTTCGCGATGCGGACATGAGCGGCGTCCGAACCGACTCGGTGGTGTTCACCGAATGCGACTTCACCGGCACGGACCTCACCGAATCGATTCACACGAACTCCGCATTTCGATCGTGCACTTTCACTCGTACCAATCTGCAGCACAGTACTTTTCGTCATTCGACTCTGATGGGATCGATGTTCGTCGACAGTCGCATGCGTCCCGCGACGTACGACGAGGTCGACTTCACCCTCGCGTCTTTGGGTAGGGCCGACCTTCGTGGTCTCGATCTGACGGGGTGCCGAATGCGGGAGGCCAACCTGGTATCCGCAGACTTCCGCAAGGCCACGGTGCGATCGGTCGATTTCACCGGTGCCCGCACCGTCGACGCGAAGTTCGACGAGGCAGATCTGCGCGGAGCCGTCGCCGACGCATCGCTGTGGGTCAGCGCGAGCGTGCGCAACGCGAAGATCGAGCTGATGCAGGCCGTCGCATATGCAGGAGCGCACGGGCTCGTGGTCGAGGGCTGACGGCGGTGATCGGACCGGTGCGCCGCTGCTGACGCAGAACCTGGAACAATGACCGGGTGACTGCAACGATTCTCGATGGCAAAGCGACCCGTGACGAGATATTCGTCGATCTCACCGCCCGCGTGGCAGCGCTGCGTGAGAAGGGCATCACCCCAGGTCTGGCGACCGTATTGGTGGGCGACGATCCGGGTTCGGCTGCGTACGTCCGGGGCAAGCACAACGACTGCGCCAAGGTAGGCATCACGTCGATTCGTCGCGACCTACCCGCGGACATCACCCAGGCAGATCTCGAGGCCGTGATCGACGAACTCAATGCCAACCCCGAATGCACCGGCTACATCGTCCAACTGCCGTTGCCGAAGCATCTCGACGAGAACGCTGCGCTCGAGCGAATCGATCCGGACAAGGACGCCGACGGTCTGCACCCGATCAACCTCGGCCGTCTGGTGCTGGGCAAGGACGCCGCACTGCCGTGCACACCTCGCGGGATCGTGCACCTGCTGCGCCGCTACGACGTTGCTCTCGACGGCGCGCACGCGGTGGTCATCGGCCGCGGTGTGACGGTCGGGCGACCCATCGGACTGCTGCTCACGAGGCGTTCGGAGAACTCGACAGTTACTTTGTGCCACACCGGAACTCGTGATCTGGCCGCCGAGGTCTCACGTGCGGACATCGTCATCGCCGCTGCCGGAGTACCCGGATTGATCACTGCGGACATGGTCAAGCCTGGTGCTGCTGTGCTCGATGTCGGGGTGACCCGCACCGAGGACGGATTGCGCGGAGATGTCGCCGACGGTGTCGCGGAGGTGGCAGGTTTCCTCTCGCCCAACCCCGGCGGTGTCGGTCCGCTGACGCGGGCCTTTCTGCTCACCAATGTCGTCGAGCGCGCCGAACGCGTCGCCGCCGAGAGCTGAGCGGACCCGACGTGAACGATGCAGAGGACGAGCGAAGCGAGCCCGACCCGGGATTTCGCGCGGCAGTCGCGCGCAACCTACCGATCGTCGCAGTCTCGGTCGTCGTCCTCGCCGCGCTGATCCTGGTGCTGGCCGATCGCTGGCGGCGCGGCGCGTTCATCTTCGGATGCGCAGCGCTGCTGGCGGCCGTCCTGCGGCTGTGTCTGCCCGAAACACGTGTCGGCACACTGCAAGTGCGCAGTCGCGTGTTCGATGTGTTGGCGCTGGGTGGCGTCGGCGGAGCCATTGTCTTTCTGTCGCTATCGATCGATCCGCTGGGAACCGACTGACCTCGGATCTGGAGCGCCCGGTGAACGAGTGTGGTGTCAGCGCCGACCGAGGCGGGCCAGCTCCATCGTCTCGGCGAGCAGTTTGGCCACCGAATCGGCCTCGGTGAGGAAGCCGTCGTGTCCGTCACGCGACTGGATCACTTCGAGTCCGCGGCACTGGGGGAGTTCGCGAGCGATCTCCTTCTGCAGTCGAAGCGGATACAGGCGATCGGAGTCGACTCCGCCGACGATGGTCGGGACAGATGTGGACGCAAGAGCGTCGGCCACTCCGCCGCGGCCACGGCCTACGTCGTGTCGGTTCATCGCTTCGCTGAGCAGAACGTACGTCGCCGCGTCGAACCGGTTGACGAGCTTGGCAGCCTGATGCTCGAGGTAGCTCTGCGCGGAGTACCTGCCACCGGCCCACGGGTCTTCGTCGTTCTGCGGTGAGTTTCCGAACCTGATGTCGAGTTCGCTCTCGGTCCGGTACGTCAGATGCGCGATGCGCCGCGCGATGCCGAGTCCGGCCGACGGTGAGGTGCCGGTGTCGTGATAGTTGCCGCCGAGCCATCCCGGATCGGCTTTGATCGCGGCGATCTGTGTTGTCTGGGTGCCGATCTGGTCGGCAGTCGCCCTGGCACCGACCGCGAGGACCAACGCCGCCGCCACTCGGTCGGGATGTCCCACGATCCATTCCAGGGTGCGCATACCGCCCATCGAGCCGCCGACGACAGCAGCGAACCGCTCGATTCCGAGGACGTCGGCCACGGCCGCTTCCGCAGCGACCTGGTCGCGGATGGAGATGTCCGGGAAACGAGAGCCGTAGGGAGTGCCGTCGGGCGAGACGCTGCTCGGGCCCGTGGTCCCGCCGCACCCGCCGAGCACGTTCGTCGCCACGACGCACCACTCGTCGGTGTCGATGGGGCAGCCGGGACCGACCATTCCGTTCCACCACCCGGGCAGAGCGTGATCGGCGTCCGGCGCACCGGACACGTGCGAGTCCCCGGTGAGGGCGTGTTCGACGAGTACGACGTTGCTGCGGTCGGTGGCGAGTTCACCCCACCGCTGCACCGCGACGGTCACCTGGGGGATTCGCTCGCCGTTCTCGAGATCGAGACCACCGATGTCGATGGTGCCCAACCGCCCGTCCGGAGACGGAAGAACCGCCTCCGGACGAACGCCTGTGTCGCAGCTGTTGCTCAAGATGCCGCCGCGCTGAATCCGACCTCGAGATCGGCGATGATGTCGTCGATCCCCTCGATGCCCACGGCGAGACGGACCAGGCCGGGAGTGACGCCCGATGCCAGCTGCTCCTCCGGAGTCAGCTGGGAATGCGTGGTGGATGCGGGGTGGATGACGAGTGAGCGCACGTCTCCGATGTTAGCGACGTGGCTGTGCAGAGTGAGAGCGTTGACGAACTTCTTGCCCGCGTCCACACCGCCCTTCAGCTCGAACGCGATGATCGCGCCCTGCCCCTTCGGCAACAATTCCTGCCCACGCTGGTACCACGGCGACGATTCGAGTCCGGCGTAGTTGATCGAGACGACGTCGTCGCGACCGGCGAGGAAGGCAGCGACCTTCTGCGCATTCGCCACATGCCGCTCGATCCGAAGGCTCAACGTCTCCAGACCCTGACTGATGAGGAAGGCGTTGAACGGCGAGACTGCAGCACCGATGTCACGCAGCAGCTGGACGCGTGCCTTCAATGCGAACGCGGGCGCGCCCAGATCGGCGAACACGACGCCGTGGTAGCTCGGATCCGCGGTGGTGAAGTTGGGATGACGGCCCTGCGTCCAATCGAACGTGCCACCGTCGACGATGACGCCCGCGATTGCTGTTCCGTGTCCGCCGAGGTACTTCGTCGCCGAGTGAACCACGATGTCGGCACCGTGCTTCAACGGCTGCAGCAGGTACGGCGTCGCCACGGTGTTGTCCACGATCAGCGGGATGCCGTTCTCGTGGGCCACTGCCGAGATCCCCGGGATATCGAGGATGTCGTTCTTGGGGTTCGAGATCGACTCGCCGTAGAACGCCTTGGTCGACGGAGTGATCGCGGCACGCCATTGCTCGAGGTCGTCGGGATCGTCGACGAACGAGACGGTGATACCCAGCTTGGGGAGCGTGTAGTGGAACAGGTTGTACGTGCCGCCGTAGAGCCGCGGACTCGACACGATGTGGTCGCCCGCCTCGGCGAGGTTGAGAATCGCGAACGTCTCGGCGGCCTGCCCCGACGCGAGGAGCAATGCCGCGACGCCACCTTCGAGGGCCGCGATGCGCTGCTCGACGACATCCTGTGTCGGGTTGATGATCCGGGTGTAGATGTTGCCGGGCTCGGCCAGACCGAACAAGGCGGCGGCGTGATCGGTGTTGTCGAACGTGTACGAGGTGGTCTGGTAGATGGGCAACGCACGAGCCCTGGTGGTGCCATCCGGTGTCTGACCCGAATGGATCTGCTTGGTCTCGAAGCTCCAGTCGGCTGCGGGATCGGTGAACGGATCCTCGGTGGGTGCTCCGGTGGCGTCGACGACGTCGGGGGTGGAATCGGTCATGGCTGGTGATACTCCGTTTTATTGAGACGAGTGTGTCTGAGACGAATCGAATGTCGAATCAAGCTCGAGAAGTCGAGCGCTACGGGGCGTATCGGTACAGCAACACATGGAAGAACCTCCTGACAGGCTTCGGCCCCTGGGGACCGAAGGTTCAGTGGGTCCGCTTCCTGCGGACCCGCGCTTGTCGAAACGGCACTCGCGTGCCGTATCGGCCTGGTCGTTCACCCGGGGCACCCCACCGCGGTTGGAGGGTTGCCGGCCAGCAAGCCGGGGCTCGATGCTGGCACTCATGACCTGGCGAACATCGTAGCGGGTAACGGCACCCCACCGGAACGAGGGCACGGCATCCGATCGGGTCGAGCTCGAGCAGATGTTCGGGTGAGGACAATCACGGTGCATCCACGCGAAACAATCTGCCGTCGGGAAGACAATTGACGGGAGCGACGTTGCCTTCTGGGTCGGGCCCGGTGGGTCCCCGACCGCAGGCTCGAATTCCGGCCGCTTCCTCTGCCCCCGATTTGCACACGAAGGTTGTACTGCTGTGACTGTCACCGATTCCGCTCTTGCCCGAGTCAGCGCTGTGCGCGGCAAGGTGTCGAGTGGCCTGAGTGTCAGTCACCGACCGCACTCCACCCGCCGCAAGCTCGCGATGCTGGCACTGTCCATCGGCGGCTTCGGAATCGGCACCACGGAGTTCGCGTCGATGGGTCTGTTGCCGGACATCGCCACGACGATGGGGATCTCCGAGCCCTCGGCCGGCCACATGATCTCCGCGTATGCGCTCGGCGTCGTGGTCGGTGCGCCGACCATCGCAGCCCTGGCTGCTCGCGTTCCCCGGCGGATGTTGCTACTGGCGCTGATGGTGGCCTTCACCCTCGGCAACCTCGGCACGGTGTTCGCGCCCAGCTTCAACGAACTCGTCGCCTCGCGCTTCGTCGCCGGCCTGCCGCACGGTGCGTACTTCGGTGTCGCGGCCCTGGTGGCTGCTCACCTCGCCGAACCCGGCAAGCGAGCCAAGGCCGTCGCGATGGTGATGATGGGACTCTCCGTCGCGAACGTCGTCGGCGTCCCGGTGGCGACCTGGATCGGGCAGGCGTTGGGATGGCGCAGTGCATTCACGCTCGTGGCTGTCATCGGTGCCCTCACCGTCGCCGCGCTCGTCCTCTGGATGCCACGACTCGATGCGATGCCGACCACCAGCCCCATCACCGAGCTGGGCGCACTGCGCCGCAGCCAGGTGTGGATGACCCTGTTCGTGGGCATCGTCGGATTCGGCGGCATGTTCGCGGTCTACACCTACATCGCGTCGACTCTGACCGACGTCGCCGGTCTCGCCCGCGCACTCGTTCCGGTCGCCCTGATGATCTACGGACTCGGAATGGTCGTCGGAAACTACGCCGGCGGCTGGCTCGCCGACAGGTACCAGCTCAAGGGCACCTTCGTCGGTCTGGCCGCTACTGCGGTAACTCTTGCGGTGTTCGTCGTGGCCGCACACAATCCGATCACCGCACTCCTGCTGGTGTTCCTCATCGGCGCGTCCGGCTCTTCTGTGGTCCCTGGTCTGCAGACGAGGTTGATGGACGTGGCCGAGGACGCTCAGACGCTCGCCGCATCGCTCAACCATGCCGCGTTCAACCTGGCCAACGCCATCGGAGCGGCAGTCGGTGGTGCCGTGATCGCCGCAGGATTCGGGTACACGGCACCCGCCGCCGTCGGCTCGGGCCTGGCGGTGGCCGGTCTCGGTGTACTGGCCACCGCCATGTGGATGGACAAGCGTTCCGCCGCGTAGGAGCGCCCAGGATCAGCCGGTGATCGTTACCGGCGTTCCACCGAGTGCGATGTGAAACGCGCCTGGCTCAACCTTCACCGAACCTCCACATTTCCCGACGGGCTCCTCCACGTGCGCCCTCTAGGGTCAATTCTCATGAGCCGCACAGTTCTCGTCGTCGACGACGAGCCCACGATCTCCGACGCCGTTGCCGCTCGGCTGCGCGGCGAAGGGTACGAGGTCGTCACTGCCGCCGACGGGCCGGCTGCCGTCGACGCGTGCGCCAGGATCGATCCCGACGTGGTGGTGCTCGATCTGATGCTGCCCGGGTTCGACGGGCTCGAGGTGTGCCGCCGTATCCAGGCGTCCCGCCCGGTCCCGGTGTTGATGTTGACGGCCAAGTCCGACGAGACGGACATGCTCGTCGGCTTGGGCGTCGGCGCGGACGACTACCTGGGTAAGCCGTTCAGTATGCGCGAGTTGGTCGCTCGCGTGCACGCCCTGGTTCGGCGTGCCGAGCGAACGGTGGCAGCCGAACCGCAGGCGGTTCGAGTCGGTGACGTGCAGATCGATCACCGGGAACGGCGGGTGACCACTTCCTCCGGTGACATCCACTTGACCAGAACGGAATTCGACATCCTCGCCTATCTGGCGGCTCGGCCGCGTACTGCGGTCTCGCGGGAGACTCTACTGTCGGAGCTCTGGGGCTGGGACGATTCGGCCAGCAGCAGGACGGTCGATTCTCACGTGAAAGCGTTGCGTCGCAAACTCGGTGGCGATCTCATCCGCACCGTGCACGGCGTCGGCTATGCCGTGGAGTCGCCGCGATGACGCGCATGCTGCCGCGTCCGTTGGATCCGTTGCGGTCGTTCAAGCTCAAGGTTTCGCTCGTCGTCGGTATCGTGCTGGTGCTCGCGAGCGTCGTCTTCTGGATCGGGGCGGGCTGGCAATTTCGCTACACCCTCCTCGCAGCTCTCGTCGTGTCCTTGGCCGTGACACAGTTCGTCGCCCACGGGATGACGTCGCCGCTGCGCGAGATGACCTCGGCCGCCAAAGCGATGGCGCGAGGGGACTATTCGACACGAGTGCGAGCCACGTCGAGGGACGAGGTGGGTGAGCTCGCCACGGCGTTCAACACCATGGCGAGTGACCTGGAAGCTGCCGAGAAGTACCGCCGCGAACTGATCGGCAACGTCTCGCACGAGTTGAAGACGCCCATCGCTGCGCTGCGTGCCGTGCTCGAGAACATGGTCGACGGGGTGACCGACGCGAATCCCGCAACGCTGTCGGTGGCGCTGCGTCAAACCGAACGACTCGGAGATCTGGTCAGCGAACTGCTCGACCTGTCTCGGGTGGAGGGCGGTGTGCTCACCATTGCCCCGGAGGAGTTCGCGGTGCAGCAATTCCTCGAGGACGCGACCTCCGTTCACCGAGGACGAGTGTCGATCGTCGTCTCGCCCGGAGATTCGACGGTCGTGGCCGACCGATCTCGCATGACACAGTGATCACCAACCTCGTCGACAACGCTGTGCGGCATTCCCCCCATTCGAGCACTGTGACGCTGCGGGCTCACCGAATCGGCGGAGCCTATGCATTCGACGTCGTAGACCAGGGGCCGGGCATCGCCCTCGCCGATCGCCATGCGGTGTTCGACCGATTCACCCGCGGCGGATCCACCGACGGCGGAACAGGTCTCGGCCTCGGCATCGCCCGCTGGGCCACCGAGCTGCACGGCGGAACCATCGAAGTTCTCGACACCGAATTCGGCTGCCACATCAGAGTGGCCATCCCCGAGCACTGACTTTCCCGATCCACCCGAACCGCGACTGCTCGTCTCCGGACTGCAGCCGCCGACCTTCCATGCCCGAAACACACAAGAAGGAAGTGTTATGAGCACGATCGACATTCCGATTCAGCCGAGATCGAAGCACGGGCGCTCTGTCTGGGGGCCGCGCACTTGGCCGGTGCTGCGGTATTCGCAGCCCCCGCGCGCGGCACTCCTCGGGTCGGCTCTCGCCGGACTGGTCGGTGCAGCGACGTTGGTGGACAACACGTTCGGTGTGCCGGTCACTGCCGTGGCCTTCGTCGTCGTCCTGCTCGCAGCCCGCCGCGGCAGGCTCTCGCGGTGGGAATGGGCCGGCGTGGCAGGAGCGCTGGCCTTGGCGAGCGTGTCTGCACTGCGCGCGGCCGAGTGGATCGTGACGATGTCGACGACGCTGGCCATCGTGGTCGCAGTGGTGGTGCTCTCCCGCGCCTGGACGTGGACGGGAATTGCACTCGGCGGTCTCCTGCCGGTGTTGCTGCCGGTGCGAGTTGCTCGGTGGATCCGACGCGGAGCCGGTTCGATCGACCTGGAGGGGCCGCGGCCGGTGCGGGCCGGCATGGTCGCCGCTGTCACGATCGCACTCGTCGTCGTGTTCGCAGCGTTGTTCGGTGCAGCCGACAAGCGCTTCTCGGATGCGCTGGGCGCGGTGACGCCCGAGTTCGATGCCGCGTCCATCTTCGGACGCATTCTCGTCTTCGTGCTCACTGCAGCAGGTGCGCTCGCGGTCTGCTACGTCGCGCTGCATCCGCCTCGATTCGATCGCCTTGCTCCGTCGCCGCGTCGATCGGTGCAGTTGTGGGAGTGGATGATTCCGCTCGGGGCGGTGGTGGCGTTGTTCGTCGTGTTCGTCGGGTTCCAGGTTCCGACGCTGTTCGGCGGGCAGGGGCATGTGGCGACCACGGAGGGACTGACCAATGCCGAGTACGCCCGGCAGGGCTTCTGGCAATTGCTGGCAGTGACGGTACTGACACTGTTCGTCATTGCGGTGACGGTCGCGAAGGCCCCGCGAAACCGCCGAGGAGATCGAATTGCATTGCGGGCGTTGCTCGGAGCGCTGTGCCTGCTGTCGTTGGTGATCGTTGCGTCGGCGCTGCATCGAATGTCCCTGTACGAGCAGCAGTACGGCTACACCACCCTCAGGTTGTTCGTCACGGCCGTCGAGTGGTGGCTGGGCTCGGTGTTCGTACTGCTTCTGATCTCGGGCGCGCGGATGTCGGGGCGCTGGCTACCGAGAGCCGTGGGCGTCGGTGCGGTTCTGACCGTGCTCACTCTGGCGGCGTTGAACCCCGACGCGTACATCGCACGGCACAACGTCGATCGCTTCGAGCAGACCGGACGCATCGATACGTCCTACGTCGGTGGGTTGTCGTCCGACGCCGACGCGGAGCTCGAGCGACTGCCCGTCTACGTGCGTCCCTGCGTGCAAGCCCGAGGTCCGGTGTTCGTCGGGGATACCTGGCACCTGTGCACGGACCCTGCGGTATCTGTACCCTGAGCAACGACTCGGGTTCGGTGGCATACCAGGGAGGTGCGGGATGAGATACCAGCGCATGGTCGTCACCTCGCTGCTACTCGTGACGCTGTACCTGACGATGCCGACCGCAACCGCAGACGTGGCCCTGATCCTCGTCGCGGCGCTGGCAACGCTGATGCTGCTCGCACACCGTGTCGATGTTCCGGCACTGCTGCGCCTGCTGCCGAACGTCGGCCCCGCCGCAGAGGAACGCCATCTTCGAGGCTCGTTCCGGCGTCAGCATCGCCCGGATGCTCCGGGCCGCCCACAGCCACGAGCACCCGGTGCACTGGTGGGGGCACTGTAGCTCGACAGTTCCCCCACGCCTTCGCAATCCGTTGTCCGCGAGGCTGTCCCAAGGAACCGAAGATGCTCGATTCTCGAACCCTCCACCTGGCGATGCGACGTTACGCCGGGACACTGGTCGGCGTCCTTGCCGTCCTGCTCGTCGTCTTCGCTGTCGTCGACGCACAACCCGCCGCACAGATAGCGATGTTCGGTGCGTTGGTCGCGGCGTCCCTGGTCGTCCTCGGTGCGCCGTGCGACCTCGCCGTGATCGCACCGCTGTCGTCGTGCGCCGCAGGCGCGGACGGTCGGCGGCTTCGTGGATCGTTCCGCAGGCAACAGCAACCCGATGCGCCCGGTCGCCCCATGCCCAGAGCACCCGGTCCGGTCCACGGACCGGACCGGTGGCTCCAGTTCTCCTGAGCCACTGCGAGATCCGGTCGAGACGCCAACCGACCGACTTCTCTCACAGTGAGGTTCTCCACCATGCTCGATGTCGTCTACTATCCCGTCTCCGCGGTGCTGTGGTTCTGGCACAGAGTCTTCGGGGCTGTGCTCGGCCCCGACAACGGCTTCGCCTGGGCCTTGGCGGTGATATTCCTGGTTTTCACGCTGCGCGCGCTGCTGATCAAGCCGTTCGTCAGTCAGATTCGTTCGCAGCTAGCCATGAAAAGGCTCCAACCGCAGATCAAGGCCGTACAGAAGAAATACTCCGGGGACCGTGCTCGACAGGCAACCGAGATGCGGAAATTGCAGCAGGAACACGGTTTCAACCCCTTGATGGGGTGCCTGCCCCTGCTGGCGCAGGGCCCGGTTTTCATCGGCCTGCTGCACGTGCTGCGCTCGTTCAACCGAACCGGAACAGGATTCGGTCATCTCGGCATGACGGCGCAGGAGAATGCGAACACCGCGAACTACGTCTTCAGCGCTGCCGATGTGCAGTCCTTTCTCGACGCGCGACTGTTCGGTGCGCCGATCTCTGCTGCTATGAACAGCTCGCGCGAGGTTCTGGAGGCATTCGGCCCGTTCGGGGGAGTGCCGTCGGTGTTGAGCATCGCGCTCGTCGCGGTCCCGCTGATGATCGTCGCTGCGGTGGCCACGCATCTGAACTCGCGGGCGTCTGTCGCTCGGCAGGACGCAGCGGCGCTGGCAAACCCGCAGACCGCGATCATGAACAAGCTCGTGCTCTGGGTGTTCCCGGCAGGCGTGCTCGTCGGTGGGCCGGTACTTCCTATCGCGGTGTTGCTGTACTGGGTGAGCAACAACATCTGGACCTACGCCCAGCAGCACCTCGTCTACCGACGCATCGATCGAGAACCGACTACCTCGCCGGAGGTGACATCGGCGGTCACCGCCCCCAAGCCCGGGGCCAAGCCGAGGCGTCCTTAGCAACCTCGCCGGAGGTGCCGCCGGCAGAAGGCGACCTGCCGACTGTCGGTGGGCTCCGCTACCGTCGTCGGCGTGCCGATCACTGTTTCCACTGTCAACGTCAACGGAATTCGCGCAGCTGTTCGCAAGGGCATGCTGCCATGGCTCGAGACCACCGATGCCGACGTCATCTGCCTGCAGGAAACCCGCGCCAACGACGGGGAACTGACCAAGGCGTTGGCCCCGGCCCTCGATGCGGGCTGGCACCTGGCCTCGGCCGAGCCGTCCGCGAAGGGCCGCAACGGGGTGGCCTTGCTGTCGAAGGCGGCTCCCGACGCGATTCGCACCGGCATCGGTGCCGCCGAATTCGCCGATGTGGGTCGCTACATCGAAGGTGACTTCGGCGATGTCACCGTGGCGAGCCTGTATCTGCCCTCGGGCGAGGTGGGTACCGAACGTCAGGACGAGAAGGAACGCTTCATGGCGGCGTTCGCTAAGTATCTGGCCAAGACGGCCAAGGCCGCGAAGTCCGACGATCGGGACGTGGTGGTGTGCGGCGATTGGAACATCGCCCACACCGAGGCCGATCTCAAGGCGTGGAAGACCAACCGCAAGAACTCCGGCTTCCTGCCCGAGGAACGCGAGTGGGTGGCGCGGTTGCTCGCCGAGAAGGCACCGTGGACCGACGTCGTACGTGCGCTGCACCCGGGCGTCGAAGGTCCGTACAGCTGGTGGTCCTACCGCGGCAAGGCCTTCGACAACGACGCCGGGTGGCGGATCGACTATCAGTTGGCCACGAGCGATCTGGCCGAGCGCGCCAAGGAAGCGATCACCGAGCGGGCCGAGGCGTACGACCAGCGATGGTCCGATCATGCTCCGGTGACAGTGCGCTACCGCTAGGCAGGGAGTTGGCGTCGATGGGGTCGTGAAAAGATTGCGGTATGTCTTCTTCCGACTCCATCGACACTCCGCAAGGTCCGCGTAGGCGGGTACTCTCCGGCATCCAACCGACTGCGGATTCGTTCCATCTCGGTAACTACCTGGGCGCGGTGCGGAACTGGGTGGAGTTGCAGGACGAGTTCGACGCGTTCTATTTCATTCCGGACCTGCATGCGATCACCGTTCCGCAGGATCCCAAGGAGCTTCGCCGCCGCACCCGGGTGGCCGCGGCGCAGTTGCTCGCGGTAGGGATCGATCCGGAGAAGTCGACGCTGTTCGTGCAGAGTCAGGTGCCCGAGCATGCGCAGCTGGCGTGGGTTCTGAACTGCATCACCGGATTCGGCGAAGCAGCGAGGATGACGCAGTTCAAGGACAAGTCTGCCAAGCAGGGTCGCGATCACACCAGTGTCGGGCTGTTCACCTACCCGATTCTGCAGGCCGCGGACATTCTTCTCTATCGGCCGAATCTGGTGCCCGTGGGCGAGGATCAGCGGCAACACCTGGAGCTGACTCGCGATCTGGCGCAGCGTTTCAACACGCGGTTCAAGAAGACGTTCGTCGTGCCCGATGCGCACATCATCAAGGGCACCGCGAAGATCTTCGACCTACAGGATCCCACCGCGAAAATGAGCAAGTCCTCGTCGAATCCGGCGGGCATCGTCAACATTCTCGACGATCCGAAGGTGTCGGCCAAGAAGATTCGATCGGCAGTGACGGACAACGAACGCGACATCGTGTTCGATCCGGAGAACAAAGCGGGCGTCAGCAACCTACTGGTGATTCAGTCCGCGCTGTCGGGCGTGAGTATCGACGATCTCGTTGCCGGGTACGCGGGCAAGGGCTACGGCGACCTCAAATCCGACACCGCCGACGTTCTGACCGAGTTCGTCGTTCCGCTGCGGGAGCGGATGGACGGGTTCATGGCGGATGTGGCCGAACTCGACCGCATCCTCGCGTCCGGTGCGGATCGAGCCAGGGAAGTGGCGAGTCGAACGCTCGCTCAGGTCTACGACAGGGTGGGTTTCCTGCCTCCGGGTGCATAGCATCTACGGCACACCGAGTTTCGTCGTGCTGAATTCCGGCAAACAGTACTTCGAGACGCAGCACCGCGGCGACACGATCCGACAGCAGCCGACAACAGCGAGAAGGCGAGTGCCATGCCAGATTTCAAGGCGATCCTCGACGACCGGCGCAACCGGTGGCCGTGGCTCGATCACACTGTTGTTGCTGCGCAGCGGTATCAGGGCCAGAAGGGCGATTACTACGCGGCCGGGATGACGTATTTCAGCGTGCTGGCCTTGTTCCCCTTGCTGATGGTCGCCTTCGCGATCGCTGGGTTCGTGCTGGTGAATCAGCCCGAGTGGCTTGCCGAGATCCAGTCGCAGATTGCCGAGAACGTGCCGGGCAGCTTCGGCGAGACGATCAATTCGCTGATCCAGACTGCCATCGAGTCTCGGACGAGCGTCGGCATCATCGGTCTGCTCGGTGCGTTGTATGCGGGTCTCGGTTGGATCGCCAACTTGCGCGAGGCGCTGACCGCGATGTGGGAGAGCCAGCACGAGCAGGGCGGATTTCTGGCCACCAAGGCCAAGGACTTCGCCGCGCTGCTCGGGCTGGGAACCGCGCTCGTGCTGTCGCTGGCGTTGTCGGCACTGGCCGGTGGTGACCTGATGCGCAGCATTCTCGAGTGGGCCAATCTCGATTCCGTTCCAGGAGTGGGCGTCGCACTGCGCGTGTTCTCCGTTCTACTTGCGCTGGCGGGTACCTGGGCGTTGTTCACCTGGGTGATCTCGAGGCTTCCGCGCGAGCCGGTGTCGTGGCGCAGCGCAGCCAAAGGTGCGCTGCTCGCTGCCGTCGGATTCGAGATCTTCAAGCAGCTCGGTGCCCTCTACCTGGCTTCGGTGACGAGCGGTCCTGCGGGCGTGGTCTTCGGACCGATCATCGGTCTGCTGGTGTTCGTGTTCACGACGTCGCGTCTCGTGTTGTTCTCCACGTCGTTCGCCGCGACGACTCGAGAAAGCTTGGCCGAAGCCCACGTTCCGGCCCCGGAGCCGGCGGTGATCAACACGAGGGTCGAGGTCAGTGATGGGCCGGGCGTCACGGGCGGTCTGGCTCTGGTGGGTGCCGGTGCCCTCGCAGCTCTCGGTTTCGCAGGACTGCGCAACCGGCGTCGCTGATCAGCGGTTGCGCGAAAGACGCCGAGCGCCCCACAACAGCCCGATCACCACGATCGACCCGAGGACACCGATCGCGATGCGAACGACGGTGTCGCCTTGGGCCTGCATCTCGGACTGGCGGGAGCTCGAGCCCGACGCCGATGCGGGTGGCTGGGCAAGAGTCGGCGTGGCCTCGGGCGCGCGGGTGCTCGTCACCGGAGACGTCGATTGCGGCTCCACGAGCTCGCCGACGCCGCGGCTCGAATCGAGAGCGAAACCGTAGTCCAACAGGCGGGCCGCTTGCTCCCACGGCCGGATCGGCAGCACGTCTCCCTTCATGATCGTCACGACGAGGCGTCGACCGCCCCGCTCTGCTCCTGCGACGAACGTCTGGCGCGCATCGTCGGTGTACCCGGTCTTGCCGCCGAGTGCGCCCTCGTAGTTGTAGAGCAACTGATTGTCGTTGGAGAGGGTGAACCCGGGCCGGTCCTGGTCGTCCGGGATCGTGGGATCCTTCGGGTAGCCGGGAAACTGAACCGTCTCGGTCGAAATCAGTTGTGCGAAAGTCGGATTACGCATGGCCGCGCGGTAGATCAACGCCAGATCGTAGGCAGAGCTCGCCATGCCGGGACCGTCGAGACCCGACGGCGTGGCGGTGCGCGTATCGAGCGCCCCCAGTTCCGCGGCCTTGGCATTCATCTTGTCCACGGTGGCGGAGTCACCGCCCAGCTGCCTGGACAACGCATGCGCTGCATCGTTTCCCGATGCCATCACCAGTCCCTGCATCAATTGGAGATTGGTGTACACACCGTTCTCGCCGATGCCGACGGCACTGCCCTCTGCATCGGCGTCCTCCGCGGTCGCGGTGATCTGGGTATTCAGGTTCAGTTCGTCGAGCGCAACGAGTGCGAGCAGCACCTTGATCGTGCTCGCCGGCCGATGCCGCCCGTGCGGATCCTTGGCGACCAGAACGGAGCCCGAGTCCATGTCGGCCACCACGAATCCGGTGGCCGAGATGTCCGCAGGCAACGGGGGAGCCCCGTCCGGCAGTACCGCTCCACACTCGGCGAGCCGATCCCCGCCGACGGCCTCCGCGGGAATCGGGAGTGGTTGCGGGGCAGTGCTTCCAGGGGCCGGTACCTCGGACAGGTCGATCGCCGGGGGCGGTGACGCGGCGAAGGGGCAGCTGTCGGTGTCGGGCGTCGTGAACGGCGGTGTCGTCGTCACCACCGGTGGCTCGGCGGCAGGTTGTGCCAGAGCCGGTCCACAGCCGAAGCCGACGAGAATCATCGACACTGCCGACGCGGCCACGCACACTCGAATCCTTTTCATCGCGAATCACCATAGGCGCTCGGGGGTCGGTCGACGTGGCGACCCACCGGCGAGCGTCGCTCGAACGACCGCTCCGATCCTTGTCCCGACATCGTCACCGGCGACGGCCGAATGCAGCCCCTCGCGCAGCGGCACGCGCCCGCCACCAGAATGAGAACTCGCTCATGTTGTCTTCCTTCGGTTCTCACGTTCGACAGCGATCGTTGAGTCATCACCGAAACGGTGGTCCACAGAACTCGGATCGAAGGAGCAGTCATGAGAATGCCGGCAAAGTTCATGATCGTCGGTGCAGCAGCCGTTGTCGTCACCCTCGGAAGCGTCGGCGTACTCGCGATCGCCGACGACGGCCCCACCCAGCAGCGGCCGTCGTCGATCTCGGTGGAACAGCCTCTGTCGGAGGCAGATTCGGCCTCGACCCCGCCGGCAGCGCCCCAGCAGTCCGCATCGACCCGGATCTCGGACGACCGTTACGGCGACGACTGGGACGATCGCAACGACGACCGTTACGACGACGACTGGGACGATCTGGACGATCGCAGCGACGACGACGACCTGGACGACGACAACGACGATCAGGACGACAACGACGATCAGGACGACAACGACGATCAGGACGACGACAACGACCGGGACGACTGAGACTCGAGCAGTGGCGTCGGCGCCGGCCGACGCCATTCATGTCTCGGACAGTCGGTACCCCATTCCGCGGACGGTCTCGATTCGTGTGGCACCGAATTTCGCCCGGAGGTAGCGGACGTAGACGTCGACGACGTTGGAGCCCGGGTCGAAGTCGTAGCCCCACACCTGCGACAGGAGTTGCTCTCGCGAGAGGACCTGGCCCGGGTGGCGCATGAAGGTCTCGGCGAGGGCGAACTCACGGGCCGACAGGTCGACAGTGCGGTCTCCCGCCACAGCTCGTCGAGTACGCAGGTCCAGGGTGAGGTCCGCGACGGTGAGCTGGGTGGTGTCGACGGTTCTCTTGGTGCCCAGGCGAACTCGGATGCGCGCCAGCAGTTCCTCGAACCGGAACGGTTTGGCCATGTAGTCGTCGGCACCGGTCTCGAGACCGGACACCACGTCGTGGACGCTGTCGCGGGCAGTCAACACGATCACCGGTATCTCGCATTGCTCTCCGCGCAGTCGCTGCAGTACCTCGAAGCCGTCCATGTTCGGCAGACCGATGTCGAGTACCACCAGATCGAAGTCACCGCTGCGGGCGTGTTCGTAAGCGGATCTACCGTCGGAGACGGTGGTCGTGCTGAAGCCGCTCGCTCGGAGCCCCTTCTGGACGAACGAGGCGATGCGGGGTTCGTCTTCGGCGATCAGGATGCGGGCCATGGTCGATCTTTCTGCGAGGGAACGGAATCGGTCAGTGGGATCGTGATGGTGAACGTGGCACCGTGCCCCGGTGCGCTGCCGACACTCACCCGTCCGCGGTGGGCCTGTGCGATTGCGGTGACGATGGACAACCCGAGCCCTGCGCCCTCGGTGCGTCTGGTTCCGTTGCGACCGCGGGCGAAGCGCTCGAAGATTCGTTCCTGCTCGTCGCGCGCGATTCCAGGGCCCGAGTCGGTGACCCAGAACCGGATGTCACCGTCGGACAGTTGGGATCCGATGCCGACACGACTGCCGGGCATCGTGTGGTGGGTTGCGTTGTCCGCCAACGCCAGCAGCGCCTGGGTCAGCCGTTGAGCGTCGAGCGGCGCGTGGACGGTCGCGCTGGCCTCGAGCACCCATTCCCGGTCGGCGAGGGTGGTCACCTTGTCGAACACGCTTCGGGTGAGCGCGTCGACATCGGTGACGACGGGGTTGACGAAGCTCGTCTGATCGGCTCGGGTGAGCAGCAACAGGTCCGCGACGAGCCGGTTCATCCGATCGAGTTCGTCGTCGACGAGCGCGACGGTATCGCGCACGTCGACGGGGTCGTCGTGGTCGAGCACGTCGAGATGGCCGCGGACGATGGTGATGGGAGTGCGGAGTTCGTGGCCTGCGTCGTCGAGAAATCGGCGTTGACTGGCCGCGCCGGACTCGATCCGATCGAGCATCGAGTTCAGTGTGTCGATCAGGGCTCCGATGTCGTCGCCTCGACCCGTTGTTCTGGCGTCGGTGATTCGGCCGGAAAGGTCGGTCTCGGTGATCGTTCTGGCGGTTGCGGTGATGTGTCTGATCGGCGACATGATGCGGCCCGCGACCAACCACGCCCCTACTGCCGCCAGCACCGAGGTGACGCCGCCGACGACGAGCATCAAGGTCGCGGTCTCGTCGGCGGAGGCGCGTTCCTGGTCGGCGAAGTACGCGGCGACCACGACCCCGGGCACCGGGTCGCCCGCCAGCGAGACCGGCACGGCGAGGTACACCACTTCACCTGCGGCGCTCGAATACGAACCCTCGACGGGCGCGGTGACGGTCCCGACTTCGGCGGTGAAGCCGCTGTCGTCGGACAGTCGCACCGGTGCCTGCTGCCTGCTCTGCACGGCGAAAGCGCCGTCCACGTAGCCCAGGAACTTCTCGTTGGGGCGGGCGAGGTTGTAGGTGATCACCACGCGGAGCACGTCGTTGATGTCGTCGAACGGTGCGCCGGTGCCGGGATCGACGCCTGCGTCGGTGAGGGTGGTGAACTCGGCGATCTCGGTGCGCAGCGATTCACGCATGCGATTGTCGGTGGCGCGGATCATGAGCAGCCAGGTGGTGACGGTGACGGCCGCCAGAGACGCCAACACCAGCAACAGGACCCACGAGAAGATGCGGCTCCTGGCGCTCGTCGGGCGTAGGGCAAGCAGTCGCGTCCGCATCACGTGGTCGGTCTTGCAGCAGGATCAGTCGTCGTCATCGTCATCCCAGTCGTCGTCGAAGTCATCGTCCCAGTCGGCAGGCGGCAGCGGCGGCGGGGGCACGAATCCGTCCGGTGCCACCGGCTGTGGCGCGGCGGTCGGCGCGGTGCTGGGCGCGGGCTCGCCCGGCTGTGGTGCACCGGGAACGGGTTGCGGAGTACCCGGGGCGGATTGCACGGGTGCGGCGGGTGCGACTATGGGTGCGGGCAACGGGGTCTGCTCGCCCGTCGATCGAGTCGTCAGCAATGCCACGACGAGCACGCCGAGCGTGAGCAGACCCAGGGCCGAGACGATGATGGTTCGCACACGGTCGAGTCTGACGACGGCGGATTGTGGCTACGTGAATCGGAGATGAGAGTTCTCTCATGTCGTCCGAGGTCCCGTGCTGCTCCGAATACTTGTCGGCTGTTCGAGAGGAAATGCAATGAGGGTTCGGCAAAGGCGCGGACCGATCGCGGTCGGCGCGATCTGTGCGGTCGCAGCACTGACGGTCGCTGCCTGTTCGAGCACCGGTGGTGCTCCTCGATCGTCCGACGACGGAAGCAACGCGGGAGTGGCAAACACTCCGTCGGCGACGATCGCGATGATCACGCACGAGGTTCCCGGCGACACCTTCTGGGATCTGGTTCGAAAGGGTGCCGAGGCCGCCGCGGCCAAGGACAACATCGAACTGCGCTACTCCGCAGATCCCGAAGCGCCCAACCAGGCCAACCTCGTCCAGAGTGCGATCGACTCGAAGGTCGACGGTATCGCGGTCACGTTGGCCAAACCCGACGCGATGGCCCCCGCCGTCGAGGTAGCGACCGCCGCGGGCATACCGGTCGTCGCGTTCAATTCCGGTTACGAGTCCTGGAAGGACATGGGAGTCCAGCAGTACTTCGGCCAGGACGAGACCATCGCCGGCGAGGCCGCGGGTGCGCGGCTCACCGATGACGGTGCCCGCAAGACTCTGTGCATCATCCAGGAGCAGGGGGCGGTTGCCCTCGAGGCTCGCTGTGCCGGCGTGACGCAGGGCTTCGGAGGTACCACCGAGATCCTGAACGTCAACAGCAAGGACATGCCGTCCGTCGAGTCGACCATCACCGCCAAGCTGCAGCAGGATCCGACCATCGACCACGTCATTGCCCTCGCCGCTCCGATCGCGCTGACTGCGGTGCAGTCGAAGAACAACGCGGGCAGCGACGCCACGATCGTCACGTTCGACACCAACGCCGCACTCGTCGACGCGATCGAGTCGGGCGACGTGGCGTGGGCCATCGATCAGCAGCCCTACCTGCAGGGTTACCTGGCCGTCGACTCGCTGTGGCTCTACCTCAACAACGGCAACACGATCGGCGGCGGAACCCCGGTGCTGACCGGGCCCGCGTTCATCGACTCGACCAACATCGACGCGGTCGCCGAGTACGCCCGCAACGGCACACGCTGAGTGCGTCGCTTCGGCGCGGAAGGAAGAGCATGTCCACACAGGCCGATCCGGCTCTGTCCGAACACACCGTGATCACCGATGAGCGGATCAAGAAGCAGAAACCGTTGCAGCGGTTGCTGATTCGCCCGGAGATCGGTGCCCTGTTCGGTGCGGTCGCCATCTTCGTCTTCTTCTGCATCGTGGCACCACCGTTTCGATCACCCGAGGCTCTCGCGACCGTGCTGTACGCATCCTCGACCATCGGCATCATGGCGATCGGGGTCTCGCTGTTGATGATCGGCGGAGAATTCGACCTCTCCACCGGAGTCGCGGTGACGTTCTCGTCGATCATGGCCTCCATGCTGGCCTACAACCTGCACCTCAACGTATGGACAGGCTCGGCGCTGGCGCTGGTACTGGCACTGGCGGTCGGTTTCCTCAACGGATACCTGGTGATGACGACCAAGATTCCGTCGTTTCTGATCACGTTGGCGTCGTTTCTGATGCTCACCGGCGTCAATCTCGCCGTCACCAAACTCGTCACCGGCCAGGTCGCCACCCCATCCATCTCGGACATGGAGGGATTCGACTCGGCCAAGGCCTTCTTCTCGTCCTCGTTCTCGCTGCTGGGGGTCTCGGTCCGCATCACCGTCGTGTGGTGGATCGTGTTCACGCTCGCCGCGACCTGGGTGCTGATGAAGACCCGGGTCGGCAACTGGATCTTCGCCGTCGGCGGCAACCAGGAATCGGCGCGTGCCGTCGGCGTCCCGGTCACGAGGGTCAAGATCGGCCTGTTCATGTTCGTCGGCTTCTGCGCCTGGTTCGTCGGCATGCACCTGCTGTTCGCCTTCGACACCGTGCAGTCCGGCCAAGGCGTGGGCAACGAATTCCTCTACATCATCGCCGCCGTCATCGGCGGCTGCCTGCTCACCGGTGGATACGGTACGGCTGTCGGTGCGTTCATCTTCGGCATGACCAATCAGGGCATCGTGTACGCAGGCTGGAACCCGGACTGGTTCAAGTTCTTCCTCGGCGCGATGCTGCTGTTCGCAGTGATCGCGAACAGCTCCTTCCGCAACTACGCGGCGAAAAGGTGACCATGACGTCTTCCGCGAACACGCCCCTGATCGAGCTCAAAGGCGTCGGTAAGAGCTACGGCAACATCATCGCGCTGCACGGGATAGACCTGCGTGTCGGTGCCGGTGAGGTAACCTGCGTGCTCGGTGACAACGGCGCAGGCAAGTCCACTCTGATCAAGATCATGTCCGGTCTGCATGGCCAGTCGGAGGGGGAACTGCTCGTCGACGGCAAGGCGACAACGTTCGGCTCGCCGAAGCAGGCCGTGGAACAGGGCATATCGACGGTCTATCAGGACCTCGCGGTCGTTTCCCTGATGCCGGTGTGGCGCAACTTCTTTCTCGGCCAGGAGCTGCGCAGGGGCAAGATTTTCAAGACCCTGGACACCCACGCCATGCGCGCGAGAACCATATACGAACTGCGCAAGATGGGTATCGATCTGCCCGACGTCGATGCCCCCATCGGCTCACTGTCCGGCGGTCAACGTCAGTGCGTGGCGATCGCTCGCGCCATCTTCTTCGGTGCGCGAGTGCTCATTCTCGATGAGCCGACCGCCGCTCTCGGCGTCAAGCAATCCGGCATGGTTCTCCGATACATCTCCGCGGCCAGGGAGAAGGGCTTCGGCGTCGTGTTCATCACCCACAATCCTCACCACGCGTACATGGTCGGAGACCACTTCGTCCTCCTCGATCGCGGACGTCAGACGCTGGACTGCGCGCACGACGACATCTCCCTCGACGATCTCACCAAGGAAATGGCGGGCGGCGACGAACTGGAGACCCTCTCCGACGAACTGCGTCGCTGACCGGTCGGCGGCCGCGGGCCCATGCGTGAGAATCGCGCGTGGCGGGTAGAAGATCGATAGCGGTGCCCGATGGAGGTGCCAGACGAAGGAGCCGAACATGAGCGAGCACGAGCCCCTCGGACCACTGTCGCCGGACTTTCTCGAATCCGATTTCTACGGGTATCAGAGCATGCTCGACGACTCCGAGATCGAGGTGGTCCTGCGTACCCGTCGGTTCCTGCAGGACGAGGTCGCGCCGAGGGCGAACGAGTTCTGGGAGAAGGCCACCTCTCCGGTGCACCTGATGCCGAAGATCGCCGAGCTCGAAATCGCCGGTCTCGGTTACGCGTTCAAGGACCGCAAGGCCTCACGCAAGCTGCTCACCGGCTGGCTCGAAATGGAGTTCGCGCGGGTCGATCCGTCGACGGGAACGATGTTCAGCGTGCACAGTTCGCTGGCGATGAGCAGTATCTCGATTCTCGGCTCCGAGGAGCAGCGCGAACGGTGGTTGCCTGCCATGCGTCGAATGGAGAAGATCGGCGCGTTCGGTCTGTCCGAACCGCACGGTGGCTCCGATGTCGCGGGCGGCCTGGAGACCACCGCCCGCCTCGACGGTGATCACTGGATCCTCAACGGCAGCAAGCGATGGATCGGCAATGCCACCTTCGCCGATCTGACCATCGTGTTCGCCAAGGACGAGGCCGACGGTGAGGTCAAGGGCTTCGTCGTGGAGCAAGGATTCGAAGGCTTCCGGGCCGAGAAGATCGAGGGCAAGTACTCGCTCCGCGCGGTGGAGAACGCCGACATCCATCTGGAGAACTGCCGAGTCCCGGTCGGCAACAAGCTTGCCGAGGCCAACTCGTTCGCCGACACTGCGAAGGTGCTTCGGCTGACGCGCGGGGGAGTGGCGTTTCAAGCCGTGGGCGTGATGATGGGCGCGTACGAGCGGGCCGTGGCGTATGCGCGCGAACGCGAACAGTTCGGATCTCCGATCGCCTCGTTCCAGCTGATCTCCGACCTGATCGCCCGCATGACGGCGAACATCACCGCCGCGCTCGGGATGGCGATTCGTGTCGCTCAGTTGCAGGACAACGGCGTCCACTACGACGAGCATGCGGCGCTCGCGAAGACGTTCTGTACGACGCGGCTGCGCGAGACGGTGGGTTGGGCCCGAGAGATCCTGGGCGGCAACGGAATTCTCATCGAGCACGACGTCATCAGATTCTTCGCCGATGCCGAGGCCCTGTACTCCTACGAGGGAACCGCGCAGATCAACAATCTGATCGTCGGACGCGGAGTGACCGGATTCGGCGCGTTCGTGTGACGTAGAACGTCGAAAGGCCCCTCCGCGTGTGCGAAGGGGCCTTTCGATTGCGGGGGAGTTGTCAGCGTGCGAAGAGCAACGCTCGCTTGACTTCCTGGATCGCCTTGGTGACCTGGATGCCGCGAGGGCATGCGTCGGTGCAGTTGAAGGTGGTGCGGCAACGCCACACACCCTCGACGTCGTTGAGGATGTCCAGACGCTCGGTTGCGCCCTCGTCACGGCTGTCGAAGATGAACCGGTGTGCGTTGACGATGGCGGCCGGACCGAAGTAGCTGCCGTCGCTCCAGAACACGGGGCACGAGGTGGTGCAGCACGCGCACAGGATGCACTTGGTGGTGTCGTCGAAGCGGGCGCGGTCCGCAGCGGACTGGATCCGCTCTCGGGTCGGCTCGTTGCCGGTCGTCATCAGGAACGGCTTCACGGCGCGGAACGCGTCGAAGAAGGGTTCCATGTCGACGATGAGGTCCTTCTCCACCGGCAGACCCTTGATGGGCTCGATGGTGATGTTCAGCGTCTTCGACGAGTCCTTGGGGAGCATGTCGCGCATGAGCACCTTGCAGGCGAGACGGTTGACACCGTTGATCCGCATCGCGTCGCTGCCACAGACACCGTGTGCGCACGAACGACGGAACGTCAGGGTGCCGTCCAGGTAACCCTTCACGTACAGCAGCAGGTTGAGCAGACGGTCCGTGGCCAGTGTGGGGACCTGGAAGGTGTCCCAGCGCTGACCGTCACCGCTCTCGGGATTGAAGCGCGCGATCTTGAGGTTGACCATCACCGCGCCCTCGGGGACGGGTGGCAGATCGGACTCGTTGGACTTCTTGTCCAGGGTGGGTGCGCTCATGTCAGTACTTCCGCTCCATCGGCTCGTAGCGGGTTTGGATTACCGGCTTGTAATCCAAGCGGATCTCGGTGAGCAGACCTTCGCCCTCTTTGTAGGCCATGGTGTGCTTCATGTACTCGGCGTCGTTGCGCTCGGGGTAGTCCTCGCGAGCATGTCCGCCGCGCGATTCCTTTCGGTTGAGTGCACCGACGACCGTGACCTCCGCCATTTCGAGCAGGAAGCCGAGTTCGATGGCCTCGAGCAGGTCGCTGTTGTAGCGCTTGCCCTTGTCCTCGACGGTGATCTTGTTGTACCGCTCCTTGAGGGCGCGGACATCCTTGAGTGCCGTCTCGAGACGCTCTTCGGTGCGGAACACCGAGGCGTTGTTGTCCATCGACTGCTGCATCTCGGTACGGATGTCGGCTGCGCGCTCGTGTCCGTGGTCGGAGAGGATCAGCTCCAGCCAGTCCTGCACCATCTTCGCCGGCTCCTCGGGGAGCGGGGTGAAGTCGACCGAGTTCGCGTACTCGGCCGCCGCGATGCCGGCACGACGTCCGAAGACGTTGATGTCGAGCAGCGAGTTGGTGCCGAGACGGTTGGCTCCGTGCACGGAGACGCAGGCACATTCGCCGGCCGCGTAGAGGCCGGGGACGATGTCCTCGTTGTTGCGCAGAACCTCGCCGCGGATCTTCGTGGGGATGCCGCCCATGACGTAGTGGCACGTCGGGTAGACGGGCACCGGCTCCTTGACGGGGTCGACACCGAGGTACGTGCGAGAGAACTCCATGATGTCCGGGAGCTTCTCGTCCAGAACTTCCTCGGGGATGTGCGTGACGTCGATGTAGACGTAGTCCTTGTTCGGGCCGCCACCGCGTCCTTCGAGCACCTCGAGCACCATCGAGCGCGCGACGATGTCGCGGGGCGCGAGGTCCTTGATGGTCGGTGCGTAGCGCTCCATGAAGCGTTCACCCGACTCGTTGCGCAGGATTCCGCCCTCACCGCGCACGGCCTCGGAGATGAGGATGCCCAGGCCTGCGAGACCTGTCGGGTGGAACTGGTGGAATTCCATGTCCTCCAAGGGAAGACCCTTGCGGAAGACGATGCTCATGCCGTCACCGGTGAGGGTGTGGGCATTGGAGGTGGTCTTGTAGATCCGGCCCGAGCCTCCGGTGGCGAAGATGATCGACTTCGCATGGAAGATGTGCAGCTCACCGGTGGACAGCTCGTAGGCGATGATTCCGGTCGCGACGGGACCGTCGTCGGTCTCGGTCAGACACAGATCCAGTGCGTAGAACTCGTTGTAGAACTCGACGTCGTGCTTGACGCAGTTCTGGTAGAGCGTCTGCAGGATCATGTGGCCGGTGCGGTCGGCCGCGTAGCACGCACGACGCACGGGAGCTTTGCCGTGATCGCGGGTGTGGCCACCGAAGCGCCGCTGATCGATCTTGCCCTCGGGTGTCCGGTTGAAGGGAAGGCCCATCTTCTCGAGGTCGAGAACCGCGTCGATGGCTTCCTTGGCCATGATCTCCACCGCGTCCTGGTCGGCGAGGTAGTCGCCGCCCTTGACGGTGTCGAACGTGTGCCACTCCCAGTTGTCTTCCTCGACATTGGCCAGGGCGGCACACATGCCACCCTGGGCTGCGCCGGTGTGCGAGCGCGTGGGGTAGAGCTTGGTCAGTACGGCTGTGCGAGCACGGGGTCCGGCCTCGATCGCAGCACGCATACCGGCACCGCCTGCGCCGACGATCAGTACGTCGTAACGATGTTCCTGCATGTAAGCGTCAGTGTCCTTAGCTCGCCGTGATGTTGGGATCGAACGTGAAGATGACGTACGTGCCGACGCCCATGATGAGGATCATCGACAGCACCAGCAGCGTGGTCAGCCAGAATCGCGTCGAATCCTTGCGGGAGTAGTCCGCGATGATCGTGCGCAGGCCGTTGCCGCCGTGCAGCTGAGCGAGCCACAGCATCGTCAGGTCCCAGAACTGCCAGAACGGGCTGGCCCAACGACCGGCGACGAAAGCGAAGTTGATGCGGTGCACACCGTCGTCGAGCATCAGCATGATGAACATGTGGCCCAGGACGAGCACGACGAGTGCCAGGCCGGAGAAGCGCATGAACAGCCATGCGTAGAGCTCGAAGTTGCCCTTGCTCTGCCGCCGCGGCGAACGCGGGTTGGCCAAGCTGGCCGGACGGTCGTAGTTCGTGCCGAGGACCTTGGCCTCGGGACCCTGCGTCGACATCAGTGACCACCCGCCGTGAACATGTTGTAGAAGATTCGTCCCGCGCCGGGGATCATGACGACGAGCCAGATGACTGCGATCGCCCACAGCATCGGCTTCTGGTACTGCGGTCCCTTGGACCAGAAGTCGATCAACATCACGCGGATGCCGTTCAACGCGTGGTACAGCACTGCCGCGACGAGGCCGATTTCCATCAGGCCGACGAGCGGGGTCTTGTAGGTCTCGATGATGGCGTCGTACGTCTCGGGGTTGACCCGAACCATCGCCGTGTCGAGAACGTGGACGAACAGAAAGAAAAAGACCAGAACGCCTGTGATGCGGTGCAGAACCCAGGACCACATGCCCGGGTCCCCGCGGTACAGAGACCGCTTGCGCTCCTTGACCGGAGCGACTTCCGTCGTGCTACTCATCGAGTGCAATGCCTCCAACGTCGTTGGTGGACGCATCGAGCCCCGGTGGCCGGTCTTGCCTGGCTCGATTTGTCGCGATTCGGCCCTAGTGCTGGTTGTACTAGCCGCTTACTGGAAACTGTAAACCCATTCGAAACACGGAACTAATTCGACTCGAGGTTCGTACGGTGCCGAAATGCGGTGTTAGGTTTGCCTTCCCAATTGATGAATGCTCATCGGACCGGATCTCTGCATCAATTCAGACACCGTGATTGGATGGTTCACCATGAACGAAATCGACTGGAAGACGTTGCGCGACAATGCTCATGAGGCAATGGGCCGTGCCTACGCCCCGTACTCGAACTTTCCGGTCGGTGCGGCGGCTCTGGTGGACGACAATCGGATAGTCACCGGGTGCAATGTGGAAAATGTCTCATACGGTTTGGGGCTCTGCGCGGAGTGCGGGTTGGTGTCCAACCTGCACTCGACCGGCGGCGGCAGACTCGTCGCCTTTTCCTGCTGCGATTCCAGGCGTGAAATTCTGATGCCGTGCGGGCGATGCCGACAGCTGCTGTACGAGTTCGGCGGCCCGGATCTGCTCGTCGACACCGTCTCGGGACCGGCTCGACTGGCAGAGTTGCTCCCGAATGCTTTCGGCCCCGACAACCTCGACGAAGGACGCGTGAACAACCATGCCTGACGCCGTATCCATCATCAGCGCCAAGCGAGACGGGCGCGTTCTCGACGACGAACAGATCGAATGGGTGATCGCGGAGTTCACCCGCGGATCCGTCGCGCCGGAACAGATGTCGGCTCTCGCGATGGCCGTTCTGTGGCGTGGATTGTCGCGTCGCGAGCTCGGTACGTGGACGAACGCGATGATCGCGTCGGGTACCCGAATGGACTTCTCGGCGCTGCCGCTGCCCACCGTCGACAAGCACTCGACCGGTGGTGTCGGAGACAAGATCACGCTGCCGCTGGCTCCGCTCGTCGCCGCCTGCGGGGCGGCTGTGCCGCAGCTGTCGGGTCGAGGACTCGGACATACCGGCGGAACGCTCGACAAGCTCGAGTCCATCCCCGGCTGGCGAGCGGATCTGAGCGGTGAGGAGATGCATCGCATCCTGGCCGATCCGGCGATCGGTGCTGTCGTGTGCGCTGCCGGTGCCGATCTGGCTCCGGCCGACAAGAAGCTCTACGCACTGCGCGACGTGACGGGAACGGTCGAGTCGATCCCACTGATCGCCAGCTCGATCATGAGCAAGAAGATCGCGGAGGGCACCGGGGCGCTCGTGTTGGATGTCAAGGTCGGTGCCGGTGCGTTCATGAAGAACGTCGACGACGCACGTGAACTGGCCACAGCGATGGTCGAGCTCGGAACCGATGCGGGCGTGCGGACTCTGGCGGTGCTGACGGCGATGGACACCCCGCTCGGGCTCACCGCGGGCAACGCGCTCGAGGTGGAGGAGTCGGTCGAGGTTCTCGCCGGAGGTGGCCCGGCCGACATCGTCGAGCTGACGATCACGCTGGCGCGCACGATGCTCACCGCGGCCGGGATCGAGGGCATCGATCCGGCCGACAAGCTCGCCGACGGTTCGGCCATGGATCGGTGGCGAACGATGATCGCCGCGCAGGGCGGCGATCCCGATGCCGCACTACCTGTCGCCCGGGAGAGCCAGGACTTCACCGCCACCGCCGACGGCGTCGTCACCGGGGTGGACGCAATGGGCGTCGGGCTCGCGGCCTGGCGACTGGGCGCGGGCCGCGAGCGACAGGGTGAGCCGGTGCAGAGCGCTGCCGGTGTGCGGCTGCACGCCAAGCCCGGCGATCGGGTACGTGCTGGGGATCGACTGGCGACGCTGTACACCGACACCCCCGAGCGCTTCGAGTATGCGCAGCAGGCACTCGAATCCAGTTGGGAGATAGGGGCCACGGCCTCGCAGCCGAGGCCCCTGGTGATCGACCGCATCGGTCGGTGAGGAGCTCGGGCAGTAGCGAGCCCGGTCAGATCAGGTTGCCTGCCTCCGTCAGCACGCTGCGCAGGATCTGCTCCATCTCGTCGAACTCCTTCTGGCCGCAGATCAGCGGTGGTGCCAGCTGTACCACCGGGTCGCCGCGGTCGTCGGCGCGGCAGTACAGCCCGGCGTCGAACAGCGCGGTGGACAGGAATCCGCGAAGGATGCGCTCTGCTTCGGCATCGCTGAACGTTTCCTTCGTGGCCTTGTCCTTGACCAACTCGATGCCGTAGAAGAATCCCTCGCCGCGGACGTCGCCGACGATCGGCAGGTCGTGCAGTTTCTCGAGCGTGGCACGGAACGCCGGGGCGTTGTCTGCGACGTGCGCGTTGATGCCCTCGCGCTCGAAGATGTCGAGGTTGGCCATGGCAACGGCGGCGGAGACGGGGTGGCCGCCGAAGGTGTATCCGTGTGCGAAGCTCGACGTGCCGTCGTCGAACGGCTCGAAGAGCTTGTCGGAGGCGATCATTGCGCCGATGGGGGAGTAGCCCGAGGTCAATCCCTTGGCGCAGGTGATGATGTCCGGTACGTAGCCGAAGTCGTTGCACGCGAACATCGATCCGATCCGGCCGAACGCACAGATCACCTCGTCCGAAACCAGGAGTACGTCGTAGCGGTCGCAGATTTCACGGACGCGCTCGAAGTATCCGGGCGGGGGAGGAAAGCAACCCCCGGCATTCTGAACCGGCTCGAGGAACACCGCGGCCACCGAATCGGGGCCCTCGAATTCGATTGCCTCGGCAATCCGGTCCGCGGCCCAGATTCCGAATGCTTTCGGATCTGTGTCCAGGGGAGCGGGGGCGCGGTAGATGTTGGTGTTCGGCACTCGGAACGCGCCCGGCGTCAGCGGCTCGAACGGTTCCTTGAGCGCGGGGATTCCGGTGATGGCCAGCGCACCCTGCGGGGTGCCGTGGTAGGCGATCGCTCGCGAGATCACCTTGTGCTTACCGGGCTTGCCGACTTTCTTGAAGTACTGCTTGGCCAACTTCCATGCGCTCTCGACGGCCTCGCCGCCACCGGTGGTGAAGAAGACCCGGTTCAGGTCGCCGGGGGCGTAACCGGCGAGCCGCTCGGCAAGTTCGATGGCCGGTTCGGTGACGTACGACCACAATGGGAAGAACGCCAGTTCTTTGGCCTGCTTGGCTGCGGCCTCGGCCAGTTCTTCACGGCCATGTCCCACCTGGACCACGAACAGCCCCGACAGACCGTCGATGTAGCTCTTTCCGTTGGAATCCCAGATGGTCGAGCCTTCCCCGCGGGTGATGATCGGGGGAGTGACCCCTGCGCCGTGGCGGGTGAAGTGGCCCCACAGGTGCTTGGCTGCGGAAGCATCGAGTTCGGCTGTCGTTCGTGTCATCGTGTTCCCCAATTGTATTGCTGCTTGACAAGTTTGAGATAGACCAGGGTTTCGGTGCTGGTGACGCCGTCGAGACTTCTGATCTGCTTGTTCAGGATCTGCAGGAGTTGTTCGTCGTCCTCGCACACCACTTCCACGACGACGTCGAACGACCCTGCGGTGAGGACGACGTAGTCGATCGCATCGATCGCCGACAGTTCCTCGGACAGTGCGTAACTGTCGCCGGTGCACTTGATGCCGATCATGGCCTGCCGCTTGAATCCGACCTGCACCGGATCGGTCACCGCGACGATCTGCATGACGCCGGAGTCCGTCAGGCGCTGAACTCGTTGACGGACAGCCGCTTCCGAGAGTCCGACGGCTTTGCCGATGGCGGCGTACGAGCGACGCCCGTCCTCTTGGAGTTGCTCGATGATCGCCTTGGAGACGTCGTCGAGTGCGATGGGCGGTTGCTCGGGCATGGCTCGATCTTGTCACTGTCGTGGCCGTGAACACAACCCGTCCACGATGAAAAGCGTGTCAATTGTCGATCCAAACGACAGAATCAGTTGTCGAAAGGCTCGAAACAGAGAGAATCAGTGGGTTCGCCGGTACTCTGCAGGCATGGCGAACATTCCTGGTTGTTGGATCGACGGACGCGCGGTCGACGGTGGCGGTGATCGGTACGAGGTCGACGATCCCGCGACCGGAGCTGTCGCTGCCGACGTCGGTTTGGCCACCGCCGAGGACGTCGATTCGGCTCTCTCGCATGCTCGATCGGCCTTTCCGGCATGGTCCACCGCCACCCCCGCGCACCGCAGCGCCGTGTTGATGGAACTGGCGCGTCTCGTTGCGGCCGACGCGGAGAACTTCGTGTCCGAGGAAGTGGCGCAGACCGGCAAATCGACAAGGCTGGCAACCGAATTCGATGTTCCGGGCAGCATCGACAACATCGAGTTCTTCGCCGGGGCGGCGCGGCACCTGGACGGCAAGGCTGCTGCGGAGTACTCGGGTGAGCACACCTCCGCCATCCGCCGGGACGCCGTCGGAGTGGTCGGGTCGATCACTCCGTGGAACTATCCGCTGCAGATGGCGGTGTGGAAAGCGATACCGGCGTTGGCGGCCGGGTGTTCCATCGTGCTCAAGCCCAGTGAACTCACGCCGCTGACCACCCTGCGGCTGGCGCGCTTGGCCACCGAGGCAGGCGTACCCGACGGGGTGTTCAACGTCGTCACCGGAACCGGAGTGGACGCCGGAGTCGCGCTGTCCTCCCATGCCGGACTGGACCTGATGACGTTCACCGGCTCCACTCCCGTCCGCAGGCGCGTCATGGCGCAAGCCGCCGCGCACGGCACGCGGGTGCAGCTCGAGCTCGGGGGCAAGGCACCGCTGGTGGTGTTCGACGACGCCGACCTCGACGCAGCCATCCACGGTGCCGTCGCGGGATCGCTGATCAACGGCGGCCAGGACTGCACGGCGGCCACCCGCGCCATAGTCGCCGAATCCCTGTACGAGGACTTCGTCGCCGGAGTCGCCGAGTTGATGGGTCGCGTCGTCGTGGGAGACCCGAGGGATCCGGCAACGGACATGGGATCGTTGATCTCCGTCGCGCACCGAGATCGGGTGGCTGCGATGGTGGATCGGGCCCGCGATGCAGGTGCCAGGGTGGTGACCGGAGGCCGTGTGCCCGAGGGGCGAGGCGCTTTCTATCCGCCCACCCTGATCGCCGATGTCGGTGAGCAGGACGAGATCTATCGCGACGAGGTGTTCGGTCCGGTGCTCACGGTGTCCACACATCACGGGGACGACGACGCGATCCGACGTGCCAACGACACCGAGTTCGGACTCGCCGCCTCGGCGTGGACCCGCGACCTGTACCGCGCGGGCCGAGCGACGCGGGAGATCGCCGCCGGCTGTGTATGGATCAACGACCACATCCCGATCATCAGCGAGATGCCACACGGCGGATTCGAGGCCTCGGGTTTCGGCAAGGACATGTCCAGCTACTCGCTCAACGAGTACCTCACCGTCAAGCACGTCATGACCGACATCACCGGTGTGGCCCGAAAGCCCTGGCACCGAACGGTCTTCGCGTCCGTCGACGCTGCAACGCAGGGAGATGCCCGATGAACGCACCGTGGGCAACCACTCCCACCGACCGCGGCGTGACCATGGTTGCGGGCGCGGCACCGGAGTCCTACTGGCTCGATCGTCCCGAACGCCCGGAGCCACGGGCCCGGCATACCGGTTCGACTGCAGCGGATCTGGTGATCGTCGGCGGCGGATTCACCGGACTGTGGGCGGCTCTGCATGCGGCAGAGGAGAACCCGAACCGATCGATCGTGCTGCTCGAAGGCGACCGCATCGCCGAGGGTGCAACCGGACGCAACGGCGGCTTCTGTGCGGCCAGTCTGACGCACGGACTGGGCAACGGACTCGATCGCTACGCCGACGAACTACCGGAACTGCTGAGGATGGGCACCGAGACGCTCGACGCGATCTGCGCGACTGCGGACAAGTATGGGATCGACGCCGACATCGAACGCACCGGCGAGCTCGACATCGCCAATTTCGACTGGCAGGTGGACGACCTGCGGGAGCTCGGCGACGAGGGGAGGCGACTGGCGCAGCCGATGGAATACCTCGACGCCGCTGCAGTGCGGTCCAGGATCATCTCGCCGATGGCGCGCGGTGCACTGTTCGACCCCGATGTCGCGATGATCGACCCCGCCAAACTCGCCTGGGGCCTGGCCGACGCGGCCGAGTCGCTCGGCGTTCGCATTCACGAGAACACTCGGGCGCTGTCGATCGGCAAGTCCCGCACAGGTATTCGAGTCAAGACGGGCTACGGTACCATCGAGGCCGGCAAGGTGCTGCTGGCCACCTCGGCATCGAAATCGTTGCGTCGCAAACTCCGTCACTGGATCGTCCCGGTGTGGGACTACGTGATCATGACCGAACCACTGACGTCGGCCCAGCTCGCCGACATCGGCTGGTCCGGCCGCGAAGGATTGGCCGACTCCGGCAACAGATTTCACTACTTCCGGTTGACGGCCGACAACCGCATCCTGTTCGGCGGGTGGGACGCGCACTACTTCTACGGTGGCGACACCGACCCACGCCGAACCCAACATCCCGAAGAGTTCGCTTTGCTCGCCGAACACCTGCTGCAGATGTTCCCGAGCCTCGAGGGAATCCGCGCCACCCACGCCTGGGGCGGATCGATCGACACGTGCTCGCGGTTCAGCGCCTTCTGGGATCTCGGCATGAACGGACGGGTGGCCTCGGTCGCCGGGTTCACCGGCCTGGGCGTCGGCGCGTCGCACTTCGGTGCCCGCACCGCCCTCGATCTGCTCGACGGCAAGGACACCGAACGAACACGCCTGAAGATGGTGCGCAGCATGCCGTTGCCGTTCCCACCCGAGCCCCTCAAGTCGATCGGGATCAACATCACCCGCGCGGCATTCGCCCGAGCCGATCGCAACGGCGGTAAACGAGGACTGTGGCTCAAGGGCATGGACGCGCTGGGTCTGGGCTTCGACAGTTAGAGCGGCTGCGCCGCACGTGCACGGAAACTCGACCTCTGCTACGAGCTTCTGCTCACGTGCGCCGAAGCCGCTCTACTCGTGCGGAACGACGATCACCGGCACCGGGGCGGCACGCAGAATCTTCGCCGCACTCGAACCGAGGAACACCCGCTTGGGAGTGGCCAATCGACTCGAGCCGAGGAACAGCACATCGCCCGGCTTCCAATCGAGGTTGCCCATCGCCTCGGCCAGCGTCGAACCGTCGGCGACGATCGACTCCAGGCCGTCGATATCGGGGAGCGTGCGCACCGCGTGGTCGAGATTGTCCTGCGCGGCAGCGACCTGTCGTCGACGCGTATCCAGTGAGGTCTCGTCACTCGGGGCCCCGGTCGGCTCGAGCGAGACCAGCGACACCAACCGAAGAGGCACGTGCGCGGCGCTGGCGAGAGTGATCGCGAACGGCAACGGATTAGGGGCGGACGCTCGGGTCGGTACTGCGACGGTGAGGTCGGTGATCGGTGCGTTCGAGAGCCGGTAGCCCCGAGGTGCGAGTGCCAGCGGCACCTCCGACGCATGCAGGAGCTGGCCGGCAACCGAACCGACGGAATGCCGATTCAGCAAGCCGTCGCCGGCTCCGCCCACGACGATCATGTCCGCATCGGTCTGCACCGCGAAGTCGATCAGGGCACGGGCGAAGGACTCGTGCGAGAGCACGTGCGTGGTCACCTCGATGCCCGACGGCACCTGGGCGGCCGCGTCGGCCACCCAGCCCTCGGCCTTGGCCGCGAGAACTTTTCGATACGGTCCACTGCCTTCCATGACCGGTTCGTCCACGGCCATGACCAGCACGATGTCGATGGACGCGTCGAGGGCGCGGGCGAGGGCGGTGGCCAGGGCTACGCCGTCGTCGCCGCTGGGAGTGGCGAGATAGCCGACGGTGATCTTCATGAATGGGGTGTCCTTCTCTACTGGTAAGTGTCCGGAACCTTGACTTCGGTGGACGCGGTGAGTGTCTTGCCCTGGAAGAAGTCCTTGTTGCCCACGAAGCACAGCAGCATGAGCGGAATTCCGAGTACCAGCATGCCGACGCCGAGGACGAACACACCGCCGATCGGACCGTAGACGGTGTAACCGTAGTCGGGCTTGATCATGTCGACCGCGCTCTGCACGAACGCCCACGTCATCGACAGCCCGCCGAGGAGCGGAAAGATCCCGCGCATGAACAGGTTTCGGACGGACGAGAACAGTGTGCGACGGAAGTACCAGGCGCACGCGTACGCGGTGATGCCGTAGTAGAACGCGACCGCGAGCCCGAGTGATGCCACCGAATCCTGCAGCGCGTTGGCGCTGACGAAAGTGAGCACCAGATAGAACATCAGCGCCGCGGCACCCATCACGAGCGTGCCGAAGCCGGGCGTCATGTACTTGGGGTGCACGCTGGCGAACCGCTTGGGGATCGCTTCGTACACGGCCATCGACAATGTTCCGCGGGCCGTGGGCAGGATGGTCGTCTGCGTGGAGGACAGTGCCGAGATGGAGACGGTCAGCAGTAGGAGCGACGCGACGATCGAACCCGCGACCGGATCGCCGAGAATGGTGAGCACATCGTCGACGTTGTCCGGGTTGTTCAGGCCGATGCCGGTGTCGCCGAACCCGGCGAACGACTGCACGGCGTATCCGACGAGCACGTAGGTGGCCACGAGAATGAGCGTGGTGATCACCGCGGCGCGTCCCGGAGTCTTCTCCGAATCCTTCGTTTCCTCGCCGACGGCAAGGCAGGCGTCCCATCCCCAATAGATGAAGATGCACAGGATGATGGCCTGGGCCGCGTCGGACATCGTCACTCCGGTGGGAACCAACCAGCTCCATTGCGGCGTGATCGCCTGCGGTCCTGCGGTCCCGGTACCCACCTTGACCAGAGCAGTCACCGACACTCCGATGAGCACCCCGAACTGCACGACCAGCAACACGTTCTGCATGCGTTCGCTGATGAGGATGCCGCGAAAGCTGACATAGGTCATCGAGACGATGAAGAACGAACCGAGGGCGACCTTGGCCGCGGTCGACTCCGCCAACCCGGACAGTCCCAGGAACTCGAACAGATAGATGGCAGCGATCTCGGCGACGTTGGCCAGCACGATGATCGCCGAGACGGCCAGCCCCCACCCGGCCATCCAACCGACCCAGGGCCCGAATGCCTTGGTACCCCAGGTGAACGACGTGCCGCAGTCCGGTGTGTCACGCCCGAGTTCGCGGTAGGCGAAGGCGGTGAGCAGCATCGGAACGAAGGCGATGAGGAACATCGAGGGCGCTTTGTCGCCGACGGCCAGAACCACGTAACCGAGGGTCGCGGCGAGGCTGTAGGCCGGGGCCACCGCCGACAAGCCGATGACGATGTTGCCGACCAGCCCGAGAGCGCCGGTGTTGAGTCCTTTACCCGGAAGGGTGTTCGGCGGTTCCACAGTGGACATAGATCTCTCCGAGGTTCGAGACGACCGAGGACGTCGGAGGGGACCCGACAGAATCGGCCGCGCGTGTGTGCTGAACACTACGATTTCCGTCGCAGATCCGCTGTGTATCGACGGAATTGTTTTCATTAGAGTAACAATGCAACGAAATAGGTCGCAGAAGCGGCGAAGTTCGGGGGAATCCGCGGACTCGCCGAGTGGTGATGACAGACGCGCGTGCGTGCGAGCCGCACGCTACCGTCGTCACATGAGCACCGCGGAGAACACTCAGTCCTCGATCGGTGGCAGTGCGCCACTCGATCTCGCGTCGATCAGGACAGCTCCCAAGGCGTTGCTGCACGATCACCTCGACGGCGGACTCCGCCCGCAGACCGTGTTGGAACTGGCCGACGAATGCGGCTACGGCGATCTTCCCGCCACCGACGGCGCGGCATTGGGCGAGTGGTTCCGCGACGCCGCGGACAGCGGCTCGCTCGTGCGGTACCTCGAGACGTTCGCGCACACCGTTGCCGTGATGCAGACTCCCGAAGGACTGTTCCGGGTGGCGCGCGAATGCGCCGAGGATCTGGCCGACGACGGCGTCGTGTACGCCGAGGTTCGCTTCGCGCCGGAACAGCACCTCGAGCGCGGACTGACTCTCGACGAGGTCGTCACCCATACGCTCGCCGGCTTCGAGGCAGGGATCTCCGCGGCCAAGGTGCGCGGCAAGAACATCACGATCGGAACCTTGCTCACCGCGATGCGGCACGCGGCGCGTTCGCGGGAAATCGCCGAACTGACGGTCCGGTTCCGTGACCGCGGCGTCGTGGGCTTCGACATCGCCGGTGCCGAAGCGGGCTTCCCTCCCAGTCGCCACCTCGACGCCTTCGAATACATGCGAGCGAGCAACGCGCACTTCACCATTCACGCTGGAGAGGCGTTCGGTCTGCCGTCGATCCAGGAAGCAGTGGCGTTCTGCGGCACCGACAGGCTCGGTCACGGGGTTCGGATCACCGACGACATCACCACCGACGCCGACGGCACACCCGAGCTCGGCCTGCTCGCCGCCTACGTCCGCGACACACGGATGCCCCTGGAACTGTGCCCGAGCTCGAACGTCCAAACCGGTGCCGTCGAGTCGTTGGCGACCCACCCGTTCGATCTGCTTGCCCGATTGCGATTCCGGGTCACCGTCAACACCGACAACCGCTTGATGAGCGATACGTCGATGAGTCGAGAGATGGTCAAGCTCGTCGAGACCTTCGGCTACGGCTGGAGCGATCTCGAGCGATTCACCATCAACGCGATGAAGTCGGCGTTCCTGCCGTTCGACGAGCGGCTGGCGCTGATCGACGACGTCATCAAGCCGGGTTACGCGGTGCTGATCGGCTGATCGAGCAGCCCCGGGGGCCGGCTACTTCTTGCGCAGTCGGCTCTCGAACTCGCGCTCGAGGGCGCGCCACGCTTCGGCCTCGACGTCGAACGGTGCGCTCGGCGCGAGCCGGTCGGGACTGGGCTCGAGGGCGTACGAGACGTACCAACCCAGTGGCGTGGACGTGGCGAGTGCTTCGTCGACGGAATCATCACCGGCGAAATCGGCGGCGTCGGTGAACAATTCGACGGCCAGGTCGAGTTGTTCGACGTCGACTGCGGTTGGCCCGGCGGCGAGATCGTCGGCCAGGCCGGGCAGGACGTACACGTTGTCGTCGGTGATCGTGATGTCGAGGGAGCCGTCGATGGCGGCGGTCTGAACATCGGAGTAGGTGCTGACCTGTGCCAGATCGTGATCGTGATCGTCGGCCAGGTAGCGGGCCAACGAACGCTCGGAACCGAAGACGCTGATGGCACCGCCGCGACCGAGGAACACCGGCTTGTCGCCGAGGTAGCACCGCAGGGTGTAGAGCGTGTCGTCCGAGGTGATGATGCGAATCGGGTCGATGCCGACGGTGGTCCAGAAGGTATCTTCGGCCGCGGCTGCGGCGATCGGATCGCGATCCACCGCGGCGGAGTCGTCGTCTTCGTCGTCGTCGTCCGAATCGGAGTCGATGTCGTCCGTGACGTCATCGGCGTCGACGGCGTTCTCGGCGGCTGCGGTGATCTCGGCTTCGGCGACGGCAACGGCAGCGGAGTCGACATCGGGGGAGGTGACGATGGAGTCGACCGCGTCGAGCACGTCGTCCCAGTGCTTGGCGACCGCTGCACCGATGCGGTCCCACAGTTCACCGCCCTCGCGACCGAGGAAGTTCTCGACGCCTCCGCCGACTGCCCCGACGAAAGGGTTGGATCCGAAAAAGCTTGTGACCGGGCGCAGTTCGCAGACATCGCCGATCGAGGAGACGATGTCGAAGGTGGCCTGCAGTTCGGCGAGAACGTCGGCTTCGGGATCGGAGGCCACCAACTCCGGCACGGCGACCAGATCGAAGCGGTGCAGATCGTCGGGCTCGAGTTCGTGTGCGGCGAGTGCGGAGACCACCTTCCACGACGGATGGTCGACGAGGTCGTTGTCGTCGTCGGACCTGACGAATGCCGCGAGCTCTGCGACGGTCGAGAATCCGTACAGGTCTTCCTCGTGTCCGAGGAATGCCTCCCACTCGTCGTCGCCTTCTCGCCACTCCGGTGCCCACAGTGTCGAGAAGTCACCGGCGGTGAGACCGAGTTCGATCGGGATGATGTCTCCAGCCATGGCGCGAAGCCTATCTCAGGAGTCTGTGAACGAACCCTGCAGACTTTGCAGGATCGCCTCGCGCTGGTCGAGCGCCGCACGTGCAGCGTCGGCAGCGACGACGGTGATCGTCGACGCGAGTGCATGAGCGGCAACCGATCCGAGGTTCTCGGCGAGTTCGAGCTCGACCAGGGCGCCGGACCCATCGACGACGACGGTCACCAGATCGTCCGGCGAGGTGAGTCGAATTCTGATGCGGTCCAGTCGCTCGTGCGTTTCGCGAAGTGCGTCCAGCCGGTGCTGGGCACTGCCGACCAGAGCGTCGAGTTCGGTGGTGTGGGCGTGGGTCATACCTGCTTCAACCAACTCGTGGGTGCGGAGTCCCCTGCAAGATGCTCGTTCGCTTCGGCGGCGACTCGGGCACGGGTGGGCAGACCGAGACGATTGAGAACCTCGGTGGGAACGCCGTCCTCGGCGAGGAGGGTGCGCCGCTGAGCTCGTGCGGCCGCACTCGCCCGTACACAGTGCTCGAGAATCGTCGACGCCAAAGCGCCTCCGCCGTAGCGCAGTTCGCGTTCGTCGATCGCGATCCCGATCGGCAGTCCGTGTTCGGTGGCGCGCACCGTCACCGATCCCGATCGTGTTCCCGATACGGCACTGACGACGGTGATGTCCGAGTCCGTCACTGGCCGGCCCTTCATTCGGTCGGACGGTAGAAGCCCTTGAAGCCCATACCGCTGTTGGTCGTTCTGATCGGCCCCACCTGCACCGGGTCGCCTGCCTCGACGAGCTGACCGTTGCCGATCACCATGGCCACGTGTCCGTCCCAGACGGCGAGGTCACCGGGCATCACCTCACCCGGTGCCACGGCGGAGCCGATGTCCTGTTCCTGTGCCAGACGCGGAATCTCGACGCCCTGCTGTGCGTACGCCCACTGGGTCAATCCGCTGCAGTCGAGTCCGCTGCCCGGCGTGGTGCCGCCCCACGCGTAGGGCACGCCCTGTTGGGTCAGTGCGCTACGGACGGCACCTGCGGCTTCGGCGTTGGGTGCGGTGACGGTACTGCCGTCCGGTAGCCGGATCTCGACTCCCCGGCCGGTGCTGTCTGGGGTTCGGTAGGGATCGGTGCCCGGATTGCCCAGGTAGTTATGGGCACCGCCGCCACCGACACCGCTGCTCGGTGACTCGGCTCCGGCGGCGGGGGAGGAGACGGACTGCGCGAACGTCTTCGCCAGCTTCTCGCCTGCTTCGATCACCTGTGATGTCGCGGGCGAGGTCATGAGATTCGAGGGTGAGCCGGGGGACGATGTCGGTCCGCCGCCGACGGGGCCGGGAACTGTCGGGGGAGCGGCCAGATCGCCGACTTTCGCGGTGTGGACGGCCAACTCGCCCCGCACGCGCGCCACGACCACGAGCGCTCGTTCGAGGTGTTCGATGGCCGCCGTGATCAGCATGGTCTGCCCCGGCGGGGTGGCGATGATCGGTCCGGCCGACAGTGCGATTCCCACGAACGAGTGCACGATCGACTGCAGTTCGAGAAAGCCTCGATTGGTGTCGCGGCAGGCCTGGTCGACCACGGCAGCGATGTCGTCGGCGTGGTCGGCGAGGGCAAGTGCGCTCGTATGAGCGTTCTCGGCGTACCGAATGGCCGCGTCGGCGGCGTCACCGTTCCAGTTCGCCGCGAGCTCGGTGATCGCGACCCTGCCGATTCCCTGGGCCGCCTCGATCGCTGCCGAGGACACGCGCAGTACGTCGGCCGGACCGCCGGTGGGGAGCGCCCCGTTGCCGAAGGCTCCGAGCAGATCGACGATGGGACGGGCCAGCAGATCGATCATCGGCGCTTACCGCTCGTCCTGTGCGATACCGGCGGCCGAGGCCGCGGTGGTATCAGCGGCCGAGGCCGCAACGGTTGCGCCGGTGCCGGCATCGGTGAGGGCGTACGACACCGCGGATGCGGTGGCCGAGGAACCGATGCTCGCCACCGTGCTCGCCAGGCGCACGACGGCGTCGGTGTGCGCCAGATGGGTGCCGGTGACCGCACCGAGAAACTCCTGTCCGATCAGACCGAAGACCGGAGCCAGCACCGCGGGGCCGCACGCGGCGGCGGCAGCACTTGCCGCGGCGATCTGCTCGGCCATGGTCGACGCCACCGCACCGTACGCGAGGACCCCCTCGGTTTCGACGACGAGCTCGGCCATCAGTGCCCCCTGAGAATGCGATCGATTCACGGTCGCCGAGTGCGACGCCCAATTGGTTCGACGCGGGTACGTGCCATTCGGTTCCCCCGAGTTGCCGTTCGCGTCCTGCCGCCCAGGTCCTATCCTTGTCGGCATGGAAACACACGTGGTCGATCACCCACTGGCCGCAGCCCTGCTCACCACGATGCGGGACGAGCGCAGCGACAATGCCACGTTCCGGTCGGCTCTGCGTCAGCTCACTCACATGCTGGTCTACGAGGCCACTCGCGACGCTGCGATCGACACCTTCGAGGTACGCACGCCCGTCGCGGTCACCGAGGGCACCAGGCTGGCGCGACCGCCGTTGCTGGTCCCGGTTCTGCGCGCAGGCCTCGGCATGGTCGAGAAGGCCAGCAGCCTCATCCCGCAGTCCCGCGTCGGTTTCGTCGGAATGGCCCGTGACGAGGAAACCCATCAGCCCGTCCCGTACATGGAATCCCTGCCGGACGACCTGTCGCAGACGCCCGTCTACGTGCTGGACCCGATGCTCGCCACCGGCGGATCCATGGTCCACACGATCGAACTGCTCGTCGGCCGCGGTGCGGCGGACGTCACCGCCATCTGCGTCGTGGCCGCTCCCGAAGGAGTTGCCGCGCTCGAAGCCTCGGGACTGCCGGTGCGACTGGTGGCAGCGAGCATCGACGACGGCCTCAACGACAACGCCTTCATCGTTCCCGGCCTCGGTGACGCGGGCGATCGTCAGTTCGGTCCGCGCTGACTCCCTCTGTCGCAGGTCGATTGGTTCTCGGCGTCTCCTGGCCATCGGAGGCGTCACCTACACCGCGACCGAGATTGCGGGTGCTCGATGTCGACACCGAGCAGATCGAGTTCCACGAACTGGTCGGCCGCAGGCTCGGTTTCCGTGCGCCGGGTGCTTCGACCGATCGGTACTGCACCGGGCGCATGGCATTTCGGGCCGACGGCCCGCCGCGCTACGTGCCGTGCCCCGGTCGGGAGCGGGCCGTCGCGTCGGGACAGTGCGCGACGTGCGCCGACAAGGACAGCTTTCGATTCGTGCACACCGTGCATCGCAGCGGATTCGTCTCGCGTGATCTGGAAAAACATGTGATGCAACCGCATTGGCTGTACCTTGCGGCGTTCGCCAACGGCACCTTCAAGATCGGGACGGCGGCGGACACGCGCAAATGGGGTCGGCTCGCCGAGCAGGGTGCCATCTGCGCGCAGTACGTCGCCCATGCCGACGACGGCAAGGCCGTCCGGGTGGCCGAGGACCTCGTGACCGAATCGATGGGGCTACGGCAGGCCGTGCGGTCCGCGGCGAAAGCCGCGTCGCTGTGTCTGCCGATCGACGTGGACAGGCTCGAGGCCGCCGTCGCCGTCCGGGCCCAGCAGGTCCGCGAGATGCTGACCGAGGCCGGCGTCGCCGGATGCACCCCGATCGACGAACCATGGGTCCCGCCCGCAGGCCGGGAGGCATTGAGCGAGAACGTCAGCCGCGTCGCCTACCCCGCGGATGTCGCAACCGGTTCCCACGGACTCGAGATCAGGACATGCGTCGGGCAGGCGGTGATCGCGACCGTCGACGACGAGACCTACGTCGTGGATCTTGCGCCGTTGAAGGGTCGGCGAATCGAACTCGGGGCCTTCACATCAGATCTGCCTGCGGTGCAGTCGGCGCTGTTCTGACGTTCGGGTCGTCGACGCCTAGAGGTGCTGGGCGAAGTCGGTCAGTTCGGCCAGGATCTCGGCTGCCGCCGCCCGCGCTCTCGGCAGGTCCTCGGGGCCGTCGACGTGCTCGATCACTTCGAGGTAGGCCTTGAGCTTGGGTTCGGTGCCGGAGGGCCGCACGATCACCCGCAGCCCCGACCCGCTGATCTCGACTGCGTCGGTGCGTAATTCGTCGTCGCGCTGGGCGTAGTCCAGGACGGTGACCGTCCGGCCGGCCAGTTCCGTCGGCGGTGCGCTGCGCAACCGGTGCATCATGTTCCCGATGTCGGCGAGGTCCGCGACCCGCCGCGATACCTGCGCACCCAGGTGAACCCCGAACTCGACCGCGAGGTCGTCGAGTACGTCGAGCAGGGTGCGACGATCCTGCTTCAGGCCGGCGGCCAGATCTGCCAGCACCACCGCGGCCGAGATACCGTCCTTGTCGCGCACCACGTTCGGATCCACACAGTGCCCGATGGCCTCCTCGTAGGCGTACACGAGGCCCTCGCCCGCGCGGACGAGCCATTTGAATCCGGTCAGGGTGCGGGCATAGCGAGCGCCCCGCGCCGGAGCGAGCGCCGAGAGCAGTTGCGACGAGACGATCGTGTTGGCCACCAACGAGTCGGCGGGCGCATCGGCGAGGAGATGGTTCGCGAGCAGAGCCCCGGTCTCGTCGCCGGTCAGCATGCGCCACCCGCTGTCCGTCGGCACCCCGACCGCACAACGATCGGCGTCGGGGTCGAGGGCGATCGCGATGTCGGCGTCGATGTCCGCCGCCAGCGCGAGCACGGCGTCGGCTGCTCCTGGCTCCTCGGGGTTGGGAAACGTGACGGTCGGAAACGCTGGATCGGGCTCGAACTGCTCCTCGACCACCCGGATATCGCGGAACCCCGCACCACGTAGTGCTGCCATCGCAAGTTCACCGCCGACGCCGTGTAGGGGAGTCAATGCGATGCGGATGTCGCGACCCCTCGAACGTGGCAGTGCAACAACGGAATCGAGATACCGAGAAGCGATGTCGGAGCCGCCGGGCTGGACGATCGCGCGCGGAATCTCGATCGCGTCGGGAGTGGCCTCGATGAGCGCTTCGATCTGGGCGTCGCTCGGCGGGATCAGTTGCGAGCCGCCGCGGAGATACACCTTGTACCCGTTGTCCGCAGCGGGATTGTGCGACGCGGTGATCTGCACGCCGAGCTCGGCATCGAGTGCCCGCACCGCGAAGGCGACGACGGGGGTCGGGAGCGGCCGAGGCAGCATCACCACCGAAAAGCCCTGGGCGGAGAAGGTTTCGGCGGCCGCGAAGGCGAACTGTTCCGAGCCGTTCCTGGCGTCGCGACCGACCACGACGGTGGACCCACCCAGACCGTTCTCGACCAACCAGGCTGCGATGCCGGCCGAGGTTTTCGTCACCACCGCCACGTTCATCCCGTTCGGTCCCGCGCGCACCGGGCCACGAAGACCTGCGGTACCGAACGTCAGCGGTCCGCTGAACCTGTCGGCGAGTTCGGCATCGGGCAGGCCGTCGAGTTCTTCGCGAGCAGCGGGGTCGGGATCGCCTGCGATCCATCGTTGTACTCGCTCGGTGAGATTCTCGGTCACAGGCGGGAGACCAACTCGTGCAACAGCGATCCCATGCGGGCAGCGGACTCCTTGCCTGCAGCGAGTACTTCGGTGTGATTCAGGTGCTCACCGGTCATTCCGGCCGCGAGATTGGTCACCAGCGAGATGCCCAGGACGCGTGCGCCTTTCGCTCGCGCGGCGATCGTCTCGTGCACGGTCGACATTCCCACGAGGTCCGCACCGAGTGTGCGCAGCATCCTGATCTCGGCGGGCGTCTCGTAGTGCGGACCGGGAAGGCCGGCATAGACGCCGTCCTCGAGAGACGGATCGATGTCGGCCGCAAGGGCCCGAAGTTCGGGGGAGTACGCGTCGACCAGATCGACGAACTCCGCCCCGACGAGGGGCGAACGAGCCGTCAGATTGAGGTGGTCCGAGATCAGCACGGGCTGCCCGACGCTCATGCCGTCTCGGATACCGCCTGCAGCGTTGGTCAGCACGACGGTCGTGGCACCTGCCGCGATCGCGGTCCGCACCGGATGCACGACGCGTCGCAGGTCGTGCCCCTCGTAGGCATGCGTGCGTCCCTGCAGCAGCAGTGTGTGGGTGCCGCCGACGTCCACCGAGGTGATGGTGCCGGAGTGGCCCGACGCCGACGGTGGCGCGAACCCGGGCAGGTCGGCCATGCGCACGGTCGCGGTGGGGGAGCCGAAGACGTCGGCTGCCGCCTGCCATCCGGAACCGAGAACGATGGCCACGGTGTGGGTGTCGACTCCGGTTGCTGCGGCGAGTGCGTCGGCGGCGGTGCGCGCGGCACCCTCGGGATCGGTCACTGGGTCGGTCGCATGTGCGTCGGTGGTTGCCACGATGAACAACAGTAGGAGATCGACGCAACGGATGTGCGACCGGCGGAAGTTACTGTTGGGTAGTATCCGCTGCATGCCTTATCTCGAACGCGACGGTGACGTCCACATCCTGTTCCTCGGTGCCCAGGACGGAGCGGACAATCCCGAGAACCGTTTTCACCCGGATTGGATCAACGCCACCCACGCGTTGCTCGACGAGGTCGAGGCCTCGACCGGTCCGGCGGCGCTGGTCACCACGTCGGCGGGCAAGTTCTACAGCAACGGCCTCGACACCGACTGGCTGTTCGCCAACCTGGACAAGATCACCTGGTATCTCGATCGCGTGCACACTCTCTACACCAGGTTGCTCGCTTTTCCGATGGCCACCGTCGCTGCTGTGCAGGGCCACGCATTCGGCGCAGGGGCGATGTTCGCCACCTCCCACGACTTCCGCATCCAACGGGTCGATCGCGGCTTCTACTGCCTGCCCGAGGTGAACCTGAACATGCCGTTCACCGTCGGAATGTCTGCTCTGATCAACTCCCGGCTGCCCAAGCAGACCGCCGTCGAGGCGATGACGACCGGTCGTCGGTACGGCGGTGCCGACGCCGTGGCTGCCGGAATCGTCGAGGCGACGGCGGCGGAGGAGTCGCTGGTGTCCGACGCGGTCGCCAAGGCCGCCGCACTGACGAGCACCCGGGGTGCCAACCTGGCCGGCATCAAGGCTCGCATGCACGTGGATCTGCTCGCCGCGCTGAACACTGCGACCGACGACAGCAACTTCAGCTTCGGGAAGTAGTCACTCGGCACAGCTGTTCCGACAGTCGGTCGCGCTAGTGACACACTGTCTCTCGTGATCGACGAATCGAACAATGCCGACGTGGGTGAGGCGATGGACCGCGCCCTGGCCGACGCCACCGACGAAGTGGTTGCGCTTTCGCACTCGATCCACGCGGAACCGGAGCTGGCGTTCGCCGAACATCGCAGCGTCGCCAAGATCCTCGACACGCTCCGGGCCCACGATTTCGAGGTCGAGACGGCCGTCGCAGGCATCGACACCGCGTTCACCGCGTCGTTCGGCAGCGGCGATCTGGTGATCGGAATCTGTGCGGAGTACGACGCTCTGCCCGAGATCGGTCATGCGTGCGGGCACAACATCATCGCGGCCTCGGCTGTGGGTGCTGCGCTTGCGCTCGCTCCGGTCGCCGACGCGCTCGGGATCACCGTGCGAGTGCTCGGTACCCCGGCCGAGGAGACCGGCGGCGGCAAGGTCTTGATGCTCGAGCGAGGAGTGTTCGACGGCGTCGGCGCGGCGTTGATGGTCCATCCCGGTCCCTTCGACATCGTGGGTGCGACCTCGCTGGCGCTGGCGGACATCGCGGTCAAGTTCACCGGCCGCGCCGCGCACGCGTCGGCTGCTCCCGAGTGGGGAATCAACGCAGGCGACGCGGTGACCATCAGCCAGGTTGCACTCGGGCTCCTGCGCCAGCATCTCTCGCCGGGTCAGCAGCTCCACGGCATCGTCAGCGACGGGGGTGTGGCACCGAACATCGTGCCCGGCCATGCCGAGCTGCTCTACTACCTGCGCGCGAACACCACCGAATCGCTGCACGCTCTGACGGCGAAGACGTACGCATGTTTCGAGGCGGGAGCAATCGCCACCGGGTGCACTCACGAGATCCGCACGGTGTCGCCGACCTATGCGGCGCTGACGCCGGATTCGTGGCTGGCTGCGGCTTTTCGGCAGGAGATCGAAGCATTGGGCCGATCGCCCCTGGCTCCGGATTTGGAAGGATTTCGCCCGTTGGGCAGCACAGACATGGGAAACGTGACGAATGTTCTACCCGGTATTCATCCTGTCGTCGGCCTCGATGCGGGAGGCGCGGTGACACATCAGCCGGAGTTCGCCGCCGCGTGTGTCACCGAGTCGGCCGACCGAGCGTTGCTCGACGGAGCTCTCGGTCTCGCCAGAACTGCTGCGCGCGCCGCAGCCGATCCCGGTACTCGCGCCCGTCTGCTCGACGGCGTGACCGCTCGCTCGGCGGCGCAGTCGTGAGTACCCGCGAGGACGCGATCGATCGGTGGATTCACGCGCACACGGCAGATCTGTCTCTGTGGCGGCGGCACATTCACGCACATCCGGAACTTGCCCGACGCGAATTCGGCACCACCGCGTTCGTGATGGAGCAGCTCGAAGCGGCGGGTCTGTCGCCCAAGCCGCTCCCCGGTGGAACGGGGTTGATCTGCGACATCGGGCCCGATGGTCCGCGGGTGGCGTTGCGGGCGGACATGGACGCCCTGCCGCTGCAGGAGAACACCGGCGCGGTGTACTCGTCGACCGTGCCGGGGGTGTCGCACGCCTGCGGGCACGACGCACACACCACGGTGCTGCTCGCGACCGGATTGGCGCTGGCGTCACTGCCGGACCTGCAGTACGGGGTGCGCCTGATCTTTCAGCCCGCCGAGGAGGTCATGCCGGGCGGTGCCCTCGACGCGGTGGCCGCGGGAGCGCTCGACGGTGTCACCAAGATCTTTGCGCTGCACTGTGATCCGCGGCTCGAGGTGGGGCAGGTCGGCGTGCGCCTCGGTGCGATCACCTCTGCGGCCGACACCGTCGAGCTGCGGCTGGATTCGCCCGGCGGACACACCTCTCGGCCGCACCTGACCACCGATCTGATCTACGCACTGGGCACCGTCATCACCGGCCTGCCCGGAATGCTGAGCAGGCGCGTCGACCCGCGGACCAGCACGGTCATGGTGTGGGGAGCTGTGGTCGCGGGCCAGGCCCCCAACGCCATACCGCAGACCGGCATGCTGACCGGCACCGTCCGCACCGGCGACCACGAGACCTGGGCGTTGCTCGAGCCGCTGGTCCGCGAGATCGTCACCGGATTGCTCGCACCGACCGGTGTCCGCTTCGAGCTGCACTATCGTCGCGGCGTGCCTCCTGTGGTCAACGATCCGGCGTCCACGCACACGTTCGAGAAGGCGATCGAGAGGGTCGGACCCGACGCATTGGCCGATACCGCGCAGTCCGGTGGCGGCGAGGATTTCTCGTGGTACCTCGAACGAGTGCCCGGCGCGATGGCTCGACTCGGCGTGTGGCCGGGCACCGGACCGCAACTCGACATCCACCAACCCACCTTCGATCTCGACGAACGAGCACTGGCCGTGGGCGTGAAGGTGATGACCGGAATCGCGCTGGATCCGAACTAGAGGCAGGAGACGAGATGGCGTTCGATGTGTCGCCGATCGGGATCGTCAGATCCGAACGCGTCGAGGTGGTGGACGACAATTGGGGATCGGTCGAATCCGTCCTCGACCTCCACGACAGTGTGCTCGACGCCGACTCGACCCTCGGTCTCGCGGAATTCTCCCACCTCGAAGTGGTCTACGGCTTCCACCTGTGCGATCCGGCCGAGGCGACCACCGGTTCTCGGCACCCCCGCGGTGACACGACGCTTCCTCGGGTGGGAGTCCTCGCTCAACGGGTCAAGGACCGGCCCAATCATCTCGGGGTGTCGCGGTGCGAGATCGTCGACGTGGACGGACTGCGCATCCGAGTCCGAGGTCTCGACGCGATCGACGGCACACCGGTGTTCGATGTCAAGCCGTTCCTGCAGTCCATGGTTCCCGAGCGTGAAGACGTGAAGGAACCGACGTGGGTGGCGTCGGTGATGAAGAACTACTTCTGATCCGTCCCTCGAACTACGAGGCGGTACCGGGACCGACGTTGCGGCTGTTGCGGGTTCGTAGGTCCCGCACGTATTCGGCTGGGGCACCGGCGATTTCGGCTGCCTCGGCCATGACTCCGAGGTAGCGTGCCGACGGTAGGCCGCCCTCGTAGGCGTCGAGCACGTACATCCAGGCGAGCACCGGCTCCCGGCCGGTCTCGATGCGCAGCCGGATCTTCCGGTGAATACCGAGTTCCGAGCCCTCCCAGCGATCCAGGCTCTCCTCGTCCTCCTCGGACACGTCGTAGAGCACGACGAAGACCTGCGAGTCGGGATCCTCCACGACCGTGGCCAGCGCGCCTTCCCAACCGATGTCGCCACCGCCGAAGGTCAACCGCCATCCGTGCAGCCACCCGGTTCCCGACAGGGGCGAGTGAGGGCATCGCTGCAACATCTGCTCCGGATGCATGTTGGATCCGTAGGCGGCATAAATTGGCACGTCGGCCAGCCTAAACCGTATCGGTGCACACTGACGCCTCGTGGTCGTGTTTCGGTGCGTCGCCGCAGGTCCGCCCTCCTGCGGGGCAAGGCAAGCCAGCCCTACCGACGCGCGAGGGCAGCCTCTGGAATACCGTTGACGCGACACAGCGAGAGATTTCGAGCATGCGAGAAGAGGATCAATGACCCGGATTGTGATCATCGGTGGTGGTCCGGCAGGGTACGAAGCAGCGTTGGTTGCCGCACAGTACGGCGGAGAGGTGACGCTCGTCGATTCCGACGGTATCGGCGGTGCCTGCGTTCTCTGGGACTGCGTGCCGTCGAAGACGTTCATCGCCTCGACCGGCATTCGCACCGAGATGCGTCGAGCCAGCGACCTCGGTATCTCCCTCGATCCGTCGCAGGCGGCCGTCGCGCTCCCGAAGATTCACGACCGTGTGAAGAGCCTCGCGCAGGCGCAGTCCTCCGACATCGCCCACCGCGTCACCTCCGTCGGCGTAGAGCTGCTGGCCGGACGCGCCGAGATGATCGACTCCCACGTCGGGATGGCCTCGCACCAGATCAAGGCGGTGCTCGCCGACGGCGAAGAGCGCATCCTCGACGCCGATGTCGTGCTCATCGCGACCGGTGCCCGTCCCCGCGTGGTCAAGGGAGCCGAGCCCGACGGCGAACGCATCCTCAACTGGCGTCAGCTCTACGATCTCGAGTCCCTCCCCGAGCACCTGGTGGTCGTCGGATCCGGTGTGACCGGTGCCGAGTTCGTCTCGGCCTACACGGAGATGGGCGTCAAGGTCACCGCGGTCTCGAGCCGCGATCGCGTCCTTCCGCACGAGGACGAGGACGCCGCTCTGGTGCTCGAGGACGCGTTCAACGAGCGCGGCGTCACCCTCGTCAAGCACGCCCGCGCCGATTCGGTCGTTCGCACCGACGACGGCGTTCTGGTCACGCTGTCGGACGGCCGCACCGTCGAGGGCAGCCACGCCCTGATGACCGTCGGCTCGGTGCCCAACACCTCCGGTCTCGGACTCGAGAAGGTGGGCATCGAACTCGACAAGGGTGGATACCTGCGGGTGGATCGCGTCTCGCGGACCGCGGTCGCCGGAATCTATGCAGCCGGTGACTGCACCGGTCTGCTGCCGCTGGCCTCGGTTGCGGCAATGCAGGGACGCATTGCGATGTATCACGCACTGGGACAGGCCGTCAGCCCGATCAAGCTCAAGACCGTCGCCTCGGCGGTGTTCACGCGGCCGGAGATCGCGTCGGTCGGCGTCGCGCAGTCCAAGATCGACGCCGGCGACGTACCGGCGCGCGTGGTGATGCTGCCACTGACCACGAACCCGCGAGCCAAGATGAGCGGACTCAAGCGCGGTTTCGTGAAGATCTTCTGCCGCCCGGCGACCGGCGTCGTCATCGGTGGCGTCGTGGTCGCCCCGAGTGCGTCGGAGCTGATTCTGCCGATCGCGATGGCGGTACAGAACAACCTCTCGGTCAACGACCTGGCGAACACGTTCTCGGTGTACCCGTCGCTGTCCGGTTCGGTCATCGAGGCCGCGCGTCAGCTGATGGCGCACGACGATCTGGATTGATCTCATCATGTGAGAATTGCGTTTCATATTTCGGTAGCGCGTGAGACAGTCGAAGGAGCGGACACACCCGTCCGCTCCTTCTTCGACTCAGCGGATCCGCGGGCCGTCTCCCCATTCCTGCTGCCCCGGAGCCTCTCTCATGTCCACCACGTACCGTCCCGCCGGCCTGGCCGCCCGCACCGACTCGCTCACCAGCTCGGCCATCCGTGACCTCCTCGCTCTGACTGCACGCGACGATGTGATCAGCCTCGCCGGAGGTCTACCGGCCACCGATCTGATACCGATCGACCGCATCGCCGCAGCAGCAGAGGCTGCGCTTCGTCGCCCCGACGCGGTGCAGTACTGCGAGACATCCGGCCACCGCACTCTGCGTAGCGTCGTTGCAGCCAGGGAATCGCTCACGCGCGGGGGAATGCCCGTTCCGGTCGAGTCCGTCATCGTGACGCACGGTTCGCAACAAGCCCTGACGTTGCTCGCGCAGGCCCTGATCGACCCCGGTGCTGTCGTCGTGGTCGACGAGCCCGCGTACACCGGTGCGCTGCAGGTGTTCTCGATCGCCGAAGCCTGCATCGAGTCCATTCCGATCACCGATACCGGAATGGACACCGACGAACTCGAACGCAGACTGGCGGCGGGGCTGCGTCCCGCGGTGGTCCACACTGTCGCGAACTTTCACAATCCGCGGGGAGTCACGATGAGCGAGCAGCGTCGACGCCATCTCGCGGCGCTCGCGGATCGTTACGGGTTCTGGGTCATCGAGGACGACCCGTACGGTGAGATATGTTTCGACACAACGGAATCCGATATCGGCGTTCCGCCGCTGCCGATCGCGTGCCACAGCGATCGCGTCATTCGACTCTCCAGTGCGTCGAAGATCCTCGCTCCGACGCTCCGTGTCGGCTGGTTCGTCGCCCCGCCCAGCATCTGTGCGGCGGTGGAACTGCTCAAGCAGGGCGCGGATCTGTGTGGATCCTCGATGACGCAGCTGATGGCAGCGGAGATGCTCGCCGACACCGCGTGGCTCGATGCGCACTTGGTCGTTCTGCGGCGCGAGTACGCCTGCCGTGCAACGGCATTGACGAATGCTCTCGGCGCCGAATTCGGTGATCGGCTCACCGTCTCGCGCCCCGAGGGTGGCATGTTCGCCTGGGCCACCTTCCGGGACGGAACCGACACCGGTGAGTTGCTCGACGCGGCGCTCGATCACGGAGTTGCCTTCGTGCCGGGCACGGCGTTCGCTTCGGATGCGCAGTACCGTCACTCGCTGCGGTTGAGCTTCGCCGGATCGACCCCGGCCGTGCTGGCAGAGGCAGTGCGACGATTGGGTGCCGCGCACACGGCGTCGACTCGGGTGCGCTGATCTGATTGCCCCGACCCGACTGCTTCGACCGGACTGTTTCGACCACGGCAGGTTCTGCGCCTCGAGGACCTGGGGCGGTAGCCTGACGTGCAAGCAATGCGGGGATTTTCGATGGATATGGAGCGTTCGAGATGAGCAACCGATCGAATACGAAGTTCCTCGGACCCGACCAGCGGGTGGAGGCGTGGGACCAGCTCGGAACCGAGCAGTTCGACGTGGTGGTGATCGGCGGTGGGGTCGTCGGCTCCGGTGCGGCCCTCGACGCGGCGACGCGCGGACTGAAGGTGGCGCTGGTCGAGGCGCGGGATTACGCGTCGGGAACGTCGTCTCGCTCGTCCAAGATGTTCCACGGCGGGCTTCGATACCTCGAGCAGCTCGAGTTCGGGCTGGTCCGTGAGGCCCTGCACGAACGCGAACTTTCCCTGTCCACGCTCGCACCGCACTTGGTCAAGCCGCTGAAGTTCCTCTTCCCGCTCACTCACCGGTTGTGGGAGCGTCCGTACATCGCCGCGGGTATTTTTCTGTACGACCGGATGGGTGGGGCCAAATCGGTGCCGCAGCAGAAGCACCTGACTCGATCCGGTGCGCTGCGGATGTCGCCCGGGATCAAACGCAAGTCGTTGATCGGCGGGATCAGGTACTACGACACCGTCGTCGACGACGCCCGGCACACCATGACCGTCGCCAGGACGGCCGCTCATTACGGCGCAGTGGTGCGGACCTCCACCCAGGTCGTCGGCTTCCTGCGTGAGGCCGACCGGGTTTCCGGTGTGCGCGTGCGTGATTCGGAGACCGGTGCCACCACCGAGGTGCGCGCACACGTGGTGATCAACGCCACCGGCGTGTGGACCGACGAGATTCAGTCGCTGTCCAACATGCGCGGCCGGTTCCGGGTACGCGCCTCGAAGGGCGTGCACATCGTGGTGCCGCGCGATCGAATCGTCAGCGAGGCCGCGATCATTCTGCGTACCGCGAAGTCGGTGCTGTTCATCATTCCGTGGGGTGCGCACTGGATCATCGGTACCACCGACACCGACTGGAATCTCGATCTGGCGCACCCGGCCGCCACCAAAGCCGACATCGACTACATCCTGGGCGAGGTCAACGGCGTGCTCGTCACGCCGCTCACCCACGCGGACATCGACGGTGTGTACGCGGGCCTGCGGCCACTGCTGGCAGGCGAGAGCGACGAGACCTCCAAGCTCTCTCGCGAGCACGCGGTCGCTCGGGTGGCCCCGGGACTCATCGCCATCGCCGGCGGCAAGTACACGACCTACCGAGTGATGGCCGAGGACGCCGTCGATCTGGCGGCCGAGGACATCCCGGTGCGGGTGGCGTCCTCGATCACCGAGAAGGTGCCCCTCGTCGGTGCCGACGGTTACTTCGCCCTGGTCAATCAGGCACCGCATCTGGGCGAGATGTACAAGCTGCATCCACATCGGGTGACGCATTTGCTCGATCGATACGGTTCGTTGATCGACGAGGTGCTGGCGATGGCCGACGGCAAACCCGAACTGCTGCAACCACTCACCGATGCGCCGGCCTACCTTCAGGTGGAGGTCGTCTACGCCGCGGCAGCGGAGGGCGCACTGCATCTCGAGGACGTGCTCTCGCGTCGTACCAGGATTTCCATCGAGTACTCCCATCGCGGAATGAACTGTGCGGGTCAGGTTGCGGCGTTGATCGCACCTGTCCTGGGTTGGGACGAGGCCACGGTGGACCGTGAGGTCGAGACCTACCGCGCCCGGGTGGAAGCCGAGATCGAGTCACAGCGCCAGCCCGACGACGCCTCGGCGGACGCTCTGCGAGTCGTCGCTCCCGAGGCCCGCCAGGAAATCCTCGAACCCGTTCGCACGATCTAGCGCAGTCGAACCAGCGTCCGGGGTGCGCGAGCAGCTGTCGCGCCGGACACGGCCATGATCAGCAGGGTGAGTATCGCAAGTGTCAACATACGATCCATGGTGATCGGCGAAGCTGTGAACAGGCTTGGCCGCACCTGACAGGGAGCTTTCAGGTTTCTTCCCGTCTTTGCTCGACAGGGCGCGAGGACGGCGCGAGCTGCGCCCGGAGATACGCTCTCTCGACCGGCGATGGGTCGAGAGCAAGCGCAGCCGTTCGTGCGTTCTCGGCCTCTTCCATGCGGTCCAGGCGATCGAGCATCACAGCTCGACAGGCATGCCACAGGTAGTGGCTGCCGAGAGAATCGATGGCGTCGAGTGCGTCGAGCCCGGCGGCAGGACCCTGGCTTTCCCCTACGGCGACACCGCGGTTCAGTGCCACGATCGGGGTGTTCTCCACAACCACGAGCGCGTCGTACAACATGACGATTCGTGACCAATCGGTGTCGGCGTAGGTCGCTGCAGTGGAGTGACATGCTGCGATGGCTGCCTGGATGGTGTAGCGGCTGGGCCGAGAGTCGTTGCGACGCAGTGCACTGTCCATCAACCGAGCACCCTCCTCGATAGCCTCTCGATTCCACCGAGATCTGTCCTGATCCTCCAGCCTGGCGAGGCCGCCCGATTCATCGGTCCTGGTCGCCCGGCGCGAGTCCGTGAACAGCATGAGGGCCAGAAGCCCCTGGAGTGACGGCTCGTCCGGCATCAGGTCGATCAGCAAGCGGGCCAACCGAAGTGCCTCGTCGCACAGCTGCGGCCGCACCAGCGTCTCGCCCCCGAGATGGCCGGCGGTGAACATCAGATACACCGTGGTGGCCACAGCGTCGAGTCGTTGCGGTAACTCTGCCGAATCCGGTACTCGATACGGAATGTTGGCAGCTGCGATCTTCTTCTTCGCGCGTGTGAGGCGTTTGGCCATGGTGGCCTCGGGCACGAGCATCAATCGGGCGATGTCGGACGTGGCGAGCCCGCAGAGCGTGCGCAGGCTCAGTGCCACCTGGGCGTCGACGGAGAGCGTCGGATGACAGCAGGTGAAGACCAACCGCAACAGATCGTCGGCGATCGCGGACTCGTCGCTCTCGCTCCAATTCTGCTTCAGCACGGCGAGATCCGCCGCCTCTCGTTCCTTCGTGGTGCGCCCGGCCTCGCGTCTGATGATGTCGAGTGCCTTGTTTCGAGCTACGGTCGTGAGCCAGGCGCGCGGATTGTCGGGGACACCCGATCGAGGCCAGTGAGCGAGTGCGGTCACCACAGCCTCGGAGACTGCGTCCTCGGCGACGGCAAGGCTGCCGGTGGTGCGCACGAGGGTCGCCAGCACTCGGCGACCCTCGTCACGGACCACGGCCGCCAGGTGCTCGGCCGGTGTGCTCACTGAGCCATCGGGATGATCGGCCGTACTTCGATTGCTCCGTTCCATGCCGCTGGGATCTGTGCGGCCAGTGCGATCGCGGCATCGAGGTCCTGTGCCTCGAGGAGGAAGAACCCCGCGAGTACCTCTTTTGCTTCGGCGAACGGACCGTCCGTTGTCAGGACGTCACCTCCCTTCCCGCCCGACACGCGCACGGTGGTGGCGGTCGAGGTGGGGTGAAGGACCGCTCCGCCGATGATCGCGGGTCCGGCCGCGGCACTGAATGCACCGTATTCGGCCATCTCGTCCGCGACCTCGGGCGAGGTCCAGTCGGCGTCATGGGTGTAGACGATGGCTGCGTACGTGGTCATGAGGTCTCCTTGGAATCGTCGTGGTCGGCGCCGTTCGTCGACCTACACACGAAGGACGAACGAGGTTCGTCGAAAAGGACACCACGGACCGGACGATCTCGCCAGACCTCAGTTCTGGCAGTGCGGGCAGTGGTAGATCTGCCGTTCCTCGAGTGGGTTGTCTCCGATCAGGCCGAATTCGATGGTGGTTCCGCAGCGTCGGCATGGCTTGTTCTCCCGGCCGTACACCCAGAAGTGTCGGCCCGGGCGTCGATCCCCGGTAGTGACGCGTTGGTTTCGATCCTTGTTGGCCATGATCAATCGATAGGACAGGTCGATCGTCTTCTTCAGGTCACCCGCGTCGCCGACCGGTGTACGCGGGTCTATGCCACGCAGGAAGCAGATCTCGTTTCGATAGACGTTGCCGAGCCCTGCGATGTTGCGCTGATCGAGCAGAGCGAGTCCGACGGGACGAGCCGGATCCGACTCCAGATTGGTCAGGGCGGTTTTCGGGTCCCAGTCGGGACCCAGTAGATCCGGTCCGAGATAGCCGACAACCTCGTCCTCGTCCTCGACGATGTCGAGCACTCCGAGTTCGAACCCGATGGCCTGCGCGTCGGCGGTGTTCAGGATGATCCGTGCCTGGAACGCGGGGCGACGCCAGCGAGCGCCGGGTGCGTAGACGTGCCAGGTGCCCTCCATCTTCAGATGCGAATGAATGACGTAGCCGCCGACTCTGATCAGCAGGTGCTTTCCGCGTGAGGCGACGGAATCGACGGTCTCTCCGGTGAAGTCGACTGTGGCGTAACGGGGTACGCGAATGTCGCAGGTCGTCAGTCGCTGGCCTTCCAGCGCTGCCCGCAGAGTGTTCGCAGCGCGCCAGACGGTATCGCCCTCGGGCATCGGTGTCCTTTCTCGTTCCTGGGGAGTGTTGCGGTGCTTCAGCGACGCAGACGAAGGCCGCGTGGCGTCGCCGAGAAACCGGCCTCGGTCAGGGTCTTGGCGAAGTCGGTGCCGTGAATATCGTGACCGTTGATCCGCTCGACGAGTAGCTTGTCGACTCCGCCGCGGCGAACGGTGGCCGCCAATGCGGTTGCTGCAGCGCCGATGTCCTCGGTGTTCTCACCGAACGTCAGCACCGACTTTCCGCCGCGTTCGACGAACATCGTCAACTCGCCCCGGACGAGGACCACCAGTGCACCGGCCTTGCGACCCGGCCGATGCTTCGTCGTCTCGTCCGGCTTGTCTCCGACACCGGCCTCGCCGATGCCTGCTTTCGGCCAGGGCAGTGCTCCGCCGTAGGGGTTGGCCGGATCGCACGACGCGAGCACGACGGCGGTGGCGTTCTTCTTCGGTTCGTCGTAGCTGCGCAACCGGTCCACCACATCGGAGGTGGAGAACTGCGCCCCGCCGAGGGAATCGACGAAGTAGCCGCGACGGCAGCGACCGGAATCCTCGAATCCGGTGAGCACCTTGTACATCGTGGCGAATCCGCCGGGCACGCCCTCGTTCATCACCGAGCCGCGGGTCACCACGCCGTAGCGTTCGAGCAGTACATCGGCGGTCGCATGGGCGCGGACGGTCAGGTCGGGTTCGAGCTCGGGTAACCTCGACCATCGTCCACCCGCGGTAGGAGGTCCGGTGCGGGTGGGCAGGGACGGCCGCTCGAACTGCCGGTACGAGCGCAACCGCGGTGTGCGACGCGGTGCTCGATGGCTCGGGGCCGAGCGGGTGGTCGTGGAGTTCAACAGCGCGCGCAGCGGGGCGAATGTGTCGTTGCTCAGACGGCCCGCCCACACCAGCTCCCACAGGGCGGCCTGAAGTGCGGTGTCATCGGTACTGCCGACGGTGTCGGAGAGTTGGCGGAAGAAGTACGCGCCGCCGTTCGCAACGGCATCCTGAATGCGAATCTGCAACTCCGACAGGTCGGATTCCGCAGCGGGCACGAGAGTCAGCGGAGCGGTGTCGGCCATGTGCAGGCTCACCCAGCCGTCCTTCGAGGAGATCGCGCCGTGTCCTGACCACAACACCTCTCCGGTGGAGGTCAGTTCGTCGAGCATCGCCGGACTGTAGTCCGTCACCCGCGACGAGAGCACGAGTGATTCCCAGGCCGATGCCGGAACAGGAACGCCCGCAAGCTGTTCGATGACGGTTGCGACGCCGTCGATTCCGCTCAGGCGTCGGCTGTCCACGTGCTGCCACGCCGGCAGGAAGCGGCCGAGGGTGGCGGTGGAGACGGGTTCGATCTCCTGCCGGGCCGCAGCGAGCGACCGGCGCCGCAAACGTCGCAGGACCTCGGCCTCGCACCATTCGCTGCCGGTGGCTCCGGGCCGAAATTCGCCCTCGACGACGCGCTTGTCGACGGCGAGTCTGCGCAGGACGTCGCGTACCACGGCGGTGCCCACCCCGAAGCGCGCCGCCGCGTCGTCGAGGGTGAACGGTCCGTGGGTTCGGGCGTACCGGCTGATCAGGTCGACCAGCGGGTCGTCGACGGGTTCGATGAAGGCGGACGGAGTTCCGATGGGGAGCGGGACGCCCAGTGCGTCGCGCAGCCGAGCGGCGTCCTCGATCGCCGTCCACCAGTTCTTGCCGGCGAACGAGACCTCCATCGCCCGCTTGGCGTCGGCGAGTTCGGTGAGCCACTGCGGGTATTCGTCGCCGTCGGTTCGAAGGCCGACTTCCTCGACGGTCAGCGGACCGAGCAGTCGCAGCAGGTCCGCGACGCCTTCGATGTCCTTGGCGTGGCGGTCCTCGGGGAGGCGCTGTAGCTCGAGTTCGGTGGTGGTGATGACGCTGTCGTCGAGCAGCTCTCTCAGTTCGACGCGTCCGAGCAGCTCGGCGAGGAGCGCCGAGTCGAGTGACAGTGCGGCGGCTCGGCGTTCGGCCAACGGGCTGTCGCCCTCGTACATGAATGCGCCGACGTAGTTGAACAGCAGCGAGTTGGCGAACGGGGACGGTGACGGCGTCTCGACGTCGACGATTCTGATCTGGCGTCGGCCGATTCTGGCCAGGATGTCCTCGAGGGCGGGGAGGTCGTACACGTCTTGCAGGCACTCGCGGACGGTCTCGAGCAGGATCGGGAACGTCGGGTACTTGCGTGCCACGTCGAGCAGTTGAGCCGAACGCTGGCGCTGCTGCCACAGCGGCGCTCGCTTGCCCGGGTTGCGGCGGGGGAGAAGCAGTGCGCGAGCGGCACATTCGCGGAATCTCGATGCGAACAGAGCCGACCCGCCGACCTGCTCGGTGACGATGTCGGCGATCTCGTCGCGCTCGAAGACGAACAGTTCTGCGCCCGGCGGCTGGTCGTCGGTGTCCGGAAGCCGGACGATGATGCCGTCGTCGGATGCGGTGGGCGCGGCGTCGATGCCGTATCGCTCGATCAGCCTCGCGCCGACTGCGAGTGCCCACGGCGCGTGCACCTGCTGACCGTAGGTGGAATGCAGCACGAGCCGCCAGTCACCGAGTTCGTCGCGGAACCGCTCGACGATCATCGTCTTGTCGGTGGGGAGCTGGCCGGTGGCCTCGAGTTGCTCGTCGAGCAATGCGATGAGGTTGTTGACCGCGTTGGCGTCGAGACCGTCGGAGCTCAGCCGGTCGGCCAAGTTGCTGCGATCGGTGGTGCTGCGCAGGAACTCGCCCAGGGCCTGGCCCAGTTCGGCCGGCCGGCCCAGGCCGTCGCCGTGCCAGAAGGGGAGCCGGCCGGGTTGGCCGTACGCCGGGCTGACGAGTACGCGATCGTGGGTGATCTCCTCGATGCGCCAGCTGGTGGCACCGAGAGCGAACACGTCACCCACTCGCGATTCGTAGACCATCTCCTCGTCGAGTTCGCCTACCCTGGACTGCTTTTCGCCCACCATGTAGACGGTGAACAGGCCGCGGTCGGGGATGGTGCCACCGGAGGTGACGGCCAGCCGTTGCGAGCCGGGACGGCCGGTGAGAGTGTTCGCGTCGCGGTCCCACACCAGCCGCGGCCGCAGTTCCGCGAACTCGTCCGAGGGGTAGCGACCCGAGAGGAGGTCGAGAGTCGACTCGTATGCCGAACGGGGCAGCGTGGCGAAACTGCCTGTGCGACGGACGGAATCGAACCAGTCCTCGGCGTCGATCGGTTCGAGGGCGCAGGCCGCCACCGTCTGCTGCGCCAGCACGTCGAGTGGATTGGCGGGAACGAACAACGCCTCGATCTTGCCCGACGTCATGCGTTCGACGGTGACGGCGCAGTGGATCAGGTCGGTCCGGTGCTTGGGGAACAACACGCCCTTGGAGATCTCGCCGACCTGGTGACCTGCGCGTCCGACGCGTTGCAATCCACTCGCCACCGATGGTGGCGCTTCGACCTGGACGACCAGATCGACTGCGCCCATGTCGATTCCGAGTTCGAGGCTGCTGGTGGCGACGACGCAGCGCAGCCTGCCGGTCTTGAGATCGTCTTCGATCAGCGCGCGCTGATCCTTGCTGACACTGCCGTGGTGGGCTCGGGCCAGCAACGGATCGGCACCGTGGTTCACGTCGTTGGGAGTGCCGACCTGCGAGGGCGGTTTGTGCTCGGTGTCGACGCCGTCGCCGATCCGTTCGGCGTACACCTCGTTGAGCCGCGCAGTGAGCCGCTCTGCGAGCCGTCGAGAATTGGCGAAGACGATGCACGATTTGTGCTCGAGGATGAGATCGACCATCTTCTCCTCGACGTGGGGCCAGATGGATCCCTGCGCCGGGGGAGCGGCCGAGGTGTCCGCATTCGGGTCGGTGACGCCCAGTTCGGTCATGTCCTCGACCGGCACCTGGACCGTCAGATCGAACGTCTTCGGTGCAGGCGGAGCGACGATCTCGATGGGAGCGGCACCGGCCAGGAATCGGCCGACCTCCTCGTGGGGTCGCACCGTCGCGGACAGGCCGATGCGTTGAGCCGGCTTGTCCAGCATCGCGTCGAGCCGTTCGAGAGACACCGCGAGGTGTGCGCCACGTTTGGTGCCTGCGACGGCGTGTACCTCGTCGACGATGACAGTGTCGACCTCGGCGAGGATGTCTCGCGCGGCCGAGGTGAGCATGAGGAACAGCGACTCCGGGGTGGTGATCAGGATGTCCGGCGGAGTCTTGATCATGTTCCTGCGGTCGGCGGCGCTGGTGTCGCCGGATCGCACACCGACCGAGATCTCCGGTGGGTTCAGGCCGAGGCGCTTGGCGGTCTGGGTGATGCCGACGAGGGGAGCGCGCAGGTTGCGCTCGACGTCGACGGCAAGGGCCTTGAGCGGCGAGATGTAGAGGACTTTGGTCTTGCGGGTGCTGTCCGCACCCAGCTGCGCAAGCTCGTCTAGGGCCCACAGGAAGGCCGAGAGCGTCTTGCCCGAACCCGTCGGAGCAACCACGAGGGTGTGCGAACCACTCGAGATGGACGACCACGCGCCCAACTGCGCGGACGTCGGAGCGGGAAAAGCGCCGGTGAACCATTCCCGGGTCGGCCGCGACAACTTCTGCATCACCGACAGATCGCCCGCTGCGTCGGTGCCCGTACTCTGCCTGGCCATCCCATCATCATGCCCCCGGGCACCGACAGATAACCCTCACGCCGTTCCCCGAGCGTGCGGCGGTGTCGATTCGAGCGATTCGGGTACACCGCCCCCATGACCGACGACCAAGAGATCATGCAGAAGATTTCCGCGAAACTCGACGCTCTGCTCGGCAGCAAGACCAACGGCCTGCAGAACGAGGTGCCTCCGGGCGCGAGCATCCAGTCCGACGAGGACGATGCCGAGCACGGGCCACTCGGCCGCGACTACCACCTGGCGAGCAAATACGCGCAGGCTCTCGCCATCAACGAGCCCCAGGTCATCGACCGCGAGGAATTCGATCGACTGGTCGCCGAGTACGGCTGAACAGCACCGCTGCGCGACACCGGCCCCGGCCCGCCTACGTGGGTCGGGGCTTCGTCGTGTTCGCAGCCGTGGCGCGGAGCCCGGCACCGGATCTACAGTCGACGGGGTGACCGAACGCAAGAAACCAGGAGTCACGTTCGAGTCCTGGGTGGACAAGCAGATTCGCGAGGCGCAGGACAACGGTGCGTTCGAGGGCCTGGAGGGCACCGGCAAGCCGATCCCGGTCGGCGATCCCGGCGACGAGCTGTGGTGGGTGCGAGGCTACCTGAAACGGGAGAACCTGCCCGCCGACGCCTTGCTGCCCACTGCATTGCAGCTGCGCAAGGAGATCGAGCGGCTGCCGTCGACATTGATCGGCATTCGGCGCGAGGATTCGGCACGAGAGGTGTTGGACGAGTTGAACGCTCGCATCGTCGACTGGATTCGGTTCCCGACGCCGCCGATCGTGCCGCTCGGCCCGGTGGACGTCGAGAACTGGATGGAGAGCTGGCGGATCAACCGCGCCGAGGTCGACCGACTGGCCCGCGAGCATGCGGCGCAGTCGCCCGCGACACCCACGAATGCGGCGGTTTCGGAGGCACCGTCCTGGTGGACGCGACTACGTACGAGGCTCGCCCGGGGGCGTTGAGCCCGAGCGCCTAGTTCTCTTCGTCTCGTAGCTCCTCGTTGAGCTTGTCCTCACCGCGATTGCGGAAGAACTTGAATCCCGGAATGCCGATGACCGCGCGCCGAACGTCCTTGGTGACTCCGAGGAGTTCGTGAATCTCGGGGGACACCGTGTCGAGGGTGGCGAGAATGGGAAGCAGCGCTTCCATGTGATCGAGGAGTCCGGGGAGCTGATCGACCATCGCGATCGCGGCGTCGACTTCCTCCTCGGACAGGTTGTCGACGAACTTGCGGGCCATGGGCTCGGACTTCTTGGCGATGGGATCGAACAACTCGATCAGCTCCAGCGCGGTGTGTGAGGCGACCGACGCCGACGCGACCACCTCGTCCGCGGCCCCGGTTGTCCGCTGCACGCTGGCGACCACGGCGTCGGCGGAGTCGATCACGTGATCGATACGTGTCATCAACATCTCAATGCGCGTCAGCAGTGCTTCGATTCGGCCGGGCAGGGTAAGCGCGAAAGCGGTCGTGGTGAGCATCCAGCCCGCACCGGCCCGAGCGACCGCGACTCCTCGCCGGAGCACAGTTTCGGTACCGAGGGGATCGGGGAGCACCACACCTGCCAAGACCAGAGCCATAGGAGCGACAATGCCACACCGACACAACGCCCCGAGTGCCGTTAGCCTCGAAGCATGAGAGCTCTCGTCACCGGTGCCAGCGGGTACATCGGGTCGCGGTTGGTGGCAGCTCTGCTGGCCGACGAGTTCGAGGTCGTCGTCGGCTCCCGAACGCCGGACAACCTGCGGACCTTCGACTTCTACGACTCCGTCACCGCAGTCTCGCTCGATGTCACCGACGAGCAGTCCTGCGCTGCCGCGTTCGCGCAGTCCGGCGACATCGACGTGGCCTATTACCTCGTGCATGCCATCGGCGAGTCCGATTACCGCGCGCAGGACCGGCGGTCTGCCGAGCAGTTCGCCGCGGCGGCGGCGCGGGCGGGAGTACGCCGAATCGTCTACCTCGGTGGTTTCGTACCCGATGACGACCAGCTGTCGGAGCACCTCGCGAGCCGGGCGGACGTCGGCGAGGCTCTGACGGTGGACGGCGTCGAGCTGGTCTGGCTCAGAGCGGCCATCGTCCTGGGTGCAGGTTCGACGTCGTACGAGATGTTGCGCTACCTCGCCGACCGCTTGCCGGTGCTGCCGCTGCCGAGTTGGCTCGCCGAGCCCGTGCAGCCCATTGCCGTGGACGACGTTCTGCACTATCTGCTCGCAAGCGCCGACACCGATGCAGTCCCAGCGGGTTCCTACGACATCGGTGGGCCGGATGTGGTGCCGTATCGAGATCTGGTGTTCGCGTACGTCGAAGCTGCCGGCCTCCAGCGCATCGGCGTTCCGGTGCCGCTGGTGCCGACCTCGCTCGCAGGCAAGGTCATCGGAAAGATCATTCCGGTTCCCGCGGGACTCGCCGAAGACCTCGTCGGGTCGCTGCACAACACGATGACGACGTCGGAGAGTCGGATTCGTGAACTCGTGCCGGACCCTCCCCGAGGTCTCACCACGATTGCCGACGCCATGGCCCGTAGTGTGCGGGGAATGGTCGGTGACCCTCCCGGTGTGTGTGGGCTGAAGGATCCGCTTCGGCTCGCGCGCACCGACGCGGCCTGGAGCGGCGGTGACGCTCTGGGGATCAGACGTCGCGGTGTCGCGGCATCCTCGGACCGCACCTGGGGGTTGATCGAAGCCCTCGGCGGGCGTCGACTGCTGTACGCCAAGCCCGTCGCGGCAGCGGTGCGCACCAATCTCGACGTGATAGCCGACGTGAATCGACGCGCGAGGTCGGCCGTACGCCGACTGACCGATACCGAGGAGGCGTAATGGGAACGTGGTCCACGACCGCGCTCAACGTGATGAAGTCCGCTCTGGTCGATCCGGTCGAGCGCGATCACCGACAGTCCGACGCAGCGTTTCGCAAGCGCCGAATCGTCGTGATGATCACCTTGGTGATCGGCGCGACGGTGCTGTACTTCTCGCTCAAGACGGAGCCGGGTGACCCGACGTTCTATGCGCTGACGCTGGTGCTGGCCGCAGTCTGGACGATCGGTGGATTTGCGTCCGGACCACTGCACCTGGGCCGTATCCAGGTCGGCGGGTCGATCAGACGGCCGATCGTCACCCCCATCCTGATCGGACTCGCCGTGGGCGGAGTCTTCTTGCTCGGCGGACTCGTGGTTCGGCAGATTCCGCCGCTGGCCGACTTCACCGAGAACGTGCTCGCACACGCCCGGGTGGGGTCACTGGTTCTGATCGTCTTCATCGCGCTGCTCAACGGCGTCGCCGAGGAGATCTTCTTCCGGGGAGCCCTGTACTCGGCCATCGGGGTCAAGCATCCGGTCATCATCTCCACCGTCATCTACGCGATTGCCACCCTCGCATCCGGCAATCCGATGCTGGGCTTCGCGGCTGTCCTACTCGGTTACGTGATGGGTCTGCAGAGGCGTGCGTCCGGTGGCATCCTGGCTCCGATTCTCACGCACGTCAGTTGGTCGGCGGTCATGGTCCTGGCCCTACCCCCTCTGTTCCTGTGAAAAAGAGGCACAAGCACCGATTCGACCAGCAGAAACGGATGTGGCCGCTGATTCGTCTCGGATCTGGGCTACATTGCGCAGGTGAGTGAAAATCTCGATCGCGTCGATCGCTTGATCATCGACGAGCTTGTCTCCGACGGACGCGCTACTTTGGCGACGTTGGCGGAAAAGGCTTCCCTGTCCGTCTCGGCCGTTCAATCGAGGGTTCGACGGCTCGAGTCCAGGCGCGTCATCCGTGGATACACGGCCCAGGTCGATCCGGAGGCCCTCGGCCGTCCGCTGTCGGCATTCGTTGCCATCACTCCGATCGATCCGGCCCAACCGGACGATGCCCCCGCCAGGTTGAAGCATCTGTCGGCCATCGAGTCGTGTCACTCGGTTGCCGGTGAGGAAAGCTACGTTCTGCTGGTGCGAGTCGAATCGCCGAGGGCGCTCGAACGCTTGCTGCAGGAGATCCGGGCAACCGCCAACGTGCAGACGCGCAGCACGATCATTCTGCAGACGTTCTACGACCGCTGACCGCCCGCCAGACGCGGTCCGACGACATGGGTAGGTCGTACAGTCGGGCACCGACGGCGTCGCGAATGGCGTTGGCCAAAGCCGGTGCCACGGGGTTGTACGGAGACTCGCTCATCGACTTCGCGCCGAATGGACCCAGCCGGTCGTAGGTGTCGGCGAACAAGACCTCCGTGCGAGGAATGTCCGCGAACTGCGGAACGTGGTAGCTACGAATCGAATCGGTGGTGACCAGACCGGCACCGTCGGTGCGGATCTCCTCGTACAGTGCGCTACCGATCGCCTGTGCGACGCCGCCCTCGACCTGACCACGGCACTGTTGCGGGTTCATCACGGTTCCGGCGTCCGCGCTCTGCACCGACTGCAGTATTTTCACGGTGCCGGTGTCCTCGTGCACCGCCACTCGGAACGCGTGCACGTTGAACGCGAGCGAACGCGGCAGCCCGCCACTGTTGCCTGCGGTGACGAGGGTGCCTCCCGCCATCGCCAGAATGTCGTCGAGGGTGACGAAGCGATCTCCGCAGCGCACGCCCTCCGGTCCGAGTGTGCAGTCCGAATTTCGGTGTCCGGTCGCGGTGGCGGCCAGATCCAGGATCCGAGCCGACATCGCGCGAACCGCCGCATAGAGGGCCTTGCCTGCCACCACGGTGCCCGCCGAACCGAATGCGCCCGTGTCGTAGGTGACCGAGTCGGTGTCGGATTGATCGACTCCGATGCGGTCGACGGACGTGCCCAGTTCGCTCGCCGCGATCTGAGTGTGGACGGTGGTGGTTCCGTTGCCGAATTCCGCAGTCCCGACGCGTATCTCGTACCGCCCCTCGGGTAGCAGTGCCACCGAGGTCTCGGCGCGGTGGCCGCGCGGGGGAATGGTCGCGATCATGGCCACCGCCATTCCTTCGCCCACCTTCCAGCCCGCCGGTGCGTGCTCGCCGTTGCCTCGTCGCAGAGCGGCTTCGGCAAGGTCGATGCACTGATCGAGGCCGTAGCTGCCGAACTGCAGGTCGTCTTCCTCGTGGTGGGCGGCGACGATGTCGTCGCCGGGGACGATCACGTTGCGTCTGCGAAACTCGAACGGATCGACGTCGATCTCTCGCGCCAGATCGTCCATCGCCGATTCGATCGCGAACATCACCTGTCCCAAACCGTAGCCTCGGAAAGCTCCGGACGGGATGTTGTTGGTGTACACGGTCTTTGCGTCGACCCGTTTGTTGGCGCACCGGTAGATCGCCACCGACTCGCCGCAGCCGTGGAACATCACACCGGCACTGTGGTTCCCGTAGGCACCGGCGTCGGTGAGAACGTCGATCGACAGGGCGGTCAGCGTGCCGTCGGCGCTCGCGGCGGCCGTGACATCGACGCGGAACGGATGACGGCACGGTGCCACGGTGAACTCGTCCGTGCGCGTGAACTCGAACTGCACCGGTCGACCGGTACGCAGTACCGCCAGCGCCACCACGTCCTCGGTGAGCAACTCCTGCTTGCCGCCGAATCCGCCGCCGACGCGCGCGGTGAACACGCGAACACGATCGCGTGCCAAACCGAAGATCTCGCAGATCTCGTCGCGCACCAGAAACGGAACCTGAGTGCTGGTGCGTAGATTCAGTTTTCCGGTCTCGTCCAACCAACCGATGGTGCCGTGGGTTTCCAGGTGCACGTGCTGAATCCGCTGCGTGGTCCAGCGGCCGGTGACCACCGCCGCCGCGTCGCGAACGGCAGCGTCGACGTCCCCGGTACTGCCGTGCAGCTCGGCCACCAGATTGCGAGACGGATCCGCGATTCGCGCCGTCGCGTCCTTGTCGCCGTGGATCTTCGGCGCATCGGGTGCGAGCGAGGACTCCGGATCGAACACTGCAGGCAGCACGTCGTACTCGACGACAAGTGCGCGGCACCCTTCTTCGGCCGCTGCCACCGATTCTGCGACCACGATCGCCACTCGCTGGCCGATGAAGCGCACGACGGTATCGAGCACATGGGTGTCGTCCGGATCGTCGACGCGGCGGTCGTGGCGGGCCGTCGAGAATGCCGTCGCCGGACTGTCTTTCGCAGTCAGAATCAGGTGCACCCCCGGCACCTGCTCTGCCGCGGTGGTATCGACGGAGACGATCCGGGCATGCGCGTGTGGACTTCCGAGAACACTGGCGTGCAGCAACCCGGCAGGGGTGTGGTCGAGTGTGTAGGGCTCGGTTCCGGTGACGATGCGCGTGCTGGCGGGTGCCGCGAGCGACCGTCCACACGCCGGACCGTCGACGGACTTCTCGGTGTTGACCACCCCGCAGACGGCGTCGGACACGGCGCGATACCCGGTGCAGCGACACAGGTTTCCCTTCAGCCGTTCGGGAAGCTCGTCCAGATCTTCCTCGGTCAGCGTCGAGGCGGTGACGACCATTCCCGCAGTGCAGAATCCGCACTGAAAACCGGCGGCTTCGACGAATCGGCTCTGCATCGGATGGAGGTCGTCCGGTGTACCGAGTCCCGCGACGGTGGTGACGGACCGGTCGGCAGCACGAAACGCGGGGAAGATGCACGAGTGCACCGGTTCGCCGTCGACGAGCACCGAGCATGCGCCGCAGTCGCCTGCGTCGCACCCTTTCTTCACCTCGAAGTGGTCGTGTTCACGGAGCAGGGTGCGCAGGCACTGACCGGGCCGCGGAGTGACATCGGTCGGCACACCGTTGATGTCTACGATCATGACAACTCCTCGCGAATCTGCTGCGCTGCAGTGCAACTGATGTGTCGACGCCAGTCCGGAGCCCCGTGGGGGTCGTCGTACCAGTGCCGGGGAGCGATGGTGGCGGCGAGCGCGTCGTCGAGTTCGCCCGCCGTCGGCAGGCCGGGGAAACGCAGAACGAACGGACGGACGGTCGACGCGCTGACGGTCAGAACGAATTCGCCGTCGTCGTCGACCCGCCCGATCACCACGGCGGCCGATCGCCCGAGCGGTGACAGTGCGAGCTTGCGCATCGCCGTTCTGGACTGGAGCGCGTGCAGCGGGATATCGATGCTGCGCAGCACGTCTCCCGGTCGAAGGGCGTTTTCGTGCGGGCCCGTGACCAGATCCGCGATCGCGATGCGGTAGTCGTGATCGGGCCCGTCACCCGACCACACCTGCCCGACACCGTCGAGAGCGGCGGTCAACGAGATCATTGCTCCGGCAGGCAGGGCCAGCGCGATGTTGCCGCCGACGGTGGCGGTCTTCCAGATCTTGAACGAGGCCAACAATGCTGCTGCGCAGCGGGGGAACAATGCGGTGGCCGGCCAAGGAGAGGAGTAGCGCGCCAAAGTCTCGATGGTGCAGGTGGCAGCGATCTCGAGCCCGGTCTCGGTGACGGTCAACGGCTCCCAGCCCAAGGCGGTGACATCGACGAGGGTGGCCAGGTGGTCCTGCTTCTCGGAGAACAGCCAGGTACCGCCGGCAAGGACAGCGGTGTCCGTGCGTCCGGGCGGAAGGTCCGCGCGGGAGCCGGGAAGCAGAATGTCGTCGACAGTGCCGAGATCCATGGCCTTCGTTCACCTCGTTCTCGCCGGCAGATCCACCACCCCGACAGATCCAACACCCGATGTGTCCCTTCGAACTGTAGTGAGTATCTGTTACCGATCTTCGGTCGTTCGGCGATACGCCCGAAACTCGCACGAAACAACCCACACATACTGTTTTTCCTACGAGCTCAGCTGTTTCGAGCACGCTCAGCGAGGGCCGGGGGAGGAACAGCAGTGCAGGTCAAGGACTTGCTCGACGCCACGCAGCTCGGCATTCGATTGCTCACCTCCGATACCGACGCCCTCGGCCGCACGCTGCGTTGGACCTACACGACCGATCTGCCCGATCCGTCGCGCTACATCGCGGGCGGCGAGCTGGTCATCACCGGTCTCGTATGGCATCGAACGCCCGCGGACAGTGAGATGTTCGTCAGGGCCGTCGCCGAATCAGGGGCCTCGGCACTGGCCGCCGGTGAAGGGCTGCTCGGTCACATTCCACCGGACCTGGTCGACGCATGCGAGCGGCACGGACTACCCCTGCTCGCGGTACCCGAGTCCGTCTCGTTCGGCGAGGTGACGGAGTTTCTCGTCGGCCGTGTCACCGGAGATCGCATAGCCTCGCTGAACACCTCGCTCGTCCGGCAACGCCAGCTGCTCACCGCGATCGCAGACGGCAGAGCGCTCGACGAGTTGGCGCTGCACACCTCGAGGGAAACCGGGATGGCGTGTCTGATCTTCACGGCGACCGGACGCCGGCTGGTGGCCGAGGTCTCGGCGTTCTCCGATGCCGACGTCGATACTCTGACGCACGCTGCGCTGTCCTCCGAAAGGCTGCCCACGACAACCACTCTCAGTGACGGAGGTGTGTACAGCATCTTCGGTGTCGGGCCTGCGCTCGCGCAGCGGACCACCCGATGGTTCCTCGCGGTGGCGGGAGACATGGCGAGGTTCCCACCTGCCATCGCCGATGCGTTCGGCCAGCTCGCGGCCATCGCCGCGCTCGATCGTGCTCGACGCGAGGAGGGGCGACTGGTCCGACGCGAAATCGCCGACCAGGCAGTGGCGTTGATCGAGGCCGACAGCACCAGACCCGAAGCCCTGACGCGGCTGCGTCAGGCAGGTGTCGACCCCGACCGCTCGCTGGTCGTCGTCAGGGTCGTTCACAGCGGACGGATCGACCTGCGCGAGATGCTGCGTACGGTTCTCAGCGACACACTCACCTCCTTCGGTGGAGGATGCGTCGGGTGCAGCACGCACGGGGACATCGTCGCTGTCGTGAACACCGACGATCCTGATTTCACACAGACACTGCGAACTCGATTGACTCGCTTGGGTTCCGGCATCGGGCACAGCCGTCTGCTCGTGGGGGTCAGCTCCGAGGCAACCGGCATCACCATCGACGGCGCGCTGCGGTCGGCCCGGCACGCACTGGAAGTCAGCAGACAAGGGTCAAGCCCGGTGACCGTCACCGCGGGTGCGCAACTGACCTCGGCGGTGTCGATGCTCTCGGCTCTGCCGGACGACGTGCGTCGGTCGTTCGTCGAACACGTACTCGCTCCACTGCTCGACTACGACCGGCGCACCGATGCCGGTCTGACCGACACCCTCCGCGAATTCCTGGCGACCGGTGGATCGTGGAACCGGACGGCCGAGTCGTTGCACGTCCACCTCAACACCGTGCGGTACCGAATCAAGCGAGTGGAGGAGTTGCTGGGCCGGGATCTGAATTCCACCTCGGACCGGCTCGATGTCTACCTCGCGCTTCAATCCATCCCTCCTTCGTCGGCCACCGGGGCCGCATAGGATCGAGGAATGACTGGCTTCACCGGAATACCCTTCGCTGCCCTGGACTTCTACGAGGACCTCGAAGCCGACAACAGCAAGCTCTGGTGGAGCGAGCACAAGGAGGTCTACGACAGTGCGGTCAAGGGGCCGATGACAGCATTGCTCGCGACCCTCGAACCGGAATTCGGCAGCGCCAAGGTGTTTCGCCCCTACCGCGATGTCCGTTTCTCGAAGGACAAGACCCCGTACAAGACCCATCAGGGTGGATTTGTCGCTCGTGGGGACAGTCTGGGCTTCTACGTCCAGATCGACCCCGCGGGCTTGTTCGTCGCAGGTGGCTTCTACAACTCCTCGACCGACGGCGTTGCCCGCTACCGCCGCACCGTCGACGACGACGTCCGCGGTGCCGAACTCGAGCGAATTCTGGCGACGCTGACCAAAGCCGGATACGAGATCGGCGGCGACAAGCTCAAGACCAAGCCCCGGGGATACGAGCTGGACCACCCGCGCATCGACCTGTTGCGCCACAAGTCACTCACCGCGGGTAAGCATTTCGGCTCACCCGCGTGGCTGGAGACACCCAAGGCCGCCACGAAGGTGCGCGATGCCTGGCGAGCTCTGACCCCGTTGGTGGAGTGGACTGCGGCGCTGCACACGTGAGCTCAGGGCTCTATCCGACGACAGAGTATGTCCGCCAGGCACTTCCGGCGTCCGGGGCATCCTCGCGCTCGACGGTTGCCTGAATCAGACCGTACGGCCGATCGTCCGCGTTGAACACCTCGAGATTGTTCTCGATGCCGAACCTGCCCAGGTCGTAGACGAAGTGATGCTTGTTCGGTGCCGACATCGTGATCTCTGCGATGAACGGATACTTCTCCAGCACCGCCTCGCCCATGGCGTACAGAGTCTGCTGGAGGGCCAGCGACTGCAGATTGGCGAACCGCTCGATCATCGCCGCCTTCACACCCGCGTACACGGCGTCCCACTCGACGTCGGTGGTGGTGTATCGCCATTGCGCGGTCAGCGATGTCGCCATCACCCGGTCGGTGGTGGGTTCGAGAACAGTCAGGTCGTCCTCGAGGAAACCGTGGAATTCCGAGCCCGTGGACTTGAGAATCACCATCTCCTTGAAGCCGCTGATCACCCACGTCTGCTGCGCGTCGCCCTTGCCCTCGACGGTCACCGCCGACGTGCGGATCTCCTCACCCTTGCGGGTCCACGTGTGATCGTGCTCGACGCCGTCGATCACCGCGCGAGCCCAGGCGTACTCCTCGAGTTCGATGCGGGCCCCGTCGACGGGTTCCACATCGTCGACGAAGTGCCGAGCGAGATCGAGGCCGTAGCTCTCCAGATGCAGCAACCCCTTGGTCTTCGCGTACGCGTACGCGGTCTGCTTCTGGGTGTCGGTGGGAAGCACGTTGGACTGATCTCCCACCAGATGCGCGGGCGAGAAGTCGCCGCGCAGGGCGCTCGACACGTTGATGTCGTGGATCTCGTGCCGGGGAGAGTCGCGATAGATCCGCACCACGCGGTTCTCCGCCTTGCCGTACTGATTGGATCCGAGGACGATCTTTCCGGTCAGGTCGGTCATGTCAGCTCCCGCGATAGGTCGAATAAGAAAAGGGGGACAACAGCAATGGGACGTGATAGTGGGCATCGGGATCGGTGACGGTGAACGAGATCGACACCTCGGGATAGAAGCTCGGCGTCGATGTGGCCTCGAAATAATCGCCGGTGTCGAACGAAAGGCGATACACGCCCGGATCGATCGGCCCCGGCACCACCTCGCCGATTCGGCCGTCGCCATCGGTGGTGGCGGTGGAGATCTCACCCTTCTCGGGATGGAACAACCGCACCCGCATCCCCACCGCAGGTGTCCCCGAGGTGGCGTCGAGGACGTGGGTCGACAGCCCCGTCACTGCTCTGGTCCCAGCATGCGCCCGAGGCGAATTCGGTTGATCTTGGCCAGTTCCACGCGGAGCACCCGTCTTTCGGTTTCGGCATCGTTGTCGAGTCTCTCCTCGAGGATAGCGAGCAGGTCCTCCGCGGACCTGCCCGTGGCGCACACCAGATACACATGGCCGAACTTGTCCTCGTACGCACGGTTTCCCGCCGCCAGCTTCTCGCGCACCTCGGTACCCGCCGTCGTCACAGCGGCCTGCTCACGTTTCGAGGACGGGTTGTCGGCCTTGCCGCCGATGCGTGGATGACCGTCGAGTGCATGGTCGATCTCGGCCTCGGGTAGTTCGGCAAGTACTCGATCCGCCCTGTCCAACAGCAGATCTCGACTTTCGAAGGGGCGACCCTGGGCGACTCGACGGGCCCAGATCGACGATGCGCAGCACTCGTAGAGTGCATGCATCGCTTGCCGATCACTGAGCCGATTGAACCCGTCGAGCCCTATCCATTCGTGCAGCACATCTCGCTCGCTATCTGAAGTCGTTGATGCGACCGAACCGCGCGGCCGCGATCGGGTTGGCGTCGGCCACGAGGTCGTCGAACCGGTAGTTCGCGATCTTGGCGATCTCGATCATCGCGAACGACCGCTCCGCCGACGGTGCGTTCTCGACGCGTGACCACCCGTTGGCCAGAACTCGATCGTAACGCTCCGTCTCCCGTGCACAGATCACCAGAGGGAAGCCGAAGTGTTCGCGGTATTCGGCGGCGAGTTGGACGATGTTGTCGTGCTCGTCCTCCTCCAGGTTGGACAAGCCGACGTGGTCCGCTGCGTTGAGGGTGCCGGTGGCGTCCTCGCTACCGAGATCGGGATAGCTGTTGATCAGCTCGATCTGTTCCTCGGTGGTGCCGGCCAACAATGCCTCCTGGGACGCCTCGCGCAACCCGTGCGCATCGGCGAAAGGCCGCTGCTGGTACGCGCGTTCGACCACCCACGGAGTGCCCTGCACCAAGCCGCCGAACGTGGCAGCGAAGTCCTCGGCGGACATCTCGTTGACCGTGTCGAGGGTGATGCCCTTACCCGGACCACCGGCGACGGCCTGCCCGCGATTGCCGATGTGGAAGAACAAGACGTTGAGCACGATTGCCGAGACCGCACCGAGAACGATGCCACTGCCGAACAACATTTCCAGCCAATCGGGCACACCCTCGGAGATCGTCGGTTGAATGGTCACGAGCATCGCGAGACCGAGACTTGTGGCGACGATGATCAGGTTGCGGTGATCGGTGAAGTCCACCTTCGACAGAGTCTGGATTCCGACCACGGCGACGGTCGCGAACAGGGCGAGCGCGGCTCCGCCGAGCACCGGCGGCGGGATCGATGCCACGACGGCTGCCGTCTTGGGCAGCAGACCCAGCAGAATCATGATGCCGCCTGCCGTGGCCACCACCCAACGGCTGCGCACACCGGTCAGGCGCACCAGGCCGACGTTCTCCGAGAAGGCCGTGTACGGGAACGAGTTGAACGTGCCGCCGATGACGGTGGCCACGCCGTCCGCGCGCAGTGTCGCTGCGATGTCGTCCTTCTTGATGCGCTTGCCGACGATCTCACCCGTCGCGTACACACTGCCGGTGGTTTCGACGGCGATGATGAGCATGACCACGATCATCGAAATGATCGCGACGACACTGAATTTGGGCACGCCGAACAGGAAGGGCTGTGTGAAACCGACCCACGACGCCTCCGAGGTGCCGTCGAAGTTCATGTCTCCCAGAGCGAACGCCACGGCGCTACCGATCACCAGGCCCAGAAGCACAGCGATGGTCGCCATGAAACCCTTGAAGAATCGTTGGATCAGCACGATGATCAGCAGGGTGCCGATCGCGTATGCCATCCACCGTCCGTTGGACGGATCCTGTTCGTGGGTAGCAGGATTGGTCACAGCGTCGTTGACCGCCACCGGCAGCAACGCCACACCGATGATCGTGATGACGGTACCGGTGACCACCGGTGGGAAGAATCGCAGCAGCCTACTGAAGTACGGAGCCATGAAGAACGTGACGAGACCGGCGACGATGACGGCGCCGTAGACGTACAGCAACCCCTCGGTGCCGCCGCCGTTCGCCATCGCGATCGCGATCACCGGAGAGACGCCGGCGAACGTCACGCCCTGCAGGAGCGGCAGGCGGACACCGATCTTCCAGAATCCGACCGATTGGATGATCGATGCGATGCCGCAGGTGAACAGATCCGCATTGATCAGGTGGATCAACTGTTCGTTGGTCAGTCCGATCGCGCTGCCGATGATGATCGGCACCAAGACGGCGCCTGCATAGAACGCGACGACATGTTGGAACCCGTAAGCAGCAAGTTTCGGAACGGGGAGCACTTCGTCGACAGGATGGACACGTTTGCGTGTGGTGGGCTTGACGGACATGGGTGGGCACCTCGCGGAAGCAACAGGGCAGGATTCCTGCGACGCTGCAGGAGAAGTGCACTAAGAATCAGTCATCACGCCTATCCTCGCTAGTCGAGCGAGCACAAACTTCGGGACGTACTCGACGTGGACGTTGTGCGAACATCCAAGACTCCACCCGAGAGTGAAAGGAACGATCGTGTCGGACCTTGCCGTCGGAGTGGTATTGGCCGCCGGTGCCGGAACGCGATACGGATCGCCCAAAGTGCTCGCCCACGACGGGCTGTGGCTCAGGACTGCGGTGCAGGCATTGCGCGACGGCGGCTGTGATCGCGTGGTCGTGGTGCTGGGCGCGGCGGATGCGCCCGTGCCCGACGGTGTGATCGCTGTTTATGCACCCCAGTGGGAACAAGGAATGAGCGCGTCGTTCGAGGCCGGTCTGACCGCAGCGTCGGACGCGGACTACGCGGTCGTGCACGTGGTAGACACGCCGGACGTCGGACCCGAGGTGGTGCAGGCAGTACTCGCCGCAGCGCGGGAAACCGGTCTGGCCAGGGCCGTGTTCGACGGCCGTCCCGGACATCCGGTCGTCCTGGCGCGTCGACACGTCGACGCAGCCGTGGCATCGGCCTCGGGGGACTTCGGTGCACGCGACTTCCTGCGGGGAAGAGACGACGTGATCGCCGTCGAATGTTCGCAATGGGCAACGGGAATCGACCACGACTATCGGTGAGCGGACGCCCAGTCTGCATGTTCGGCCGAGTCGGCCTCGTCATCGACGACGAGGATCGGGGCCAGTAGAAGCGTCCCCGCGGGGACGCTCGAATCCGCGGATCTCGGCGGCAACGGCCTCGATCATGCCGTCGAATTGATGGCCACCGGTCGACAACTCGATCGCTCTCGCCGACGGGAGAGCGGTCGAGTTCGACGCCAGGTGAGAAATGGGAACCACGTCGTCGTCCCGGCAGTGGACGAGCGTCAGGTCGGTCTCGGGCTCCTGGGTGGTGAACGCGTAGTCCGTGACATCCCACCCATGCGGAGTCCAGTCCGGCATCGCCAATAGAGTGGCTCTCAGGGGTCGCTCCCGGCGATGTTCTGCCAAGACTCTGACGAGGATCGATGCGCCGAAGGAATGCGCAATGACCGCATCATCCGATCCGAGCCGGTCCAGGTGCTGCCGAACCGGCGCGGCCCAGTCCTCGAAACCCATGGCAGTGTCGGACAGTTCGGGCATGCACAGATCGAGGTGCAAAGCCTGTGCAAGTCCGTTGGCCAGCGGTGCGTCGTCGAAAAATCCGCCGGCACCGTGAACGAACAGAAGTCGACCGACCATAGTGGGTTCCTCTCCTCGGCAATGCTGTCACCGAAGAAGACCGAATCGCGGCCGTGAATTCACCGGTTGACTCGGATTCGGGGTCCGTGCGAGCATCGTCCTCAGCGTCGCGTGTCGATGACGGACTGCGTCAGGCATGGAGGCGTCGTACTGCCCAGGAGGCAGCGCATGTCCATTTCGTTCGATCACACCATCATCGTTGCAAAGAACAGTGCCGCATCGGCCGAATTCTTTTGCACCCTGTTCGCTTTACCCGAGGCGCCGTCATGGGGGCCGTTCGTCAACGTACAGCTCACCGACGGCACTCTCGTTCAATTCGCCGAGCCCCCCTTCGATGATATTCAGTTCCAGCACTACGCATTTCGGGTGAGCGACGATCTGTTCGACGCGGCCTACGCCAGGCTGGTCGACCAGGGCGTCGAACACTGGGCCGACCCCCGGATGACCGAACCCGGCACCGTCAACACCGACCACGGGGGCCGCGGAGTGTATTTCCGCGACCCGACCGGGCACTTCTTCGAGATGCTGACGCACTCGTACCTGCCGACACCGGGTGAGCCGGTACCGTAGCCACTGTGGCCGAGCAACAGCATGTTTCGATGACGAGGGCCGCCTACGACACCGTTGCCGAGAGCTACGCCGAACTTGTTCGCGACGAACTCGACGGCCGACATCTCGAGCACGGATTGTTGGCGACGTTCGCAGCCCGGGTGCCGAGTGGGCACGTTCTGGAGGTGGGGTGTGGTTCCGGCCGTATCACCGAGCAGCTGCACCGCCTCGGCCTCGACGTAGCGGGGATGGATCTGTCGCCCAATATGATCGAGGTCGCTCGGCGCGAACATCCGCACCTGCGATTCGATGTCGGGTCGATGGAGGCGTTGGACGCGGGTGACAGCTCTCTGGCGGGGATCGTTGCCTGGTACTCGATCATCCACACGCCTCCGCACCAATTGTCGAAGATCTTTGCCGAATTGCATCGGGTGCTGATGCCGGAAGGTCTGCTGCTGTTGGCATTTCAAGCAGGCAACGAGCGGGTGCGACTCGAGCAGGCGTACGGACACTCGGTCTCGTACGACGCATACCGACTCGACCCCGACATGGTCGCAGGCATGCTCGTCGAGGCGAACTTCGAGGTGGACGTCCGCGTGCATCGAGCTCCGATGGGATACGAGTCGACATCGCAGGCATTTCTGTTGGCCCGCGAACGAACATCGTGATGTTTCGAGACCGGTAGGAGTTGCCCGATGCATGCACCCCTTCCACGCGTTCTCTTCGTCACCGACCTGGCGTATCTGTCGAAGGGCCGACGCTACTGCGACGAAGACATCTTTCTGTCGTCGCAGCTCCGCGAGTGGTTCGACATTGCGCTCTGTCACCCGCTCGACGCGCTTCCGCTGATGGACGGCTTCGATGTGGTCGTCATCCGGAACTCCGGGCCTGTGCTGGGGTACCAGGATGCTTTCGACATGTTTGCTCGCCATGCGCGCGAGAACGGCACGAAGGTTTTCACCCAGCTGACCGGCAAAGGCGACCAGAGAGGCAAGCAGTACCTGGTCGATCTTTTCGCAGATGGTTTTCCGGTCATACCTACCGTCGACGACCCGCGGAACGTCTCGCGCTTACCCGAGGTGAATACCTATGTGGTGAAACCGAAATGGGGTGCCGACTCGATCGGCATGCGTCATTCCGGGCGCGCCGAATTATCGCAAGTAGAGCCGGGCAGCCTGATTCAGCCGCGAATCGATTTCGTGTACGAAGTGTCGTTCTACTTCATCGGCCACACAGTTCGATACGCCTTGTACGCTCCTGACCCCGACCGACGTTGGGACCTGGAGCCGTACTCGACTACTGCTCAGGACCGAGAGTTCGCGCAACGATTCGTCGATTGGAACGACATCGACCACGGAATCACTCGGGTGGACGCATGCCGCACCGTCGACGGAACGCTGCTGTTGGTCGAGCTCGAAGACCTGAACCCGTACCTCTCACTCGACCGGCTGACCGAGTCGGCGCGTCGAGAGTTCGTGAACCACATGGCGGAGGCGATCGTAGCGCTGTGTGCCCAGCCGTAGAGGGCGATATCAGTCGGGCACAGCACGCTGGACGCAGCATCGGTGCTCGCGATTCGGTAGCGTCGTCTCCGTGATTCTCGGACCGAACGATGCAGTGTTCTGTCCCTCGAGGATCGTCGTTGCTGGGACGTCCGGTTCCGGGAAAACGACGCTGTCTGCCCGTCTCGGATCGATTCTGGGAATCGAACACATCGAGATCGACAGCTTGTTCCACGGCCCGAATTGGACGCCGCGTGCGACGTTCGAGTCCGAGGTGGAGGAGTTCATCGCGCGCCCGTCGTGGGTCACCGAGTGGCAGTACAACATCGTTCGAGACCGTCTCGCCGATCGAGCCGATTTGTTTCTGTGGCTGGACCTACCGCGCCGAACAGTCATGCGGCAGGTGATGGTTCGGACGCTACGGCGCAGGCTCGGTAGGCGCGAGCTGTGGAACGGCAACATCGAACCCCCACTGCACCGCATCCTCTTCGACCGCGACCACATCGTTCGATGGGCATGGAACACCTACCGGTCGACTACCGAGCGAGTGCAGCAACTGAGTGTGCGCCGCCCGGAGCTGACGATTGTTCGCTTCCGTTCGCACCGGGACGTGGACGCGTGGATTGCGCACCAGCTGATTCCTGTGACCCGATAGCTGTTGTCAGCAGCCCAATTGCGTTGCGAGAGAATCGATCGAGTCGACGCTGTGATTCCAGTCGGATTCCGCGGCGAGGTCGGTGGTCTGACGCGGCCCGTGTTCGAGGGGACGAGCGACGAATGCCGTTGCGAAGCCGCAGTCGGCAGCGGCAGCGAGATCACTGTTGTGTGCGGCGACCATCATGCACTCGCTCGGCTCGAGACCCAGAATGTCCGCGGTGCGTAGATAGGCGTCGGGCATGGGCTTGTACGCACGCACCGGTTCTGCTCCGAGGATTGCGTCCCATGGCAGTCCGGCATTCTTGGCCATATCGAGCAGCAGCGAGATGTTGCCGTTGGAGAGCGGCGCGATGATGAACTCGGTGCGTAGTCGGGTGAGCCCAGAAACCGAATCCGGCCACGGATCCAATCGATGCCACGCGTGATTCAAGGATGCGACATCACTGTCGTCTAGCTGAACATCGAACTCCGACAACACGACTCGAAGTGACTCGAGATGAAGTACATCGAGCCGGGTGAACGGGCGGTTGCCCGACCGAACCTGTTCCATCGCCGGCTGATACAGGCTGCGCCAGCGGTCGGCGAACGCATGACTGTCGATGTCGGGACCACACAGCGACTTGACCTCGCGGGCCACGCTGGTACGCCAATCGACCACTGTGCCGAACACATCGAACAGAAGCGCCTTCAACGATCTCTCTTCTTTTTCTTCGGACTCTTCGAGTGACCGCCCGCCGACAGCAGCGCACCCGCCAATGGGATGAGAAGGAAGAACAGCCACTTCTGATCGAAGTCGGTGAGGAAGAACAATGCCAGTGAACCGAAGATCACCAGGGGCATCACCACTGCGCGCCAATCGATTCCGGCACCGCCCTCGGTCGGTGCCGGAGATTTCCCGAGCTGGGCGGGAGTGTGCGACGTCGACGCAGCGGGGAGATCGACGAAGACTTTGTCGATCTCCCCACGCGTCGTCGCCGAAGCAACGACGGCGCTGCGCTCGTCGAATTCGGGCACAGTCAGCCGACCCTCACTGAAGTGCAGACTCAGTGCCTCGAGGGCTTTCTCTCGATCAGCCGTACCGATTCGGATCTCCGGAAGCTCGGACATCGCTACGTCATTTGATCTCTGCGAGGACGGTGCCTTGGGTGATGGCGTCGCCTGCGGTGACGGTCAGGCCGGTGATGGTGCCTGCTTTGTGGGCGTTGACGGGGTTTTCCATTTTCATTGCTTCGAGGACGGCGATGAGGTCACCGGCGTCGACGGTTTGGCCTTCGTCGACGGCGACTTTGACCACGGTGCCCTGCATGGGTGCGGTGACCGCGTCTCCGGATGCCGCGCCTGCTCCAGCACCACCACGGGTACGAGCTTTGGGCTTGCGGCGTACCGCGCCCGCGGGCCCGCCGCCGCTACCGCCGCCGAGGGACAGTTCCCCGGGCAACGACACCTCGACGCGGCGGCCACCGACCTCGACGACCACGGACTGCCGCGGCAGGACTTCCTCGTCGTCGATGGGTTGTCCGGCGGTGAACGGGGGAACCTGGTTGTCCCATTCGGTTTCGATCCAGCGGGTGTGCACCGAGAAGGAGTCGCCGTCGCCGATGAACGCCGGATCGGAAACCACCGCGGCGTGGAACGGAATCACCGTCGCCAACCCGTGGACATCGAATTCGGCGAGTGCTCGACGCGAACGGGCGAGGGCTTCCTCGCGGGTCGCGCCGGTGACGATGAGCTTGGCGAGCATCGAATCGAACTGGCCGCCGATCACCGAGCCGGATTCGACACCGGAATCGACGCGCACACCCGGTCCCGACGGCGCACGGAAGGTGGTGACCGGTCCGGGGGCGGGTAGGAAGCCGCGTCCGGCGTCTTCGCCGTTGATCCGGAACTCGAACGAATGCCCCCGGGGTTCGGGGTCGTCGGTGATGGACAGTTCTTCACCGTTGGCGATCTTGAACTGCTGCAGCACCAGGTCGATGCCGGAGGTTTCCTCGGTGACGGGATGCTCGACCTGCAGGCGGGTGTTCACTTCCAGGAAGCTCACGAGGCCGTCTTGTCCGACGAGGTATTCGACCGTGCCGGCACCGTAGTAGCCGGCTTCGAGGCAGATGGCTTTGGCGCTGGAGTGGATTTCTTTGCGTTGGGCGTCGGTGAGGAACGGGGCGGGTGCTTCTTCGACGAGTTTCTGGAAGCGGCGTTGCAGGGAGCAGTCGCGGGTGCCGGCGACGATGACGTTGCCGTGTTGGTCGGCGATGACCTGCGCTTCGACGTGGCGGGGCTTGTCGAGGTAGCGCTCGACGAAGCATTCTCCGCGCCCGAACGCGGCGACGGCTTCGCGGGTGGCGGAGTCGAACAGTTCGGGGATTTCCTCGCGGGTGCGGGCGACTTTCATGCCGCGTCCGCCGCCACCGAACGCGGCTTTGATCGCGATCGGCAGGCCGTGTTCGTCGACGAAGGCGAGGATTTCGTCGGCGTCCTTGACCGGTTCGGAGGTGCCGGGGACCGAGGGGGCTTTGGCGCGGGCGGCGATGTGGCGGGCGGTGACCTTGTCGCCGAGGTCGCGGATGGACTGCGGGGACGGTCCGATCCAGATCAGACCGGCATCGATGACGGCTTGGGCGAAGTCGGCGTTCTCGGAGAGGAATCCGTAGCCGGGGTGGATGGCGTCGGCCCCGGACTTGGCGGCTGCATCGATGATCTTGTCGATCACCAGGTACGACTCCGCGGAGCTCTGCCCGCCGAGCGCGAACGCCTCATCGGCCAGACGGACGAACGGGGCGTCGGCGTCGGGTTCGGCGTACACAGCGACACTGGCCAACCCGGCATCGGCCGCAGCCCGGATCACCCGCACCGCGATCTCACCACGATTGGCGACAAGAACCTTGGTGATCTGAGCACTGGCATGGCTGGGCACTGAGCCTCCTACGGATGTGTTTCTCGCGTGCTTCGTTACGAACGTCACGTCGGAGTCTAAGCATCGGCACTGTCATCGCTGCAATCGGTCTGCAGAGCTGCAGCTGACCGGCGGCGAGCCGCAGTGAGCTACTGATTGGTAGCGATCTGACCGGTGTCGGTATGTCCGATATCGGAACGCTCGTCGCCCGTGAGGGGGAATCGGGCGGTACCCGTGTCCGCAACATCGCTCAACAACTTTCGGAAGGCACCGACGTATTCGTGAACCCGCGCGGTCGCCTGCTCGGTGTTGGGATAGCGAGCCGCGATGTTGATCCCCTGCGGCGTGCGGTTGATCCAGATGTACACGTCGTGCTGGTACTGCTTGCTGCGCAACGCTCGGGCGTTCCAGTCCGGCCAGTGCTCGGCGGCAGGCGCGAACCGCACATCCATGAAGGAGACGACGAAACGCGGGCGGGCGGAATAGCCCAGAGTGGTGAACACGCGATCGAGAGGAACTCGGGCGATCGGTTTGGTCTTCTTCACCTCGGCCGAGGCCGCCGCGACCACCGAGCCGAACGAGTCCGCACCGGCGATGTCGAAAGAGATGGGGCACAGTCCGACGAACCAACCCAGCGCCGACGCCCATTGCGGTTCGTCGCGAGTGTGCACCGGCGTCACCGTGCGGAAACGAGTGCCGCCGCCCAGTTCGGAGCCGGTGATGGCCAGAACTGCGAGCAACCCGGCGAACAGACTGTGTCCGGTCTTGCGGCAGGCGACCGAGAACGAGTCGGCCTGGTCCGGGTCGAGCACCCACGCGGACAAACCGCCCTGCGGCAGATCGTCCGGGCTCGGATCTCCGATGTCGAGTGGAAAGGCCGGTAGCTCGCCTTCGCCGTCGACGAGAAAATCCCGCCATATCCGCACCGCGTCGTGGGAATGCTCCAGCTCTGCATTCCTCTCGCGTTCGGAGGAACCGAAGTCGAGGTAGCTGCCGGCCTCGAACAGGGCAGCGGGCGCACCACCGAGTTCCTCGCCGTACAGAGCAGCTATCTCGTGCGCGACCAGCACCGTGGACAGGCCATCGATGATCGAATGATCCGCTGCGAAGAACACGGTGACCGGACGCGTCTCGTCCACCGGTTCGAGCGTCACGAAGGCGTAGGCGGGCCAGATCAACGGTGAGGTGAACTCGTCGAACAGATACTGCAGGTGCTCGAACACCTCACTCGATTGCGCGCACCGTTCCTGCTCGACCTGCCAGATGTCGATGGCACCCTGCGCGGCGGTCACCCTCGTCATCTCGCCCGTCACCTCGTCGATCGACGCGCTCGAACGCATCGCCTCGTGCCGGTCGATCCAGTTCAGCACTGCCTGGCGAAACGCGGGCTTGTCCAGCGGGCCTGCGATTTCGAAGGCCGCGCCGAGCCATGATTCACGACCGCGGCGAGGACTGCTCAGGCTCGTACGAAGGTGTGCCTCGTGGACGTAGGACGTCGGCCTGGCGTCGGGATGCCAGCCAGCAGCCTCCGGAGTGCGGGCCTGCGGGCCGACGCTGGGTATCCACTCGGTGAGCGTGCCCGCGGGAACCGCGTAGTCCGCCAACTCCGTGAACTCCATATCGGCAGCAACCAACCTTCGTCGTACGCATCGGGGGGACTGGGCTTCAGGGGCCCTGCCGCGGAGTCTAACGACGACGCGTTGTATCGATCAAGACGACGGCACGTCACCTGCGCCGTCGCCGGTCAACGCAGGTGACGCTTGATCCGCGCCAACATCGCCGACATACCGCGCAGTCGCAACGGGCTCACCGCGTCGCTCAGCCCCAGAGCCGAGTAGAAATCGTCCGGTACGTCGAGGATCTCCTGTGCGCCGAGACCGTCGAGCCCCTGCGCCAGGATCGAGGCGAACCCCCGCGTGGTCGGAGCTTCCGGTGGGGCGCTGAAGTACAGCCGGACCCGCGCCGGATCGCCTGCATCCACCGACAGGAACAGCGGAGACTGGCACTCCGGCACCGGCTCCATCGCATCCTGAGCAAGGTGGTCGGGCAGAGGAGGCAGTTCGCGACTGAACTCCAGCAACAGCTGCAGCTTGTCCTGCCCCTCCACCGCGGCGAAGTCCTCGACTATCTCGGCCAGGGATTCCGGCAAGGCGCTCATCGTGTGGCCGGAGCCGATCCGGGCTCCTCGCCCTTGGCGATCGGGACGCGAACGGCGTTGCCCCATTCGGTCCACGAGCCGTCGTAGTTGCGCACCGACTGGTACCCGAGCAGATGGGTCAACACGAACCAGGTGTGGCTCGAACGCTCACCGATCCGGCAGTAGGCGATCACGTCGTCGGTGGCGGAGGTACCGGAGTAGATCTCGTCCAGTTCCGTGCGAGACCGGAACCGTCCGTCCGGTGCGGCTGCCTTGGCCCAGGGGATGCTCACGGCGGTGGGGATGTGACCTCCGCGCAGTGCACCTTCTTCTGGGTAGTCGGGCATGTGGGTGCGCTCGCCGGTGTACTCGGCGGGGGAGCGAACGTCGATCAGCGGCACCGTTCCGAGCGAGCCGAGAACATCGGAGGCGAACGCACGAATGGGTGCATCGTCGCGTTCGATCACCGGGTAGTCGGTGGCGGGGAACTCGGGCACGTCGAGGGTGGTGTCGCGGTTCTCCGACAACCAGGCGTCGCGGCCACCGTCGAGCAGACGCACGTCCTGATGTCCGAACAGCGTGAAGACCCACAGTGCGTACGCGGCCCACCAGTTGCTCTTGTCGCCGTACACGACGATGGTGTCGTCCCGGGAAATGCCTTTGCGGCTCATCAGTTTCGAGAACTGCTCGCCGTCGATGTAGTCGCGGGTGACCGGATCGTTGAGGTCGAGATGCCAATCGATCTTGACCGCGCCGGGAATGTGGCCGACGTCGTAGAGCAACACGTCCTCGTCGGATTCGACGACCCGAAGGCCGGGGGTACCGAGATGAGCGGAGAGCCATTCGGTCGATACGAGACGATCCGGATGCGCATAGTCGGCGAACGTTGCGTTGGAATCGGTTGGTACAGGCACGTATCGGCTCCTACGGAAGATATTCGGCTGGCGGCCCGCCCGGGGGTGGACGGTCTGCACTGTCGATCCTATGCGGAACCTCTGTCACGGGGCAGGAGTGGAGCCCGCGGAACGACTTCTATCAGGGCAGGAGTGGAGCCTGCGGAACGACTTTGTCAGGGCGTCAGGGCAGCGCTCTCGGGTTTCGCTGTGGAGACCCGCAGGAGGGCGACGAGTTCGGCGGTGAACGCATTCATCACCGAGTGTGCCTGTGCAGTGTCGGGAAATCGTGACCGCAATGCCAGGCCCGACGTGGTGCGCGAAACCCAGAACTGCGCGTCGTCGGACACCGTGGCATTGCTGATGTGGTGTGCATCGGTTCGGTCGAAGCGTTCGTGTCCACCGATTCTGGTGTAGTCGATGTACGACACCATGAACACGTCTCGACGCGACAAGGTGAACGCATCACCGAGGTTGTTCAGTACCTGGGGGATCGGAACGGTGCTCAGTGGCAGTGCTGCACGAAACGCTGTGTGGGCCGCGGTGATCGTGTCGGTGAGGTCGTGTTCTACCTCCACGGTCATGGGAGCGTTCGTGGTGAACCAGCCCAGTGCACGCGAGAATTGCTGCTGATGGCGGGTGTGCAACGGGAACAGGAACGGCACGCGGCTCGGTCCGCCTATCCCGGCGCACGCCTGCCCGATCGCAGCGACGACCCCGGCGAACATCCCGGCTCCGGAACGGGCGCAGAGCTCCGCGAAGTCGAGGGTGTGCTGCGCGTCGAGCAAGGGCGTGACAGTCGTTGCCTGAGGCGCGGTTTCACCCTCGGCGACGCCGAGGTCGAGCGGGAAACGCGGCGTGGTGCCACCGCACTCGGTGAGAAAGTTCGACCACCGCACCATGCGTTCGTCCGTGGGATCGACGAGTGGCTGGGTTGCTTCGACACGGCAGTACTCGACGAACCCACCGACCGGAGGCAGGGCTGCCTCCGGGTTCGACGGACAGCGGCGGTAGGCGTCGTACAGGGTGTTGATCTCGTCGACCACGACTGCGATCGACATGGCGTCGACGTTGGAATGATCGAAGGCGCACAACACCGTCGAGGTGTCCGGCCGATCGATTCCGAAACAGGTGTACGACGGGAATCGTCGTGCGTCGCAGTGTAGTTCGAGCGAATTTCGGAGGTGACTCCGGAGCATGGACCCTGACGAGAAGGTGGTTCGAGTGGTTTCCCTCATCTCGACCGCACCCGGTTCGTGAACCATCCGCTCGATTCCCGCCGCCGCGCGAACGAACGAACTACGCAGGGTGTCGTGTCGGTCGATCAGGCGCTCGAAGGCCCACCCCAAAGCGCGGGTGTCGAGCCTGCCCTGCACCTCGAAGGCTCCGGCAATCCAGACGCGCTCGGCTTCGTCCAGATCGCCGAGGTGAAACCGTTGGTTGAACGACGGCGGAACCGTCGACGGTTGCGGTTTCCCAGTGACGACGGCGGTGAACTCGACGACGGTGCCCGCGCGCGGGGTGTACTCAGTGATCGAGGTGACCCGCACCGGCCGGCTCCTGAACCAGATTTTCGAGCGTCAGATTGTAATCACCCTCGCGTGCGATGGTTTCCAGTACATGCGCCAGATGATCGTGGTACCGCTTCACCGCTGCGGCGGCAACGTCGGTATCAGGGGTCTGGGCCACCAGGTACAGGTGCTCACCGTCTCGGTTGATCCACATCGATGCGTTCGACGTCGAACCCTCGCCGGTGAAATGCTTCGCGCGCGTGTCCGCGTCTCGTCCGACGCCGGGGAACCAGCGAAAGTCGATGTACGAGAGCATGTTCGGACTCACTGCCAACTCGCTACCGAGAGTGCCGTCGGCGGCCAGCGCGCCCAGCACGGCGTGCACCGGGGCCTCCGCGATCTGCTTGGCCTGCTCGAAGCCTCGGTGGGCTCCAGCCGCGACGTCGGAGAACCTGTCGTGTCCCGCCACCTCGAATGCGACCGGAGCGAAGTTGACGAACCATCCCTGGGACTGTCCGTAGTCACCGTGATGCCGGGTGCTGAGCACGGTGATCCCGAAGTAGTCGGTGTTACCGGCCAATTCGAAGTCGGTGATCCCGACGGCGGCGAATATGCCGCTGCTCATCCGGGCCCCGGCGGTCTTGCACGCGGCGTCGAATGCAGCGGTCAGTTCTTTGCTCAACAGGTCGCGTTCGACGATGCGGACCGGAGCTTTCTCGCCGGGCGCGAGGCCGAGGTCGAGCGGGAACCGAGGCATCCGGCCGTCGTGTCGGGTGAAAATGTCTCGCCAGGCCGCGATTTCGGGAGAATCGGCCCCGAACGTCGCGGCCCGAGCCCGTTCGTCGGCGGCGTAGGCCAGATGACTACCTGCCTCTGCCGGGGTAGGTACGTCCGCGCCGGTCTCGAGTGCGTACAGATCGGCCAACTCGCTGATGACCAACGCTTGCGAGCCGCCGTCGGTGAATGCGTGATCTGCGCCGTAGTACAGGGTGAAGCTGCCGGGCCTGGCCACGACACCGACGACGAATCCGGGCCAGGCGTCCGCGGTCGCCTCGGACGAGAAGCGCCCCCGTACGTACCGTTGGAATCGGTCGTCGTCCGTGGTTTCTCCGGCGTCGGTCACCTCGAACGCCGCGACCTCGGGCGGGGCGAGATGCCGGACGACGTTGTTTCCCTCGACCTCGAACCAGCATCGAAGGCCCTCGTGACGCAGCACGTAGGCGGCCAGTGCGCGGCTCATCGCATCCGTGTCCACGTCACCGTCGATCTCGGTTGCCACCCCGGTGTACGCGGTGTGCACATCGCCGCGTTCGCGGGCCGCCCACGCGGCCTTCAGGTGGTCCTCCTGGAGAAACGAGACCGGAGTCGAATCGACAGGTGCCGCTTGGGCACTCGCACGGGCAGCCGCAGTGGGGTGCCATTCGAGCACTCGGCCGGGAGCAGGATTCCATCTGCCCATAGCGGTGATGATCATGGTCGCTTCATCCTCCTCGATAAGGGCCGCGGGCTGATTCGACGACTCACTCTGCGGCGACGGTCACCGACCGTGAGGCCGACGTGAGCACCGTATCGGTACCACTGTCGGAGTCGATCACTGCCGTCAGCACGGCGACGAACTCGGTGATGAAGCGGTGGACGTTGGTCGACGCGACATCCGAGCTGGGGAATCGCGCGGAGATGTTGAGCCCTTGGAGCGTCCGGTTGACCCAGAAGTAGACCTCGTCCTCGGCGTGGCAGTTGCTCCGCAGAGCCCGACCCTTGCGGTCCTGCCACTGCTCGGCGTCCGGGAGGAATCGAAGATCGATGTAGGACACCACGAATCGAGGAATTTCTGTCGACTCGAGGATCTGGGCGATCTTGGAGTACGGCATCCGTGCCAACCCCTTGTTCGCCGCGCCTGCAGTTGCTGCAGCCGCGACTGCCTCCCCGAAGGTGCGAGCGTCACCGAGCTCGATCTCCATGGGCAGAATCCCGACGTACCAACCCACCGCCGCGGCCCACTTCTGTTCGTCTCTGGTGTGCATCGGCATCACGGTGCGCAACGTCGTGCGACCGGACAGGCGGACGTTCGTCAGCGCCAGAGCGGCCAGTATTCCGGCCTGCATGTTGTACCCGGCGTTACGGCATGCAGCGTTGAAGGCATCCGACTGCTCGGAAGTCAGCAGCCAGGACGAGATGCTGCTCTGTGCGGCCGGGCCGGTGAGCGACCGGTCGACCGACACCGGAAGGGGAAATGCGGGAAAGCGTCCGTCCTCCACGGCCAGGAAGTCCTGCCAGGTGCGCACGGCGCTGTGGTCACCGGTCAGTGTCTCGCCGAGAGCCCTCTCGGACTGGCTGAAGTCCACATAGCTGCCGACCTCGGGCAACTGGGGGTCGATGCCTTCGAGGGCGTGCGCGTAGAGCTTGTCGATCTCGTTGATGGCGTAGATCTGGCTGTAGGCGTCCATCACCGAGTGGTCGGCGGCGAACGCAAGCAGAAACGACTCTCCCGGCCCGTTCGAGAGAGCGCGGGAGGCATCGTCCGGTTCGATGGTCGCGAGGACGAAATGCGGCCACGCCGTCGGGGAGACGGTGTCGCCGAACCAGGAGTGCAGATGGCTGAAGACCTGAGTCTCGGTCCGGGGTTCGGTGTGTGCCCGGTCGGTCACCTGCACTGCATCTGTCGGTGCGGTGTAGCGCAGCCAGGAACCGGATTCCTCGTCGCGCCTGACCTTGGTCCGAAATGCCTCGTGCCGACCCATGTACGCGGTGATGGTTGCGCGCACTGCCTCGACGTCGTAGCGGCGATGAATCTCGAACACCGTGCCGATCCACGAGCCCGGAGCGCTGCGCTCGCAATGGTCCTGGTGCGTGTAGGACAGACCGCGGGGGTCCGGTTCCCAACGGTCGTCGTCGACGCGGGGGACCCACTCGGTCAGGCGACCGGCGGGGAGGGGGTAGTCGGCGAGTTCGGTGTATTCCATGGGAGTCCTCTTCCGTTCCGGGCTCGGTCGGCGGTGCGCGGCGTTGGTTCGGTATTGCACGTTCGATTACGGTCGAGTCGATCGTGTAAACCCGTCGGTGATGATCGGGCAGCCGACCGGTCGTTTTATCCGATTGCTGTTGGATTGCTGCTTTCCGCATTGAAAGAACAACGTCGTTGCCGTCGACCCGAAGTGAGTTCAGAGAACACGATAGGGCGAAAGCGAAATTATTTCGCAGCGCGAAAAAGTAATACTTCTCACTGCCGAGCGTCTTGACTCGCCGGTCGCCGATCGGGAGTCGAGGGAGCGTCCGATTGTCGTATCTTATGAACGAATCACTGACTTTGCTGGTCAGCGTGATGATAGTTCACAATCGAAGTGTGGTGCAAACTGTCGTGCGACCCGAAACACGACCCACGCCACCGAATGGATCGAACATGGTCCGGGACACATTCGGGACGCCTTTTTCGTGCACCTATTGCCGAATGTGAATGCATTGGTGTGGCGAATTGACACCACTGCCCCTGGTTCGTGGATGTAGTAGGTTCGGCGCGTGACTCGAATTGGATTTGCCGATCACCTATTCTTGCGAATGCATCACGGCATCGGATATCCCGTCTACAACCAGTTCTTGTGGTGGTTCGACGAAACCGTCCAGCGAGTGGACCTGGAAAAGCTACGCGACAACCTGTCCGACGGTCTGCTCGCGCGCCGAGTGGTCTCGTCGACGGTGCCTACTGCCCGCGCTCGATGGGTGGCCTCGAACGTCTCCCATTCACTGGATTTTCACCCACACTTCATCGGATCGACCGAAGTGTCGGCCTGGGCCGACGGTTGCATCGATGACGACATCGATCCCGAGACCGGTCTCGGTTGGCGACTGGCGGCAGCTCCTCTGACCGACGGAGGGACGGTGCTCTCGTTGGTCGCTTCGCACATGGTCGCCGACGGCGGCGCTCTGATCGCCGCGTTCGCGGCTGCGAACTCCCCGTCCGTGCACCCTCGGTCGGTTCCGACCGAGGACGGAATCGCGGCCATCGGCTCGGACCTGCGAGACGCCGTGGGGCAGGTGCGGTCCGTAGCCGGCTGGTTGGTGAACACCGCTGCATCCGCGCTACCGATTCCCACCCGATCCGGTCCGGGCATCGTTGTCCCGCGCTCGCAGCCGACTCGCTCACAGCCGACGGCCGGTGCCGTGGATGCAGACTGGGTATCGCCTCACGCGGTGGCAGAGGTGGACGCAGGTACTTGGAAAGCGGCTGCGCAACGATGGGGTGGCACGTCCAATTCACTGTTCATCGCCGTTCTCACGGCAGCCTCCGGGCAGGCCGGGCGAGCCTCGATCGGAGACTCGGTGCAGTGGTCACTGCCGGTCAGCGATCGCACCGTCGACGACACTCGCTCCAATGCCACCAAGATCGTCAAGATCGAGGTCCCCGTCACCGACGCGGCCGACCGCGATCTGTCGACGATTCGGAAAATCAGCAAGGCGGCGTTCACCGCTTTCGCCGCGAGGCAGGCTGCCGGTCTACCACCCGCAGGCATCTCGCAGGCCCTCGTGCAGATGCTGCCCGACGCCGTGGTCGCGCGTGTTCCGCAACCGCGTGACGGTGCGGAAGGCCTGGCGTCGAACCTGGGTGCTCTGCCCGAGGTCTTCACCACGGTGGCCGGTATCGGAGCTCGTGCCGTATCGGGCAGGGCGACCTTCGCGGGTGCCGACGCCGCATTCGCGCGATCGTTGGACGGTGGGCTGACGGCCTGGCTGTGCGAGACGGACGCAAGCGTCACCGTGACCGTCCACGCCATGGACCCAGATCGATTCGTCGATGACCGGGCACTGCGTGACCATCTGGCGGAGGCGCTGGGCCGCTGGGAGTTGACTGCGCGCTTCTGGTGAGTGCGTCAGCGGTTCCGCGCTGCCGCCTCGGTGATGTCGGCAGCTGCGGCCACCGCAGTTGCAGTCGGGGCGACCGAGCCGGCCAATCGGTGTGCCGCCTGCCTGGCTCGGGCGGTAGTGATATCGGTAATGCCCTGCTGGAGAACGGATTCGGTCAAGGTCGAGAATTTCGTGCTGGTGCCGGCTCCGATCCTGCGCAGCGCGGCACCCCAGAACGGCTGATCGGCGCTGAACCAGCAGACGAGTGTCGGCAGGCCGGCCCGCGCCGTGGCAGCCGTCGTGCCTGCGCCACCGTGGTGGACCGCAGCCACGCATTGCGGCAGGATGCTCGCGTGATCGACCGACTCGACGATCATGATGTTCGAATTCGATTGGACTGCAGCAGGATCGGCACCGGCCAGATCGCTCCAGCCGGCACAGACGAGAGCGCGAACGCCCAGCCTTCGGGTCACGTTCTCGATCATGCGCAGCAGTGCCGCGGGATCGGGGACGGGCATGCTGCCGAAGCCGAAGTACACCGGCGCGGAGCCTGCCCGCAGCCATTCTTCCAACGCAGGATCGGAATCGACGCCAGCGCTGCTCAGCCCCAGGAATCCGACGAACGGGCGGTGTGAGCCCCACTGTTCTGCGAGCCCGGGGAACAGCGCCGACTCGTACGCCTGAATCTCCACTCCGCCGTAGCGTTCGGACCGAACAGGCAGCGAATGACGCGTCGGTGCAAGACCCAGGGACTTCCTCTGCGCGTTCTCGCGGGCCTTCATGGATTTCCAGCGCATCGACTCCGCCAGCGCCCACATCGACCGGTTGACGTATCCCGGTAACGTGATGCCCGGGGTCACGGGCACGACGTCGTTGCGGCGGAGCGGGCAGTAGTGAAGTGCCACAAAGGCATTGCCCGTAGACTCCGCCATGTTGAACGCCATCTCCTGCCCCAGCGAACCGGTGACGATCGCGTGACAGCCCTGGGCCATCCGTTCGAGTTCGGCCGTCATCTGATCCCAGCCGTGATTGGCCAGTTCCGCGAGTGCCGCCATCTTGGTCCGCGGGTTACGCGACTTGATGCGCACCCTGATCAACTCCGACTCCAGCAGTCGCTGGGTGTCCGGCCCGAACGAGAGCACGCCGATTCGTTCGGACTCAGCCGTTTTCGCGCGAGCGAAGTCCACGAGGTTCGGTGGTGCGCCGAACACCACGTCGTGTCCGCGATCCGCGAGTTCGACGCCGAGTGCAAGACCGGGCGTCACGTCACCGCGACTGCCGTTGAATGGCATCACGAACTTCATAGGGTCACTCGCAGTCGCGTCGGCGTGGAAAACGTCCTCAACCTATCAGTCCCGCAGGCCGCAGTTCGGATCGGAAAACATATGGCGGGAAACACATTTGCGGCCCACCTGCGTCCGCGCTCGTGCAGCGATAGTCTCGCGGGGTGGAAAGACTGACGTACGACGACGACCTGTTCCTCCGCATGGAATGCGTTCTCGGGGTACCGGTGGTGAACCAGATCGTCTGGCGGTTCGACCGCGCCGTCGCTCCGGACGCGCTGCGATCGATGTGGCGAATGCTCGCCGAAGGCCCCATCGATCGATCCGTTCGACGGGCCCGGCTGCCCGGAGCCCGTGACAGCTGGACCGCAGCGCGTCGATCCGCTGATCCGGTGGTGATAGGGCCACCGATCGCCCGCGCGGCGGTCGACAGGTGGATCGAGGACGAGGCCGCCGTGGCGTTGGATCCGATCGGGGGACCGGCGTGGCGATTGTCGGCCACGTCGGTGGAAGAAGGCGGCACGGTCGTGTCGTTGGTCGGCTCTCACGTCGTCGGCGACGGCGGGGCGCTCACCTCCGCAGCCGCGGCCGCGCTGGCCGGACACGCCGTCCCCGACGATTTTCTGCGTGTCGGCCTCGATGACGGTCCCCTGTCCGCGACGGCGATCTCCCGTGCCGATCTCTCCGATGGTCTCGGCCGTGTCGGTGCAGCGCTCTCGGGTGCGGCACGAGCGCTCGGCCGCACCGCGGTGGCGGCGGTACGGGCACGGTCCACGGCGTCCGCCGACGCGAGCGCAGGAACACCGGAGGGCACCGGTGCCGACCGTCCGCGTGCGATCGTCGCCCCTGCCGAGGGCGCGTGGAGGCCGAGCACCGTCGTCGTCGATTGTCTGTCCGCGGAGTGGTCTGCCGCCGCGGCGAGCAAAGGGGGCAGTTCCAACAGCCTGCTGGTCGCGGTGGTGCTCGGGATACTGACCGGGAGCGGCCGAGTCTCGACCGAGGACCGGGTACGCGTCGCCCTTCCGGTCAGTACCAGGACCACGGGTGATCGGCGTGCCAACGCGACGTCCGGCGTCTCGATCCACGTCGAGCCGGGAGGGACGTATCTCGACGATCTCGGAGCAATTCGAGCGGCGAGCAAGCAGGCATTCAGAACCCAGGCCGATCGCACGGTCACCACGACATTCGAGCTCCTCAAACCGCTGATGCAGTTGCTGCCCGACGCGATCGTGGCCAAACTCGCCGCGTCGGGCTCGGCCCCGCTGTGCCTGTGCTCGAATCTCGGTGCCAGAGGCGTCGCACTGCGGACCATCGGTGGTCTGGACGCCACCGCGGTGGCGATGAGGTCCATCACGCAGAACACCGACGTGGCCCTACTACGCCGCACGGGCGGTGGAGTCAGCGCTTGGTGGAACGAATCGGGCGAACGCGCCACCCTGTGCGTCACCGGGCTCGATCCGGACAGCTTTCCCAGCAAAGAGCACCTGAGAGGGCTGGTCGAGGTGGAGTTCGATCGATGGGGCCTGACGCCCGAGTTCTGGTGACCTCGAGACAAGTCACAACCGCGGGCAAGGACGGATTTTCGACCGGATCGCCGGTGAGGCTATGCTTTCCGACTGTTCGAGTGTTCGAGCAGGTGTGAGAAAGGGGAGCGATCCATGGCAGTGGTCGTGTTGTTCGGGTCCGAGACCGGTACGGCCGAGGAGGTCGCCGACAAGATTGCGGACGTGCTCAGCGATCATGACGCCGAGGTACGCGACATGCTCGAGTACGAGGTGTCCGACATCGACACCGACGACTTCCACGTGGTCATCTGCTCCACCTACGGAGACGGAGAGCTCCCCACCGGTGCAGAACCCTTCTTCGATGCGCTCGTCGAGGACGCGCCGGACCTCGCGGGACTGCAGTTCGCGGTGTTCGGTCTGGGCGACCGGGTCTACGAGGACACCTTCAACCGCGGCGGCGAGATCATCGCGGAGAAGCTCACCGAGCTCGGCGGCAAGCAGGTCGGTACCCATGCTCGGCACGACAGCTCGTCGAACATCAAGCCGAAGACCATGGCCGAGGAGTGGGCTCGCGAATTGATCGATCTTCTGCCCTGACGGCAGAACTCGGCTCCGTCCGGCCCAGCGGTCGGCGGAGCCGGACGGTCAGGACGGGGCGCTGCCCCACAGTGCGGCCAGAGACGTACCCACACGAGTGAGCAGTGTTCGCACCAGCGGTAGGCCGATGCCGATCACCGACGACGGATCGCCCTCGATGCGGTCGACGAACCAGCCGCCGAGCCCGTCCAACGTGAACGCCCCGGCCACCGACAACGGTTCACCGGAGTCGAGGTAGGCCTCGAGGTCCACCGAGGACGGCGTCGAGAAATGTACGACTGTCGAACTGTGCGCTGCAGCTTGCGCCACGACCACTCCGTCGGTCACCCGGAGCACAGCGTGGCCGGTCAGCAAGTCGCCGCTGTTGCCCGCCATCGACTGCCATCTCGTGCGCGCCACCTCGACCGAATGTGGCTTACCGTGCAGCTCCCCGCCGATGGCCAACATCGAATCGCAGCCGACGATCACCAGGTCGTCGCTCGAATCCGAGAACGTCTCGGCCACCGCGGCGGCCTTGGCTCGGGCCAGTTCCGTGACCACCGTTTCCGGAGACACCGACGGCCCGAGCGCTGCTGTCAACGCATCCTCGTCGACACCCGACACCCGGACGATCGGCTCCACCCCGGCACCGCGCAGCACCGACAGACGCGCAGGCGACGCCGACGCCAGGACCAGACGAACAGGCCCCGGCGCAGCGTCGGAGGACCGCATTGTCACCGTGGGTAGCGGCCCGACGCGGCATACGAATACGCCGACTGAGGTGCGAATCGGCGATGCAGCAACTTCGGTGAACCCCACAGCTCACGAGGACGAGAATCGCCCGTCGACTCGGACCCGCCCTGGGCAGCCGTCAGAACCGTCACCAGCGCGGCGATTTCCTCATCGCTCGGATTGCCCTTCACCACCCGAACAGCCGCAGGGGACGGGGAAACCACCTCGCTCGGATTCGCTGCGTCATGATTCGCTTTGTCGTTCGCTGCGTCATGATTCGCTTCGTCGTTCATAGTGGGATGTTTCCGTGTTTCTTGGGTGGGAGGGTGACTTGTTTGCGTTCGAGTAGTCGTAGTGCGGTGACGATCTGGCCGCGGGTGTGGCTGGGGGGTATGACGGCGTCGAGGTAGCCGCGTTCGGCGGCGATGTAGGGGTTGACGAGGGTGTCTTCGTATTCCTGCTGCAACCTCAGGCGCAGGGCGTCGACGTCCTCACCGTTCTTCGCTGCTTCGAGTAGTTGTTTGCGGTAGACGAACCCGACGGCACCGGAGGCTCCCATGACGGCGATCTGCGCGGTCGGCCAGGCGAGGTTGACGTCGGCTCCCATGTGCTTGGATCCCATCACGTCGTAGGCGCCGCCGTACGCTTTGCGGGTGATGACGGTGATCTTGCCGACGGTCGCTTCGCCGTAGGCGTAGAGCAGTTTCGCGCCGCGTCGGATGATGCCGTTGTATTCCTGCCCGGTGCCGGGCAGGAACCCGGGAACATCGACCAGGGTGATGATCGGGACGTTGAAGCAGTCGCAGGTCCGCACGAACCGGGCTGCTTTCTCGGAAGCGTCGATGTCCAACGTTCCGGCGAACTGGGTGGGTTGGTTGGCCACGATCCCCACCGATCGGCCGTCGATGCGCCCGAACCCGACGATGATGTTGCGGGCCCGACCTTGTTGGACTTCGAGGAATTCGTCGTCGTCGAGGATCCGGGTGATGACCTCGTGCATGTCGTACGGGGTGTTCGGTGAGTCGGGGATCAGGGTGTCGAGTTCGAGATCCTCGGCGGTCAGATTGTCTTCGATGGACCCGGTGATCGGGTCCGAGGGTGCGGTGCGGGGGGCGTCGGCGCGATTGTTGCTCGGTAGGTAGGACAGGAGTTCGCGGACGTAGTCGAGGGCGTCTTGTTCGCCGGAGGCGACGTAGTGCGCGACACCGGATTTCTCCATGTGGGTGTGCGCGCCACCGAGTTCTTCCATGGTGACGTTCTCGCCGGTGACGGTTTTGATGACGTCGGGTCCGGTGACGAACATCTGGGAGGTGCCGTCGACCATGACCACGAAGTCGGTCAGTGCCGGGGAGTAGACGTGCCCGCCGGCGGCGGGTCCCATGATCACCGAGATCTGGGGGATGACTCCGGAGGCGCGGACGTTGCGGTGGAAGATCTCGCCGTACAGTCCGAGGGAGACGACGCCTTCCTGGATGCGGGCTCCGGCACCTTCGTTGATGCCGACCAGGGGGCGTCCGGTTTTGATGGCCAGGTCCATGACCTTGACGATCTTCTCGCCGTAGATTTCGCCCAGGGAGCCGCCGAAGACGGTTGCGTCCTGGGAGAACACGCACACATCGCGGCCGTCGACGGTGCCGTAGCCGGTGACGACACCGTCACCGAAGGGCCGGTTGTCTCCGAGCCCGAAGTTCTGGGAGCGGTGCCGGGCGAGGGCGTCGAGTTCGACGAACGAGCCCTCGTCGAGCAACGCGGTGATCCGTTCGCGGGCGGTGAGCTTGCCTTTGGCGTGGACCTTGTCCACCGCTGCCTCACCGGACGGAATCTCCGCAACCGCGAGACGTTTACGAAGATCGGCCAATTTACCCGCAGTGGTATGGATATCGGGGGCTTCGGCCGACCCGTGTGCAGTGGAATCCTGGACGCTGGTCATGGGGAACCACTTTAACTGCGAGTGTGATCTGCGCCCCGACCGAGGGTGGTTGCCGACAGGCCGTCGGCCTGTCGGCGAGCCCATATGCTGGTGCGCATGTGGACAAACCTCGATCGGCCACCACTGGACGTCCGCGCGCTTCGTCGGGCACTGGTGGACGGCCCGCAGGCCTCGTGGTCCCGGCTGGACGTGGTGGCGGAGACCGGTTCGACCAATGCCGACCTGATCGCGGGGGTTGCGAATTACGCAGACCGGACGGCATTGATCGCCGAACACCAGGACAGCGGACGTGGCAGGCATGCGCGACCGTTCTCCGGCGCGCCTCGGTCGCAGATCCTCGTGTCGATGCTGCTGAAGTTCCCGGGAATCGATCCCGCCGTGCTCGGGTGGGTGTCGCTCATGACCGGAATCGCTCTGGTCGACGCGTTGCGCACCGTCGGTGAAGTGGACGCTCGGCTGAAATGGCCCAACGACGTCCTCATCGGAGGTAAGAAGGTCTCGGGCATCCTGGCCGAGGTCGCCGCGCACGGACCGTCGCCCACTGTCGTCATCGGGCTCGGGGTGAACGTGACGATGACCGTCGACGAGCTGCCGGTACCCACGGCGACGTCATTGGCGCTGGAGGGGGCCGCGGTTCTCGACCGCGACACGTTGGTTCGGGCGATTCTGCGGGGGATGGCCGCCGAGGTGGACTCGTGGCGGGACTCGAACTGGAACACCGACGCCCTCGCCCACCGGTACCGGGAGAGGTGCGGCACGATCGGGCAGCGTGTGCGAGTCGATCTGCCCGGCGGCGACGAGAAGGTCGGAACCGCGGTCGACGTCGACGAGCACGGCCGGATCGTGATCGAGGTCGAGCACCCCGGGTCCGATCACCCGTCGGTGCTGGCCGTGGCCGCCGGTGATGTCACTCATCTGCGACCTCTCGCGTGAGACCATATCGACTCGACGGAAGTCGTAGCGAGTAGTCAGGAGTGCACGTGGGTTATCCACAGGACGCGTTGGCCGACGAGGAAGAGCTCCTGCTTCATCATCACCCCCACTGGAAGATGCTCGTCCTGCCGTCGGTCACGTTCGTTCTCGTCACGGGCCTGGCAGGCGTCGGGCTGGGGGCCGCGAGTGCACGCCTCGAATCGACCGCTGCGAACGCCGCCATGATCGCCACAGCGGTGCTGTGGGCGGCGATCGTCGTGTGGCGGTGCCTGGTGCCGCTGATCAGCTGGAAGTGCACGCATTTCATCGTCACCGATCGACGAGTGTTGATCAGACAAGGCGTGCTCACCCACTCCGGCATCGACATTCCGATGAGCCGAATCAGCAATGTGCAGTTTCGACACGGACTGATCGACCGGATGTTGCGGACCGGCACGCTGATCATCGCCTCGGCATCGGACGACCCACTCGAGTTCGACGACATTCCGCACGTGCAACGCGTCCATTCGCTGCTCTACCAGCAAGTATTCGACTCGATGGAGTACCGTCGCGAACCCGTGCACGGCCGGGAAGCGGCGTTCGAGCCGACACCCGAGGATTCGGCCGGCGAGTCCAAGCCCGGTTGGCGAGCCGGTAAACGCAGGTAACACAGGCTGTTCTCACCTTCGAACCGTAGGGTGACCGATGTGACCGACGTGCTGCTTGCCGAAGACGACGAAGCCATTGCTGCACCCCTGTCCCGAGCGCTCGGGCGCGAGGGCTACACGGTGACCGTCGAACAGACCGGCCCCGCCACCCTTCAGCGTGCGCTGGACGGAAAATTCGACCTGTTGATACTCGACCTCGGCCTGCCGGGGATGGACGGCCTCGAAGTGTGTCGGCAGGTGCGTGCCAACCGATCCGAGGTTGCCGTACTCATGCTCACCGCACGCACCGACGAGGTCGACTTCGTGGTCGGTCTCGACGCCGGCGCCGACGACTACGTCGGTAAGCCCTTCCGGCTCGCCGAGCTCATGGCCCGCGTACGGGCGTTGCTCCGCCGCCGTGGTGCCGGGGAGGATTCCCCGATCGAGGTCGGTGCGATTCGTCTCGAGCCCGCCGCCCGACGCGTCCTGGTCGGTGGCACCGAGATATCTCTCGCCAACAAGGAATACGAGCTGCTCAAGGTCCTGCTCGACCATGCGGGCCAGGTCGTCTCTCGCGAAGTGATCCTGCGTGAGGTCTGGGGCGACGCAGAGTTGCGCGGATCGAAGACTCTGGACATGCACATGTCCTGGCTGCGTCGCAAGATCGGCGACGAAGGGCCGGTGGCCGAGCGTCGCATCGCCACGGTGCGCGGCGTCGGCTTCCGTATCAACAGCGACTAGCGGTCGATGCGGCGTCGAATTCTGGTCTCGATTCTCGCCGTCGTCGTGATGACGGCGTTGCTGCTCGGTTTGCCCCTGATGTACACCGCGTGGTTGTGGGTAGAGGATTTCACCCGCAACGACCTGCAGGCACGCCTGGATCGAATGGCAGCGGAGATCATCTCGCAGGAAGGGTCTGCGGGGCTGATCGAGGGTCAACTCGACATCGGCTCGCTCCGGTTGGCGATCCCGCAGGGCGGCCGGCTCGTGGTCATCTATCCGACTCCGGAGGATGCCGCCTCGCGCGCGGACATCGGGCAGTCGTCCGTGCCTCGCCCGCTGGTGGAATCGCTGTCGATGGGTACCTCGGGTTCGCTTCGCCTCGAAGTGCCGTCCGACGACATGCGGTCCCTTCAGCGCCAAGCGCTGGGAGCGGTGACGCTCGTCGTTCTCGCATCTGCGATGGCAGGCACCGTCGTGGCCGTCGTGACGGCCAAGCGCCTGGCCGACCCGCTGCAGGATGTGGCGCGGCGAGCTGCTCGCCTGGCCGAGGGCGACTTCAGGCCGGATCCACGACGGCACGGCATCGCCGAACTCGATCGGGTCTCGGAGGTTCTGGACTCGGCCACCGTCGAGATCGCCGGACGGCTGCAGCGTGAGCACACGTTGGTTGCCGATGTCTCGCATCAGCTTCGCAGTCGCCTGACCGCTGTCCGTCTACGCCTGGACGAAATTTCCACACACCCGGACCCGGCGGTGGTAGACGAGGCCAACGAGGCGATGGACCAGGTGGATCGGCTGACCCTTGCCATAGACGAGCTCGTTCGATCCTCTCGTAGTGACGGCGCGGCCGACGCGCACGAGGTCTCGGTCGTCGAGGAACTGACAGGAACCATCGTCGAATGGCAGCGGAACTTCGAGGACGTGGGTCGTACCCTGGCGATCAAGGGCGACGCGGATCTGAAGGCCTCGGTGACCGGATCGCGCTTGCGCGAAGCGGTCTCGGTGCTGATCGACAATTCCCTGGTGCACGGAGAGGGAGCGTGCACGGTGGCGGTTCGAGCCGTCTCGGCCGTCGAGAGCACGGAGGGACGCCGCGAGAGACTGGTCTGCGTCGAGGTCTCGGACGAGGGGCCAGGGGTGAACAACGAACTTGCTCCGCACATCTTCGACCGCGGATTCTCGGGAGCCGGCTCCACCGGTGTCGGGCTCGCACTGGCCCGGGCGCTGATCGAGGCGGACGGCGGACGTCTGGAACTGCAGCGACGCCGCCCGGCACTCTTCTCGGTGTTCCTGCCTGCGTGGCGGGAACCGTCGCCTGCGGTGCCTCGGCGCGAACCGCGCTGAGCATCCCAGGGTCGGTGCATCTCAGGGGTGGTGCATCTCAGGGTTGGTCGAGTGCGTCCGCTGCGTCGGTCGGATCCTCGTTGCGTTCGGCGTCCACTTCCAGGATCGTGCGCGCGTTGTCCTCGGGGAAAGCGAAGCGCCGTAGTGCCCAGAACCGGAATGCCATCTGCAACAGGTTGCCGATGATGTAGTTGAGGACGAAGTCGATGATGACCACGGTCGTCAGGGATTCGCTGGTATCGCGGATGTCGAAGACGTTGTTCGCGATCCACAGCGGACCGGCTGCGATGAGCACACCGATACCGCTGATCGCGAAGAAGAGCAGTGCCTCGTGGTGCCGCTCGCGTCCGCCGCGGTGTTTGAAGGCCCACTCACGGTTGAGGAAGTAGCTGAGCAGGGTGGCGAGGACACCCGAGATGATCTTGGCGATCACCGGCTTCTGCTCGAGCACCGTCAGGCTGAGCGAATAGAAGATGACGAGGTCGAAGACCATCGTCGTGCCACCCACGATGGCGAACTTGATCAGCTCACTGTGCCGAATCGCGAGGTCCCGAAGGGGCGTGGGTAAGCGCTGGAGCACGCTTGCGATCGTCGGCACAACGGTGAAGTCTACGAAACACATTCCGGTTCCGCCGAACCGAGGCTCCGATCATCAGGGTTTCCACAGGTCCTCGCCGAGTCCGCCGTCTCGAGTGAGACTGCCGGTTCGGACCGAATGCGTGCGACATGACACCATGGTGAGCCGTGACAGGTACCGAACCGCGCCCCACTGCTGCGCGCCCGTCGTCGACCGGAATGCCCGTGGTGACGATGATCGGCGGCGGTCAGCTCGCCCGCATGACTCATCAGTCCGCGATCGAACTCGGACAGACTCTTCGCGTTCTCGCCGCCGGTGCCGACGAGCCGGCAGCTCAGGTCAGCCCCGACGTCGTCTTCGGCCACCACGACGACCTCGATGCGCTGCGCACTGCCGCGACCGGATCCAATGCGCTCACCTTCGACCACGAGCAGGTGCCAACCGCGCACCTGGAGACACTCGTGGCAGAAGGGGTCAACGTACAACCGCCGCCGAGCGCGTTGATCTTCGCCCAGGACAAACTGCGCATGCGTCGCAAGCTCGCCGAACTGGGCGCGCCCGGTCCCGCCTACGCGGAGGTCTCGTGGGCGCAGGACGCGATCGCGTTCGGCGACGAGCACGGCTGGCCGGTGGTGCTCAAGGCAGTGCGCGGCGGCTACGACGGGCGCGGAGTGTGGATGCCCGCCGACGCCGAGGAAGCCGAGGAGATCGTCACCGCACAACTCGACCTGGGTGTACCGCTCATGGTGGAGGAGAAGGTGGCCATGCGCCGTGAGCTGTCGGCGATGGTGGCACGATCGCCGTTCGGCCAGGGAGCTGCATGGCCCGTGGTGCAGACAGTGCAGCGCAACGGCCAGTGCGCGGTGGTGTTGGCACCGGCTCCCGACCTCGACGAGGACGTGGCCACGTTCGCAGGCAGGCTTGCCCTCGACATCGCAGGTGCGCTCGGCGTGGTCGGAGATCTCGCGGTCGAACTGTTCGAGACCACCTCCGGCAAGCTCCTGGTCAACGAACTGGCCATGCGACCCCACAACTCCGGTCACTGGACCATGGACGGGTGCCGCACCTCGCAGTTCGAGCAGCACCTGCGTGCAGTACTGGACTACCCGCTCGGTGACACCGATCCACTCGCTCCGCTGACGGTCATGGCCAACATTCTGGGCGCACCGCAGGCCCCCGAGATGACGATGGACGAGCGGCTGCATCACCTGTTCGCCCGTCTGCCCGATGCGAAGGTGCATCTGTACGGCAAGGGCGAGCGCAAGGATCGCAAGATCGGACACGTGAACATCCTGGGCGCGCAGTCGGGTTCGCTCGCCGACCCCGCCTACGTGGCCTCGGTGCGCGAGCGAGCCGAGCGTGCAGCGCACTGGATGTCGCACGCCGAATGGACCGACGGATGGGACCCGCACGATGACTGACAACACGATCGACTCAGGCCCCCAAGTCGGCCTGATCATGGGCAGCGACTCCGACTGGCCGACGATGGAAGCCGCGGCAGAAGCGCTCGCGGAGTTCGGAATTCGCTTCGAGGTCGGCGTGGTGTCGGCGCACCGCACCCCGCAGCGCATGCTCGACTACGCCCGCGAGGCCGCAGGCCGGGGGATCCGCGTGATCATCGCCGGGGCCGGGGGAGCGGCCCACCTGCCCGGCATGGTCGCGTCGGCCACGCCGTTGCCGGTCATCGGCGTGCCGGTGCCGCTGAAGTACCTCGACGGTATGGACTCGCTGCTCTCGATCGTTCAGATGCCCGCCGGAGTCCCCGTGGCCACGGTCTCCATCGGCGGTGCACGCAACGCAGGGTTGCTCGCGGTACGGATTCTCGGTGCCTCCGATCCGGCTCTGCAAGAACGGATGTCCGCGTTCCAGGCCTCACTCGAGGCCATGGTGCTCGAGAAGGACAAAGCTCTGCGCACCACTCTGCTCGGGTGAGCGCAGCCGTGTCACGAAGCGAGCAGATCCGGCGCGCCGGTCGCGGTAGTCGGCAGTCCATGCTGGTGACGCGGCTGGCGCTGTTCTATGCCCGACTCTGGCGCGGCACGGCGCGCTTCGACGACGAATTCTCCCTGTTCGTGTGCACCGGTCTGCGTGGCGGATTCGGCCGCGGCGGAACGACATTCGGCGGTGCCTACCTGACGAAGGGCAACACCGCCCGTCGGGTACTGCGACACGAGGCCGTCCATGCAGACCAATGGGCGAACTTCGGGGTCACCTTCCCGTTCCGCTACCTCGCCGAAGAAGCGCGACATCGGGGCCCGGCCAACAAGTACGAGATCGAGGCCGGACTCGCCGACGGTGGCTACCGTCAGCCCGGCTGAGCAAGATTGCCGGTGACCTTCTCGGTCTCGGCGCGCCGCTGCGACTTTTCCTCGTCCGGATGTGCCACCTGAACCAGCGACGCCCCCACGACGATTACCGAGATCAGACCGTCGATCAGCTCGTCGGCTGTGGTCCAGGACGCGCTGGACATGACCCGATCCGAGGCCGTCCAGGCCCGTGCGTCGGCTCGCTCACGAGCGGCAGCGAGTACCTCGTCCACCGAACGTCCGTCCAGCGCCGCGGCTGCGCTCCCGGAACCCGCGCTCCCGGAACCTGCGACCCTGAACTGATCGCCGTGCACCCGCACCGATGTCGCGTAGTCGGTCATCCCGATCGGCAGATCGGGGACCGCCTTGCCGAAGGCGTCGAGCGAGAAGGCCAGCACTTCGTCTGTGTCGGGAGCCTCGTCGAGCCGATCACCCGACACCATCGCGACGTCCGCGGAGTCGTCGGCCCCGAGGATCACCTCGCCGCCTGCCCACCAGATTCCGAGCAGCGCCGCAGCCGTCTGCCAGTGCGCGGGCAACAGCACACTCACCCTGCCACCCACCTCGAAGCCGAACTCGTCGCGCAACAGATTGGCGGTCTTGGCCGCCCAGTTCGCGAGGGTCACCGCCGACACCTCGACCCGCTCACCGGTCGCGTCGTCGTAGAACGTGATGCGCGGACCGGCCGGATCGGCGGCGAGAATCGGGTCGAGCAGGGTCTGAGTCAGATTCGAAGCCACCCCACGACCCTAGATGACGCTCGACGACTCCGATTCACACGCTCTGAGCGAACGCCGATCAGTTGACGCACATCGGGCCGACGGAACCGGCGTCGATCGGAGCAGCCGGTGCCTCGGGAACCGCCGTACCCGACTCGGGAGCAACGGTTTCCGCCGTCGCGGCCTGACCCGAGCCCGGCCCCGCGTAGTCGTTCGCGAGGACCACCCGAACGGTATCTGCCGACAGGGTGTCGTCCGCGGTGATCTGCAGTCCGCCGAGCGCTGCCGAGACGGCGCGCGCGGCATCGCTGTCCACATCGGCAGCCTGGATGCGGCTCGCCGAGATCGACGCGCCCTCGTAGTTTCCGATGGTGCCGTCGACGTACCCCAACGCCGTCAACGAACCGGCGACACCGTTGGCCAGCCCGTCGATACCGCTGTCGTTCGCGACGTCGACGGTCACCGTAGACGGATCGACAGCCGGCGCGTCCGAATCCTCGGCGTTGGCCTCCGCCGAATTACCGTCGGCGAGCAGGCCTGCGACGTACTTCTTCACCGCAGCGGGATCGACCTGCACGATCGATTCGCCGTAGTCGGTGGTCGCATTGATGTCGACTGCCGGGATCGTCTCGAACTTGACCTTGCCGCCGGCGAGATCCTGCAGGCGAGTGGCGAACTGCAGAATGTCCCAGTCGGAATCGAGAGTCACCGATCGCTGCACCGCGGTGCTGAGTTGGCCCAGTTTGCCGGGGTTGCTCAGCGTCTTGGCGCTGAGCACACTCCGCACGAGCGAGGCCATGAACACCTGCTGGCGCACGATGCGGTCCAGATCTCCGCGCGGAAGATCGTGCCGCTGTCGGACGAAACTCAGAGCTTGCGAACCGGAGAGATTCTGCTCGCCTGCGGGGAAGTTCGCACCCGACAGTGGTTCTTGCACAGGGTTGTTCAGGCACACCGCGACACCGCCGACGGCATCGGTCAGCAGCACGAAGCCGAGCAGCCCCACCTCGGCATAGTGATCGACGGTGATGCCGGTGAGGTTGGCGACCGAATCGATGAGGGCCTCGCGGCCGGCCTCGGTGGCCTGGGATTCGGCATCGGCGTCCGTCACCCCTTGCTCGACCAATTCGAGTCGCTTGTTCTCCTTGGTCGCGCCGTACGCGGCGTTGATCTTGGACATGCCGATGCCGGGTACCTCGACGTACGAGTCTCGCGGGATGGAAATCGCGGTGGCCGACGAACCGTCGTTCGGAACGCGGATCAGCACGATCGTGTCGGTGTTGGACGCCACCTCTTCGCCGGCATTGAGGGATGCGAGTTCGGCGGGGGACAACGCATTGCCGTGGGCATCGGTACGACTGTCCGTGCCGACCATCAGAATGTCGACGGCACCGTCGGCGGCTCCGCCGAGACCGAGACCACCCGCGGTGGCGATATTGGAGCGCAGGCTGTCGACACTGCGCCACGCGAAACCGGTCACCAGCAGGACGAGAATCGAGAGCACTGCGACCGCGACGTGGGTCGCGGGCCATCGGGTACTGCCGACGCGAGGGCCCCTGCCGCCGGATCCGGGTCGCTCGACGCCACCGCGAGGGCTTCGCCGATCGGGACGACGCGATCTGGTCGCGCGTTCGCTGGGAGCGCCATGTCTGCGTTCTCCGGTGCGGCGTTCTCCGCGGTGTTCGTCGTCGACGTATCGGTGGGCGGCGCCCTCGCGCTCGCTGGAGCGTCCCGAGGTGCGCGCTCGGGGATCGTCGGATCGCCGGGGACCGCTCCGCCTCGGCGGGGGAGTGCGCTCACCTCCGGGCGTGCCTGGATCTCGTGGCACCGTGACGACCCTCTCTCGTTTCCGGCCGGCCTGAAACCCGCCTACTTCGTTGTTCTCCCCCCGCCGTTCGAAGGTTACTTGTCACCGGTCGCTGCCTCGCCGAAGCGAACGCGGCGTGCCACACTTGGCAACCGTGAATGCGATCGTGGTGACCGGTGCACACGGCCAGTTGGGCCGCCGAGTGATGTCTCTGGCCGCCGAACGAGGTGACGGAGTCGAGGTGTTCGGATATTCGTCCGCCGACCTGGACATCACCGACCCCGACGCCGTGAACGCCGCGGTGAGCGCGGGGGCAACGGTGATCAACTGCGCTGCCTACACCGCCGTCGACGCCGCCGAGACCGACGAGGACCGGGCGTCGGCGGTCAACGCGGACGGCCCTCGAAATCTTGCGCGCGCCTGCGGGCGTGTCGGAGCCCGGTTGATCCACGTCTCCACCGATTATGTGTTCGACGGCACAGCAACCGAACCGTACGAGGTCGATGCGAAGACCGCACCGCAGTCGGCGTACGGACGCACCAAGCTCGCAGGCGAGCTCGCGGTGCACGAGGAGCTGCCCGAGGCCGTGGTCGTGCGGACCGCCTGGGTGTACGACAACACGGGCAAGAATTTCGTGACCACGATGCGCCGACTCGAAGGCGAGCGCGAAACGATCTCCGTGGTGAACGATCAGATCGGTTCGCCCACGTTCGCCCTGGATCTGGCGTCGGGCCTGCTCGAGATCGAAGCCGACCCTGCTGTGCGCGGACGAACGCTGCACTTCACCAATGCGGGGCAGGCCAGCTGGTTCGACCTCGCACGCGCGGTGTTCGCGGGGATCGGTGCCGATCCCGAGCGAGTCGAGCCGTGCTCGAGCGCCGAATACGTGGTTCCGGCCCCTCGGCCCGCGTACTCGGTGCTCTCACCGACCGCGTGGGTCGATGCCGGTCTGACCCCGGCGCGGCCGTGGTCGGATGCGTTGTCAGCAGCCTTGACGCAGTCGACATGAGGGTTCGACGGGAGATCGGGCTAGTCTTGCCCGCGTGAGTTCCGAGCTGGCCGTGGTGACGGTGACCTATTCACCCGGCGAATACCTTGACCAGTTCCTGACGTCTCTACGTGAGGCGACGACGCGGCCCCTTCGGGTGATCATGGCGGACAACGGCTCGGTCGACGGCGCGCCCGAGGCAGCCGAGGTCGCGTTCGAGGAGGCCGAGTTGCTGCGAACCGGCGCGAACATCGGATACGGCGCAGCGGTCAATCGCGCGGTGGCCGAGATCGACCCCGACGTCGAGTTCGTCGTCGTGGCCAATCCGGACGTGCGGTGGCATCCCGGATCGCTCGACGGTCTGCTCGACGCAGCGGCGCGGTGGCCACGGGCAGGTGCCCTCGGACCGCTCATTCGCGAGCCGGACGGCTCGCGGTACCCGTCGGCACGGTCGGTACCCGATCTCACGTCCGGTGCGGGTCACGCGGTGCTCGGCAAGCTCTGGCCGACGAACCCGTGGACTCGGCGGTATCGCCAGGAGAACGAGACCGTCAGCGAGCGGCCGGTGGGGTGGCTGTCGGGATCCTGTCTGCTGCTGCGGCGTTCGGCGTTCGATTCGATCGGCGGATTCGACTCGCGCTACTTCATGTACATGGAGGACGTGGATCTCGGCGACCGTCTGGGCAGAGCGGGCTGGCACAACGTCTACGTTCCCGACGTCGAGGTGACCCACTCGAAAGGCCATGCGGCAGGACGGCATCCGGAAGTGATGTTGCCCGCACATCACACCAGTGCGTACCGCTTCCAGGCCGATCGACACGACCGAACGTGGCAGGCTCCCTTACGATGGGCCCTGCGTGGCGGTCTCGGTCTTCGTTCGAAGATCGTTGTGGCCTCGGCGCTTCGGGCGCGAGCAGTTGACGGACGAGAATCGGACGAGAGAACAGAGGCTGGACATGCCGGATAGTCCCACATCGGTCGCCGCACGTACCGACGCAGTCATTCTGGTCGGCGGCAAGGGAACTCGGCTCCGGCCGCTGACACTCTCGGCACCCAAGCCGATGCTCCCCACCGCAGGCCTGCCGTTCCTCACGCACCTGCTGGCGCGCATCAAGGCCGCGGGTATCGAGCACGTCGTCCTCGGAACGTCGTTCAAAGCCGAAGTGTTCGAGCAGCATTTCGGGGACGGGTCCTCGATGGGCATCGACCTCGAGTACGTCTTCGAGACCGAGCCGCTGGGTACCGGTGGCGGCATCAGGAACGTACTTCCGCGCCTGCGCGCGGACAACGTCATGGTCTTCAACGGCGACGTCCTCGGCGGCACCGATCTGACCGCGGTCCTCGACACGCACCGGAACACCGATGCCGATGTCACGTTGCACCTGGTTCGTGTCGGCGACCCGCGCGCGTTCGGCTGCGTGCCGACCGACGAATCCGGCCGAGTGACAGCGTTTCTCGAAAAGACGCAGGATCCGCCGACCGATCAGATCAACGCCGGGTGCTACGTCTTCAAGCGCGAGATCATCGAGTCCATTCCGGCCGGCCGTCCGGTGTCGGTGGAGCGAGAAGTGTTCCCGGCCTTGCTCGCCGAGGGCAAGAAGGTCTACGGACACGTCGACAGTGCGTACTGGCGCGACATGGGAACACCCGAGGACTTCGTCAAGGGCTCGGCCGATCTGGTTCGCGGCATCGCGCCGTCGCCTGCGCTGCACGGGGACCGCGGCGAATCGCTGGTACATCCGAGCGCGGGAGTGGCACCGGGCGCACTGCTGATCGGTGGAACCGTCGTCGGACGCGGTGCCGAGATCGGAGCGGGTGCCCGCCTCGACGGAGCCGTCGTGTTCGACGGTGCCGTCGTCGAAGCGGGTGCCGTCGTCGAGCGATCGATTCTCGGCTTCGGTGCTCGTATCGGACCCCGCGCTCTGGTGCGCGACGCGGTCATCGGCGACGGTGCCGACATCGGAGCCCGCTGCGAGTTGCTCCGCGGCGCGCGCGTGTGGCCAGGCGTCAAGTTGCCCGACGGTGGAGTCCGCTTCTCCACCGACGTCTGACCCAGGCGGTCCCTACCGGCGACGCGCGGCGAGCGAGACGAGGTGGTCGATCGTCTCGCGCTCCGCGTCGTCGGGCAGAGCATCGACCGGCCACCAGCGCAGATCCGTCGATTCCTCGCTGCGGACTGCTCGCGCTCCGTCCGGGGCTCGGACCAGGAACCTCAGGTCGAGGTGCCGCGTCGGCTTACCGAGCGAGCAGGTGATCGGATGCGTGTGCGCGGAGAGCATGATCGGGTCGACCGTCAGATCGGCGATCCCGGATTCCTCGGTGGCCTCCCGTAGCGCTGCGTCGACAACCGTGCTGTCCGACGGTTCGCAGTGGCCGCCGAGTTGAATCCACCGACCGACCTTCGGATGCAGGGTCAGCAGCACATGGGTACCCGACGTGTCGAGCACCAACGAGGACGCGGTGAAATGGCCGGCCTCGTTGGCCCGCAGGCAGGCGTCCGGGTTGCTGTCGAGAAACGCCAGCATCGTGTGTCGAAGCGACTCGTCGTTCGAATCGGAGGGTGCCCATCGGTCGAGTGTCGTGGCGACCGAGTGCCACAGTGTGGACGCCGACACGTCAGAGCTCCACCAGTGACGACCCGGGAACCACCGGATCCCTGACGGTCAGCGATTCGCTGGGATGCCCGATTGCGATGGCTCCCATGGCTTTCCAATCCGCGCGCAGGCCGAGTTCGGCGCGCACGGTATCGGCGGCGAAGATGGTGGAACCGATCCAGCAGCTGCCCAGTTCACGCACCGCGAGGGCGACGAGCAACCCCTGCACGGCCGCACCGACAGCCACGGTGAACATCGTGTCCTCCGCGGTTCGACGCCTCTCGTCGGGGTACGAGTGCGCGCCGTCGGGCACGCAGAACGGGATCACGATTTCCGGGGCGTCGAACAAGATGTCGCCGCGGCTCAGTCTCGCCGCGATCCGCTCCTCGCTCAGCCCGTCGCCGGCCAGGTCGGCTCGCCATTGCTCACGCATCGTCTCGAGCAGTCGACGCCGGACGGCAGGGGTTCTGACCCAGACGAATCGAACCGGACGGGTGTGGTGCGGGGCCGGGGCGGTGAGGGCATCGGCAACGGCCGCTCGAACGGCGTCGGGATCGACCGGTTCGTCGGTGAACGACCGCACCGAGCGTCGGCGCAGCAGCGCCTCGCGTCGACCGCGATCGAGTGCCTCGGCGGTACCGAGCCAGAACAGGTCGTCCTCGCCGCCGCGCAGAAGCGTCGCCGCGGTGGAACCGTCGTCGACGGGGGTCAGTCCGCGCACGACCGCGATCGGAACTCCGCCGAGCTTTCCCTTCACCAGATCGCCTGCGGCCGCGAGCTCGTCGGCGATCGCGACCTCGGTGACCACGAGCTCGTTTCCCTGACCGTCCTCGGCTCCGGCATACGCGTGGACGACGCCCAGGCCCGCCGCACCGATGGCGGCGTCGGTCTGGCCGATCCGCCACGCCCGTCCCATCGTGTCGGTGACGACCACGGCGACCGTCACCCCCAGCAGTGCGCCGAGGGCAGTGCGGAGCGCGGCGGCACTGGCGTCGGGGTTCTCGGGCAGCAGTGCCAGTTCGCCTCCGTCGACGTTGGAGCCGTCGATTCCCGACGCGGCCTGCACGATGCCGAGTCGGTTCTCGGTGATGAGGGTTCGGCCCTTACGTGCGACGATGCGCACTGCTTCCTGTTCCACGAGGACTCTGCGGGCGGCGTCTCGCTCGTCCGCATCGCGAGGTGCCTGCACAAGACGGCCCTCGACCTTCGAGATGATCTTGCTGGTGACGATCAGGATGTCTCCGTCACGCAACCACGGCGCTCGGTCCGCAACGGTCGCGGCCAGATCGTCGCCCGGCCGGAACTCGGGGAGGCCGGTGACCGGCAGTATCTCGATCGAGCCGCCCGGAGCGTGATCCTCGGGTGCCGACCGGAGCGAGTCGGTATCGCGAGTGTCGGTCACAGGTCGAGTCCGGCTGCGCGCAGAGCGGTTCGGGCCATGACCGCTGTGGTCTCGGGGTCGGTCATCAGCAACGGAACAGACTGCACGTCCACCCCGTCGACAACCGCCGTATCGGTGGTGTGCACCAGCCATGCGTCGAGAATGCCGGTACCGCTTCGGCTTCCGTAGTGACGGCCCACCGCCTGCGCCGTGGTCTCGACTCCGATGACGGACAGGCACTCGTCGGCCATGCCGCGCAACGGCTTACCGTCGACGACGGGGGAGAGGCCGACCACTTTGGCGGCCGTCGTGCGAAGCGCCCCGCGGATACCCGGCACCGCGAGGATCGCACCGACGCTCACCACCGGGTTGGACGGAGCTAGGACGACGGCGTCGGCCTCGGCGATCGCCTCGACGACTCCCGGTGCCGGAGTTGCCTGTTCGGCTCCGATGTTGGCGAAGCTGTGGGTCGGAATCTGTGCGCGGTACCGAACCCACCACTCCTGGAAGTGAATTGCGCGCTGCTGCTCCCCGGTCGGGTCGTCCGGATCGGTGACGACGACATGGGTCTCGGAGCGGTCGTCGGTGACGGGCAGGAGCCGAACTCCGGGTTGCCAACGGTTGCACAGCGCTTCGGTGACGGCGGACAGCGGAAAGCCGGTGCGCAGCATACGACTGCGGATCAGGTGTGTGGCGATGTCGCGGTCGCCGAGTCCGAACCAGTCGGGATCGGCACCGTAGGCTGCCAACTCGTCCCGAGCGTTCCAGGTCTCCGCGATGCGCCCCCAGCCTCGCTCGGTGTCGATTCCTCCGCCGAGGGTGTACATGCACGTGTCGAGATCCGGGCAGATGCGAAGACCGTGCATCCACACGTCGTCACCGACGTTGACCACGGCGGTGATCTCGTGCTCGGGCTCGTCGCCGAACAAGGTTTTCAGGCCCTGCAGAAACCGAGCGCCACCGACGCCACCGACCAGAACAGTAACTTTCACAACATGCGAGCCTAGTGGGGTTGCGGTGGTGCGGGGTGAGCGCCCACCCGTGGGCCGACGTCCGCGGGGACTGTTTGTGACCGGGAGAACCGATGCGACACGCACGGGACGGGCTTCGATCCGGGGAGAGCGCCGATTTCGGGCATGTGATGGTATTGGATTTGTGCGATCGGCTTGACCGCGACACACCTGGACGTGTCTAATCACAGGTATGTCATTCAGTGTTCGCAACACGAGTTCGATTGCAGCGAACCTGGTTTCGAACACTCGTTCCCTTCCTGTTCGTCCCTGACTGGACGTCGAGTAGAGGTCGAGAGTCGGATCGGCACGTTGGACCAGCTCGATCGAATACCGGCGCGGGGCAAGGTATTCGAGAACACGAGGACCGAAAGTATCTGCGCTACCACAGGTGAGGAGGCGGAAGCGATGTATGACCAGCACGTGACACGTGATCAGCGGGGCGGACCCACTGCACATCTCAGCGCTGTCGACGACGCGCCGCAAACCGAGTCCGGCATCGGCGCAGATTCGAGCGTCTCGATCGACGCGGGTTCTGCGTACGTCGGCCGAACGGACGAGTCCGACAACGAGGTCGATGTCGTCGACGCCGAACTGGACTCGGATTCCGACACAGAGCTCGATTCCGATTCCGACATCGACTCGATGCCGTTCGTCGCCGAGTCGGTTCCCCCGGCCAAGCCGTTCCTCAGTCTCGTCGCGGGTTTCGACGAGATGTTCGAGGAGATCGAGGATCAGTGGCAGGAGCGCGCTCTGTGTGCGCAGACCGATCCCGAGGCCTTCTTCCCGGAGAAGGGTGGCTCCACCCGCGAGGCGAAGCGCATCTGCCTCGGCTGTGAGGTCAAGGACGAGTGCCTCGAGTACGCGCTCGCCAACGACGAGCGGTTCGGTATCTGGGGCGGGTTGTCCGAGCGCGAGCGTCGCAGGCTCAAGCGCGGAATCGGCTGAGCGGTTCCGTTCGGTCTCGGTGATCGGAACCGCACGGATCGTTCATACCCCGGCCGGGTCGACCTCGTCGGGATCAATGCCGAGGTACGTGGCCACTTGCTCCACCAGAACCTCGAACAACAGATCTTCCAAGTCCTCCGGGTGCTTCGCCCGCCGCTCGAGCGGCCGCCGGAACAGCACCACCCTGGCACGTGTCGTCTCTCCGCGCTTGTCGATGCCTGCTGGTACCAGTCGCGAGAGCGGTACCGGACCCTCTGCCACCACCTCGGGTGGCCACGTCACCGATTCCGGGTCCAACGCCCTGATCTTGGGTACCTCGTCCACGGCGATGTCGAGCTTCGAGAGCTTCTCGTGCCATCGATGATCGATCCGCGCGAACGCTTCGAGTACCAGCCGGTCGAACTTCTCCGCTCGTGAGCGCCTGGCCGGGATGTCCTCGGGCAGAACCGGTCCGCGGACGCCGCGTCCGTGCCGGGCCACGGACCGAGAGGTGATCCTGCGCGCGGATGAGAATCGAGGCATAGGGGGAGGTTATCGCGCTCGTCCGGTGTGTCGGTCGTTCGGTCGGTTGCACCCACCGGATACTCTGCACTCGTGAGATCACTGCGTGGCTGCTGCAGGCCTGGTTGCAACCGTTCTGCCGTTGCGACGCTCACATACGTCTACTCCGATTCCACCGCGGTCGTCGGGCCGCTGGCCACAGTCGACGAACCGCATTCCTGGGATCTGTGCGAGGTGCACGCGTCGACCACCACCGCTCCCAAGGGCTGGGAACTGGTGCGCTACGAAGGCGGCTACTCGACGTCGAGCCCCGACGAGGACGACCTGACGGCTCTGGCCGAGGCCGTCCGCGAGGCCGGCCGCGGCGATCGCGTCCGGTCCGAGGACCGCGAGAGCTCCGACCGCTCGAGCTCACGGCCGTCCGACACCGAACGCCGATCCGCTCCGGCCGTCCGAACGGGCAGGCGCGGGCACCTTCGAGTTCTTCCCGACCCCACGTCCTGAGCAGCCCGAGCACACCGAGTGTGGTGTGCGTCGGTCCGACTGGCCGGTCCGTCTGCCGTCTGGCAAGGTTCGACGAGCAGGACCGAAACGGACAGCTGCGGTATGCCGATACTCGGTGTGGATCGCACCGCTACCGACGCTCGATTCCGACGCCGATGTGCGGCGTCGTCAAGAACGATCACCAGGAGAATCTTCGTGGCCCGAACCGCAGAGTCCGTCAACGCCGTCATCAAGGCCTACGACGTCCGTGGCGTCGTAGGTGAACAGATCGACGAGGCGTTCGTGCGTGACGTCGGTGCATCGTTCGCGCGACTGGTTCGCGACGAGGTAGGGGCCGCGCGCTCGGTCGTCATCGGCCACGACATGCGTGATTCCTCGCCCGCACTGTCACGGGCGTTCGCCGACGGCGTCACCGCTCAGGGCCTCGACGTGATGCACATCGGGCTGGCGTCGACCGACCAGCTCTACTTCGCCTCCGGCATGCTCGATTGCCCGGGAGCGATGTTCACCGCCAGTCACAATCCGGCGAAGTACAACGGGATCAAGCTCTGCCGCGCCGGTGCCAAGCCAGTGGGCCAGGACACCGGCCTGGCCACGGTCAAAGCCGAATTGGTGGACGGGGTACCGGAGTTCGACGGGCCGTCCGGAACAGCGACATCGCGAGATGTGCTCGACGAATACGCGCAGTTCGTCCGAGACCTGGTCGATCTGTCGGGAATCGGATCCATGAAGATCGCCGTCGACGCCGGAAACGGAATGGGCGGTCACACGGTGCCCGCGGTGTTCGGGCCGTTGCCGGTGACGATCGAGCCGCTGTTCTTCGAGCTCGACGGCAGCTTTCCCAATCACGAGGCAAATCCGCTCGATCCGGCGAACCTGGTGGATCTGCAGCGTTTCGTCGTCGAGACCGGTGCCGACATCGGACTCGCCTTCGACGGCGACGCGGATCGGTGCTTCGTCGTCGACGAGAAGGGCGACCCGGTCTCGCCGTCCGCAGTCACCTGCCTGGTGGCCGAGCGGGAACTGGCCAAGGAACCGGGCGCGGTGGTCATCCACAATCTGATCACCTCACGCGCGGTTCCGGAATTGGTCACCGAGCTCGGTGGCACACCGGTTCGTACCCGAGTGGGGCACTCCTTCATCAAGCAGCAGATGGCCGACACCGGGGCGATCTTCGGCGGTGAGCACTCCGCGCACTACTACTTCCGTGACTTCTGGGGTGCAGACTCCGGCATGCTCGCCGCGCTGCACGTTCTCGCCGCACTCGGGGCACAGGACCGTCCGCTGTCGGAAATGATGGCCAGCTACGAGACCTACAGTGCATCGGGCGAGATCAACTCGACCGTCGACGACGCCGCCGAACGCACCGAGGCGGTCCTGGCGGCATTTGCCGATCGGACTGCAGGCATCGACCGACTCGATGGGGTGACGGTCGATCTTGCCGACGGTGCCTGGTTCAACCTCCGAGCCTCGAACACCGAACCACTGCTGCGGCTGAACGTCGAAGCACGCACCGAAGCGGACGTCGATGCGCTTTCGACAGAGATATTGAGCATCGTTCGCGCCGGACTGGAATAGTGGTTACCGAGGGTTCATGAGTGGGTATACAGCGGTTTCGCGCAGGGTGACGTAAGGGGAGGTGTCGCAGCCATGACGGCAGTGTCGTCTCTGGTCGATCTCGACGATTCGGATGCTCTCATCGCAGCCGATCGTGAGGGCTCCTTGCGTAGCGCAGCGCTGGCGGGCGCGCAGGTGCGCGCCGTCGCGACCGCGGTCGACGAGTCGGTCCTGGAGCGGTTGGCCGATCTGCGTCCCCGAAGTGTGGTGATCGTGACCGGCGACGGGCGGAGCAGCCGGGCGGCGTCGCTGCTCGTCGCCGCGCTCGGTGATCGCCTCGGGGTGCCCCTGGTCCGAAGCACCGGAACCCCGCCGTGGATCGGCCCACTCGATGTGGTGGTGGTGGCGGGCGACGACGCCGGGGATCCGCGACTGGCCGAGTCGGTGGACGCGGCAGCCCGGCGTGGGGCCGAAGTCGTCGTGGTCGCCCCGGAGGAGGGGCCCTTGCGCGCCGTCCGGGGAGCCAGAGTCATGTGGCTTCCGCCGCGAATCGCAGTTCGTGACCACAATGCTCTGATGCGCTACCTCGCGGCCTTCGTGGCCGTACTCGGGGCGGTTGCCGGCGGATCGTGGAAGACGTTGCTGCCCAATTTGTCTCGACTTGCGGATCTGCTCGACGCGGAAGCGGTACGAAACAGCCCGTCCAACGAGATGTTCCACAATCCGGCCAAGGCCCTCGCAAGTGGGTTGAACGGTCGGCGGGTGGTGCTGACCGGGGCCAGTCCCGCCGCAGTGGAGGTGGCTCGGCACGGCAGCGAGGTGCTGCTGCGGGTGGCGGGTGTCGTCGTCGGTGCGGGGGAGTTGGGCGACGTCATTGCCGCGTCCATCCGGGCGTCGGTTGTCGAATCGTCGCGCACACCACAGACATTCGACTCGTTCTTTCACGACGAGCAGCTCGACGGGCCGCCACCGGCGTTGCCGATGCGCGTCGTCGTCGTGGCCTCGGACGCCGATCGGGCGATGACCGAACGACGAATTGCCGGTGTTCCGGAATCGGAGTTGTTGCTCGCCGATTCGAGTGAAGCGCTGTTCGGCGGCGACCGCGCGAGATCCGAATTCGACAACCCCGCTCCGGCACCGGATCCGGATAGACTCTCGGTGCTCGACACGATGTCCGTGTTGGCGACGCGGTTGGACACCACTGCCGCGTATCTGCTGTTGATGGGCGGTAGCTAGTGCAGCTCTTGCGAGGCGCGGTTCGGTCCTACGCATGGGGTTCGCGAACAGCACTGGCTCGGATTCAAGGCCGGCCGGTGCCGTCCGATCATCCCGAGGCCGAGATCTGGCTCGGAGCTCATCCGGCCGACTCCGCGCACGTGGTGCACGAGGGTGGCAGTACGCCACTGCTCACGCTGATCGACGGAGATCCGGGTACTCACCTGGGCGGCTCCGCGCAGCATTTCGAGTCTCGTCTGCCGTATCTGCTGAAACTGCTTGCCGCAGAAGAGCCGTTGTCTCTGCAGGCGCATCCCAGCAGTGCTCAGGCCCGTGAAGGCTTCGCTCGCGAGAATGCCGCGGGTGTCCCCATCGATTCACCGGTACGGAACTACCGGGATCCGAACCACAAGCCCGAACTGATCGTCGCGCTCACGGAGTTCGAGGCGTTGGCGGGCTTCCGGCGGCCCACCGACACCGTCGAACTGCTCGACGCGTTGGCCGTCCCCGCCTTGGGCGGGTATCGAACCCTGCTGGCCGCTCAGCCCGATGCTTCCGGTCTGCGCACGGTGTTCACCTCGTGGATCACGTTGCCGGGGCAGGCATTGGACGACATTCTGCCTGCGGTCGCCCAGGGGTGCATCGACTATCTTTCCGGTCCCGCACGCTCGGACGGTGGACGATTCGCCGCCGAGGCCAGAACTCTGCTCGAGCTGGGGGAGTCGTATCCCGGTGACGCCGGAGTGCTCGCGGCGCTGCTGCTCAATCGGGTTACGTTGACTCCCGGCCAGGGCCTGTACCTCGACGCCGGAAACCTGCATGCGTACCTGCGCGGGACGGGCGTGGAGATCATGGCGAACTCCGACAACGTGTTGCGCGGAGGACTGACACCCAAGCACGTCGATGTCCCGGAACTGCTGCGCGTGTTGGATTTCGAGCCGGCCGATCTTTCTCCCATCACCCCGGGTGCCGACGATCGACCGACCTACCTGTATTCCACGCCTGCACCCGAATTCGCGCTGAGCCGGACTGCGGTGGCGGCGGGGGAGACGGTCGCCGTGCCCGGCTCCGGCCCGAGAATCCTGCTGTGCACGAGTGGCACCGTCGTGGCCGCCACGAAGGGCACCCAGTTCGGGCTGACGGTGCCGCAGGGCAGCTCTGCCTGGATACCCGCTGCAGACGAATCCGTCACCGTGACCGCCGAGTCGGGCGAGGCCGAGGTCTTCGTGGCCTCCGTCGGACGCGTCTAGATCGGGCAATTCGGTCATCGTTGCGCCGCTTGCGGTTTCGGACTGCGTAATTGTGCGAACGGTCCGCCCGGAGGCAATAGTCTGATGCCACAGTGAATCGAAGTGACGGATGAGTTCGGTGATCCGTCGACAGATGTGAAGTGGCGATACGGAGACCCGATGACCAGAGCAGACCGGCCCGAGAAGACCCCACGCACGACGGGTTGGTTCCGGACCAAATCGATCGAGCAGTCGATCCAGGACACCGACGAACCGGACACCAAGCTCCGGAAAGAACTCGGATCCTGGGATCTGACCGTGTTCGGTGTCGCCGTCGCCGTCGGTGCCGGCATCTTCACCCTGACCGCGCGGACCGCCGGAAACGTTGCGGGACCGGCAGTGTCGTTGGCCTTCGTGCTCGCGGCCATCGCCTGCGGCCTCGCGGCGCTGTGTTACGCGGAGTTCGCGTCGACGGTGCCCGTGGCCGGAAGCGCGTACACGTTCTCGTACGCGGCGTTCGGTGAGTTCATCGCCTGGATCATCGGATGGGATCTCATCCTCGAGTTCGGCCTCGCAGCCGCGGTGGTGGCGAAGGCGTGGTCGCTCTATCTGGGCGATCTGCTCGGTACGGCCGCTCCGGTGCTCGAGATCGGTTCACTGAACTTCGATTGGGGTGCACTGCTGATCGTGGTGGTCCTGACGGTGCTCATCGCATCGGGCACCAAGTTGTCCTCGCGGGTGTCGCTGGTCATCACCGCGATCAAGGTGATCGTCGTGCTGTTCGTCGTCGTACTCGGAGCCTTCTACATCAAGGTCGCCAACTACGACCCCTACATTCCGCCGTCGGAAGCGGGATCCACCGGCGAGGGACTGCATCAATCTCTGCTCTCGTACGTCACCGGCGCAGGAGGCAGCACGTTCGGTTGGTACGGACTGCTGGCCGCGGCGTCCCTGGTGTTCTTCGCATTCATCGGATTCGACGTGGTGGCGACGACCGCCGAAGAGACCAAGGAACCGCAGAAGGCACTTCCCCGCGGAATCCTCGGATCGCTTGCGATCGTCACCGTGCTGTACGTGGCCGTCACTCTGGTTCTGACCGGGATGGTCAAGTACACGGATCTGGCCGGTGACAGTTCCACGCTGGCGACGGCATTCGAACTGAACGGGCTGACCTGGGCCAAGAACATCATCTCGTTCGGCGCACTCGCCGGTCTGACGACCGTGGTGATGGTGTTGATGCTCGGGCAGACCCGGGTGCTGTTCGCGATGTCGCGAGACGGACTGGTGCCGCGTGCATTGGCACACACCGGAAAGAAGGGCACGCCGGTCCGGACGACGATTCTGGTCGGTGTCATCGTCGGCCTGCTCGCCGCTTTCGTTCCGCTCGGCACGCTGGAGGAGATGGTGAACATCGGCACGTTGTTCGCGTTCGTGCTGGTCTCTGCCGGGGTTCTGGTACTACGCCGAACTCGACCCGACCTCGAGCGTGGTTTCCGCGTTCCCTGGGTTCCCCTTGTGCCGATCCTCGCGGTCCTCGCGTGCCTGTGGTTGATGCTGAACCTGTCGGTCGAAACATGGCTGCGCTTCCTGGTCTGGATGGCCGCCGGTGTCGTCATCTACGTCGTGTACAGCAGGCGGCACTCGGTGATGGGACTGCGGGAAACCGAGAAGGCTCGTACCGACAGGTCGGGGAACTGACCCCGGCATCGGCGACGCGGATATACCGACTCACGTCCCAACCAGGGACTTTCCGCGCAATTTAGATAGCGTCACATCAAACCGCTGGAATGTTATACCCTCGAAAACAGACTTGGAGGACTCAAAAAGTTCGATGAGAGGGTGTTGCAACAGTGAGTGTGGACGGCCGAATTCCTTCGTTGGAGGGTTCGGGTGTCGCTTTCGGGGGGCGGGATTCGAAGGCCAGTGAGCGGTCGGTTCGCTGGCAGGACAACAAGCGATATCTATGGATGCTGGGGCTGCTGGCCCCGGCGTCGGCATTGCTGCCGTCGCAGTTGGTCTACTGGACGGGCATACCGCTGTTCTGGTGGAGCGGCGTGCTGGTGTTCTTCGTGATCATTCCGGTGATCGACGTGATCGCAGGCGAGGACGGGCACAATCCGGACGCTTCGGCCAGTGAAAAGCTGCAGAACGACCGGTACTACCGGTGGTGTACGTACCTCTTCCTGCCCGTTCAGTTCGTCGGGCTCTTCGTCGCCTGCTGGATGTGGGCGTACGGCGATCTGAGCGTGGTGGACAAGATCGGCCTCGCGGTCACAGTCGGTCTGGTGGCAGGTACCGGCATCAACGCGGCCCACGAACTGGGCCACCGCATCGAGCAGCACGAGCGGTGGCTGGCCAAGATCGCCCTGTCTCAGACGCTGTACGGACACTTCTTCGTCGAACACAATCGCGGACACCACGTTCGAGTAGCGACGCCCGACGACCCCGCGAGCGCACGACTGGGCGAGAGCGTGTGGAGCTTCGTGCCGCGCAGCACGATTCTCGGCCTCGGCTCCGCATGGAAGCTCGAGTCGCAGCGACTTCGGCGCAAAGGCCGCTCGGTCGCAAGCCCGACCAATGCCCTGCTGCACACGTGGCTGCTCAGCCTGGTGCTGTTCGGCACGCTGTTGATCGTGTTCGGCTGGTCCATCGCGCCGTACCTGCTGTTGCAGGCCGTCGTCGGATTCGTGCTGCTCGAGATGGTGAACTACGTGGAGCACTACGCCCTGCTCCGGGAAACCAACGATCGCGGCAGATACGTTCGGTGCTCGCCCCGCCACAGCTGGAACAGCGACAGGATCTGCACCAACATATTTCTGTACCACTTGCAGCGACACAGCGACCACCACGCCAATCCGGGCAAGCGTTACCAGACCCTGCTCTCCTACGACGAGGCTCCGCAGCTCCCTGCCGGCTACGCCTCGATGGTGATGCTCGCCGCAATTCCGCCGCTGTGGCGTCGGGTCATGGATCCGCGGGTACTGGCGCACTACCAGGGAGATATCACCCGAGCGAACATCCTGCCCCGCAAACGGGCTCGAATCCTGGCGCGAGCCGGACGAAACGGATAGCGCGGGTTCTCGACAATCGGTCGCAGGCGACAGGCTCCACCTCTGCACTTCCGGGCAGTCGAAGCCCGAAGCGTGCGGACCCGATAGCCTGGACGGCAGACACTCAGTCAACAGGAGAGGCAAGATGACGACCTCAGTTACGTCAGGATCGGCACTCACCGTGGAACACCGCGGTGGAATCGACTTCAAGGTCGCGGACCTGTCCCTCGCGGAATTCGGCCGCAAGGAAATTCGGCTCGCCGAGCACGAGATGCCCGGTCTGATCGCGCTGCGTCGCGAATACGCCGACGTACAGCCGCTCAAGGGAGCGCGAGTTTCGGGATCGCTGCACATGACCGTGCAGACCGCGGTGCTGATCGAGACGTTGGTTGCGCTCGGAGCCGAGGTGCGGTGGGCGTCGTGCAACATCTTCTCCACCCAGGATCACGCAGCAGCGGCCGTCGTCGTCGGCCCGTACGGCACCGTCGAGGAGCCCAAGGGCGTCCCGGTGTTCGCGTGGAAGGGCGAGAGCCTCGAAGAGTACTGGTGGGCGGCAGAGCAGATGCTCACCTGGCCCGATCAGCCCGCCAACATGATTCTCGACGACGGTGGCGACGCCACGATGCTGGTACTGCGCGGCGCGCAGTTCGAGAAGGCAGGCGTGGTTCCGCCGACCGACGACGATCACGATTCGGACGAGTACAAGGTGTTCCTCGGCCTGCTGCGTCGTTCGCTCGAGGCATCGAAGTCCAAGTGGACCGAGGTTGCCGAGTCCGTGCAGGGCGTCACCGAGGAGACCACCACCGGCGTGCTGCGGCTGTACCAGTTCGCAGCTGCGGGTGAGCTCACGTTCCCCGCCATCAACGTCAACGACTCCGTCACCAAGAGCAAGTTCGACAACAAGTACGGCACCCGCCACTCGCTGATCGACGGCATCAACCGCGGCACCGACGTCCTCATCGGTGGCAAGGCCGTTCTGGTCTGTGGCTACGGCGACGTGGGCAAGGGCTGCGCCGAGGCGCTCAAGGGTCAGGGTGCACGTGTGACCGTCACCGAGGCCGACCCGATCAACGCCCTGCAGGCGCTCATGGACGGCTTCGACGTGCGCACGGTCGAGGAGTTCATCGAGCAGGCCGACATCGTGATCACCTCGACGGGCAACCTGTCGATCATCACGTTCGAGCACATGCGCAAGATGAAGCACCAGGCCATCCTGGGCAACATCGGCCACTTCGACAACGAGATCGACATGGCCGGTCTGGAGAAGGCCCCCGATGTCACGCGGATCAACATCAAGCCGCAGGTCGACGAGTACCAGTTCAAGGACGGGCACTCGATCATCGTGCTGTCCGAGGGGCGTCTGCTCAATCTCGGCAACGCCACGGGCCACCCGTCGTTCGTCATGAGCAACAGCTTCTCCAACCAGGTCATCGCTCAGATCGAGCTGTGGACCAAGCCGGACGAGTACGACAACGAGGTCTACCGCCTGCCCAAGCACCTGGACGAGAAGGTCGCACGAATCCACGTCGAAGCGCTCGGCGGCTCGATCACCAAGCTCACCAAGGAGCAGGCCGAGTACATCGGCGTCGACGTCGAGGGCCCGTACAAGCCCGAGCACTACCGCTACTGACCGCACCGTCAGTGGGAAAACTGTTCGTCATCGAAGGAGTCGACGGAGCGGGCAAGAACACGCTCGCCCGTCGGCTCGTTTCGGCGTGGGAACGCCAGGGCCTGTCGGTCGAGCGCATCGGGTTTCCCCGGTACGACCGGTCGGTGCACGCCGATCTGGCGGCCGAGGCGTTGCACGGCGAGCACGGTGACACCGCGGGCAGCGTGCACGCGATGGCCCTGTTGTTCGCGCTCGATCGCCGGGACGCGGGCGACGAGATCCGAAAATTGCTCTCGGACAACGACATCGTTCTCCTCGATCGGTACGTGGCATCCAATGCCGCCTACACCGCGGCTCGGCTGGAGCAGTCCGCGGACGGCGAGGCCGTCGAATGGATCAGGTCGCTCGAATTCGACCGATTCGCCGTGCCCGTTCCCGATGTCCAGATTCTGCTCGACGTCCCGGTTGCGCTCGCCGCCGAGCGTGCGGCGGCCCGTGAGAGTGCGGACGTCGCTCGAACCCGGGACGCCTACGAGAGGGACGGCTCATTGCAGAGCCGAACCTCGGCTGCGTACGGCAGGCTCGCGGCCTCGCACTGGGTGTCACCGTGGCGAGTCGTCACCGCCGACGTCGATCCCGATCGACTCGCCGCCGACATGTTCAATCAGCCATCAGGCGTTCGGAAAGTGACACCATAGGACCATGAAGCCTCGGATTCTGGTTGTGGACGACGATTCGGCTCTGGCGGAGATGCTCACCATCGTGTTGCGCGGTGAGGGGTTCGAGCCTTTCGTGGTCGGCGACGGTACCCAAGCACTGGCGGCCGTGCGCGAGAACCGGCCGGATCTGGTGCTGTTGGATCTGATGCTTCCCGGCATGAACGGCATCGACGTCTGCCGCGTCCTGCGTGCCGACTCGGGCGTGCCGATCGTCATGCTGACGGCCAAGACCGACACCGTCGATGTCGTACTGGGTCTCGAGTCCGGCGCGGACGACTACATCATGAAGCCCTTCAAGCCGAAGGAACTGGTCGCTCGGGTGCGCGCGCGCTTGCGCAGGACCGAGGACGAACCCGCCGAACTGCTGTCCATCGCGGACATCGTCATCGACGTGCCCGCCCACAAGGTCAGTCGCGGCGACGAACTCGTCTCTCTCACCCCGCTCGAATTCGATCTGCTGGTGGCACTGGCTCGCAAGCCGCGTCAGGTGTTCACCCGAGAGGTGTTGCTCGAACAGGTCTGGGGCTACCGCCACGCAGCCGACACCCGACTGGTCAATGTGCACGTGCAGCGTCTGCGTGCCAAGGTCGAGAAGGATCCGGAGAACCCCGAGGTGGTGTTGACCGTGAGGGGGGTCGGCTACAAGGCCGGACCGCCGTGATCCGTTTCTCCCATTCTCGGCGACGAATCAACGGCAAGTTCTCTCCCGTACTGCGTTGGTTTCGTTCGCTGAGTACGTCGCTGGGCCATGCCTGGCGTCGATCACTGCAGCTGCGCGTCGTCGTGTCGACGCTGACCCTGTCCCTGGTGGTCATCCTCATCCTCGGGGTCGTGCTGACCTCTCAGATCACCGATCGGCTGCTCGAAGCGAAGCTGTCCGCAGCCACCGAGGAACTCGACCGCTCACGGACCACCGTCGAGGGCAACCTCGCCGGAGCCGACGACTCGAGCGGGCTCGCGACGCGCCTCGAACGAGCCAGGGCGGCGCTGACCAACCAGGACCTGGACGCCGCGTCGACCACCGGGTCTGCGGGATCGTTCGATCCGGTCCTGATCGTGGAAGGCGACGCCACCCGCGCGGAGGCCTCGGTGGGCCCGGTCGATCAGATCCCGAACAGCCTGCGCGACTTCGTCAAGAAGGGCCTGATCAGCTCGCAGTACGCGACGGTGACCGACAGTGACGGCGGGTACTCCGGCTCGGCGCTGATCATGGGATCGCCCACCGGATCCGACATCTCGGCCCTGCAGCTCTATCTCATCTTTCCGTTGGCCAGCGAGGATCGCACGCTCTCGCTCGTACGCGGCACGTTGTTCATCGGCGCAGTGGTGCTGTTGGTGCTGCTCGCGGCGATCGCGATGCTCGTCGCACGTCAGGTGGTTCTGCCCATTCGTTCGGCGTCGAGGATCGCGGTGCGGTTCGCCGACGGCAGGCTCAAGGAGCGCATGCCGGTCCGCGGCGAGGACGACATGGCCAGACTCGCGATGTCCTTCAACGAGATGGCCGAGAGTCTCTCCAAACAGATCACCCAGCTCGAGGAATTCGGTAACCTCCAGCGCCGATTCACCTCCGACGTAAGCCACGAACTGCGCACCCCGCTGACCACCGTCCGGATGGCCGCAGACCTCATCCACGACGCCAGCGACGACCTGGAGCCTGCACTCAAGCGATCCTCGGAGCTGCTGGTCAACGAGCTCGATCGGTTCGAGACCCTGCTCGGTGACCTGCTCGAGATCAGCCGCCACGACGCGGGCGTGGCCGAGCTGGCCGCCGAACAACTCGACCTGCGGATGTGCGCCCGGGCGGCAGTGTCGACCGTGCGGCACCTGGCGCGCGAGACCGGCACCGAAGTGATCGTCGACATGCCCGAGACGGCAGTCATCGCCGAGGTCGACCCCCGACGGGTGGAACGGATTCTGCGCAATCTGCTGGCCAACGCACTCGACCACGGCGAAGGCAAGCCGGTCCTGCTGCGGCTACGCTCGGATGCCGACGCGGCAGCATTCGTCGTGCGCGATCAGGGAGTCGGTCTGCGACCAGGCGAAGAGAAGCTGGTGTTCAACCGGTTCTGGCGCTCGGATCCCTCCCGCGTTCGACGGTCCGGGGGCACCGGCCTGGGGCTGGCGATCAGCGTCGAGGACGCCCGCTTGCACGACGGTAAGCTCGAGGCGTGGGGAGCACTGGGCGAAGGCGCATGCTTCCGACTCACTCTGCCGCTCGTGCGCGGGCACAAGGTGATCGGATCCCCACTGCCCCTCAAACCCAGCACCAAGAAGTTCGCACAAGGACAACCGATTCCCGCGATCACCGCAGCCAAGACAGCCACGTCGGAGCCCGCGACGTGATCTTCTCGTGCCGTCGCACCCGGGTGCTGGCGATGTGCGCGCTCGTCGTCGCCCTCGTGGGCGGCTGCGCCAGCCTGCCCGAGTCGTCCAGCCCCCAGGCCATCGGCACCCTGACCGCCGGTGCCGTTCCCACCAGCGCCCCGGCCCCCGAGCCGGGACGTGAGCCCGATCGACTGCTGGACGACTTCTTCGAGGCCAGCGCCGTCTCGGCCAACAGACACCAGGCCGCCCGGCAGTTTCTCACCGAGGAGGCGTCGGGAACCTGGGACGACGGCGCGCGGACGGTCGTGGCGGATCGAATCGACACCCTGTCCGGTCCACGAACCGCAGATACCGCGCAGTTCACGATCCGCTCGGCGACGGCCGGGATGCTGGCCTCGGGCGGCGAGTACCAGGCCGGATCGGACACCTTCGACGCTGCGATCGAGATGGCACGGGTGGACGGTCAGTGGCGGATCTCGAAACTGCCGCCCGGTGTCGTCATCGATCGATCCGCTTTTCTGAACACTTATCAGCAGCGATCGCTCTACTTCGTCGATCCGCTCGGTGGCGTACTCGTGCCCGATGTGCGGTGGACCAGCGGATCTCAGGACCAGCTCGCCAACCAGCTCGTACAGCTGCTCATCGACGGCCCCAAGTCCGCGCTGTCCGCTGCGGTGAGCAACGAACTGTCCGACGACGTGAGTATTCGCGGGCCCATCACCAAGGCCGATGGTCAGACCTCACAGGTGGGGGTGGGACTCGGTGGTATCAGAATCGATTTCGGCGGCCTGCAGAACAAAGGTGATCGCGATCGCGAACTGCTTGCCGCGCAAGTGATCTGGACCCTGGCCTCGGCCGAGGTGGCCGGGCCCTACGTGCTGCTCGCCGACGGTCAACCGATCGACACGACCAAGCCCGACGGGTGGACGACCGCAGGCGTGGACTCGTTCGATCCGCTGGGCAGTACCGGCGACGGTGTCGGACTGCACGCACTCGCGTCCGGCACATTGCTTCGCGTCGACGAGGCGGAGACCACGCCCGCTCCCGGGTACTTCGGGCAGGCCCGCAATCTGCGCTCGGTGGCCCTGTCCAACGACGGCACGCTCGTGGCAGGAGTTGCGGACACCGGACGGCCCGCCCCTGCGCCGTCGAGCACGCTCATGGTCGGCAGCTACGACGGCGGCGCGTTTCCCGTGGCCGAGGGACAATCGATCACTCGACCCACCTGGGGAGCCGACGACAACGCAGCCTGGGCGGTGATCGACGGCACCAACGTCATCCGGGCCGCCCGCGATCCTTCCACCGGCCAGGTGTCGGTGGTACCCGTCGAGGCCACCGCCGTCACGACACTCGGCAACCGGATCACCGAACTGCGACTGGCCCGCGACGGCGTGCGAGCTGCGCTCATCGTCGACGGCGTCGTGTACGTGGCAACGGTGGTGCGCGAGCCCTCGGGTGTGTACTCCCTCACCGAGCCGAGGGCCGTGGCCATCGGACTCGGTAGCGACGCCACGAGTTTGGACTGGAGTACCGGCGACACCATCGTGATCGCGCGGGTCGCGACCGACTCCCCGGTGGTCCAGGTGAGCGTCGACGGATCCCGGATGGATCCGTTGCCGTCACGCAACCTGACCACCCCGGTGTTGGCGGTCGATGCCTCGCCGGAAACGGAGTACGTGGCCGATGCACGGGCCGTGTTCGCCCTCAACAACTCCGATCCGGTCGGCGACCGGTACTGGCGTGAGGTCACCGGTCTGGCCGGCGTGAAAGCTGTGCCCATTCTGCCCGGCTGACGTCGGTCGCAGATCTCTGTCGGTGGGCCGGGGCAGACTCCGCATCCATGCGGACGCTCCTCGATCTGGTTCTGCCCCTCGAGTGCGCCGGGTGCGGTGTGCCGGGGGAGCACTGGTGCGGAGGGTGTTCTCTGGCCCTGTTCGTCCCGCCCGTTGCCGTTCGGCCACGAGTCGATCCCGGTGTGCCCTGCTGGTCCCTGGGTACGTACAGCGGGCCGCGCCGCAGTGGTGTGATCGCGCTGAAGGAGCGAGGTCGGCGGTCGGTGGCCCGGCCTTTCGGGCGAGCGCTCGCCGAGGCCGTCGGACATCTACGCGACGCGGGTGAGATCGATCCACCGGAGCTGAGTTCGCTGATTCTGATCTGCGCGCCCTCTCGGGCTCGTGCGGCGCGGGCTCGTGGAGGCGATCCCGTTCTGCGATGCGCTCGAATCGCCGCCGAGCAGTTGGCACCCGAGCGTGTGCTCGTTCCCGAGTTGCTCCGCATGACCGGTGGAGTACGTGATTCGGTCGGACTGTCGGCGGGACAACGACAGCACAACGTGGCAGGGCGGATCGAGGCCGTCGGGCTGGCTCGTTCGCACGCCGACGCACGCGTGACGCCATCGGCGGAATTCACCGTTCTGCTGACCGACGACGTCGTCACCACCGGTGCCACGTTGGCCGAATGTGCAAGAGTGCTAACCGATTTCGGAGTCCCGGTAGCCGGAGCGCTGGTGGTGGCGAGTGCGTGACGGCGGAGGGGAAGGACACGCCGACAACCAATTCGGGGTGAACGGTGGCACACGAGTCGATGACCGACTAACGTCGCGGACACGCACCGACTGGACCAGATGTGAGGTGATGCCCCGGACTTTGATGCCGGAAGGTTCCCCATTCGGCATGCACACTTGCCGCGTCCAACAGTGGGCGTGGCCGATATCGGGAGGTACGCGTGACGACCCCTTCACAAGCCTCGGTTTTCTTCGACGAGAAGCCCTCGGAAGAACCCGCCAAGAGCAATGCGGACGTCGTGGTCAAGGGCCGCAACGTCGAGATACCGGATCACTTCCGGATATACGTCTCCGAGAAACTGGCTCGCCTCGAGCGCTTCGATCCCTCCATCTACCTGTTCGACGTGGAACTGCAGCACGAACGAAATCGCCGCCAGGCCAAGGCATGTCAACGCGTGGAGATCACCGCGAAGGGCAAGGGCCCGGTCGTTCGAGCCGAAGCGTGCGCCGACAGTTTCTATGCCGCACTCGAAGCGGTGACGTCGAAACTCGAGAGCAGACTCCGGCGCACCAAGGACCGTCGCAAGGTTCACTACGGCGAGAAGCGGCCCGTGTCCGTCGCCGAGGCCACTGCCGAACTCGCCGAGGACGACACGCTGGCACTCGACCCCGACACGAAACTCGACACCTTCGAGGACGACCAGAGCGGTCCGGGGCACATCGTGCGGACGAAGACCCACTCGGCCGCACCGATGAGCGTCGACGACGCACTGTACGAAATGGAACTCGTGGGCCACGATTTCTTCCTGTTCCACGACAGCGCAACCGATCGCCCCTCGGTCGTGTACCGACGGCACGCCTTCGATTACGGCTTGATCAGACTCACCTGACCGGACCGATCGGGACGGTTCGACACGTTCGCCGTCCGTGAAATCTTTTCACCGCTGCAGGCTCGACGCCGGAGACTCGATCCCCACGTCGAGCCTGCAGTGCTGTGTCGGTGTTGTCCGAATGGCCGACCGGCGATCTCCGACGACCGATAGTCGGGCTGCCGGGTTCACAGCGACACCGCCTACCATGGACGCGTTCGGGTTACCCGCCGCGCAGATGTCGTGGTGACGAACCCGTGAGCTCGTGCAGTAAGCAGTGTTGTCCGTACCAGTACCCGTGAACCGAGGATCGAGGACGAGAAAGCCCGTGCCGTCGCTGTCGTTTTCCAAGCTGCTCCGTGTCGGTGAAGGTCGCATGGTCAAGCGGCTCAAGAGCATCGCCGACCACGTCTCGACCCTGTCTTCCGAAGTCGAGAGCCTCTCCGACGACGAACTGCGCGGCAAGACCGCGGAGTTCAAGGAGCGGTACTCCGCAGGCGAGACCCTGGATCAGCTCCTGCCCGAGGCCTTCGCCGTGGCCCGTGAGGCGTCCTGGAGAGTGCTGTCGCAGCGGCACTTCGACGTACAGGTCATGGGCGGTGCCGCTCTGCACTTCGGCAACATCGCCGAGATGAAGACCGGTGAGGGCAAGACACTGACGTGTGTTCTCCCGGCTTACCTCAATGCCATCTCCGGCGAGGGTGTGCACGTGGTGACGGTCAACGACTACCTCGCCAAGCGCGACTCGGAGTGGATGGGCCGCGTGCACCGCTTCCTCGGTCTCTCGGTCGACGTGATCCTGTCCGGCATGACCCCGGTGGAACGCCGCGCCGCGTACGCCGCGGACATCACTTACGGCACCAACAACGAGTTCGGTTTCGACTACCTGCGCGACAACATGACGCACTCGCTCGACGATCTCGTGCAGCGCGGCCACAACTTCGCCGTCGTCGACGAGGTCGACTCCATCCTCATCGACGAGGCCCGTACGCCGCTGATCATCTCGGGACCGGCCGATGCGTCGAGCAAGTGGTACGGCGAGTTCGCCCGTATCGCGCCGATGCTCAAGGTCGACACCCACTACGAGGTCGACATCCGCAAGCGGACCATCGGTGTGCACGAGGCAGGCGTCGAACTGGTCGAGGATCAGCTCGGCATCGACAATCTGTACGAGGCCGCCAACTCACCGCTGGTGAACTACCTCAACAACGCGATCAAGGCCAAAGAGCTCTACACCAAGGACAAGGACTACATCGTTCGCGACGGCGAGGTCATCATCGTCGACGAGTTCACCGGCCGCATCCTGGTGGGACGCCGCTACAACGAGGGCATGCACCAGGCGATCGAGGCCAAGGAGAAGGTGGAGATCAAGGCCGAGAACCAGACTCTGGCCACGATCACGCTGCAGAACTACTTCCGCCTCTACGACAAGCTCTCGGGCATGACCGGTACCGCCGAGACCGAGGCCGCCGAGCTCCATCAGATCTACGGTCTGGGCGTCATTCCGATTCCGACGAACCGTCCGATGGTTCGAGTGGACAACGGCGACCTGATCTACAAGACCGAAGAGGCCAAGTTCGACGCGGTCGTCGACGACGTCGTCGAGCGGCACGGCAAGGGCCAGCCGGTCCTCATCGGCACGACGAGCGTCGAGCGCTCGGAGTACCTGTCGAAGCAGTTCACCAAGCGCGGCGTCGCACACAACGTGTTGAACGCGAAGTTCCACGAGCAGGAAGCGACGATCATCGCCGAGGCGGGCCGGCAGGGCGCGGTGACCGTCGCGACCAACATGGCCGGTCGTGGTACCGACGTCGTGCTCGGCGGCAACCCGGACATCCTGGCCGACCTGAAGCTCCGGAAGCAGGGCTTGGACCCGGTCGAGACCCCCGAGGAATACGAGGCCGCCTGGGAGCCTGCGCTGGAAGAGGTCAAGGCGCAGGTCAAGGCCGATGCCGATACCGTGCGCGAGGCCGGTGGGCTGTACGTCCTCGGTACCGAACGGCACGATTCGCGCCGCATCGACAACCAGCTGCGAGGCCGCTCCGGTCGTCAGGGTGACCCGGGCGAATCGCGTTTCTACCTCTCTCTCGGCGACGAGTTGATGCGTCGATTCAACGGCGGCGCACTCGAATCGATCATGACTCGGCTCAACCTGCCCGACGACGTCCCGATCGAAGCCAAGATGGTGTCCAAGGCCATCAAGAGTGCTCAGACGCAGGTGGAGCAGCAGAACTTCGAGATCCGCAAGAACGTTCTCAAGTACGACGAGGTGATGAACCAGCAGCGCACCGTCATCTACGAGGAGCGCCGCCGCATCCTCGAAGGTGCGGACATGGAGGGCCAGGTCGAGGGCATGATCACCGACGTGATCACCGCCTACGTCGACGGTGCCACCGTCGAGGGCTACGTCGAGGACTGGGATCTGGAACAGCTCTGGACCGCGCTGAAGACTCTCTACCCGGTGGGAATCGACCACAAGGTCCTCTCCGGCGAGAACGAGGACGGCGAGAAGGGCGACCTGACCCGCGACGAATTGCGTGAGGCGCTGCTCGAGGACGCGCGATCGGCGTACGCCAAGCGCGAGGCCGAGATCGACGGTATCGCCGGCGAGAACGGAATGCGCGAACTCGAGCGTCGAGTTCTGCTGTCGGTTCTCGACCGCAAGTGGCGCGAGCACCTCTACGAGATGGACTACCTCAAGGAAGGCATCGGCCTGCGCGCGATGGCGCAGCGCGACCCGCTGGTCGAATACCAGCGTGAGGGCTACGACATGTTCCAGGGCATGCTCGACGGCCTGAAGGAGGAGTCGGTCGGCTTCCTGTTCAACCTGCAGGTCGAGGCCACACCGGCTCCGGCAGGTCCGGCAGCCTCTGCAGGTCTCGCAGTGGCTCCTGGACTGTCCTCTCCGGTGGGCTCCGGCCGCCCGGCAGCGACACCCGCCGCAGCACCTGCACCGACGGCACCTGCACCGACGGCTCCCGCACCCACCGCTCCGGCACCTACTGCTCCTGCGGTGCCCTCGGCGCTGCGGGCGAAGGGTCTCGACGAGCAGGAAGACCAGAGACTGACCTTCTCCGGTCCGGCCGAGGGCGGCGGCACTGCCGTTCGTCGATCCGGGCCGACCCCGACCGGCAGCGAGTCCGCGGCCGAGGGCACCCGCCGCGAGCGTCGCGAGGCGGCGAGAACGCAGAGCAAGGCCCCCAAGAAGGCAGCTCGCTCCAAGCGCAAGAGGTAGTACACGACGGTCGCGTCGCCGCGGGGCGACGCGACCCTCACCCCACTCGCAACGACGTGACCGTCCACCCGGGGCGGCGCGGGTCGATGGCGAGCTCGATTCGGCCCGCGAAGGCGAACATACGTGGGCCGCGAGTGTACGAGCCGAAGATCTCCGCCGAGACATCCGACTGATACGCCACATGCACTCGACGCACTGCGGCGAAACCGAGTCGCCTTCCTGGCGGTGGGTTTCGCACTATGGTCCGCACCAGGTCGATCATCGAGGCGGTGAACAACGGCGACAGCTGGTCTGCGCTGCGTCGACGATCGATCACCTCGATCATCATGCGCATCGCCCGGTCGGCACTCGAGCGCGCATCGGCGGGCACCGTCGGCCGGCCGGGAGGCTCGATGCGCCGTCGAGAACGGTTGCTGCGCACGGAGGGTCGGTGTCGGGCGGGCGGCGAATCGGTGATCGCCGCTGGATCCCACGTGTGCACGGCACCGGAGCTGAGCGGCGGCTCGAACGGAGCGGCACGCGAGAGAAAGCAATGATGTTCGGCGCGGAGTTGCGAGCCCGGGGCCGAGGTGTCCGCGATGTGCGGCGGGTCGTTCGATTCGATGACGCTCACACCGACATTGACGGTCCGAGCGCGCGTTCGGTTCCCGTCGAAACCCGGGAACAACACGCGACACGGTCCTCGAACGACCCCGAGAGCGACATTCGTCCGCCACGTACTCTAGGTTCGAGCACACTGCGCGCTCGGCCACAGGAATCGGCGCGTACTTCACGCGAGGACGGGGACTGGAACACGCGATGGCGACCAGGCTGACAGCGCAGGATGCGTCGTTCTATTTTCTCGAGGCCAGTAGCAGCCCGATGCACCTCGGGTCGCTCGCCATCTTCCGGACTCCGCGCAGTGGATTCAGCTACGACCGTCTGCTGTCGTTGGTCGAGCAACGCCTGGCATTGGTTCCCCGGTACCGGCAGAAGGTGCGTGAGGTCGCCTTCGGGCTGGCCAGGCCGGTGTGGGTCGACGACGCGGATTTCGACATCACCTACCACATCCGCCGTTCGGCACTACCCAAGCCGGGTTCGGACGATCAGCTGCACGATCTGATCGCGCGGCTGACCTCGCGCCCACTCGATCGCACCCGTCCGCTGTGGGAGATGTACCTGGTCGAGGGGTTGTCGAAGAATCGTTTCGCCGTCTTCACCAAGTCTCACTCGGCGCTGGTCGACGGTGAACACGCGCTCGACATCGGTCAGGTCATACTCGATGCCAGCAAGAATCCGCCGCCGATGGCCGAGGAACTCTGGATGCCCGCGCGCGAGCCCAAGGATTCGGCGTTGGTCATCGATGCTCTCACCGACTTGGTGGTACGTCCGGGGGAGAGCGTCGAGGCACTGCGCGGCGCGGTCCACGGCGCTGCCGGTGTCGCGGGTGGGGCCCTGCGGGCCGCAGCGAAGGTCGCGGCCGTGCTGCGCACCGCGACCCAGAGCGCGCCGTCGAGTCCGCTGAACGCCCCGATCTCGCGAAACCGCAGATTCGCGGTGGCCAAGACCGAGCTCGCCGACTATCGCAGAGTGCACAACAGGTTCGGCTGCTCGATCAACGACGTGGTGCTCGCTGTCGTCACCGGGGCACTGCGCAATTGGTTGCTCTCCCGAGGCGAGCCCGTCACGGCGTCCTCCACGGTGCGGGCCATGGTGCCCATGTCGGTGTACGTCTCGGTCGATCGGGTCGGTTTCGGAGATGCGGCCGATCGGCCGATCGATGCGACGGAGGAAGATCGCAGCGAGGTCTCGTCGTTTCTAGTCGACCTGCCCGTCGGTGAATCCAATGCCGTGGTGCGGCTCTCGCACATTGCGCACGCCACCGAGGCCCACTCCAAGCAGAGTCGCGGCGTCACCGCTCAGACCTTGATGCGCATCTCCGGATTCGCGCCTGCGAGCCTGCACGCGATGGGCGCGCGAGCGGGTAGTCGGCTGTCCCAGCGGGTGTTCAATCTGATCGTCACCAATGCCCCCGGACCACAGTTCCCGCTGTATGTGGGCGGTGCGCGCATGCTCGAGATGTATCCGGTGTCGCCGCTGTTCGAGAACCAGGCGATGAGCATCGGGCTGACGTCCTACGACGGCTACGTGTTCTTCGGGCTCAATGCAGATCGAGGTGCCATGCCCGATGTGGACGTCGTCACGGCGCTTCTGCACGAGGCGCTGGAAGAGTTGGTCGACGCGAGTAACGAATCGAGAGTGTGAGGTCTTCTGTCATGCGTGTCTACGTTCCGGCGACGCTGGAGTTCTTGAAAGTGCTGTCGGCGGAGGGCGAGTTCAGCCCGGTCTCGCGCACGGCCTTCGCGGTGACACCGACACTGCGTGAGGCCTATTCGTCCGGCGACGACGAGGAGCTCTCCGAGGTGGCGATGGGGGAGGCCGCCCGGGCCTCTCTGCGTTTGATCGCCGCAGCAGTCGACGACGAGACCGACACCGGGACAGTCGCCGAAGGGGTGGTGTATCGGAGGGCGGTGATCGCGGCCGATGTCGACGATCCGACACTGCGTCCCGATCTGGACGACGCCGTCGTCCGCCTCAAAGAGCCGTTGCGGATGGATCAGGTCGCGTCGGTCCACGTCGATCTCGAAGGTGCCGAATCGGCGGTCGCCAAGGCCGTCGCCGCGGTCGATGCCGCGGACATGGGAGACGAGGATGCGGAGTTCGTGCTGGGAGATGCCGAGGATCACACGCTCGCGTGGTACGCCCCGCAAGAGTTGTCGTTTCTGCTCGAACTGCTGTGATTCCGTGGTGTTCGTTCGCGCACGATTCACACCGACACAGGTGTTCCCGAACCCGAACCTACGGTAGCGTAACCTCGATGACCGCAAGCGGTTCAGTATCTCGATCGAGGGGATGGAACACCCGATGGATCTGAAGAAGTGGCTGGAGGCTCCGGCGGCCGGAGTATCGGCCCCCAAGCGTCCGAGACTGAACATGGTGCGTGGTGCCTTCACCCGCATCACCACCCCCTTGTTGCCCGACGACTACCTTCATCTCGCGAATCCTCTGTGGTCGGCACGCGAACTCCGCGGCCGCATCGTGCGAGTGGAGAAGGAGACCGCCACGGCGGTGACCCTGGTGATTCAGCCGGGTTGGGGCTTCAATTTCGACTACCGGCCCGGTCAGTACATCGGGATCGGGTTGCACCTCGGCGGGCGATGGCACTGGCGGTCGTACTCGTTGACCTCCCCGCCGAACTGGGAAGACAAGCTGATCTCCATCACCGTCAAGGCGATGCCGGAAGGCTTCCTCTCCTCGCATCTGGTCGGCGGTGTGCCGCAGGGGACCATCGTTCGGCTGGCCGCCCCGAAGGGCAATTTCGCGCTGCCCGTGCCGCCGCCGAACAAGATCCTGTTCGTCACGGCCGGTAGCGGCATCACCCCGATCATCTCGATGCTGCGGGCCTTGGATCGCCACGGCGACATGCCCGACACCGTGCACATCCACTCGGCACCGACCGAGGACGAAGTCATGTTCGCGGCCGAGATCGCTGCGCTCGAGAAATCGCATCCGAACTTCACCTCGCATGTGCAGCTGACACGATCGGACGGCAAGTTCGCACTCGCCTCGCTCGACGAGCTCTACCCCGACTGGCGCACGCGCGACACCTGGGCGTGTGGACCGGCAGCACTGCTCGAGGAGATCGAGAAGACCTGGAAGCGAGAGGGAATCGAGGACCGGCTTCATCTGGAGCGGTTCGAGATCTCGCGCGCCGATACCTCCGGTGCCGGCGGCACCGTCACGTTCTCCAAGTCGGACAAGAAGACCACTGTCGACGGCGCGACCAGTCTGCTCGAAGCAGGCGAGAACGTCGGAGTTCAGATGCCGTTCGGCTGCCGGATGGGTATCTGCCAGACATGTGTGGTGCCGTTGACTTCGGGGCATGTCATCGACCTGCGTTCCGGTAAGGAACACAGCGAGGGCGACCGCGTCCAGACGTGCATTTCCGCAGCTGCGGGCGACTGCACACTGGAACTGTAGGTCTGTTTCTCGCACACTGCCTTCTCAGACTGTTCGGTTACGCTTACGTAGGTTGCCCACGTCGAAACCCGATATTTCGGGCACTGCACTCAACTGTTGGAGGACCCGGTGGCCATCACCGACATCAAAGAGTTCGCTCATCTCAGCGAAGCGGACATGGAAGCGTTCGGTCGCGAACTGGATTCGATTCGTCGAGACGTCGAAGACAGCCGTGGCGAGCGCGATGCCGCATACATCCGTCGGACCATCAGACTGCAGAGGTTGCTGGAGCTCGGCGGCCGCGCGGTGCTGCTCGGCAGCAAGTATCGGCCGGCGTGGATCGCCGGCACAGCGATGCTCAGTGTCGCCAAGATCATCGAGAACATGGAGCTCGGTCACAATGTGATGCACGGGCAATGGGACTGGATGAACGATCCGGAGATCCATTCCACCTCGTGGGAGTGGGACCAGACCGGGCCGTCCGAGCAGTGGAAGCGAGCCCACAACTACTCGCACCACACCTACACCAACATCGTCGGCATGGACGACGACATCGGCTTCGGCATTCTGCGCATGACCCGTGACGAGCCGTGGAAGCCGATCAATCTCGTTCAGCCGCTTGCCAACATCGTGCTGGCCACCACCTTCGAGTGGGGCATCGCGCTGCACGATTACGACGCGCAGAAGCAGCTGGACGGCGAGGACCAGAAGGGTCTGCTGAAGTCTCCGGCGAGCCGAGCCTTCGCGCGCAAGATCGCCAAGCAGGTCGGCAAGGATTTCGTCCTGTTCCCAGCACTGTCCGGCCCGGCGTGGAAGTCCACGTTGACCGCCAACGCGACGGCCAACCTGGTCCGTAATCTGTGGGCCTACGCGGTGATCTTCTGCGGTCACTTCCCCGACGGCGCCGAGAAGTTCACGATCGGGCAGTTCGAGACCGAGACACGCCCCGAGTGGTACCTGCGTCAGATGCTGGGTAGTGCCAATTTCGAGGCCGGTCCGGTCATGGCCTTCATGAGCGGCAACCTCTGCTACCAGATCGAGCACCACATGTTCCCGGATCTGCCGAGCAACAGGTACTCGGAGATCGCCGAGAAGGTGCACGCTCTGTGCGAGAAGTACGATCTGCCGTACACCACAGGATCACTCGGCAAGCAGTACTTGCTGGCGCTGCGGACCATCCACAAGCTGTCGCTGCCCGACTCGTGGCTGCGCGCCACGTCCGACAACGCTCCCGAGACGTCGTCCGAGCGACGATGGCGGGAGGGCGATTCGCCTACCGTCCACGCGCTTCGAATCGATCCGCTCACCGGGCAGCGCCGAGGTCTGCGTTCGGCAATGCAAGAGGCACGCGTGAGCTTGCGCAACGCCAAGAAGGAAGCCAAGCGTCAGGCCAAGAGCCTGCGTCGCTCGGGTGACCGCGTTTCGTTGTGAATCGTCACACAGATTTCCGCCACTAACCTACGGAACCGTAACTTACGATACGGTAGGTGATGGAATTGCACATGGCCTGATAACGCGAGCTGTGTGTTCACGACTGCCAGGAGGTTGTATCCCATGGCGATTACGGACGTCAAAGAATACGCGCATCTGACCGATGCCGACATCGAGGCGTTGGGCCACGAGCTCGACTCCATCCGACGTGACATCGAAGCGTCCCGCGGCGAACGCGATGCCCGGTACGTCAAGAACACGATCCGCCTGCAGCGATCCCTCGACATCGGTGGCCGGGCCGTGCTTTTCGCCAGCCGCAAGCGTCCCGCTTGGCTGGTCGGCACCGCCATGCTCGGGGTCGCGAAGATCATCGAGAACATGGAGCTCGGCCACAACGTCATGCACGGCCAGTGGGACTGGATGAACGACCCGGAGATCCACTCCACGTCGTGGGAGTGGGACAACACGGGCCCGTCGGCTCACTGGAAGCAGACGCACAACTACATCCACCACAAGTACACCAACGTGCTCGGCATGGACGACGACGTCGGCTACGGTCTTCTCCGCGTCACCCGCGATCAGCGGTGGAAGCCCTTCAACATCGGCAACCCCGTCTACAACCTGCTGCTGCAGTTGTTCTTCGAGTACGGAGTGGCGCTTCAGCACCTCGAACTGGGCAAGGTCGCCAAGGGTCGAGTGCCCCGCGAGGAATTCGAGCAGAAGCGGCGCGAGGTGCTCGAGAAGGTCGGCAAGCAGATCGGCAAGGACTACATCCTGCACCCGTTGCTGACCGGACCTGCCTGGAAGAGCACGTTGACGGCGAACATCGTCGCCAACATGATCCGCAACGTGTGGACCAACACCGTCATCTTCTGTGGCCACTTCCCGGACGGTGCGGAGAAGTTCACCAAGTCCGACATGGAGGGTGAGACGCAGGGGCAGTGGTACCTGCGTCAGATGCTCGGCAGCGCGAACTTCAATGCTGGTCCCGTCATGGAGTTCATGAGCGGCAACCTCTGCTACCAGATCGAGCACCACCTGTTCCCGGACCTCCCCAGCAACCGCCTGCGGGAGATCAAGGTTCGGGTGCTCGAACTGGCGGAGAAGTACGACCTGCCGTACACGACCGGTTCGATCGTTCACCAGTACTTCCTGTCCTGGAGAACCATCGCGAAGCTGTCGCTGCCGAACAAGTACCTGAGGGCGACCAGCGACGACGCCCCCGAGACTGCGTCCGAGCGTAAGTGGGCCGACGCGCCGGCGGGCCTGTTCACCGTCGATCCCGAAACCGGCAAGCGTCGTGGTTTGCGCACCGCCATCGCAGAAACGAAGAAGCGCAAGGGAATTCGCAGGCTGGTCGGTAAGGCCGCGTAAGTCCTGCACCGAATTGGAGCCTGGTGGCAACCGACCCCGAGCGGGTGGTTGCTACCAGGCTTCGTTCGTTCGAACGGCTTCGAGCAGGAGGCGCACCGCAGCAACACGTCGAGCTGCGTCTCCGGTGAGGGAGTCGAGGGCGCACTCGGGATCGGCGGGCGGGCCGAGGTGCGTGCATCCTCGGGGGCAGTTCTCGATCGTGTCGGCCAGGTCGGAGAACGCTGCGACGACGTTTTCGGGGGAGATGTGCGCCAGTCCGAACGACCGGATCCCGGGAGTATCCACCACCCAGCCGCCGCCGGGAAGCGGTAGCGCCACCGACTGTGTCGAGGTGTGGCGGCCCTTGCCGACGCCCGAAACCACCCCCGTGGCGCGATAGGCGTCGGGCACCAGCCGGTTGACGAGCGTGGACTTTCCGACGCCCGAGTGTCCGATGAGCGCGGTCACCGAGTTCGTCAGCATCGAGGTCAGCTCCGTGAGGTCCTCGGACTGGCCCGCCAGCACCACCGGTACGTCGAGATCGGAAAAGGCGGCGGTGAATTCTTCGGGGTCGGCCAGATCGCTCTTGGTCAGGCACAGAACGGGTTCGAGTCCGCCGACGTACGCCGCCACGAGTGCTCGTTCGACGAAGCCGGTGCGAGGAGGTGGATCGGCGAGCGCGGCGACGATGAGCAGCCGGTCGGCATTGGCCACCACGACGCGCTCGAACGGGTCGGTGTCGTCCGCGGTGCGACGCAACACCGTCCGCCGCTCGGCCACGCGCACGATGCGAGCCAGAGTGTCGACCTTGCCCGACAGATCTCCGACGATACCGACCTCGTCTCCCACCACGATCGGAGTTCGGCCCAGCTCGCGGGCGCGCATCGTCACGACCGGCCGTGCCGGGTCACCGTCGAGCACGCATCCCCAGCGGCCGCGGTCGACGGACACGACCATGCCTGCTTCTGCGTCGTTGTGCTCGGGTCGAGTCTTGGTCCGTGGTCGCGAACTCTTGCCCGGTCGGATCCGAACGTCGGACTCGTCGTACCGGCGCGCGGTCAGGAGCCGACCCCGCTCGGTGTCGGTGCGGACAGCATTGCGTCCCACAGCGTTTCGAAACCGGGGAGCGTCTTGGCGGTGGTGCCGATGTCGTCCACCTCGACCCCGGCTACCCGCAAGCCGACGATCGCGCCTGCGGTCGCCATGCGGTGGTCGGCGTAGGAGTGCCAGACGCCTGCGCGCAGCGGTGCCGGATCGATTCGGATGCCGTCGTCGGTCTCGACGGCGCGTCCGCCGAGTCGGACGATCTCGGTTGTCAGTGCAGCGAGTCGGTCGGTCTCGTGGCCACGCAGATGGGCGATGCCACGCAGAATCGACGGCCCCTCGGCCAGTGCGGCGAGCGCCGCGACCGTAGGGGTCAGTTCGCCGATATCGTGCAGATCGAAATCGATGCCGCGCAACGTATCCGGGCCCTCGACGGTCAGGATGCCTGCGGTCAGGTCGACCCGAGCGCCCATCAGGGTGAGTATCTCGCGGAATGCATCGCCGGGCTGAGTGGTCGATTCGGGCCAATTCGGCACGCGCACTCTGCCTTTCGTCACCACCGCTGCAGCAAGGAAGGGGGTGGCGTTGGACAGGTCCGGCTCGATGGTCCAGTCGATCGGCGCGACCGGGCCTGGGTGCACCCGCCAGGTGTTCGCGTCACCACCGGACTCGGGGGTATCGACTCGCACGCCCGCACGCCGCAACATCTCCACGGTCATGTCGATGTGCGGCATCGACGGAACGGGCTTGCCGATGTGGTGGATTTCGATTCCCTCGTCGAAGGCCGCAGCGGAGAGCATCAGACCGGAGACGAACTGCGAAGAGCCCGAGGCGTCGATCTCGACCGATCCGCCGCGCAGCGAACCGGTGCCACGCATCGTGAACGGCAGCGCGCTGCCGTCGATCTCGGCCCCCACCGCGCGCAGAGCGTCGAGGATCGTGTCGAGCGGTCGGATACGTGCCTGCTCGTCGCCGTCGAACGACACTTCGCCTGCGGCGAGCGCAGCCAGGGGTGGCACGAAGCGCATGACGGTACCTGCCAGCCCGCAGTCGACGGCTCCGCCGTGCAGCGGTGCCGGAGTCACCCGCAACGACGTCCTGTCGTCCTCCGCGGCCTCGATATCGATGCCCAAGGTTGTCAGGGCGTCGATCATGAGATCGGTGTCACGGCTGCGCAGGGCACCGGTCATCGTCGACGAGCCGGTGGCGAGCGAGGCGATGATCAGTGCGCGATTGGTGATCGACTTCGATCCGGGCAGAGTGACTGTCGCGTCGACGGGTGCGACGGCGGCGGGGGCTGTCCAATTGCTCACCCGTCCATCTTCTCTCATTCGGGATCAGCGCGCGGCGATGGGCGCGGATGTAGCGGCTGTGAGCCGGACGAGATCGGCCGGTGCGAGTTCGATCTCGAGTCCGCGCCGACCTCCACTGCACAGAATCGTCTCGAGACCGAGGGCCGAGACGTCGATCACGGTGGGCAGGGATTTGCGTTGGCCGAGAGGTGAGATACCGCCGAAGACGTACCCGGAGGAGCGCTCGGCGGCAGTCCTGTCGGCCATCGTGATCTTTCTGGTGGACAGCGCGGCGGCCGCGGCCTTGAGCGAGAGCGTCGTCGTCACCGGGACGATCGCCACCGCCAGCGAGCGATCCGCTCGTTCGACGACGAGAGTCTTGAAGACCTGTTCGGGCCGAACGCCGAGTCGTTCGACGAGTATCTGTGCCGCCTCCTCGCCGTAGGACTGCGCCCGTGCGTCGTGGTCGTACGAATGCACGGTGTGCGCCACTTTTCGTGCGGTGAGCAGCGCGAGAGCAGGTGTGGACGCAGCCATTCACGGGACTCTAGCGATCGGGCGGGAACACGGCGGCACGACGCCGTGTTGTGCAACAACAGATACGAATGCAGGTGGAAGGAATGACGAATGGCAGTGCTGACCGCGGGACGTCCCCTCGCGCTGAAGGGGGTGATCTCTTCGCAGAAGTCGACTTCGGGCGCGGTAGCCTGGGCGGTGGAAGCTATCGAAGGGATCAGCGTGACAGAAGCCAGCAATCCCGTCGCTGACGTGGACGACGAGAAGGCGATCGCGGAGCGCAGAGCTGCCGAGACCGAGGCGCAGTTGACCGAGCGCTTCGAGCGCGACGCGCTGCCGATGCTCGATCAGCTCTACGGCGCAGCTCTGCGTATGACGCGCAACCCCGCCGACGCCGAGGATCTGGTTCAGGAGACGTTCGTGAAGGCCTACTCGGCTTTCCGGTCGTTCCGTGAGGGCACGAACCTCAAGGCGTGGCTGTACCGAATTCTCACCAACACCTACATCAACTCCTACCGCAAGAAGCAGCGTCAGCCCGCTCAGTACCCGACCGACGAGATCAGTGACTGGCAGCTCGCCGCCACCGCCGAACACACGTCGACGGGGCTGCGTTCCGCCGAGGTCGAGGCTCTGGACGCGTTGCCGGACGACGACATCAAGGCGGCGCTGCAGTCTCTTCCCGAAGAATTTCGGATGGCTGTCTACTACGCCGACGTCGAGGGGTTCCCGTACAAGGAGATCGCCGAGATCATGGGCACTCCCATCGGCACGGTGATGTCGCGTCTGCACCGCGGACGCAAGCAGCTGCGGGGCCTGCTGGCAGGGGTTGCACGCGAGCGTGGTTTCAACCGGGACGGCGCAGTCGACCGGCACGAGCAGGAGGTAGTCCAGTGACGGGCACCGGAAAGATCGACGGCGGGAACGACGGCGACGCACAGTTCGAGCGCCTCGACTGCTCGGCGGTGATCGCGGACGTGTGGGTGATGCTCGACAACGAATGCGACGAAGCGAGCCGATCCCGTCTGCAGAAGCACATCGACGAATGCGGATCGTGCTTCGAGGCCTACGGAATCGAAGAGAAGGTCAAGCGGCTGATCTCACGCAAGTGCGGGGGAGACCAGGCACCGGCCGGGTTGCGCGAACGACTCAGCGTCGAAATTCGACGAACCGTGCTGATCCGCCAGACGGACTCCGAGTAGTCGCAGTTCCTACTCACAAACGACGAGGGGCCGAGAAGCAGTCGCTTCTCGGCCCCTCGCGGCTTGTGGCAAACCGTCAGCTGTTGGGACGTTTGCCGTGGTTGGCCTTGTTGCCCTTACGAGCACGCTTCTTACGTCCACGCTTTCCCATGATGGGCTCCTCTCGTTTGTTCACTACAGTCTCCCACGTGTGATTGGCTTACTGTGACGGGCCTGGTCTCATATGGGTGTCCAGCGCAGTTCGTGGTGACGTGAGAGAGGGGTTCGCCGATGTCCGAGGACGTTCGCGCGGAAATGGTGTCCACTGTGTTTCAGGTGGTCGTGGCCCGAGGCGATGCCGTCGAGGTCGGTGACACCCTCGTGATCCTGGAATCGATGAAGATGGAAATTCCGGTGCTGGCCGAGACCGCAGGGACGGTCACGTCGGTGGACGTCGCGGTGGGCGACGTCATTCAGCAGGGCGACCTCATCGCCGTCGTGTCCTGAGCAACGATCACGTGAGATCTCGTGTCGACCCTCAGTGACCTTCTGGCCGAGCACACCGACCTCCCCGGTGTTGCGGTGGACCATCTCCAACGCGTCGTAGGCGAGTGGCAGCTGCTGGCCGACCTCTCGTTCGCCGATGTGCTGCTGTGGGTCGGCACGGACGACGTCTCCAGTGGGACTGCCGACGTGCTGTGTGTGGCCCAGTGCCGGCCGACGACCGCGCCCACGGTCTTCACTCACGACATCGTGGGAACGACGATCTCCGAATCCGAGCACCCCGATGTGATGGTCGCGCTGCAGCAGCGGAAGATCGTGCACGGAGGCGTGGTGACGCGAACCGAGAGCATCCCGGTGCGTTGCGGAGAGCACGTCATCGCGGTGCTGACCCGCGATACCAATCCCGCGCAGCTTCGACCGCCGAGCGCCCTCGAGGTGGCGTATCGAGAATGCGCCGACGACCTGTGTCTGATGATCAGCGAAGGCACGTTTCCCACCCCCGAAGAGCGCACCGATGTGAACTCGTCCCCCCGTGCAGGCGACGGATTCATTCGCGTCGACACCGAGGGGCTGGTGGACTACGCCAGTCCCAACGCCCTCTCGGCGTACCACCGGATGGGATTGACGACCGAGCTGTCCGGCCGGGATCTGGCGTCGGTCACGCGGTCGCTGGTCACCGACCCTTTCGACTCGCAGGAAGTGGCCGACCACATCAGGTCGTCGCTCAACGGCAACGTGGGACATCGGATGGAGGTCGATGCCCGCGGTGCCACAGTTCTCGTGCGCACGCTGGCCCTGCAGCCGCGCGGAAGGTCTGCCGGGGCGGCCGTGTTGATCCGCGACGTCACCGAGGTCAAGCGCCGCGATCGTGCTCTGCTCAGCAAGGACGCGACCATCCGGGAGATCCACCATCGGGTGAAGAACAACTTGCAGACGGTGGCGGCGCTGCTCCGACTTCAGTCGCGCCGACTCGAGAACGAGGAAGCGCGCACGGCGTTGTCCGAGTCGGTCCGTCGAGTCACGTCCATTGCACTCGTGCACGAAATGCTGTCGATGTCGGTGGACGAGGAAGTGGACCTCGACGAGATCGTCGATCGATTGGTGCCGATCATGCTGGATATAGCCACGGTCAATCCGAGGGTGCGAGTGGTGCGCGAGGGCAAACTCGGAGTCTTCTCGGCCGAACGCGCGACGCCCTTGGTGATGGTGCTCACAGAGCTGGTGCAGAACGCGATGGAGCATGGATTCGACGCCGGGTCGGCCGGTGTCGTCCGAATCGGAGCCGACCGGTCCGCGAAATGGCTGGATGTGGTCATCCACGACGACGGGCGCGGTCTGCCCACCGGGTTCTCTCTGGAACGTTCGGACGGCCTCGGACTGCAGATCGTGCGCACTCTGGTCTCGGTGGAGCTGAACGGATCGCTGGGTCTGCATCCCGCGGCGGGTGGGGGAACCGACGCGATGCTGAGGGTTCCTCTGGGACGGCGTGTGCCCAGGCCCTGATGCACGTTCGGTGAACAGTGCGTAACGGGCTCTTCGACCGCCAGAGGGACGCTGGAGGCCCGTGGAACGCAGAAAGCCCGGTATCCGCTACAGCGGATACCGGGCCTCGAGCGTGTGCTGGTTTCGCGTCCTAGACGGAGCTGCGTGCGCGCGTACGTGCGTTGCGTCGCTTGAGTGCACGGCGCTCGTCTTCACTCATTGCGCCCCATACTCCTGCGTCCTGGCCGGATTCGAGTGCCCAGGACAGGCATTCAGCGGTGACGGGGCACCGAGTACAGACGACTTTGGCATCGGCGATCTGCGCGAGCGCCGGACCACTGTTTCCCACCGGGAAAAATAGTTCCGGATCTTCATCGCGACAAATAGCCTTGTGGCGCCAGTCCATCCTCTGCTCCTTACCGGGCGCCGTAGCGCCGTTTCGTTTCTCTTCTGTTCACGAGTGGGTAACCAATGTTTCCGCACTGTTGCTTGTGAATGCTTTCACGAACTCAGGTGAAGTCAAGGGGTACGCGCGTGACCGTGGTCAAGCTCACTCTGTTAGGCTCGCTTTAGCCTTCTGCGCTCCTTTGTACCCCGAGTGAACAGATTTCGCTCGTGATTTCACAGAAAGTGCGCTCTGCGCCTCAGTGTGGCTCGGCACACGCTGCCCTCACATGCTCGGCGCAACCACCTGCAGCGCGTCGGGAGTGGAGAAGAACTCGGCCTCGGTGCGTTCGCCCAGGTAGTCGCCGTCCATCTGCAAACCGACCGGTTCTGCCGAGGAAATTCGGACGCTCGGTACATCGTCGATGCGAATCAGCTTGCGAGACTTCGGTTCTGCGCCTTTGGCAAGCAGCTGGCGAGAGACCCGCAACGTCGGGAACAACGCAGTCGAGCGCATACCGAACACTCCGAGACCCGAATCGAAACCGGTACCCGGATTGGTGTGCACCGGCCTCTGGTTCAAATAAGTCCACGGACTCGAATTCGACACGAACGCATAGTGGACTCCCTCGAACGGATCCCGACCCGGAACCTCCACCGTCAACCGAGCCGGCTGCCGCTTGTGCTTGAAGAACTCCTGCACAGCCGACCGCAGATACCGCGTCGCAGACACCGGCTTGCCGTCCTTACGGCCGGCATCGATCGCCCGACACACATCGGCATCCAGACCCATACCCGCGTTGAAGGTGAACCAGCGATTGTCGCAATGCCCCAACCCGATCGTCCGCCGCGCCCGTGCATCGAGCAGCCCGATCAACTGATTCGTCGCCGCCACCGGATCGGCCTCGATACCCAACGAACGAGCGAACACATTCGCACTGCCGCCAGGAACGACCGCGATCGGCGGAATCGCACCGATCGTCACCGCCTGCATCGACGTCGGCAACGGCACCCCGAGCAAACCGTTGATCACCTCGTTGACCGTCCCGTCACCACCGTGAACGATCACCAACCCCATCCCGTCCTCACGGGCACCCCGAGCCAGCTCCGACGCATGATCACGATGAGTCGTCTGCGCAACCGTCACCCGCACCCGACTCGACAACGCATGAGCCAACAGATCCCGAGCCGCAGCAGTCGTAGAAGTCGCATTGGGATTGACGATCAGCAGCGCACGCACGAGCAATGACACTAACCGGGTCGTTCCGCACGCTCCACTCCCGGTTGCCTAGGCTGGTCGCGTGTCCACCTCACCCGAGAACCTCACCCCGCCGGCCACGTTTCGATCCGCCGGGGCGCTCGTCGCGGCGCAGGGCGTGGCGTCGTTGGTGGCCGCGATCGTCCTACTCGTCCGAGCGTTCTCCGGAGAGGGAGAGAACGCAGTGGCCAACGGGTACGGCACCGCCGGGTGGTTCGGTGTCCTGGGCATCGGAGTCGGAGCCGCAGGCGTCGCCCTGATCCTCGGAAAACGCTGGGGACGATCCATCGCCACCGTCGTACAGCTCCTGCTGCTGCCCGTCGTGTGGTCGCTGTTGACCGGATCGCACCAGACCGTCTACGGCGTCGCCCTAGGAGTCGTGGTCGTCGGCGTGCTCGTCTTGCTGTTCAGCCCGCCGTCCTCTCGGTGGATGGCCGCCGAATACAGTGACGTCGACGACGACCTCCGCTGACGTAGTCGTTCAACGCGCCTGGATGGCCAACTCGGACAATGCATCCTCTGTCAGGCGGAACGTCGTCCACTCGTCCTGTGGCTCTGCCCCGAGCGAACGGTAGAAGCCGATCGACGGGGTGTTCCAGTCCAGAACCGACCAGGCCAACCGCGTGTACTGCCGATCGACGCATTCGGCGGCCAATGCGGCGAGCAGTGCAGTTCCGAAGCCTTCTCCCCGCGCGGCGGGTTGCACGTAGAGATCCTCCAGATAGATTCCGTTGACTCCGTCCCACGTGGAGAAGTTCAGGAACCACAACGCGCATCCCACCACCGTCCCCTCGTGCTCGGCGACGTGTGCGAACACCGACGGCTGCGCTCCGAACAGAGCGGCGCGAAGCTGCTCGTCTCGAACGGTGCACAGCGAGGACGACTTCTCGTATGCGGCGAGTTCGTGCACGAGAGCGGTGACGGCGGGAACATCGGCCTCGGTGGCGCGGCGAATCATCCTGGGTTTCCTTCCGGTGCCGTGGCGGCGGTGAGGATCGACGGGTGCACGTTGTGCGCGACGAGCTGGCGGAACGAATGCTCGAAGCCGAGCAACGAGTACGCGGCGGGCGAGAGGGCGAAGCGTTTGCCCTCGGTGATGGGGGCCTCGGTCCAGCCGGCGATCAGTGCGCGCGAGAAGTGGCCGTGACCGACCAACACGACGTCGCGGCCGCTCAACAGCGGCAGGACGACCGAGAGCACCATGTCGACGCGTACGGCGATGTCACCGATGGACTCACCACCCGGACATGGATGCGTCCAGACGGTCCAGTGCGGCACAGTTTCGTGGATCTGCGTCGACGTGATGCCTTCGTATTCTCCGTAGTCCCACTCCGACAACGCATCCCACTCCCGATCGACCTCCAGGCCTGCGAGCTCGGCGGTTCGACGTGCGCGCTCTCGCGGGCTCGTGATCACCAGAGGATCGCGCAGGTTCAGTAATCGGAGCAGCGATCCGGCCTCGACGGCCTGTTGCTCGCCGACGCTGGTGAGGGGGACGTCGGTGTTACCGGTGTGCTTGCCGGCCAGAGCCCATTCGGTCTCGCCGTGCCGGAGTAGAACGACTCTGCCTGCCTCGACGCCGCCGTGTGTGGTCATGGAACGATCATGCCTGCCCGCGTGATGTGGCCCTTGTCATAGTCGACCTGCGGATGTGTCCGATTTGTCGATTGAGTACAGACCTACCGGCCGGTTACTCTCGTTCCGAATCGTCACTGCCATGGGCGACGCAGCTCTGTCCGTCGTGCCGCACAGCTCCTTCTCATCGACTTGGAGAACCATGACCGACCTGCAGAAGCCCGCGTCGCCCGATTCTCCGGAGAAGCTCGACGGCGCGTTGCTGAAGATCGCCGGGGTCGTCGTGCTCGGGGCCATCATGTCGATACTCGACGTCACCGTCGTCAGCGTCGCGCTCCGGACCTTCACCGACGTCTTCGAGACCACCTACGCCAATGCCGCGTGGACGATGACGGGCTACACGCTCGCCCTGGCCACCGTCATACCGCTGACGGGGTGGGCTGCCGATCGGTTCGGAACCAAGCGCCTCTACATCACGGCGCTGGTGCTGTTCGTCCTCGGTTCGGTGCTGTGCAGCTTCGCGTGGGACATCACCTCGCTCATCGTCTTCCGAGTGCTGCAGGGCCTCGGCGGAGGCATGCTGATGCCACTGGGCATGACGATCATGACGCGCGCCGCAGGCCCGGAGCGGATCGGGCGCGTGATGGCCGTGCTCGGTGTCCCGATGCTCATCGGGCCCATCGCGGGGCCGATCCTCGGAGGCTGGCTGATCGAGGCGGCGAGTTGGCACTGGATCTTCCTCATCAATCTGCCGATCGGCATCCTCGCTCTGATCGCGGCCGTGCTGATCTTCCCCAAGGACAACCCGACTCCGTCCGAGTCCTTCGATTTCCGCGGCATGCTGATGCTCTCGCCCGGCCTCGCACTGTTCCTCTACGGCGCGTCCTCGGTCGTCGAAACCGAAACCGTTCTCGCGGTGAAGGTGCTGGTCCCGGTCATCATCGGACTCGTGTTGATCGTTCTGTTCGTGTTCCATGCACTGCGCGTGCAGCATCCCCTGATCGATCTACGGCTGTTCCGGAACAGGTCGCTCACCGTGGCCGTGATCACCACGACGCTCTTCATGGTCGCCTTCATGGGCGCGGGTCTGCTGTTCCCGAGCTATTTCCTGCTTCGTGGAGAAACGACGTTGACTGCCGGGCTGCTGCTCGCACCACAGGGCATCGGCGCGATGATCGCGATGCCGATCGCCGGAGTGATCGCCGACAAGTTCGGTCCCGGCAGGATCGTGCTGGTGGGGATGGTGCTCATCACCGCAGGGATGGCGGTGTTCACTCGGGTCGGCACCGACACCTCGTACACCTTGCTGATCGGTGCACTGTTCGTCATGGGACTCGGACTCGGTTCGACGATGATGCCGATCATGACGGCTGCGCTGCAGACGTTGACCGACGAGACGGTTGCGCGCGGCTCGACGTTGATGAACATCGTCCAGCAAGCGGCCGGGTCGATAGGTACCGCACTGATGTCGGTGGTGCTGACCGCTCAGCAGAAGCCCGCACTGACCGCAACCAGCCAGATCGAGGCCTTCGACATCTCGGCCAGGGCCTTCGGGACCACCTTCATGGTCGCGTTGGTACTGATCGTCGTCACGTTCGTTCCCGCCTTCTTCCTGCCCCGGACGAAGCACGTGACCGAGCGGTCCGCGGCACCGATCTCGCTGCACTGACGCGCCCGAGAGATGCCGAACCCTCGCTCATCGGCTCGATGTAAGCAAGGATCAGGGCCGTGACGACAATTCTCGCGGTTGCGAATCAGAAGGGCGGCGTCGCCAAGACCACCACGGTGGCTTCGCTCGCGGCGGCGCTGCATGCTCTCGATCGACGAGTCCTGGTGGTCGACCTCGACCCGCAGGGCTGTCTGACGTTCTCTCTCGGACACAATCCCGACAAGCTCGATTCCTCGGTGCACGAGGTGCTGACCGGGGATGCGAAGGTCGAGGACGTGCTGATCGAGACTGCGGAAGGAATCGTTCTGCTTCCGGCGACGATCGATCTCGCAGGTGCGGAAGCCCTGCTGCTGATGCGCGCGGGTCGTGAGTTCGCGCTCAAGCGTGCACTCGCGCCGATCCTCGAGGACTTCGATGTCGTCGTCATCGATTGTCCGCCGTCGTTGGGGGTGCTGACCCTCAACGGCCTCACCGCCGCACAGTCGGTGCTCGTGCCCCTGCAGTGCGAGACTCTCGCTCATCGCGGGGTCGGGCAGTTGTTGCGAACGGTGTCCGAGGTGCAACAGATCACCAACCCCGATCTGACGCTGCTCGGTGCCCTTCCCACACTGTTCGACGCCCGCACCACGCACAGCAGGGATGTGCTCGGCGACGTCTCGGACCGCTACTCGTTGCCGGTTCTCGCACCGCCGATTCCGCGGACCGTACGCTTCGCCGAGGCCAGTGCCTCGGGCGCGACGGTACTCTCGGGACGAAAGAACAAGGGCGCACAGGCCTATCGAGAACTTGCCGAGAATCTGCTGGCGTACTGGGACGGTCAAGCCGATCTGAAGACCTACGATCCGGCGGAGTAGAACGAAGCCCGTGCCGGCGGGTCAGCCGAGAGCGACCACGTCGGAACCGCGTTGCTCGACGACCACATCGCCGATCACCGACATCTGTATCGGGCCGGCGTAATCGCCTCGGTCGACCGGAATGTCGGCCACCCTGACACCGGTGGAGAGATCGACCACCGAGATGCCGTCGGGCACCGGTAAGAGGAGTCGGCCTGCCATGACCGCTCCACTTCCGAGGGCCCCGGGGACGGTCCAGAGAGGGCTCAGGTTGTTGGAATCGAACGCCTGGACCCCCGTGCCGGTGAACCAGGTGAGAGCCGAACCTGCCTTCGTCGCAGGAAGATCCGGGGTAGGGGAGGAGCCGGTCGGAAGAGTGAATTCGGACAGTTTCGCGGCCGCGTCGTCGTAGAGTCCTACCCGGTCGGGCGCGCCGTTTTCCGCTGGAATGTACAGCGCGACAACGCTGCCCGTGATCGCGATGATCTGCCCGGCAGTGGGTGCGTCGGATCGGGGAACGAGTTCCGGTACCACCGTCGACCCGTACTCCTCAGGTTTACCGGCGTCCTTGGGCGCAGGATTCATCAGCGACAATCGGGCAGCGGTCTCTCCCGGGCACTGTTCGAGCACAGCCGTCCGCGAGTTCGTCGACGCCGAGGACAGCAGCGTGCACCCGGTTCGCGGCTGACTACCCGGATTGACCGGGGCATCGACTCGACCGTATTCGAGGGTGCGCACCATGTCCGACCGCCACAGCTCCATGCGCGTGTCGCCCCTCGACGTCACGTAGGTGCCATCGGAGGACAGGCGGACCGCATCGTCGGCGTCGGAAGTGCGCTGCGCCTTGCGCTCTCCGGTCGGCCCGTCGAGTTCGGTGACCTGAGAGCAACCGCGGTCGTCGCGGTAGACCGCGACCGCGGTGTTCCACGACGAGACCACCGAGCAGAGCGGGAGATCTCTCGAGTACGACCAGGATGGCTCTCCTGACCGTGGATCGCGGCCGAGGACGGAGCCCCCGTCCGCCGTCACCACCGTGGACCCGGTGACGACAGGGAGTGGGGTTCGCGTCGAATCCGTCGCTGCACTCGGCGCACGCCACAATTCGGTGAGCGCAGTGGGCACCGCGAGCGCGGGCTCGGCCTGAGCCAGCGGCTCCTCGGCCGGGATCGATGTGGTTCCGCGAGCATCACCGGTGAACCAGGCGATGCTCGCGGCAACCACTACCACCACCGCGATGACGGCGGCGACGACGAGGTCGGTTCTCGTCCTTCGTTCTGGAGCCAGCACGGCGGGAGATTACTCCGACGCGCTCGCAGTCGAGGGTCCGGCGTCGGCGGACGACCCACTGGGGCGACGACGCCTGCGGCGGCGCGGCGCAGTCTTGGTGACCGTGTCCGCGGACGCCGCATCGGACGTATCCGACTGTTCGGCAACCGATTTCGTTGCCGGTGCGGAATCGTTCTGCGCAACGCTGGTTGCGGCGGTGTTGTCGCCGTCCTGCCCTGCGCGGGTTCGACGCCGACTGCGTGAGCGGCGCGGCTTGGTAGCCGAAGACGCGTCGGCTGCCGTCGCCTCGCCGTCGTCCGCCTTCTCCGGGGCGCGCGAGGGTGCCTTGCGTACCGTGCCTGTGGCGTCGGTGGCGATACCGAGGTCGGTGAACAGGTGCGGCGAGCTCGAGTAGGTCTCGACCGGATCCGGCATGCCGAGATCGAGCGCCTTGTCGATCAGCTGCCAACGGGGGATGTCGTCCCAGTCGACCAGGGTGACCGCGATGCCGGTGCGCCCGGCACGGCCGGTGCGGCCGATGCGGTGCACGTAGGTCTTCTCGTCCTCGGGGCACTGGTAGTTGATGACGTGGGTGACGTCGTCGATGTCGATACCGCGGGCCGCGACGTCGGTCGCCACCAGAACGTCGATCTTGCCCGTCCGGAACGACTTGAGGGCCTTCTCGCGCTGGACCTGGCCGAGGTCACCGTGCACGGCACCGACCGAGTATCCGCGCTCGGCCAGCTCGTCGGCGACCTTCTGGGCGGTGCGCTTGGTGCGGGTGAACACCATGGTCGCGCCGCGACCCTCGGCCTTGAGAACTTTGGCGACCATCTCGACCTTGTCGAGGGCGTGGGCCCGGTAGACGTGCTGGGCGGTGCGGTCGTGGACGGCCGAGGACTCCGCCTCTTCGGCGCGGATGTGCGTCGGCTGAGTCAGGAACGTCCGGGCCAGAGTGATGATGGGGCCGGGCATCGTCGCCGAGAACAGCATCGTCTGACGCTTGTCGGGAACCATGCCGAGGATGCGCTCGATGTCGGGGAGGAACCCGAGGTCGAGCATCTCGTCGGCCTCGTCGAGGACCAGGACTCCGACCTTGCCGAGGATCAGGTGGTTCTGCTTGGCGAGGTCGAGCAGTCGGCCCGGGGTGCCGACGACGACGTCGACGCCGTTCTGCAACGCGCTGATCTGCGCCTCGTACGGACGGCCACCGTAGATGGAGAGCACCTTGACGGGGCCGTTCGCGCCGCTGAGGTACTTGGATGCGTTCTCGAGGTCGGAGCTGACCTGAACGCACAGTTCACGGGTCGGCACGATCACCAGGGCGCGGGGAGTGCCGTCGAGCGGGGAGGTACCGGAGTTGTCCGTGGCGAGTCGGTGCAGCAGAGGCACACCGAAGCCGAACGTCTTGCCCATTCCGGTGCGTGCCTGACCGATGAGGTCGTCGCCCGCGATGGCGAGCGGCAGCGTCAACTCCTGGATGGCGAACGTCCGCTCGATTCCCATCTCGGAGAGCGCGCGAACGATGGTGGGGTCAACGTTCAGTTCGGCGAAAGTGGGGGGTACGTGCTTGTCGTCCAGCTGCGCCGACAGCGTGGTGTCGCCGGTGTCGGATTCTTGGTCGATGACTATCTTGCTCAGGGGACTGGCCTTCCTCGTGGTCGAACGTGCGCACGAGGAAGGGCATAGGCCTATTGCCGGCCGAAGTCGATGCCCTCGATCCGATGTGATGTCGCCGTCAGCCTCAGCGCGGCCGCGAACTGCGATGTCCGCTGCGGCGAAGCTGTCGAGGCGACCCGGATCAGGTGCGCACACATTATCGATGACCGTCGTGTGCTTCTTCGGTCCGTTTCATCGGTCCGCGAGTGACGATCGAGCACCATGGTAGCTTGCCGAACGGAATTCTCCATTGTCGGCAGGTCACGATAGGTCCAGCGCGCGCCGCGACGAGGCGTCGGGCACCGGACTACGATTGCCAGCCATGGGAGCCCATTCGTCGGAGCCGTCGTCCGCAGTTTCACCCACCACTGTCGTCGAGTCGCCCGAGTCGGATCGAGTCGAGCCGTCGATCGCGCACGATCACCCCGGTATTCCGGATCTGTTCGCGGTGCTCGCGTACGGCGAGATTTCCGCGTTCTATCGCCTGGCGGACGACGCTCGAATGGCTCCGTCGATGGAGGGTCGCGTCGCGCTCGCGAGCATGGCGGCTGCGGAGATGAGCCACTTCGAGACGTTGCAGAGAGCCTTGTCCGATCGTGGTCTCGACGTCTACGCCTCGATGGACCCGTTCGTTCGCGCCCTGGACGAATACCACGAGTCGACGACGCCGTCGACGTGGTTGGAGTCGTTGGTCAAGGCGTACGTGGGTGACGGCATCGCGGCCGATTTCTACCGGCAGATCGCGCACAGTCTCGCCCCCGACGTGGCCGAGATCGTCCGCGACGTGCTGGCCGAGACCGGGCACTCGGAATTCGTGGTGCACGAGGTGTCCGATCGGGTTCGTGCGAGCTCGCAGGAGAAGGCGCGATTGATGCTGTGGGGTCGTCGTCTGCTCGGTGAGGCCATCACCCAGGCGCAGTTCGTGCTCGCTCGCCGTGAGTCGCTGACCGATCTCGTCATCACCGCATCGGGAGACCTCAACGGTGTCGTCGCACTGTTCGATCGCATGCAGGAACAACACGCGGAACGGATGTCCTCACTCGGCCTCGACTGACCGCACAGGACTGTGTTCGCTGACAGCACAGGGCGTCGGGCGTCTGGCTCGACGCCGCTGCACTAGCCTGGCGTGAGCAGAGTTGTCGAGAGTTCGGAGGTTGACCGTGGAGGTCAAGATCGGTGTTTCGGAGAGTTCCCGTGAGCTCGTCGTGAACAGCACGCAGTCCCCGGCCGAGGTCGAAGCGCTCGTATCGACCGCCTTTGCCGGTAAGGACGGAGTGCTGGCGTTGGAGGACGAGAAGGGACGCAAGTTCTTGATCCAGGCTTCCAAGGTGTCGTACGTCGAGATCGGTCCGTCCGATTCTCGGAAGGTCGGATTCGCGACCGCCTGAGACTGCTCGGAACGCAGAACACGCCCCTCACTCGCATCGAGTGAGGGGCGTGTCGAGTTTGCGGGTTGCGAGGCTACGGCGCCTGCAGGGGAACGTGCGACAGACCGCCCCAGGCCAGCGAGACCGTGGTGTCGACGGCGTCTTCCTTCGAGATCGGCCGGTCGGCTTCGAGCCAGTACCGAGCGGTGAACTGACTGGCACCGACCAGGCCTACGGCCAGTACGCGAGCTCGATAGGGATCGAGTCCGGAATCGTGGGCAACGAGGTCGAAGACGGCGTCGACGCACGCTTCGGTTGCCTGCTCGACGCGTGCATTGACCTGCGGGTCGCCCATCAGATCGGATTCGAAGACCAGGCGGAATCCCTGTGTGTCGGTGTCGACGAAGTCGTAGAACGCCAGCACCGCGGCACGAACTCGTTGCTTGTTGTCCGTGGTCGAGCGTAGAGCCTGGCGTACTCCTGCGATCAGGGTGTCGACGTAACTTTGCAGCACCGCCAGATAGAGCTCGAGTTTTCCGGGGAAGTGCTGATACAGGACCGGCTTGCTGACGCCCGCGCATTCGGCGATCTCGTCCATTCCGGATGCGTGGTACCCACGGGTCACGAATATCTCGCTCGCCGCAGCGAGCAGTTGCGCCCGACGGGCATCGCGAGGCAGCCGTGCGCCGCGCCGATTGCCGGTGGTGGCCGGCCGGTCCGAAGACCTCCGGTCGTCGAGATCTGTCATCAATTATGTTCCCATCCGCGTCGACAGCTGCGCTCGTCTTGGTTCGACAACGAACGGTCCGGCATGAACTTCCGGCGGGTAGCCGTCGGTTCGGACCGCTCGTAGCGCAGATCACGGGCAACGATACTCGTGGCGGCCGGCACCCACGGGATCCTGGGGGACCGTTGCGGAAAGTGGGCGATACCGGAACATGTCGAGCGGTTTGTTCGTACGATGTTTTCGTACCGAAAACCCGATAGTTCCATTCCCGGTCTCGGCGTGCCGAGCAGCGGGCGGTGAGGATTGTGAGATCGTGTTCGAGTGACTGACCGAGGCGGGCCGCGTATCCGCGGTGGTGTGCAGTCGGACGGCGTCGACGACGGTTACGACGATCGCGCGGACGATTTCCCACGCAGTGTGGGCAGTCGCGGGTCGCATCAACCGCTCCGCGCGCAGTGGGATCCGACGCAACGCGAGGTCAAGCTGCGCAGTCGTCGACCGGATCGCGATATCAGGAAGCAGAGCAAGCTCGGAAAGTTCGCGTCCACGTACGGCTGGCGGGCGTACGCGGTGCCGATTCTGATCGTGGTGACCGCGCTCGTCGTATTCGATGCCGTGCGGACCGGCGACCCCGTCACCGGCACCGCAGCGCAGTCGACCAACGCCGATCCTGGATTCGGCACCTTGAGTTCGGATACGACGTCGGGTACCGGAATCATCGGCGTTCCGCCGCAGGCCGACGGTAACTTCGCAGCGTCGATATCGTCGGGTGAACTGCCCGACGGTGGTCCGTTCGCGGTGGAGGGGGCCGGAACGTGGCACACCGTGCCGGGGACAACGGAGCAGGTGGGGCAGGGGACCGAGCGGGTGTTCACCTACACGGTCGAGGTCGAGGACGGCGTGGACACGGTCGGGTTCGGCGGCGACGAGTCGTTCGGCCGATTGGTGGATCAGACCCTTACCAACCCCAAGAGTTGGACCAACGATCCACGGTTCGGATTCCGTCGCATCGATCAGGGCGATCCCGACTTCAGGATCTCGCTGACGTCGCAGATGTCGATCCGGCAGGCCTGCGGTTACGACATTCAGCTCGAGGTCTCCTGCTACAACCCCGGCATCGAGCGAGTGGTGCTCAACGAGCCGAGGTGGGTGCGTGGGGCGATCTCGTTCCAGGGCGACATCGGCTCGTACCGCCAGTACCAGATCAATCACGAGGTCGGCCACGCGATCGGCTACCAGCAGCACCAACCGTGCGAGACCGACGGTGGGCTCGCTCCGGTGATGATGCAGCAGACATTCGGAACGAACAACGACGACATCGCGCGACTGGACCCAGCGGGCGTCGTTCCGATGGACGGCAAGACCTGCCGATTCAATCCGTGGCCCTACCCGCGAGGCTGATCGGCTGGGTTTCCGACAGGCCGGGGGATTAGATTCGAACGTGTCGCGCCGGGTCACCGGCCGCCGTGTCGAGTCGAGGAGCGTCGCTGCGTCGTGGTCCACCTACCCCCGCTGGTCGAACCCGCAGGCGAACTGTCGCCCGAGGACGTCGCCCGGTACAGCCGGCACCTGATCATTCCCAGTGTGGGAACCGACGGTCAGAAGCGACTGCGCAACGCCCGCGTGCTCGTCGTCGGTGCCGGGGGACTGGGCTCACCCGCACTGCTGTACCTCGCGGCCGCCGGTGTCGGGACTCTGGGCATCGTGGAATTCGACGACGTCGAACTTTCGAACCTGCAACGGCAGATCATCCACGGCCGGTCCGACGTGGGTCGCCCGAAGGCCGACAGCGCGAGAGACTCGATTCTCGAACTCAACGACGGCGTCGAGGTGACGCTGCACCGTGTTCGACTCGACTCGTCGAACGCGCTCGAGCTCTTTCGGCAGTACGATCTCGTGCTCGACGGGACCGACAACTTCGCCACCCGATACCTCGTCAACGACGCGGCCGCGCTGGTCGGAATCCCCTATGTATGGGGTTCGATCTACCGGTTCGAGGGGCAGGTGTCGGTGTTCTGGGACCGAGCCCCCGGCGACGCAGGTATCAACTATCGCGACCTGTACCCCGAGGCTCCACCGCCCGGCATGGTGCCCTCGTGTGCAGAGGGTGGGGTGCTGGGGGTGCTGTGCGCGTCGATCGGGTCGATCATGGTCACCGAGGCGATCAAGCTGATCACCGGAATCGGCGAGACGTTGCTGGGTCGGTTGATGATCTACGACGCACTGGCGATGAGCTATCGAACCGTCGGTCTGACTCGTGACCCGTCCCGCACGCCGCTCACCGAGCTGATCGACTACGAGGCATTCTGCGGAGTGGTGCCGGCCGCCGACTCCACCGGCGAATCGGTCACTCCGGCGGAGCTGCACGCAATGATGCAGTCCGGTCGCGAGATCGCCCTCATCGACGTGCGTGAGCCGGTGGAGTGGGACATCGTGCGCATCGACGGTGCGCGCTCGATTCCCAAGGGTCGAATCCTGTCGGGGGCGGCGATGTCGGATCTACCGCAGCACATCCCCATCGTGCTCTACTGCAAAACCGGCATCAGGTCCGCCGAGGTGCTCTCCGCCCTCGTGGCAGCCGGTTTCTCGGACGCCGCCCATCTGCACGGCGGAATAGTGGAGTGGGCCGAGCAGATCGATCCTGGTTTGCCCATGTACTGATGTGTCGCGTGTGCGCGTCGTCCGCAGCGGCACCGCGATCGGCGGTAGCGTGGCGCTCGTGAGCTCTGTCGAACCTCCTCAGCACGTGATCTCTACGTTCGGGCTGCGCGATGTCGAGCCTGCACCTCTCGGTGCGGACTGGGACGGTGGATGGCGTCTGGGCGATGTCGTCCTGTCCCCGGTGGCAGACCATGCCCGCGCCGCATGGTCGGCCAAAGTGCGCGAGACGCTGACCGTGGACGGGGTCCGTCTCGCCCGACCGGTGCGGTCGACCGACGGCCGATACGTCGTGTCGGGCTGGCGCGCAGACACGTTCGTCGCCGGCGAACCGGAGCCTCGTCACGACGAGGTGGTCTCGTTGTCGATGCGGTTGCACGCGGCGACCGCGCAACTCGAGCGACCGCGATTTCTGGTTCAGCCCCCCGTGGCCCCGTGGGCCGACGTGGACGTGTTCGTTGCTGCCGACAGAGCTGCATGGGAAGCGGTCCCGCTGCGCTCTGCTCGCGGTGCCGGCGCACCTGAGCCGTCGTCCAGTGATGGCAAGAGCAGCCTGGAATTGGTCAAACAGCTTGCGACACTACGCAAGCCCGTCGAGTCGCCGGACCAGTTGGTGCACGGTGATCTGTTCGGAACGGTCTTGTTCTCGGGTAGCGAGGCGCCAGGAATCAGCGACATCACCCCGTACTGGCGTCCTGCGCCCTGGGCTGCCGGGGTGGCCGTGGTGGACGCCCTTTCCTGGGGTGACGCGGACGACGGTCTGGTCAACCGCTGGGACGATCTACCGGAATGGCCGCAGATGTTGCTGCGCGCGTTGATGTTTCGTCTCGCAGTGCATGCGCTTCATCCGCGTTCGACGTCCGAGGCGTTCCCCGGCTTGGCGCGAACGGCAGATCTGGTGCGCCTCATTCTGTGACTTCCGCTGTGCGAGCCGGTGATTCGGAAAGTTCGTGGAACAGTGATCGAGCGGCCTGCATCGCGCGGGCCGCGTCACCCGCGATCACCGCCCCCACGAGCGCCGTGTGTTCGTCGATGTAATCGTCGTCGTGCTCGATGGCATGGTGGCGCATGGCGTCGTGGATCACCGGCAGCAGCGAATCGTAGAACTCCAGATAGATGGCGTTGTGGCTGGCCGCGACGATGGCGCGGTGCAGGCGTGCGTCGATCCGAACTGCATCGGCCAGCGGAGTCTCGTCGGACCACGCCGCGTTGCGATCGGCCAGCGCGCCGAGCATGGCACGGATGTCGTCGTCGTCGCGCCGGTCGGCCGCAAGAGCCGCCGCAGTGACTTCCAAGGTTTCGCGTAGCTCGGTGACATCGCGGTGCCGGGCGTCCGAGAAATACTTTCCCAGGGTTCCGCCGAGATCGGAGCACGTCATGACGAAGGTGCCCGAACCCTGCCTGCGTTCGACCATGCCGGCGTGCACGAGTGCCTGCACGGCCTCGCGCACGGTGTTGCGCCCGGTGCCGGTCATCTCGCACAGTTCGGGTTCGGTGGGGATGCGGGTACCCACCGGCCATCGCTGCGACGTGATCTCTTCGCGCAGCTGAGCGGTGACCTGGGAGATCAGGCTCGATCGCTGGACCTGCCGCACGTGGACTCCTCATGCCGTGGACGTTGCAGCGTCGATAGTAATGCTTTGCACCCGATGATCCGGTCATCCTATGATTACGCGGTGAGTGCGCCCACCGCCCCCGATACCCGCCTCGTCGGCACCTCGCTCGTGCGTGGTCGAGTACTCGTCTTCTCCGCGATCGTCGTGTCCGCGTTGACTCTGCGCGCCGCCGTCACCTCGATCAGCCCGCTGTTCGGCAGAATCGGCACCGACCTCCAGTTCGGCACCACCGTCATCGGCATCGTCGGCATGTTGCCTCCGGCGATGTTCGCCGTTTTCGGCCTGGCCACCCCGTTTCTCGCCAAGCGCACCGGCCTGGAGCGGGCAGCTCTGCTGGCGATGGCGCTGACCACGATCGGTATGGCCACTCGTGCGTTCGCGCCGAACACCGCGTCTCTGCTCGCGCTGTCCGCGATCGCTCTTGCGGGCATGGGCATCGGAAACGTCGTCATCCCGCCGTTGGTCAAGCGGTATTTCTCCGAGCGACTCGCCGTCGTCAGCACCATCTACATCTGCGCCATGCAGGTCAGCACCATGGTTCCGCCGTTGCTGGCCGTCCCCGTCGCCGACGCGCACGGTTGGCGCATCTCCATCGGGATCTGGGCCGTCGTCGGCCTGGCCGCCGCGCTGCCGTGGCTCGGTGTGGTCATCGCCCGACGCGGCCGCGACGAGAAGGACGTCTCGGGTGAAGCCGGGTCGGCGTCGGTCCACGCATCGCCGAGCGGCCGAATCCACCGGTCCTCGCTGGCGTGGGGGATGGTGATGATGTTCGCAATGACTTCCCTGATCACCTACTCCATGCTCACCTGGTTGCCGACGCTCCTGATCGATGCGGGGATCGGAGAAGGCTTGGCCGGTGCGTCGGTGGCGGCGTTCGGCGCGATGGGACTGATCACGTCGCTGGCCGCGCCGACGCTCTGTGCGCGCGTGCGCAATCCGTACGGCATCGTGATGGTTGCCGCGGCGTGCTACCTCGGCGGGTTCGCGGGCCTGCACTGGTCTCCGACTGCCGGTACGGTCGCGTGGGTGTGCCTGGTCGGGCTGGGCACGATGACGTTCCCGATGTCACTGACGCTGATCAACCTCAGGACGCGCACGGCCGTTGGCTCGTCCTCACTCTCGGGATTCACCCAGGGGCTGGGTTACGTGGTGTCCTCGACCGGTCCGATTCTGTTCGGGCTGCTGCACACCGAGTCCGGGGGCTGGGGACTCCCGTTGGTTCTGTTGACCGGATGTGTGGCGGTTCTGCTGGTCGGAGGATTCCTGTGCTGCCGACCGAGGATGCTCGAAGACACCTGGTGACGTTCGGTGCACGTTGACGCTTCAGCTCACGTCGGTGCTCGACGGCACGTGAGACCAAGTTAATCAACGAGTCATCGCGCGCAGCGCCGCGGCAACATGGCTTTCCTATGTTCGGTTCACACACCGATCAGGAGGCCACACGTGACCAGCCTTTCTCGCAGCGCTTCGGCAGATGCCGGCTCAGCCACCACGGCGACTGTTCCACCCGGAACAGTTCCCGTCTCCGTCAACCATCACATCGCGCACTGGAATTCCGAGGACGTCGAGGCCTGGGAGGCCGGCGGCAAGCAGATCGCCAAGCGCAATCTGATCTGGTCGGTCATCGCCGAGCACGTCGGATTCTCGATCTGGTCGATCTGGTCGGTGATGGTGCTGTTCATGCCGTTGTCGGTCTACGGCATCGACGCGGCGGGCAAGTTCTTCCTGGTGGCCGTGCCCACGCTCGTCGGCGCGATCCTGCGCATTCCGTACACCTTCGCCACGGCGAAGTTCGGTGGCCGTAACTGGACCATCTTCAGTGCTCTGGTGCTCCTGATCCCCACCGTGCTGACCATGTACTTCATGCTCAACCCGGCGTCGTACACCACCTACATCATCGTTGCGGCGTTCGCCGGACTCGGCGGCGGTAACTTCGCATCCTCGATGACGAACATCAACGCGTTCTATCCGCAACGCGAGAAGGGGTGGGCGCTCGGCTTGAATGCGGGCGGCGGCAACATCGGTGTGCCCGTCATCCAGCTCATCGGCCTGTTGGTCATCGCCACCATCGGTAACACCGCCCCCGAGATCGTGTGCGCCGTCTATCTCGTCTTCATCGCGCTTGCCGCCGTCGGTGCCGCGCTGTACATGGACAACCTGGACAACCAGAAGACCAACGGACGCTCCATGATCGACGTGCTGAAGTTCTCGGACTCGTGGTGGATCGCCTTCCTGTACATCGGCACGTTCGGGTCGTTCATCGGCTTCAGCTTCGCGTTCGGGCAGGTCCTGCAGATCAACTTCCTCGCCGGTCTCACCGACGGAGCACCGGCGACTCCCGCTCAACAGGCGCAGGCATCGCTGCAGGCCGCTCAGATCGCGTTCATCGGACCGTTGCTGGGATCGCTGTCGCGTCCGTTCGGCGGCAAGCTCGCCGACAAGATCGGTGGCGGCAAGATCACCCTGTACACGTTCGTGGCCATGACGTTTGCCACCGGGATTCTGGTTGCGGCCAGTACCTGGGACGATTCGACTCCCGGCGCGGCCAGCGGCACCGTGATGGTGCTCTTCGTCGTCGGATTCATCGCACTGTTCCTGCTCTCGGGCCTCGGCAACGGATCGGTGTACAAGATGATCCCCGCCATCTTCGCTGCGAAATCCGCTCAGCTTCAGGGCATGACCGTCGACGAGCAGCAGCACTGGTCGCGCAAGATGTCCGGTGCCCTCATCGGAATCGCCGGCGCGATCGGCGCTCTCGGCGGCGTGGGAATCAACCTGGTGCTGCGGGCGTCGTATTCGGGCACCGCGAAATCCGCGACCACCGCGTTCTGGGTGTTCCTCGCCTTCTACATCGTCTGCGCGATCGTCACCTGGGCGATCTACCTGCGCAAGACCAACTCCGCCGACGCCGACGCGCCGGTAGCAGTCTGAGGATCCATCACCGCCAAGAACGAAACACACTGCACGGCAACGTAGATCGGAAGGACCCGCAATGAAGAACGCGGTAGTGGTAGGTCACGGGATGGTCGGACACCGATTCGTCGAAGCGTTGCGTGCGCGCGACGAGGCGGCCGAGTGGAAGGTCACTGTGCTGTGCGAGGAAGCACTGGCGGCGTACGACAGGGTGGGACTGTCGTCCTACGTCGGTGCCTGGGACCACAAGGAACTCGCTCTGGCGGGCAACGACTATCCCGGTGACACCCTCGTCGAGATGCGCACCGGAGTACGTGCCGATCGCATCGACCGCGACCACCGCACCGTCGTGACCTCGGCGGGGGACACGGTCGAGTACGACGCTCTCGTCCTCGCCACCGGCTCCTACCCGTTCGTGCCGCCGATCACCGGACACGACCTGCCCGCGTGCTTCGTCTACCGAACCCTCGACGACCTGGACAAGATCCGTGCCCGCGCCGACGCCGCAGGCCCGGGTGCCGTCGGTGTGGTGGTCGGCGGTGGCCTCCTCGGTCTCGAAGCGGCGAATGCGCTGAAGAAGATGGGCATGACCCCGCACGTCATCGAGTTCGCTCCACGATTGATGCCGCTGCAGGTGGACGAGGGTGGCGGCGCGCTGTTGGCGCGCCTGGTCACCGAACTCGGGTTGAACGTCCATGCGGGAGTGGGCACGTCGTCGATCTCCGAGAACGACAGCGCCGGTCTGACGGTCGAACTGAGCGACGGCAGCACCATCGACGCCGCGCTGCTGGTGTTCTCCGCCGGTGTGCGTCCCCAGGATCGGCTGGCACGCGAGAGTGGCCTCGAGGTGGGTGAGCGCGGCGGCATCATGGTCGACATCGGCTGCAGTACCTCCGACCCTGCCGTCTACGCGATCGGCGAATGTGCTGCGGTCGAGGGTCGGTGCTACGGACTGGTCGCTCCCGGGTATTCGACGGCGGAGGTCGTGGCCGACCGATTGCTCGGCGGCGCAGCGCAATTCCCGGGTGCCGACATGTCCACCAAGCTCAAGCTGATGGGCGTCGACGTCGCGAGCTTCGGCGACGCGATGGCGGCAACGCCGGGCGCACTCGAAGTGGTGTTCAGCGATGCCCCCAAAGGCACGTACGCCAAGCTGGTCGTCACCGACGACGCGAAGACGCTGCTCGGCGGCATCCTCGTCGGCGACGCCTCCGCGTACTCGCTGTTGCGGCCACTGGTCGGTCGCGAGTTGCCCGGCGATCCGGGCGCTCTGATCTCACCTGCCGCCGAGCAGGTCGGCATCGGTGCACTGCCCGACGACGCCGAGATCTGCTCGTGCAACGGTGTGAGCAAGGGTGCCATCTGCTCGGCGATAGCCGACGGAGCCTGCGACCTGGCGGCCGTGAAGAGCTGCACCACCGCGGGTACCACCTGTGGCGGATGCCTGCCCTCGATCAAGTCGTTGCTCGCCGCGTCCGGTGTGGTCCTCTCGAAGTCGTTGTGCGAGCACTTCGCTCAGTCCAGGGCCGAGCTGTACGAGATCGTTCGGGCCACGAACACCCGCACCTTCTCGTCGCTGATCGCCAAGTACGGCTCGGGAACCGGCTGCGACATCTGCAAGCCTGTCGTCGCGTCGATTCTCGCGTCTACGTCCTCCGATCACATTCTCGACGGCGAGCAGGCGTCGTTGCAGGACACCAACGATCACTTTCTGGCCAACATCCAGAAGAACGGCACCTACTCGGTTGTGCCGCGTATGCCCGGCGGCGAGTGCACTGCGGAACAGCTCATCGTCATCGGCGAGGTCGCTCGCGATTTCGGGCTCTACACGAAGGTGACCGGAGGGCAGCGCATCGACATGTTCGGTGCCCGCGTCGAGCAGTTGCCGGCGATCTGGAAGCGCCTCGTCGACGCCGGGATGGAGTCGGGTCAGGCGTACGGGAAGTCGCTACGGACGGTCAAGAGCTGCGTCGGATCGAGTTGGTGCCGTTACGGCGTCCAGGATTCGGTGGGGATGGCCGTCGATCTGGAGAACCGCTATCGAGGTCTGCGGTCGCCGCACAAGATCAAGTTCGGCGTCTCGGGCTGCGCTCGCGAATGCGCCGAGGCCCGCGGCAAGGACGTCGGGATCATCGCGACCGAGGGTGGTTGGAACCTCTACGTAGGCGGTAACGGAGGTCAGTCGCCCAAGCACGCGCAGTTGCTCGCGTCCAATCTCGACGATGCCACCCTGGTCAGCTACATCGACCGTTACCTCATGTTCTACGTGCGTACAGCCGACCGGCTGCAGCGCACGGCGCCGTGGCTCGAATCGCTCGACGGGGGACTCGACCACCTCAGAGCCGTCGTGTGCGAGGACAGTCTCGGGATCGGTGCCGAGCTCGAATCCGACATGGAACGCCACGTCGCCGGATACAAGGACGAGTGGGCCGGCGTGCTCGAAGACGACGAGAAGCTCGGTCGGTTCGTCTCCTTCGTCAATGCTCCGGACGAGTCCGACCCCACGATCGCGTTCGACGAGTCCGGCGCGCGCAAGGTGCCCGTGCTGATGGGAATGCCACGTGTGGGCGCGTGAGCCGATACGGGAGCTGACAACCGGCAGGTCACGAGACTGAGTGCATGTGCACAGACGAGTAATCGCGACTTAACGGCCAAGAAACACAAGCAACGTGGAATAGCTGATCAGGAGGTACGCCATGACTGTCATCGATTCGTCAGCAGTGAAGTCACCATCAGCGGTACCGAACGACATCGCTCGTGATTGGACCCCGGCCTGCACGCTCGACGCGCTGATTCCGGGGCGCGGGGTAGCGGTGCTCCTGCGAGGCGGCACCCAGGCGGCGCTGTTTCTGCTCGACGACGGACGACTGTTCGCGGTGGGCAACATCGATCCGTACGGGCGTGCAGCAGTGATGTCACGCGGACTGGTGGGAGACCGAGGGGGCGAACCCACCGTCGCATCGCCGCTGCTCAAGCAGGTTTTCTCGCTGGCCGACGGGCGCTGCCTCGATGACCCGCAGGTCACCCTTGGATCGTTCGAGGTCTCCTGCGTCGAGGGCGTCGTGCTCGTCCGCGGCGGATCTACGTGAGCGAAATTGCAGGGGCTGCAATGCCTCTGGTCGGGTTCACCGTCGGGATCACCGCTTCGCGTCGAGCCGAGGAGTTCGCGACTCTGCTCGAGCGGCGCGGGGCCACCGTGATGCATGCCCCCGCTATTCGCATCATCCCGCTGGCCGACGACGCCGAGCTCGAACGCGTCACTGCCGCCGTCATCGCGGATCCACCCGAAATAACTGTAGCCACAACAGGAATCGGGTTTCGTGGCTGGGTCGAGGCGGCGGACGGGTGGGGGCAGGCAGAAGAACTGGGGCGCGCACTCGGTGCGTCCCGGCTGCTCGCTCGCGGTCCGAAGGCGAAAGGAGCCATTCGAGCGGCCGATCTACGCGAGGAGTGGTCGCCCGCCTCGGAGTCCTCGGCGGAGGTACTCGAACATCTGTTGGCCGAAGGGGTGGAGGGCAAACGCATTGCCGTGCAGCTGCACGGCGCGACCACCGAATGGGAGCCGGTCCCCGATTTCTGCGAGGTGTTGCGCTGCGCGGGAGCCGAGGTGGTGCCGGTGCCGGTGTATCGCTGGACAGCGCCCGACGACCAGAGCCCGATGGACCGCATGATCGAAGCCGTCATCGTCGGTGATCTCGATGCCCTCAGCTTCACCTCGGCGCCGGCGGTGGCATCGATGCTGATGCGCGCCGATGAGAACGGCGTGCTCGAACCCTTGCTGCAGTCGATGCGATCGAGGGTGCTGCCGGTGTGCGTCGGGCCGGTGACGGCCGCGCCCCTCGAACAGCTGAACGTGGCCACCACACAGCCGACACGGGCGCGTCTGGGGGCACTCGCGCGGCACATCGCCGAAGAACTACCGAGGCGCACCGGTCGGCTGCATGCGGGCGGACACGTGGTCAGTGTCCGCGGTAAGTGCGTGGTGGTCGACGGTGAAGTTCGACCGGTGTCCCCAGCAGGCATGGCGTTGATGAAGACATTGGCGCGCAATCCAGGACGCGTCGTCTCCCGCGAGGACCTGTTGGCGTCGCTGCCCGGCGGAGGGGGCGACACCCACGCGGTGGAGACGGCGATGACCAGACTCAGGTCCTCGCTGGGCGCGCCGAAAGCTATCCAGACCGTGGTCAAGCGTGGCTATCGCATCGCACTCGATCACATCGAGACCGAGACGGACTGCGATTCCGAAGAACCGGCTGATCGAGTGGCCGTCGTAGAAGGGGGAAAGTACTGATGACACCGACTCTTGTTCTGGTCGCACACGGCACCCGAAACCCCCGTGGTGTCGAGATGGTCGCCGCACTCGCCGATGCCGTGTCGACGCAGATCGGTACCACGCGCGTGGCATTCGTCGACGTACTCGGGCCGTCACCGGCCGAGGTGCTGCGCGACACTGCCGGCTCGGCTGTCGTGGTTCCCGCCTTCCTCGCGTCGGGCTACCACGTGCACACCGATGTGCCGCGAGAGATCGCCGACAGCGCTCACACGTCCGTCGCCGTCACCCGCGCTCTCGGACCCGATCCGGTACTGGCGGAAGTCATGGTCGATCGACTCCGTGACGCCGGGTGGCGCTCGGGTGATCCGATCGTGCTCGCTGCCGCAGGATCGTCCGATGCTCGTGCGTTGGAAGAACACCGGCGCGCGGCGGCGATGTTGGCCGATGTCGCCCGAGTCCCGGTACGTATCGGCTACGTCGCCACCAGTACCCCCACCGTGTCCGACGCGGTGTCGACTCTGCGAGAAACCGGGCACACTCGGGTGTTCGTGGCGTCGTATCTGTTGGCGCGCGGCCTCTTTCACAACCGTCTGGCCGACGCCGGAGCCGACGGCGTCGGTGAGCCGCTCGGAGTGCATGCCGCGATCGTCGATCTCGTGGTCGCGCGTTACCGCGAGGGTGTTCGATCTCTCGGTGAAACTAGTGGTGCGGCAACGGAAGAATTGTCACCGGCTCGTCGGCGCTGACCTCGGCCGGGATCACAGCCAGTGCGTCGCGGCCGACGAGGTGCGCCAGGTGCGCCGTGCGGACTCGGGTATCTGCCCGCCACCGTGTGCCGTCCGCGGTGACCGGGACGATGCGAGGCGTCGAGGATCGAACCTCGGCAGCATTGGACAACAGGCCGATCCGCGATGGGCGCACCGTTCTCCCGGTCAGGGCATCGACGATGGCGGGCGCGGCGAGCATCGCGGTACCGACGGCCGCCAGCGGATTACCCGGTAGGCCGAGTACCACTGTGCCGTCGGGCAATGCCGCGGTGATCTGAGAACCGCCGGGACGCATGCGCATTCGCCCGACGACGGTCTCGGCATCGATGCCGGCGAGGGTCGCGCGGAGCTGATCGGCTGCCCCGCCTCCGGTTGCCCCGACGACGATGATCACGTCCACGTCCCGAGTGCGGGTCAGCACGTCTCGAAACCCCGTCGCAGAATCCTCGAGCAGCGTCACGTCGACGACGGTGATGCCGCAGTGCGCCAGGTACTCCGGCAACACCGACCCGAGCACGTCCCTGGTCTCGCCAGGGGCGAGTGGCCCGGTGGATCGAATCTCGTTGCCGCTGATGATTACTCGTCCGCGTACCGGACCGCGCACCGCCACCTCGAACACCTCTGCACTGGCAGCGAGCGATCGTACGGCCGCATCGATCGGGGTGCCGGCTGCGACCAGTTCGGTACCGGGCAGCCAGTCCTCGCCGCGTCGACGCGTGTCGTCGGACTGCGGTGCCGTCGGCATGCGTCGAGCCGAACCGTCGGACTCGCGGGTGATGTGCTCGTCGCGCACCACCGATGTCGCTCCGCGCGGAAGCGCTGCGCCCGTCGCGATGCGCACGGCCGTTCCTTCGATGAGTGGGGCGATGTCGGAGGTACCGGCGTACGCGATGTCGGACCGGAGGGTCCACGGATCGGTGCCGCACACGGCGTAGCCGTCCATCGCGGAGATGTCTACTGCCGGCAGCGCGGTTCGGGAGATGAGGGGTTCCGCGAGCACGGTTCCGGCACTGTCCTGCAGGGAAATTCGACGGATCGGCAACGCGGGGAGTCGGCTCCGAACGCGTTCGAGTGCGTCGCTCACCTCGAGCGTCTCCGGCTGTTGTGCGGCCAGACGGGCGGCGAGAAGATCGGCGGGGGTGTCGCAGTCGTCGACACCGGACACCGCGATCACCAGATGATCGGCAGGAAGGATCGTGCGCATCGGCGCGCCCTCCACCGAATCCAGCTGTGCCAGCGCGGAACGCAACGCGGCGTGCCGCCACACTCCCAGCAGGAATTGCGTACGACCGGCACTGTCGCGGGCGAAGACGGCGTCGGTGTGCGAGCGCGATACGGCACCGATCAGCGACTCGACCGTCGCGGCGTCGAGAAAGGGCAGATCCGACGCGATGACCACCACCAGATCTGCGGTGCCTTCCGCACAGTCGTCGAGTGATCGCAGGCCCGCGGCGAGTGCAGCGACCGGGCCGCCGCCCACGGGGGACTCGCGAGTCTGCACCACGTGATCGGGCACTCCGGTACGGGTCGGACCCACCAGAATCGTTGTGCGACAACTCGTTACCGCGTCCACGGCGATGTCGACCATACGGCGCCCGCCGACGGTCATGGCAGGTTTGTCGACCTCGTGCGGCGCAGCGGGGTTCTCGGGATCTGCCATCCTCGACCCTCGACCGCCGGCGAGGACGATCGCGTCGCAGACCGGTTGCGTCACGTTGCGAGCTCCGTCATGTCGGCAGCGGCACGTTCTGCAGGCGAACCTGCCCGCGTGCTATGACTTTTCCGCTGTCGGAGGCGGTGATCGTGACCAGCCACAGTTGTTGAACACGGCCCTGCTGCAACGGTTCTGCGACAACGTCGACGCGGCCGCCCTTGCTGGCGCGGAGAAAGTCGGTGCCGTTGTGTACGCCGACTGCGAATTCGCCGCGATCCTTGACCGCCTCGCTGGCACCGATGCTCGCTGCGCTCTCGACGGCAGTGGTGTAGACGCCGCCGTGGACGACCCCCCAGGGCGTGAAGTGCTCGTCCGTCAACTCGATGTGCCCGGCCACCCTGGTGCCCGAGGCCTCGTCGACGACGAGACCGGCGCAGGCCACGAAGCTGCTCGCCTTCGACAGCGCGAACTTCGCCGTGGGGCGTGGATCGAACTGCTCGAGTGCGTCCCTGATGTTCATTCTCCGAGATTAGTGGTCGGCGGCGGTGGCGGTGGGAGCGCCCCGAAGTCGAATCGAATCGAGCTCAATGGCACGCGCCCGTCGTGGTTCGGGACGCCTTCGCTGCGCAGAGTCTCGAGCTGTCTCGAGGCCAGGTGCGGGGCGGGCCTTCCACTCGCGCCGAGGACTCGATGCCAGGGCAGGTCGGCGGAATCGGTGCGCATGATCCATCCGACGATGCGAGGACTCGACAGGTCGGCGGCGGCCGCGATGTCTCCGTAGGTGGCCACGAATCCAGGGGGGATCGACGCGACCAACGCGCGAACTCTCTCGACCTGGGCTTCGGTGATCGGGGCCATCTACAGCAGGGATCGCACCAGCTCGGCGACCTCGACCGGTTTGGCCTGGCCGACCATGTGATCGCAGTCCAGTTCGACCGTTCGTAGGTTGTCACCGAGCTTGTCTCGCAGCGCCGAGAGGAATTCCTCTGTGACATAGGGGGGTTCGACGCGCATGGCCCGCACCACGATCGTCGGGACACTCTCGGTGGGAACCACGATCGGACGTGCGAGCTCTCCCCACGTTGCGACGATCGCCGGAATCGACATTCGCCACGCGACTTTTCCGTCGTCGGCGGGGATGAGGTGATCGGCGACCTCACGGTCGAGCAATTCGGTGGGCACGTCCGCCCACGCCCCGTGGATCTTCTCCGAGCGCGCCTCGTCGACGTCGGTGTAGTCGGGGGATTTCGCGGTCGCCTCGGCCACCTCGAGAAGCTCCTCCGGCGGCAGAGCGATCGCGGGATCGAGCAGAATCAGCGCCCGCACAGCCTCGGGAAACCTCTGCGCGAGATGCACGGCCAACGCGCCGCCGTACGAGTGGCCGAGGACCACGACCGGTCCACGCGCATGGGCGTCGAGCACGGCTTTGAGCGCAGTGACCTGCGCGTCGATGTCCCAGGGCGGTGTGGACGGGGAATGCCCGTGGCCGATGAGGTCGGGTGCCAGAATTCTGGCCTCCGGAAGGTGGTTCTCGGCGAGGTCCCACCACCGGGCACCGTGTCCGGTGACACCGTGGACGGCGAGGATTTCGGGACCGTCTGCGGGTCCGAACGTGTGCAGATTCAACTCGGTCACGTCGACCACTATGCCGTATCGCGCTAGGACCAGCGAAACAACCGGATCGCGCAGGCGGTTCCGGCGATCACCGCGACCACGAGTCCGATGGGTCCGCCGATGTCGACAGGCGTTCCGGCCCAGGCAGATCCCAGCGCACTGACGGTGGCACCGAAAGGAAGTACCTCACCGATGGCCGCAACCGGACCGGGCAGATCCGCGACCGGTCCGAACAGCCCGCCGACTGCACCGAGAACGAGGAACAGGGTCAGGCCGATCGCGACGGCCGAGTTCGCTGTGGGTGCGACGGCAGCCACGACGATCCCCAGCGAGTACATCGCCGCGGCACCGAGCACCAGAACGGTCGCAACCAGGATCGGGTTGTGTGGGGGCGTGATTCCGAAGAGCAGCGCGGCCGTGGACAGAGCGATGCCGATTCCGAGTGTCGCTTGGACGACGCTGGTGATCACCTGCGCAGCCAGCACCTGCGTCGGTCGGATCGGTGTCGTCGACAGTCGCTTCAGTACGCCGGACTTGCGATAGAGCGCAAGAAAGCTCGGCATGTTCACGATTCCGACGACGGCGATGATCATGGTCAGGGCAAGCGGCAGTACGAACCGATCGAATGCGGTGATCGTGCCGGGCCCGACGATCTCCGCCGAAGTACCCGAGCCGTTCATCACCAGTACGAGAACCGGGAGGGCGATGGGAACGATCAGACCTGCCGTGTCCCGGGTGACCATGCGCATTTCGGCCCGGACGAGTGCGCCGGTGGCGCGCAGGCCCGGACGAGGTACAGCGTCGATCTCGTGTGCGGTCATGCCTAGCTCCGTTCGGTCAGCGTCAGGAATGCGTCCTCCAGGGTGGCTCGGTGGTCGCCCCCGAGGCCGGCGTCGGCGATCAGAGAATCCGGTGTTCCGGTGGCCACCACGGAGCCTCGATCGAGGACGGTGACTCGATCGCACAGGCGGTGTACCTCGTCCATGTGATGGCTGATCAGCAGGATGGTGACACCGTCTGCGCGGAGGTCCTCGATCAGTCGCCACACGGTGCGTCGTGCATCCGGGTCGAGTCCGGTGGTGAGCTCGTCGAGCAGGACCACCCGAGGGGAACCGATCAGCGCGAGGACGACCGACAACCGTTGTTGCTGGCCTCCCGACAACCGTTCGTAGCGCACCCGGCGGTGCTCGTGCAGGCCGACGGCACGGACGAGAGCGTCTCCATCGGCAGGTCGACGGTGGAAGGAGGCGAACAGATCGACCAGTTCGGCAACGGTGAGCGCGGTGTGCAGGTCGTTGGACTGCAGCTGTACTCCCAGCACGGAGCGCACTCGATCGCGGTCGGTGAAGGGGTCGAGTCCCAGAACTCGTACGGCACCGGAGCTCGGCCTGCGAAGGCCTGCAACGGTTTCGACCAGGGTCGTCTTGCCGGCACCGTTGCGCCCGAGCAGGCCGTGCGTCTCGCCTTCGGCGACCGTGAGGCGCACGCCTGCCACGGCGGTCCGTCCCCGATACCGCTGGGTGATGTCTCGAACGTCGATCGCTGCCATCCGATGCTCCCTTCTCGATGGTCTCGATCTCGACGCTAGATCGGCCGTGGCCTGCGCACAGGTGCCGATGGTCACCGATGGTGATCGTGACTTTCGGCAGGGGTGTGCGGACGAAATGGGCGATAAAGTCGACAGAATGAGACGCCTCGGACCCGACGTTCTGGCCGGTGCGTTCGTGTCTGCGCTCGCGGTCGCGATGGGCGCTCTCGTCGTCTTCGATCGGTCGATCGCCGACGGTCTCGCGGTTCCCCGCTGGGTCTGGGCTGCGCTGTTCGTGGTCTTTCTGCTCGTGCAGACCGCAGGCATGTGGTGGGAAGACCGGTTGCCGGATCGTCTCGTGCGCGCGTGCTTCGGCGCACAGGTGGTACTGGCACCGATTCTGGTGCTGACCGCCCCGACGGCAAGCTGGTTGCCCATCCTGCTGGTGTTCACCTCGACGTTCGCCGTGTATCGGGTGACCGGTCTCTCGGTGGCGGTCATCGTTGCGGTCTACACCTGCTGCGTGGGGGTGTCGGTTGCGATCCGGGGTGGACGGATCTCGGAGATCGCGCTGATCACGTCGATCTACGGGGCGCTGCAGGTGGCCAGTGCGTTGTCGGTGACCGCACAGCTGCGACAGGCTCGGCTGCGTCGGGAACTGGCGGTCGCGCACGCCGAACTACGAACTGCCAGTGCGTTGTTGGACGATTCCTCCCGTGCCGACGAGCGATTGCGCATCGCACGAGAGTTGCACGACGTGCTCGGTCATCAGCTCACCGCACTGAGCCTCGAACTCGAGGTGGCGTCTCACAGGGTCTCCGAGCCTGCGCGCGAGCACGTCCTTCGGGCGCAATCCATCGCACGCGACCTGCTCGGCGACGTTCGGTCGACGGTCGGCGAGGTGCGCGCCAGGACTCCGGTGCTGGGGGAGTCGCTCGATCGTCTGGTTGCGCAGCTACCCGAACCCGTTGTGCATCTGACGGTCGACCCCGAGATCAGGGTCGACGAGGCTCGCGCGGTGGCTGTGGTCCGCTGCGTGCAGGAGATGATCACCAACACCATTCGTCATGCGAATGCCGACGAGATGTGGATCGAGGTACGCGCGGATTCGACCGGTGCGCTGTCGGTCTCGGTGCGCGACGACGGCCGGGCGACGGCCGATTTCGAGCCGGGGCACGGGCTGCAAGGAATCCGAGAGCGCATCGAAGGACTGGGCGGCACGGTCACGTTTTCGGTCGATCGCGGTTTCGCGGTCCAAGCGACGGTGCCCGCACCGTGATCACGGTCTTGATCGTCGACGACCACACTCTGGTTCGGCAGGGTATCCGCAGCCTGCTCGAACTGGACCCCGACATCGAGGTGACCGGTGAGGCGGACGACGGCGCTGCTGCGGTCGCGTCGATCGAACTCGATCCTCCCGATGTGGTGTTGCTCGATCTACGCATGCCGCGGTTCGACGGACTGTGGACGCTGCGGGCATTGCAGGACAGAGGAATCAGTGTTCCGGTCCTGGTGCTGACGACGTTCGACGACGACGAGTTGGTGCTCGGGGCGCTTCGTGCGGGCGCCAAGGGCTACCTGCTCAAGGACGTGACCTTCGAGCGGCTCGGCGGCGCCGTACGTGAACTCGCTGCCGGGGGCACCTTGGCACAACCTGCCATCACCGAGAGATTGCTGGACGCTTTTCGGACCGGGAAGCACGGCCCGAGCGACGTCGGAGTCGCCGACACACTCACAGCCCGCGAGATCGACGTCCTACGGCTCGTCGCAAGCGGGTACACCAACAGATCGATTGCCGACGCACTGCATCTGGCCGAGGGAACCGTCAAGAACCACATGTCGTCGGTCATTCTCAAACTGGGTGCGAACGACAGAACGAGCGCAGTTCTGCGTGCGCTGCGCGACGGGCTGCTCGACTGACCGTGTCCAGGGCTCCGTCCGGGCGACGGTCGATGTGTCGGTGGCTCGTGATTGCATCTGTGTCATGAGCTCGGACGGCAGACACGGCGCGACGGTCACTCTCGTCCGTGCACCCAAGGTTGCTCGCCCGGCACGTGAGTGGACCGGTCCGGCAGCTCGGCTGCTGTGCTCGACACCCGACGCGGCAGCCGAGGCTGCGAAAGGCGCTCCACGATGGAATCCATGGCAGATCCTGGGTGGCCCCGGCACGGGAAAGACCTCGCTCGTTGCGGACTACGCTGTCTCGCGCATCGTAACCGGTGATCCTGAGTCGGTTCTGGTGCTCACGCAGTCCAAACGGGCGGCAACCGCGGTGCGCGAGGTCATCACTTCGGGTCTCTTCAGTGGCGATCATGCACTGCGGGCGACCCGTGAACCGTTGGTGCGCACGGTGCACTCCTACGCCTTCGCGGTGCTGCGGCTGCAGGCCTCGCTGTACGGCAATCCGCCGCCGCGATTGCTGACCGGTGCCGAGCAGGACGCCGTGGTGCGCGAGATGCTGCGCGGCGAGCTCGAGGACGGGGCGGTCGACTGGCCGGAGCGGCTGCGTCCGGCACTGGGCACCGCGGGATTCGTGACTGCGGTGCGAGACATGATGCTCAGGTCCGCCGAACGCGGGATCGGACCGGAAGACCTCGTCAAACTGGGTCGCAAGCACGGCCGACCCGAGTGGGTTGCCGTCGGGAGGTTCGCTGCCGGATACGAGCAGGCCATGTTGTTGCGCGGTGCCGTCGGAGTGGAAGCGGCGGGAGCCACGGCACCTGGTCTGGACGCCGCCGAGCTGATCGGTGCCGCGCTCATGGCGTTCGCCACCGATCCCGAATTGCTGCGCAGCGAACGCGCCCGTATCCGGCACCTCGTCGTCGACGACGCGCAGCACCTCGATCCGCAAGCGGCACAGCTGGTTCGGCTGATCGGCACCGACACCGAATCCACCGTCGTCGCCGGGGATCCCGATCAAGCCGTGTTCACCTTTCGCGGTGCCGACCCCTCTTTCGTGGCCGACCTGGTCGAGGTGGATTCGCCGCGTCGCGTGCTGCTCACTCGCAATCACCGGTCCGTGCCCGAGGTCGCAGAGCTGACCGACATCATCGCCGGACGGTTGCCCGGGTTCGGTCGGCACCGTTGTCCCGAACCTGTGGGCACCGCCCGATTCGGTGCACCGGCAGCGCGAGTGCACGTCGTGTCCTCGCCTGCCAAAGAGGCGGCGATCATCGCCGACGCCATGCGTCGTGCCCACCTGATCGACGGCATGCCGTGGTCCGAGATGGCGATCGTGGTGCGGTCCGTGCCGCGCACCCTCGCACCGTTGCGTCGGGCGCTGCACGGCGCAGGGGTTCCGATGATCACTCCGACCTCGGAGCTGCCGCTGCATCGCCAGCACGGGGCCGTGGGTCTCCTGCTGGTGCTGCGGGCGATCTCCGACCCGAGCTTCGACGGTGAAGATGCACTCGCGTTGCTCTCCGGGCCGATCGGCGGGGCCGATCCGGTGGGTCTGCGGCGATTGCGCCGGGGCGTGCGCAGGCTCGAGCTCGCATCGGGCGGCGAGCGCGACTCGGCCGAGTTGCTCAGAGTCGTACTCACCGACGACGCTCGGGGGAGTGCCGGGTGGACGAACGGACTCTCGGATGTGGAGTCCGCCCCGTTGCGTCGAGCCCTCGGTGTCATTCGGAAGGCACGGGCGCTCGCCCGCACGGGCCGCGGTGTCGAGGACGTGTTGTGGGCGGCGTGGCAGGCTTCGGGGCTCGAGCGGCGTTGGGCCGCCGCGTCCGCCTGGGGTGGTTCGGCCGGTGCCCAGGCCGACCGCGACCTGGATGCGGTGGTGGCGCTGTTCGACGCGGCGGCAGCATACGTCGACAGGTTGCCGCGGGCTCAGATCGGTGGATTCCTCGATTACATTGCGCAGCAGGAGATTCCTACTCTGAACTCACACCGCGCCACGGTTCGAGCCGACGCGGTGACGCTGCTGAGTGCGCATTCTGCCGCGGGTCGGGAATGGGAGCTCGTCGCGGTTGCCGGGGTGCAGGAAGGGCTGTGGCCGAGTCTGCGGTCACGTGGCAGCCTGCTGGGGACCGACACTCTGGTCGACCTCACGTCCGGCAAGGTCGATGCAGCAGCGGCGCTCGACGGGCGACTGTCGAAGTCGGCGCCGTTGCTGGCCGAGGAGCGCACGTTGTTTCTGGTGGCGTGCAGTCGCGCTCGATCGACCTTGCTCGTGACAGCCGTCGATTCCAGTACCGGAGATGCGGATCTGGTCCGGTCGCGATTCGTGGACGAACTACGCGGCGTCGACGGCGGAGGCGAGTCGGATCTCGCACCCGGGACCCCCGTGCCGGAGACCGCGCACCGAGTGTTGGCGCTGCCCATGCTGGTGGCCGAACTGCGCAGTGTGGTGTGCGATCCGGTTGTCGCCGAACAGGATCCGGACAAGCGTGCCCGAGCGGCGCGGCATCTGGCCACTCTCGCAGACGCCGGTGTCCGAGGCGCGCATCCCGACGAGTGGTTCGGGGTGGCAGGGCCGAGCACCGACGCGCCGCTGTGGCAGCTCGGCGACGGTCCGGTGCCGCTGTCGCCGTCCACGGTGGAACAATTGACCACCTGTCCGCTGCGGTGGATGCTCGAACGTCACGGCGGCAACGACGGCACCAACACCCATGCGGTCACCGGCACGCTCGTGCACACTCTCGTCCAGGCGGTGGCCGGCCGCATACCACCGGAGCAACTCCGGCGTGCGCTCGAAACGGCATGGGATGCAGTGGATCTCGGATCACAGTGGTACTCGCGGCACGAGCTCGACCGAACCGGGGCGATGCTCGGGACCTTCGAGTCCTGGCTGCAGGGGAGTCGAGGCGAGCTCACCGAGGCCGGAGTCGAAGTGCGCGTCGACGGCATACTCGACGCTCGGTCGGAGAACGAGCCTGCGGTGGCGTTGCGCGGCCGCATCGACCGACTCGAGCACGATCCGGACGGTCGGCCGGTGATCATCGACGTCAAGACAGCGAAGACCGTCATGTCCAAGGAGGACGCACGTAACCACCATCAGCTGGCCACCTACCAGGTTGCGGCGGCAGCCGGTGCGATCGAGGGCGAGCCCGCGGGCGAACCCGGCGGAGCGCGGCTGGTGTTCGTGGCCAAACCCCACAACAAGGACGGCGCGACGCAGCGTGTCCAGGAAGTGCCGACACCGGAGAAACTCGAGGAGTGGCGAGACACCGTGCACCAGGCCGCATCGGCAACGCAGGGACCCACGTTCGAGGCGCGGATCAACGACGGTTGCAGGCACTGCCCGGTCAAGTCCAGCTGCCCGGCACACGAGACGGGTAGGCAGGTGACCGAACAATGACGACAGCGACGAAGACACGGACCGGTTCGGTGCGAGTGTCGCCGGTCGAGCTCGCCCGGGCGCTCGGGCAGAAGCATCCACCGACCGACGAACAGGCCGCGGTGATCGCAGCGCCGCCCGGCCCGACGCTCGTCGTCGCCGGGGCAGGTGCGGGCAAGACGGAGACCATGGCTGCCCGCGTGGTGTGGATGGTGGCCAACGGTTTCGTCGACCCCGACCAGGTTCTGGGTCTGACCTTCACTCGAAAAGCCGCACAGCAGTTGACCTCTCGGATCAGAGCTCGACTGGCTCGGCTGGCCGGATCCGATCTGGTGCGCGCGCTCGATCCCAGTCTGGCACTGCGCGTGCGGATTCTCGGTGCCGAGCCGGAAGTGAGTACCTATCACTCCTACGCAGGCCGACTGCTCACCGAGCACGGCTTGCTGTTGCCGATCGAACCGTCCGCGACACTGCTCTCGGAAACCGAACTGTGGCAGCTGGCCCACCGTGTCGTCAGTACCTGGGACGGCGACCTGGACACCGACCGCAACCCCACGTCGGTGACCGAGGCGGTACTCGCGCTCTCCGGTCAGTTGGCCGAGCATCTGGTCGATCCCGAGGATCTGCGGCACGCGCACGTGGAGCTGGAGAAATTGGTGCACACGCTCGGGCCGGGGCCGCGACAACGCGGTGGCCCCACCAAGGAGTTGCTGAACATCCTCGACGCACAGCATCAACGAATCGGGTTGCTGCCGTTGGTGGAACGGCTGGCGCAAACTCTGCGGCGCGAGGGCGCACTGGATTTCGGCTCGCAGATGTCGATGGCGGCGCGGGTCGCTGCCGAGCATGCCGAGGTGGGAATCGCAGAGCGGCAACGCTTCCGGCTCGTGTTGCTCGACGAGTACCAGGACACCGGTCATGCCCAACGAGTCCTGCTGTCGTCTCTGTTCGGTTCCGGCAGCGACCCGCAGTTGGCCCTGACAGCCGTCGGCGACCCGATGCAATCGATCTACGGCTGGCGCGGCGCATCGGCAGCGAATCTGCCTCGGTTCGCCACCGATTTTCCGAAGGCGGACGGAAGCCCCGCGCCGCGGCTCGAATTGCTCACCAGCTGGCGAAATCCGCCCGAGGCATTGACGCTGGCCAACCTGATCACCGACCCATTGCGCCGCGTCGGCGTGCCGGTACCGACTCTGCGGGCCCGCCCGGGTGCGGTTCCCGGTGATGTCCGACTGGCCGTCACCGACACCGTTCTAGGCGAACGAGAGTGGATCGCCGACCGGATCGCGGGGGAGTACCGCGCTGCCCTCGAGCAGGATCGCACCCCGCCCACCGCCGCGGTTCTGGTGCGCCGCAACGCCGACGCCGAGCCGATCGCTGAGGTGCTGCGCAGCCGCGGGTTGCCGGTGGAGGTCGTCGGGCTCGGTGGATTGCTGCACGTTCCCGAGGTGGCCGACATCATCGCGATGCTGCGGCTGGTGGCCGACCCAACTGCCGGTAGCTCGGCGATGCGCATCCTCACCGGCTCTCGGTGGCAGATCGGGCCGACGGATCTGCGGGCACTCTCGCAGCGCGCCCGAGAACTCGAGATCCGCGGCGGGTACGGCACCGCGGGTCGCGTCGACGACCCGCAGGCACTCGATGCTGCGCTCGGTAGCGCCCTGCCCGGTGAGCAGTCGGAGCAGGCCGGTCTGGCCGATGCGATAGCCGATCCCGGTCCGGCCGAGCGGTACTCGGAGGTGGGGCATCGCCGGATCGTCGCCCTGGCGGGCGAGCTGCACCTGCTGCGCGATCGAATCGGTCAGCCGCTGACGGAATTGGTCGGCGACATCGAGCGGATCATGGGCATCGGTGTCGAAGCTCAGGCCCGCACACCGATCAGCACCGACGGCGCGGTCGGTCGTGAACATCTCGACGAATTCGCCCATGTGGTGGCCGATTACGCCGACAATCCGACTGCCACGGTCACCGGATTCCTGTCGTTCCTCGCCGCCGCGGAGACGGTCGAGGACGGCCTCGCCCCCGGTGAGGTCGACGTCGCCCCCCATCGCGTTCAGGTGCTCACCGTCCATTCCGCGAAAGGCCTCGAATGGGAGGTGGTGGCGGTCCCGCACGTGGCGAAGGGTGTGTTCCCGTCCTCGAACGCATCCTCGACCTGGCTCGGGGCGATGGCCGAGCTGCCGCCGTCGTTGCGCGGTGACCGTGCACTCGACGGCGAAGGCTCGGAAGGGGTTCCGGTCCTCGAACTCGACCGGCTCCACAATCGCAAGGACCTCGAGGACGCCGTCAAGGGTCACAAGGATGCGCTGGCGAGGCGTCGACTCGCCGAAGATCGCCGACTGTTCTACGTGGCACTCACCCGAACCGAACGGGTGCTGCTGGTATCCGCGCATCACTGGGACGAGACCGCCACGAAGCCGCGTGGGCCGTCGGAATTTCTCGACGAGTTGCACACGCATATCGAGGAATTCGGCGAGATCGCGGTGATCGAACAATGGGCACCGGCACCGGAGGAGGGGGCGTCGAACCCACTCGGAGCCGTGCCGCACACCGCGTCCTGGCCGCGCGATCCACTCGGTCCGAGACGAGGAGCGATCGAGAGCGGAGCGCAGGACGTGCTGCGCGCGCTGGCGGACCTCTCGGCCACACCGAGCGACGAGCGTGACGGCGTCCAGGATCGAACCCAGGAGGACCCCGAGAACTGGGCCGCGGACGTAGACACTCTGCTGGCCGAGCGGGCTGCGAGATCGGTCGCAGGAGTCGACGTGGCTCTTCCCGGCAACCTGTCGGTGACGCAGTTGGTCGACCTCGCGGCCGACCCCGATGCGTTGGCGTCACGCCTGCGGAGGCCGCTGCCGTTCCCGCCGAACCCGTTGGCACGCAGAGGAACTGCTTTTCACGCCTGGATCGAACGGAGGTTCGGCGCGACTCGACTGCTCGACCTCGACGAACTGCCGGGCTCGGCCGACACCGGGGCCTCGGCCGATGTGGACCTCGAAACCCTCCAGCAGGCGTTTCTCGAATCGGAGTGGTCTCTCCGCAGCCCCGTCGAAGTGGAGGTGCCGTTCGAGACCTCTGTGGCGGGAACGGTACTGCGAGGACGCATCGACGCGGTGTTCGCGGACCCGGACGGCGGCTGGACCGTCGTCGACTGGAAGACGGGCGCAGAGCCGACGGCGTCGGAACAGCGGGCGGTAGCGATGCAGCTCGCGGCCTACCGATTGGCGTGGGCCGAGCTGATGTCGATCGGGCGCACCGAACCGGTACCGCTCGACCGAGTACGCGCAGCGTTCCACTACGTGCGCAGCGGTCACACCATTTCGCCCGAGAACCTGCCGGACGCAACAGAATTGGCCCAGCTCCTGGAAGGGCCGGCCGGGACCGAGCAGCCGGAGGCTACGGTGCGTTCCGACGAGCCTTCAGAGCCTCGGTGACCAATGGAATCTGCAACGGCAGTCGGGCGATCATCGCTGCTTTGAGAGCCGGCGAGGTCTTCGGGCTCTGCACGTACTTGTACGCCAGGTTGATGTTGGCGGGGAACACCACGACGAACAGGGCAGCCGCGAGTGCACCGCCCAGCCGACGGGTCCGCGGTGCGGCCAGCGTCGCGGCCACGGCGAGTTCGGCGACCCCCGAGACCTGCGTGTAGGTCCGTGCCGAACCCGGCAATGCCGTCGGCACCTGTGCATCGAAGAATTTCGGAGTGACGAAGTGGAGGACTCCGGCTCCCGCGAGCAGTCCCGCGAGACGCAACGCGGCTGCCTGACTCGATCTCTGTGTCATACGCATACCGTGCCACACCCAGCGTCGTCGGCACAGAAGCCTGGCATGGGGTTACGCTGCGTGCCGTGAATGATCTCGACTTCGGTGAGTACCTCGGCGGGCGACGTGGCAGGTAGGTTGCGAGCGCGCCTGAGTGACAGTGGCGCGCTGACCGACAAGCCCGACTTCGCACTCGTCGGAGTGCTCCGGGTTCCGGAACTGGAATCGAGTCCGTGGCGCGCCATCTACAAGCGGGTGCTGATGGCGTTGGGAATTCTGTTCCTGGCTGCGTTCGTGGTGTACCTCGATCGCGACGGGTACAGCGACAACCAGAACGGCGAATTGTCCTTCCTGGACGCCTTCTACTACGCAACCGTGTCGCTGTCGACGACGGGATACGGTGACATCGCACCGATGAGTCCGTCGGCGCGACTGGTCAACATCCTGGTCATCACACCCCTCCGGGTCCTATTCCTCATTCTGTTGGTCGGTACCACGCTGTCGGTTCTCACCGAGCGGTCCCGGCAGGCATTCAAAATTCAGCGATGGAGACGCAGCGTGCGCAATCACACCGTGGTCATCGGTTTCGGCACCAAGGGCCGTACCGCAGTCGACGCGATGCTCGGGGACGGCGTGTCGGCGTCCGATATCGTCGTCGTCGACACCGATCAGACGGTTCTCGATGCCGCATCGGCCCTGGGCTTGGTCACCGTTCACGGTTCGGCGACCAAGTCCGACGTGCTCAGACTCACCGGAGCTCAGCATGCGGCGGCCATCATCGTGGCGACCAACCGGGACGACACCGCGGTGCTGGTGACTCTGACCGCCCGTGAGATCGCTCCGAAGGCGAAGATCGTCGCGGCCATCAGAGAAGCGGAGAACACGCACCTGCTTCGTCAGTCCGGCGCCGACTCGGTGGTTGTTTCCTCGGAGACCGCGGGCCGTTTGCTCGGGATCGCCACGTCGACTCCGTCCGTGGTGGAGATGATCGAAGATCTGTTGACCCCGGAGGCAGGCTTCGCCATCGCCGAGCGCGAAGTCGAACGCGACGAGGTGGGCGGATCTCCGCGGCACCTGACCGACATCGTTCTCGGAGTGGTGCGGGGCGGCAAGCTGTTCCGAGTCGGCACTCCTGAGGTCGACGCAGTCGAGGCATCCGATCGACTGCTCTACATCCGTCGCGTGGGTGACTAGGCGAGGCCAAGTAGGGTCGTGCGCGTGCCGAACTTCCAACTCGCCCACCCACCTCGACTGTCCCGATCGCCACTGAACAGGGCAGAAGAACTGCGCCGAGACACCGCAGCATTGGCGGCGGGTTGGCCGACTGCCCGCATCCTGAACGTGGACGGCAGAGGCCGATTCCCGGTTGACGAGAACGGCCTGGTGTTCGGCTCTGCCGCGGATCTCGCTACCGAGCCGACGGCCGATGCGGTGTTCCTCGGAATTCACGGCGATCGGCATCTGTGGGCCCGCCGGGTGGAGGTCGTGGCGGGCACGGTCGGCGACCTGCGCACCGACGGCGATCGACTCGACAGCGCCGCGTTGTCGACGGTGACCGGAGCCCTGGCGATCCTCAATTGGCATGCGAGCGCGCACTTCAGCTCACTCGACGGCGCGCCGTCCGTTCCGTCGAGCGCAGGCTGGTCGCGAACGAGCACGTCCACCGGTCACGAGGAATTCCCGCGTACCGATCCGGCGGTGATCTGTCTCGTTCACGACGGCGGCGACCGAGTGCTGCTGGCGCGAGCACCCGCGTGGCCCGAGCGTCGCTTCTCGGTGCTCGCGGGCTTCGTCGAGGCCGGTGAGTCGCTGGAAACCTGTGTCACACGGGAGATCAGAGAAGAAGTGGGCCTCGACGTCTCCGGTATCGAGTATCTGGGCAGCCAGCCGTGGCCGTTTCCGCGATCGGTGATGATCGGGTTCTCCGCCGTCGCCGACCCGGAGCAACCGCTGCACTTTCAGGACGGCGAGATCGCCGAGGCCCACTGGTTCGATCGGGCCGAAGTTCTCGCCGCGCTCGAGGTGGGCGACTGGGGATCGGATTCGACGTCCCGGTTGCTTCTGCCGGGCTCGATCTCCATCGCACGGGGAATGCTCGAGGCGTGGGCGGCGACGGCCTGACGTCCGGTCAGAGCGAGAGTGCGCGCTTGACCTCGGCCAGAGTGGGGTTCGTGGCCGTCGAGCCGTCGGCGAAGAGCACGGTCGGCACCACATGGTTGCCGTTGTTGACGCTGCCGACGAAGTCGGCCGACTCCGGGTTCTGCTCGATGTCGATCTCGGCGTACTCGATTCCGGCCTGGTCGAGCTGGGTCTTGAGCCTGCGGCAGTAACCGCACCACGTGGTGGAGTAGACGGTCAGCGCGGCCGGGGTCTGCGGGGTGTTCTCGGTAGTGGTCACGTGAACAGTCAACAGGAGCACCGGCGCGATTGTTCCGGCCGACACCTGCATCGGCCGTCGGCCACCCGGTTCGGCCCCGGGTGGAACTGTCGGTACGCACTGACACAATGGTCCTCATGGCTGACGACGCGATGACCGCCGGACTCGATCCGGAGCAATCCGCGGCGGTACTGGCTCCCCGTGGCCCGGTCTGCGTTCTGGCCGGTGCGGGCACGGGAAAGACACGTACGATCACCCGACGCATCGCCCACCTCGTCTCTGCCGGGCACGTGTCCTCTGGGCAGGTGCTGGCGGTCACGTTCACCGCGCGCGCGGCAGGCGAGATGCGTGGCCGTCTGCGCGAGCTCGGCGTCGGGGGAGACGGTCCTCCGGTGCAGGCACGTACGTTTCACGCCGCGGCCATGCGCCAGCTCAAGTACTTCTGGCCTCAGGTGGTCGGCGACACCGGCTGGCAGCTGCTCGACCGCAAGTTCACCGTCGTCTCGCAGGCGGCGAACCGTGCCGGGGTGTCGACGTCGACGGACGCCATCCGCGATCTCGCGGGCGAGATCGAATGGGCCAAGGGATCGCTGATCGCACCCGAGGACTATCCGCGCATCGCGGCGAGCAATCGTCGTGACGTTCCGATGGACGCGACCAAGGTCGCCGCCGTCTACGCCGGTTACGAGGAGCTCAAGTCCCGCGGTGGTGACGGGATGTTGCTCGACTTCGACGACCTCCTGCTGCACACGGCCGCTGCGCTGGAAGAACATTCGTCGGTGGCCGACGAGTTCCGTGAGCGCTACCGCTGCTTCGTCGTCGACGAGTACCAGGACGTCACTCCGTTGCAGCAACGGGTGCTCGACGCCTGGGTGGGCGAGCGTGACGATCTCACCGTCGTCGGCGACGCGAACCAGACCATCTATTCCTTCACCGGCGCATCTCCGCGGTATCTACTCGACTTCTCACGGAAGTACCCCGAGGCCACCGTGGTTCGGCTCGAGCGCGACTACCGTTCCACACCCGAGGTGGTGTCGCTGGCCAATCGCGTGATCGGTGCCGCTCGCGGTCGCATCGCCGGCACCCGACTGCAGTTGATCGGTCAGCGTCAGCCGGGACCCGAGCCGGAGTTCTTCGAGTACGACGACGAGCCGGCGGAAGCCGATGGGGTAGCGCGCGCGGTCAAGCGATTGATCTCGAAGGGCGTCGAACCGGCCGAGATCGCGATTCTGTACCGCATCAACGCGCAGTCGGAGGCACACGAGCAGGCGTTGACCGAGCTGAAGATCCCTTACCAGGTGCGCGGCGGCGAGGGGTTCTTCACCAGGCCCGAGGTGCGGCAGGGAGTCAACGCGTTGCGGCAGGCAGGCGGTCGTGACGATCTGCCCGACGGCGCGCAGGCCGGCGAGGGACTGCCGGCTCTGGTGCGAGCGGTGTTGGCCCCGCTCGGCCTGACGGCAACCGAGCCGACCGGTGCACAGGCCCGCGAGAAGTGGGCATCTCTCGGCGGTCTGGTGCAGCTCACCGAAGAACTTCTGGTGCACGATCCGGAACTGACTCTCAAGAAGTTGTTGGGGGAGCTCGCCGCGCGCGCCGAGGCGCGGCACCCACCGACCGTCCAGGGCGTGACCCTTGCGTCGCTGCATGCGGCGAAGGGGCTCGAGTGGGATGCGGTGTTCATCGTCGGTCTCGCCGACGGCACTCTGCCGATCTCGCACGCGATCGGAAACGATCCCAGTGCCAACAACGAGGCGGCCGTCGAGGAGGAACGCAGGCTGCTCTACGTCGGTGTCACCCGCGCCCGTGTCCACCTGCATCTGTCCTGGGCGCTCGCCCGCAACGAGGGTGGACGCAAATCGCGGCGGCGGTCGAGGTTTCTCAACGGTCTGATCCCCGAGGACTCCCCCGCCTCGCGTATCGCCGCGCCTGCTGCCAAGAAGTCTGGGCCCAAGTGTCGGTTGTGCGGGAAGCCGTTGATCGGTACGTCCGCGACCATGCTGGGTCGGTGCGACAGTTGTCCGTCGAACGTCGACATCGCCCTGCTCGACGCGCTGAAGTCGTGGCGATTGGACAAGTCCCGCGAACTGAAGGTGCCCGCGTACGTGGTGTTCAGCGACAACACGCTGACGGCCATCGCGGAGCAGCAACCGCAGGACGAGCGTGGGTTGGTCGCGATTCCGGGAATCGGCGCCAAGAAGTTGGAGCGGTTCGGCGAAGAAGTTCTCACCGTGGTGCGAGCCTCGGACACGTGACGCGGAGGTCCGAAAATTTCCGCAAAACCGCAGGTAGAAAATAACTTGTGCAGATATCGGCAGGGGGCTTAGTCTGTTTCACGTGCCGCGGGAGATCGCGCACTGTCCAATCCGCCGACGAGACCAGAACAGGAGCTGAAGAAAATGATCAACACATTGCACGCCGCCGTTGCCCACGCAACCGTCGCGTTCAGCCCTGTCCTCGGCACGGCACCGTTCGGAGTTGCCCCCCTCGGCACTCATGCCGCCGCCGCAGGCTCTGTTGCGCAGACGTGGATTCGTTCCTCTGCTTTCGGCCCCATCCAGGAGTCCGCATATGCGGACTCGGTGTCGAATTCCGCCCAGGTCGCCCTGGCACCAGGAGCGAAAGCAGTTGCTCAGGCAGCTCGACGTCATCGCGCACCACGTGCGTCCGTGCTCGACAGCAGACACCGACTTCACTGTCGGTAGACGCTTCGACAAGCCCCACCAGGCCACGGACCCGCACTCGCGGACCGTGGCCTTTCTCGTTCAGGTAGTTCCTCTATCCGAGCGTGAGGCCGACTGGTTCGCATCACCCCTCGAACCGATAACGACGCCGCACGAAAAGTAGAGGAGACCGACGTGTCAACCGCCACGATCCGGACGACATGCCGACCAGAGTCCGAAAGTGCCTACGCTGCACAGTATTCGACCGAATCGGTCGAACTGGCCTTGTCGGTGCCCTGCCGAGCGGCGAACCCCGACATGTGGTTCGCCGACACCCCTGCCGAACTCGAGCAGGCCAAGGCGCTGTGCGCCCAATGCCCCATCCGGCGTACCTGCCTGAGCGCGGCCCTCGACCGCGCCGAGCCGTGGGGCGTCTGGGGCGGCGAGATCCTCGAGCAGGGTGTCGTCATCGCCCGCAAGCGTCCCCGGGGACGGCCACGCAAGAACGCAGCATGACGCCCGAGACCGGTGCCCGGTTTCGCCGAACGAATCAGTCGGTGAAGCCGGGCATCCACTCGGTGAGGATCGCCATGTACGGCGCGTAGGCGTCGAGTTGGGCACAGATTCCGACCAGCCCGCCCAGCACGCGAAAGATCATCACGTATTCCGCAGGCATGTTCAGTGCCCGAACGGTGCGGAACTGCGCACTGTTGAAATCTGCAGCGGTGCCCGCGGCCTTCTGCAGCCAGGCCCGGGTGAAGTGGAACGATTCGGTGTGAATCGGATCGGTGAAGGGACGCAGATAGTCTTCGATCTCCTTCTCTGTCACCGTTCGGCCCGGCACCACGAAGCCGCTCTCCGTGAACAACACCACGAGCTCGTCGAACTTCTCGTCGCGGGCGAGCGAGACCATACGACCCAGGACGGGCGGGAGACCGTCGGGCATCGGAGCGCACGCACCGAAGTCGATGACACCCATGCGTCCGTCGTCGAGCATCATGAAGTTGCCCGGATGAGGGTCGGCGTGCAGCAACTTCGCGCGCGCCGGGGACACGAATGCGAACAACGCGAGCAGTTCGCCCGCCCGGTTACGTTCCTCGGCCGTCCCGTTCGCGATCACATCGGCCAACGGCCTGCCGGTCATCCATTCGCTGACAACGACTTTGGGAGCACTGGCGACGATCTTGGGAATCGCGAACTGCGAGTCGCCTGCGAATTCCTTGCTGAAGGCACGTTGGTTCGCGGCCTCGATACGGTAATCCAGCTCGTCCTCGGTACGGGCCGTCAATTCTTCGAGCACCGGCTTGACGTCCGTGCCCGCGAGCACCGTGCTGAACAGGTTCGCGAACCGCGACAGCGTCTTGAGGTCGGAGCGCAATGCGTCGTCCGCGCCGGGGTACTGGATCTTGACCGCGACATCGCGTCCGTCGGCCCAGGTTGCGCGGTGCACCTGTCCGATGCTCGCCGACGCGATCGCAGTGTCGTCGAAATCGAGGAAACGTGACCGCCACGCAGTTCCGAGTTGCTGGTCCAACACCCGATGCACGGTCTTCGCGGGCATGGGCGGGCCCTGCGCCTGCAGTTTGGTCAACGCCTCGCGGTACGGCTCCGAATACTCCTCCGGAACGGCCGCTTCCATCACCGAGAGCATCTGCCCGAGCTTCATGGCACCGCCCTTGAGTTCCCCGAGAACGGAGAAGAGCTGTTCGGCTGCCTTCGCGGCCATGTCCGCATCGATTTCGTCACGATTGCCGCCGGCGAGCTTCTTGCCGAACCCCATGGCGGCACGACCGGCCATCCCGAGGGGAATGCTGGCCAGTTTTGCAGTACGAGTCGATCCACGGCGCGGTATGTCAGACACAGCTCCATCATGGCTGAACCTTCCGACAATTGCTCGGACCGCCCCGCGCCGACCCCATCGGTCGTGGTGAGCTCGCTATAAGCGCGTGTGGTCAGTGCCAGCAATCGCAGTGAGGATGCTTGGACCACAGGCGTTTGTGCACGGTGGTTCCGGTTGCTGCGAAGTCCAGTTCCATGGTGCAGTCGGCGGTCTCGGGAAGCGCGGCGTCGGAACGGCCGATGAGGTTCTCCAACTGAGCGAACGCGAACGCTGCCGTGGCCAACACCGTCGCGCTGCTGGCCTGGCCGACCGTGCCGAGCAGTTGAGCGGAAAGATGCGGCCACTCGGGCTCGAAGTCGCATCGCGTCAGATCTGCGCACCGCAGGCAACTCGTCCGACCGGGCAACACGAAAGGACCGACGATGCCCTTTCCGTCTCGCAGTCGCACCTGCAGATGTGGGATGCGCAGCCGCACCAGGTCGGTCACCAGTCGAGGTTCGGCAACCAGATCGTCGGCGAGCACCACGACGTCGTAGTTCCACGATCTCACCACCGAATGCGGATAGCGCGTCGGAGTCAGACTCGTTCGACTCACCGTGACACCGGTTCGACTCAGACCGGAGGCCAACGCGTCCGAGATCGGACCCCGCCCCACGAGGTGGACGGTCTTCACCGTCCCCGATCCGGCCTGCGACGCATGCGGCGAGGCGTCGGGCACCACGGGTTCTCTCGTGCCGTGCATCAGCAACCCGGAGTCCTCCAGTTCGCCGAGCATCGCCGAGGTCCGATTGGCCGAGAGTCCCAATGTCATTGCGTGACAGACGATATGAGGTCTGGAATGACCCGCGGCCAGCAGCCGGAGTATTTCGAGTATCGAGCCCGGTTCGGCACCGGGAGGTGGCGTGACGACGACGCTGGTCTCGGGATTCCAGCCCAACTGAACGGTGCCGTCTCGACGCGGCAGAATTGCCACTGCAGGATCGAGTCGAACGGTCGGTGTGATCATGAGACACACTCTGACAGCGCCGACAACGAAGAACGCCCGCTCAGGGCACGTTATCCACAGGGTGGAAGTGCCTCCGAGCAGGCGTTCGACGGTCTCGATCGAAGTGGCGCGAACCCGACGGGTCAGGGTGTGGATGAACCCTTCTCGGGGTCTCCGTCGGTGCCCTCGTCGTCGCCTTCCGCGGCGCGTTCGGCCGCTTCGGCGCGCTCCTTGGCCTCCATCGCCTCGAGCTGCGCGATCGGGTCGTCGAAGCTCGACGTTCCACCGCCGACCACGCGGTCGATGAACGCCGCGGGGTTGTCCAGGTCCGAGGAATCCGGCAGAAGATCGGGGTGTGCCCACACACCGTCGCGTCCCTCGACGTCGGCTGCGGCGAGGAGCTGACGCCACAGCTCGGCGGCCTCGCGAACCTTGCGGGGTCGCAGTTCCAGGCCGACCAGCGTCGCGAAGGTCTGTTCGGCGGGGCCTCCCGACGCCCGGCGGCGTCGGATCGTTTCGCCGAGTGCGACGGCACCGGGCAGGCGGTCGCCCAGAGCTGATGCAACCACTGTCTCGACCCATCCTTCGACCAGGGCGAGCAGTGTCTCGAGACGCTCGAGAGCGTGCTTCTGCTCCGGCGTCGTCTGTGGCTCGAAAGCACCCTGCTGCAGGATCGCCTCGATCTTCGACGGGTCGGTCAACGCGGACGGGTCGAGTCCTGCGGCGGCCTCCTCGATGGCCGAGAAGTCCATCCTGATCCCCCGCGCGTACTCCTCGACGGTGGCCAGAACCCGTTGCCGCAACCACGGAACGTGGCTGTACAGCCGCTGGTGGGCGGCTTCGCGTGCGGCGAGGAACACCAACACCTCACGGTCGGGCTGCTCGAGTCCCTCACTGAACGACGAGATGGCAGACGGCAGCAACGCCGCTGTTCCCGACGGTCCGAGGGGCAGGCCGATGTCGGTGGAGGTCAGCACCTCCTTGGACAGCTGGCCGAGTGCTTGGCCGAGCTGCGAGCCGAACGCCATCCCGCCCATCTGCGTCAGCATGCCCATCATCGGACCTGCCATCTGCTGCGCTTCGGCGGGCAGGCCGGAGGTCCACATGCCCGAGATCTGCTCGGCGACCGGGTCGCACAAGCGCTTCCATGTGTCGATCGTGTTGTCGAGCCAATCGACCGGTGTCCATGCAACGGTCTTCGTAGCACCGGCCGGCAATGTCGTCGCCCCGTCCAGCCACAGTTCGGCCAGGTGTGCGGCGTCGGTGATGGCCTCACGTTCGCCTGCCGACACCGGGCTGAAATCGCCCATCTGCTGACGTGCGAGCTGTTTGGCGAGGTCGTAGTTCACCGGCCCCGACCCGGTTCCGCCCGCAGCTCCCATGCCGCTGAGCATCTGGCCGAACTGGGTGAGCATCTGGCCCAGCTGTGCGGGGTCGAATCCCTCGCCGCCGAAGCCGAAACCGGCAGGGTTGCCCGAGCCGTCCGGATCCTTCTTCTTGTCCGGGTCGTCGTCGGAGGCACCGAAACCAAAATTGCTCATGACTCAACGGTACAAGCCCGACGAACGTAGAGAGTGGTGGATCGTCACGCTGACGGCGAACAGTCCGAGCCGTGAGAAGTCGGCGCGGACGTACTCGGTAGGGGCGGTCTGCACCGTCGACCGTATTCGGATCTAGTGTCTACGGAGTGAACCGAAGGATCGCCACTCTTGTCGCTGCGCTGGTACCTGTGGTGGTGCTGGGCGTCACGGGCTCGGTCGTCACCGTTCCGTTCGCCGCTCTCGGCCCCGGCCCGACGTACAACACTCTCGGTGACGTCGACGGGGTACCCGTGGTGCAGATCGACGGAACCGAGGTCGACCCCACCGCGGGCCACTTGAACATGACGACCGTGGCCGTGCGCGATCAGCTCAATCTGTTCGAGGCACTCGGCTTCTGGGCCAGCGGCAGGCAGGGACTCGTTCCGCGCGAGGAGGTCTACCCGCCGGACATGTCGAAGGAAGAAGTGCAGGAGGGCAATCAGGCGGACTTCGAGGAGTCGGAGTCCAGCGCCGAACTCGCCGCGCTGCATCATCTGGATCTGCCGGTGACGCTCGCGGTGGCGAGTGTGGCCGATGACGGGCCCGCTGCCGGCGTGCTGAACGTGGGGGACACGCTCGTCTCGGTCGACGGAGCCCCTGTTTCCACGGCGTCCGCGGTCCGCGAGGCGGTCAGCTCCAGGGCCCCGGGTGATTCCATCGATATCGAGTACGTCCGGGACGGCACGACGCGGACGGATTCGGTGGTGCTCGAAGCCCGGCCCGACGACGACGCGTTGGGATACCTCGGCGTCACGCCCGAGGAGCAGCCGGACGTGCCGTTCGACGTGACGTTCAACCTTGCCGACGTCGGTGGACCGTCGGCCGGACTGATGTTCAGCCTGGCCGTGGTCGACAAGCTCAGTCCCGGTGAGCTGAGCAACGGAGAGTTCGTCGCGGGGACGGGGACCATCGACGCCGAAGGCACGGTCGGCCCCATCGGCGGCATTCCGTACAAACTGATCGCCGCCCGTGAAGCCGGAGCCACCACGTTCCTGGTACCGGATGCGAACTGCGGTGAGGCGCAACAGAACGTCCCCGACGGCCTCAGGCTGGTGCGTGTCGAATCGTTGGACGGTGCAATCGACTCGCTGCAGGCGATCGGCTCCGGCGGCGACGTGCCGTCCTGCAGCTGACCCAGCCCTGTCGCTAGTCGTCGTCGACGGCGTCGAACGTGGCGTAGAGACCGTGCACGACGTTGGGGGCCAGGTCCTCCGCGATGCGAAGGTCGATGGGTGCGAATGGATCGGCGTCCTCGTCCGGGTGCAACTGCAGAAGAGTCAGGGACGGACCGTCCTTGAGGACCGCGACGATCAATCGCGCATCTCGTTTCTCGGGGTGGTTCTCGGCAGCCGAGCGAGCGGCCTGGTCGGCCGCATCGGGATCGGCGAGCAGCGGGATCAAGGCATCGTCGAGGGTCGATTCGGCTGCCGGGGGAAGAACTACGATCTCTTGGACCAAGGCGCATCCGACGACACCCTCGGGCCACGTGGAGGTGGCCAGGAACTCGTCCAGGGCGGGGGAGCCGCCGGTGATGTCCTCGGGTAGCGAATGTTGTTGGATCGGAGTCAGGGCAGCGCCGTCGGCCAAATCGTCGAGCAGTCCCGGCTCGGCTGCGGCGAGTGCGGCTGTGGGCACCAAGGCGAACATCTGGGGTGCCTGGTGCCATCCGCCGGCATCGACGAAGTCCGCCACCTCCCGCGCGCACCGCGCCAAGGCGTCGGCCACATCCTGTCCACCCGTCTCGGGGTCGAACTCGACACCGAAATCGTCTCGGCCGGGCAGTCCGTCGCTGTCGTTGCTCACCGCACTATCCTCGCATTCGGATGGTTCCTCGGATGCGAGGCTCCTGACCTGCGGTCCGCTGTGGCCGCGGTACGGGCGTCGCAGCCGTAGGATCAACGTACGTACAGTAGGGCGAAACGGACATGCGGCGCACGGCGAGTGCGCCGCCGAAGTCATCTGCGGCGCCGGTCGGCGTCGCCCGAAGTTGGAGTGTGGCTCGTGGGCATGAGGCCCCCCACCGGTATGCCGTCCTTGTCGCGGCGCAGCCGGATCTTGCTCGTATTGGCCTTGGTAGCAGCAGGTTTGCTACTCATCGGTCCCCGTCTGATCGACGTGTACACGAACTGGTTGTGGTTCGGCGAAGTCGACTTCCGCGGCGTGTACACCACCACTCTGCTGACGCGGTTGGTGATCTTCTTCGTCGTCGCCCTGGTTGTGGGACTCATCGTGTTCGCAGCTCTGGCGGTGGCGTACCGCAACCGTCCGGTGTTCGTGCCCGTCGCCGGGCCCAACGATCCGATCGCGCGATACCGCACCACGGTGATGAGCCGACTGCGCCTGTTCGGCATCGGAATTCCTGTGGTGTTCGGGTTCCTGTCCGGCATGATCGCCCAGACCAATTGGGCGACCGTGCAATTGTTCATCCACGGCGGCGACTTCGGCATAACCGACCCGCAGTTCAATCTGGATGTCGGTTTCTACTCGTTCGACCTCCCGTTCTACCGGTTCATCCTCAACTGGCTGTTCGTCGCCGTCCTGGTTGCCTTCTTCGCGAACCTGGTGACGCAGTACGTGTTCGGTGGAATTCGTCTCGCCGGGCGCGAGGGTGCACTCACTCGCGCAGCGCGGATTCAACTCGCGGTTCTGGCCGGTACTTTCGTCCTGCTGAAGGCCATCGCGTACTGGTTCGATCGGTACACGCTGCTGTCGAGCAGTCGCAAGGAGCCGACGTTCACCGGTGCCAGCTTCACCGACATCAACGCGGTGTTGCCGGCCAAACTGATCCTGCTGGCAATCGCCGTCATCTGTGCGATCGCCTTCTTTGCAGCGATATTCCTGCGTGATCTCCGTATCCCGGCGTTGGCCACGGCTTTGTTGGTGCTGTCGTCGATCCTCATCGGTGCCGTCTGGCCGTTGGTGATGGAACAGTTCTCGGTGCGCCCGAACGCGGCGGACAAGGAGAGCACGTACATCGAGCGGAACATCGCGGCAACCAGGGACGCGTACGGCTTGAACGACGACGTGGTCACCTATCGGGACTATTCCGGTGAAGCGGCATTGAGCCCCGGCGAGGTGGCGTCCGAGTCGGCCACGATGTCCAACATTCGTTTGCTCGACCCCAACATCCTCGCGCCCACCTTCACCCAGCAGCGTCAGATCCGTAACTTCTACGGGTTCCCCGACACGCTGGCCGTCGACCGGTACCCGGATGCGGACGGCAACCTGCGCGACTACGTTGTTGCAGCCCGCGAGATCTCACCGCAGACGCTCGACGCGAACCAGCGGGACTGGATCAACCGCCACACCGTGTTCACACACGGAAACGGCTTCGTCGCAGCGCCGGCCAACTCCGTCGACGAGGCCGTCGCAGACGAGTCCAGCGGCGGACGCGGTGGTTACCCGAACTACCAGGTCAACTGGATCGAGAACGATTCCGAGGGCACCATCCGCAAGGACGGACCCGGCGACCTGGATCAGCCGCGCATCTACTTCGGCCCGGTCATCGCCAACTCCGATGCCGACTACTCGATCGTCGGTTCCACCGGCGAGCCCCGCGAGTACGACACCGACAGCAAGAGTTACACCTACACCGGTGCCGCAGGCGTCGACGTCGGTAACTTCTTCAATCGACTCGTGTTCGCCAGCAAGTACGCCGAGCGCAACATCTTGTTCTCGAGCGTGATCGGGGACGAGTCGAAGATCCTGTTCAACCGTGACCCCCGCGACCGCGTACAGAAGGTCGCACCGTGGTTGACCACGGATGGATCGACCTACCCGGCGATCGTCGAGGGCAAGCTCGTCTGGATCATCGACGGGTACACCACGTTGGACAACTTCCCGTACGCCCAGCGCATGTCGCTCGAGGACGCCACTGCCGACAGCATCGAGTCGACGACGACACGTGCGCTGCCGAGCCGAGAGGTGTCTTACATCCGAAACTCGGTGAAGGCCACCGTCGATGCCTACGACGGCACCGTCAAGCTCTACGAGCAGGACGAGAACGATCCGGTTCTCAAGGCATGGGAAGGCGTGTTCCCGGGAACCGTCATCCCGAAGGACCAGGTGTCCGACGAACTGCGCGATCACTTCCGCTACCCGGAAGACCTGTTCAAGGTCCAGCGTGAACTGCTGACCAAGTACCACGTCAACGATCCGCGAGAGTTCTTCACCAACAACGCGTTCTGGGAGGTTCCCACCGACCCGACCGCAGAGAACACCGCGGCCAAGCAGCCGCCGTACTACGTCGTCGCATCCGATATCTCGAACCAGGAGAATCAGGCGTCGTTCCAGCTGACCAGTGCGTTGGTCGGTTACCGCCGAGAGGTGTTGGGCGCGTACGTCAGTGCGGATTCCGATCCGGAGAACTACGGCAAGATCACCGTGTTGAGATTGCCGACGGATACATCCACGCAGGGTCCGAATCAGGTACAGAACCAGATGACGACCACGACCGACGTGTCCGAGAGTCTCGGTATCGTGCGCCGAGAGAACACCGTGGAGTTCGGAAACCTGCTGACCCTCCCGGTCGGCGACGGCGGATTGATCTACGTGGAACCGGTGTACGCCTCTCGTACCAACGAGGCGTCGGCGTATCCGCAGTTGATTCGAGTGTTGGTTTCCTACGAGGGTCGCGTCGGATACGCAGCGACGCTGCCCGAAGCGATCGAGCAGGTCTTCGGAGCGGGTGCCGGACGCACTGTCACCGCACCCGGTGAGACCGACGGAACCGCGCAGCCCGGTGCCGTGCCGGAGACCGCACCGTCCGACGGTGGCACGCCTGCGGCAACTCCGGCGCCGGCCACCGGCGGTTCGACGACCAGGGATGCGGCCGTGTCCGAATTGAATTCGGCACTCGCGGCTGTGCGCACTGCGCAGCAGAGCGGAAATCTCGCGGAGCTCGGTACTGCGTTGGAGGATCTGCAGACCGCCGTCGATACCTACAACCAGGCAGGTAACTGATCGGTAGGGCCACGGCCCGCTGACCGAGCGAAAGAGCCGCGTCACCGAATGGTGAGGCGGCTCTTTCGTCGTTCGTCACCTGGCTCGTTCACGCGGTACAGCGGTACAACGCCTAGGTGAGTGGCAGTTCGACGAACTGCCGGGTGATCAGCGTCCGATGGGCGCGAGCACCGGGGCGTTGGCAGCAACGAAGTGCTGGAACTGCGTGCTCAAGCCGTACTGGTCGGCCAGCTTGGACGCCGCGTCGAACGCGCCCTGTGCAGCCTGCGTGGCCGCTGCGGCCTCGGGAGCCACGGCCGGTGCCGGTGCCGGTGCGGGAGCCGGCTGCGGTGCCGGTGCGGGAGCTGCCTCGGGCGCGGGAGCGGAGGCACCCTTGCTCAGCTGCTGACCGCACACGGGCCATGCGCCCGGTCCCTGGGTCTGAAGGGTGTTCTCCGCAACGCGGATCTGCTCGGCCTTTGATGCGTTGGCCGGTGATCCGGATCCGCCGTTGGCCGTCCAGGTGCTCTGCGAGAACTGCAGGCCACCGTAGTAGCCGTTTCCGGTGTTGATGCTCCAGTTGCCACCGCTCTCGCACTGTGCGACCGCGTCCCAGTTGTTCGGGGCTGCGCTGGCGGTTCCGGCGGAGACGCCGAGGGGAATTGCTACAGCGGCACCTGCGATGACGGCCAATCCGAGTGCGCGCTTGCCAACATTGTTCAGTGTGGTCATTCGGGGTGAATCCTCTCCGCGCTCGACTGGCGCGACTGGCCTGCAATCACCTCGCCGGTGTGGATGGCGATGGGTGACCAGGCGCTTCGTATCGTCGCGGCTCTGCCCCCGTACGTCTTGGGGACCACACCCGCGGGGCAGAGCGAAAGGAGCGGCGGGGTGGTGCAGGCCCAGCGGTTTAGGGCCGTCCGTGAAGGTAGTCGAGGATCCGTTCACCGTCACTGAGCCGGAATGGGATAGTCGATGTCCACATAGTGGGACGCGAGGGGGTGTTTCCGCAGCTCAGACCAGCTCGTGGCGCTAATGTTTCTACTTCGTAACCCGAACGTTATGTGACTCGAAACACGCCTCAAAAGAGACGCGGAGCACTATTTTCTGCGGCGTTCGGCGTGATAAACGCGTGCCGTGACGCGTCGCGGTGTACTCGTTCGGGGTGCGCGAGAGCGCGGAGAAGTCACGTGATTTGCATTGGTTGTACGCACGGGAGTAACTTCATAGACGCAACGCGGGGTGGAGCAGCTCGGTAGCTCGCTGGGCTCATAACCCAGAGGTCGCAGGTTCAAATCCTGTCCCCGCTACCACTGAAGAAGACCCAGGACATATGTCCTGGGTCTTTTTGCGTGCTCGGATGGGTCCGGAACGGACTCTCGGCCGCAGTCTGCACGTTCGATACCGGAAGGTTCGCCTCGCATGATTCTCCCCGCCGTCCGAGATCCGCGCCTCATCACCGTGCATCGCGGCGGCCTTCTGTCCGACGACGACCATCGGAGCCTCGCGCTCTGGGCGGCCGAGTGTGCCGAACATGTTCTCCACCTGTTCGAGGAGCTCGAACCTTCCGACCCGCGGCCGCGTGAGGCAATCGAGGGCATTCGTGGGTGGACGCGCGGCGAGCTCGCGATGATGGCCACCCGCGCCCTCGGCGGGCACGCCATGGGTGCGGCACGGCCGCTGCACGGTTGCGCTCGCTTCGCCGCATACGCTGCGGGGCAGGCAGCCTGTGTGGCACACGCACCCGAACACGACCTCGGAGCGGCCGCCTATGCCATCAAGGCAGCTCGGGCGGCCGCGCGTGACGGCCTGGAGCCAAGTGCAGGTCTGAAGGAACTCGAATGGCAGCGCGACCGGCTCCCGAACAATGTGCGAAAACTGGTGCTGGAAGACCAGGAGAGAAGAAGCAGTATCTGTTGGTCGTTGTTCGACGGTTGAGCCGTCCAGTACGGTCGCGGTCGACCGGTCCGTATCGGGAGTTCAGTCCGTGATCTGCTCGCGGGCATCGTCACTGGTGACCGATTCGGAAGGGGCGGGGCCGCCCTCGTCGTCCGCATCATCGGCAGTGAGGTCGACGGTGTCCACGCCTTCGAGTGCGGTCAGTTCCTGCTCTGCCTCGGCGATGAGGCCTTTCGCGTTCTCTTCCATCTTCTTGATCCACTCGGCCATGACGGTGACACCCTTCGCTCGATCGTGTACCACCGGTCTACCAGACTTCTTCACCCCTAGGATCCATGGTGTGCCAACACGAACCTCGCGTCTCGATCTCGACGAGCCGGTCGGCACGGATCTCGATGAGCTGTACGCGATCTGCAGCGACCCGCAGTCGTGGACGCACTTCCCGAGCCTGCGACACACCGATCCCGGTGCAACCGAACGAATGTTGCAGAGCTGGGCGGAGCAGTGGCGGCGGGATGGACTGTCCACGTGGATCATTCGTGAGCGCGGCAGCCGCACGATCAGTGGCTACGGCGGATGCTCGAAGCGGCGGAACACCTTCTGGAATCTCGGGTATCGCCTCCATCCCGACGCACAGGGCAACGGGTACGCAACGGAGATGTGTGAGATCGGAGTCGAGTGTGCGCACCGAACCGAGCCCGAATTGCCGATCGTGGCGTACCTCCTCGAACACAACGTCGCGTCGGCCCGAGTGGCCGAGCGCGCGGGCTTGCAGTTGATCGCCCGTGGACCCGACGTCGGCAACCCCGATGTCGACGCAGTACGCCTGGTGTACTCAGACCGCTCGTTGACTGCAGATCAGGTGGACGTGGTGCTGTCGGCCTGACCGGGGTACGCGCGCACCTCCGCGAGCCGAGCGCGAAGCAGGCTTTTCTCCGGTGCGGTTCGGGCGAAATCCAACGCTCGTCGATAGTCGATTGCCGCCTCTTCGAACCTGCCGAGTCGTTGCAGCAGATCTGCTCTCGCCATGGGATACGGGTGATAGCGGCGTAGGGACGGCTCGTCGACAAGCAGGTCCAATTCGTGCAGACCGGCTGCGGGACCGTCGCGCATCGCCAGCGCAACCGCCCGGTTCAGCGCGACGATCGGGCTCGGTGCCCGCGTCATGAGTACGTCGTACAGGGCAACGATCTGAGGCCAGTCCGTGCTGTCGGCGTCGAGTGATTCGTCGTGCAGTGCAGCAATGGCAGCCTGTAGAGCGTAAGGACCGCTCCGGCCGCCGCCGAGAGCCTCGACCACGAGTTCCCTACCCTCGGCGATGAACTCGGCATTCCAGAGTCGACGGTCTTGGTCGGCCAACAAGACGATCTCACCGTCCGGTCCGGTTCGCGCGTCGCGTCTGGCATCGACGAGCAACATCAGCGCCAGTAGACCCAACACCTCGGACTCCGTCGGCAATGCGGCGTACAGGAGACGGCCCATCCCGATGGCCTCGTCGGTGAGATCGATTCGTCCGACGTGATCACCCGACGTCGCCGAATAGCCCTCGGTGAAGATCGAATAGATCACCTCGAGCACCATCGGGACCCTGCCTGCCAACTCGTCCGGGCCCGGGAGACGGAACGGTATCCGTGCGGCCCGAATCTTGTTCTTGGCTCGCACTATTCGCTGCGCTGCTGTCGCCGGGGGGATGAGCAGAGCCCGGGCGACCTCACCGGTGGTGAGACCGGCCAGGCATCGAAGAGTCAGTGCGAGCCGGTCACCGGCGGCAAGGGCAGGATGCGCGCAGGTGAAGAACAACTGCAGTCGGTCGTCGGGCAGGGTCTCGTCGAGCGAATTCAAGCGACTCGGTTCGCTACGATCCGTATCCGCCTGCAGCACCCCGACTTTCGCGGCCAGGGTCTGGTCGCGCCGCAAGCGATCGACTGCCTTCCGCCGGGCAGTGGTGAGCAACCAGGCACCGGGCTTGGCCGGGACACCATCGACCGGCCAGTGTTTCAGGGCCGATTCGATGGCGTCCGAGGTCACTTCTTCGGCGAGGTCGAGGTCGCGATACCGCTGCACCAGCGAGGCGAGCAGAATCGAGCGCTCGGCGCGGAAGACCGAGTCGAGAGCTCGATGAACATCGGACTCGCTCATCGAACGGTCCCGCAGGTCAGAATTCTGCAAGGGGACGTACGATCACCGAGCCGCCGTCCTTGGAGCCCGGGCATCGGGCCGCCCATTCGAGTGCAGCGTCCAGATCGGGAACGTCGATGACGTCGTAGCCACCGAGAACCTCATGAGATTCGGCATACGGTCCGTCGGTGACACTGCGTTCTCCGGTGGCGGCGTCGACGCGCACAGCCGTGGCCGTGGTGAGATCAACCATCGCGTGACCGGAGACGTGAACGCCCGCGTCCTTCATCTCCTTCTCGTAGGTCATCCAGTCCTCGACACTGCTGCAGCCCGGTGCTGCTCCGGGCGCGGTGTCTGCGTTGATCAAGAGGATGTACTTCATGATGCGCTCCTGGGGTCGGTACCTCGGTGTCGCGGCGCGAGTCGCCGTACACGATGACGACGTTCGACAGACCACGATATCGACACCGGCTCCCGATTTTTCTTTCTCACACACGAAAAACGGCACCGGACGCAAGGTCCGGTGCCGTTCAGCGGTTACTCTTCGGCTCGACGACGAGCCAGGTGTCACTTCAGTTCTGCCGACGACTTTCCGAGTACGCGGCGAGCAACGATCAGCTGCTGAATCTGCTGCGTTCCCTCGAAGATGTCGAGAATCTTGGAGTCGCGGCTCCACTTCTCGAGAAGCGGGCGCTCCGAGTAGCCGTACGTGCCGGCCAATTCGACTGCCTTGAGGGTGATGTCGACTGCCGAGCGACCGGCCTTGGCCTTGGACATCGAGGCCTGGAGGGAGTTGGGCTCCTTGTTGTCGGCCATCCACGCCGCACGCAGTGCGAGCAGATGTGCTGCCTCCCAGTCCGCTTCGAGGCGCAGGAACTCCGCGGCCGCCGCGTGCTGGTTGTAGGCGGGCGTTTCGTAGGAGATGTCGACTCCGGCGTCCACCAGGATGGAACGCAGTTCTTCGAGAGCCGCACGTGCGACGCCGATCGCCATGCCTGCCACCAGGGGACGGGTGTTGTCGAACGTCTGCATGACGCCGGCGAAGCCCTTTTCGACGTTCACTTCGGCGGTACCGAGGAGGTTGTCCTTCGGGATGCGGCAGTCCTCGAGCAGCAGGGCTGCGGTGTCGGACGCCTTGATGCCCAGCTTGTGTTCGAGGCGGGCGACCGAGAGGCCCGGAGCGTCTCGCGGGACGACGAACGACTTGATGGCCGCGCGGCCGAGCGACTTGTCGACCGTGGCCCACACCACGATGTGGGTGGAACGCTCGCCGGCGGTGACGTAGATCTTCTCGCCGTTGAGTACCCACTCGTCGCCGTCGAGGACGGCGGTGGTGGTGACAGCTGCGGAGTCCGAACCGAAGCCGGGCTCGGTGATGGCCATCGAAGCCCACACCTTGCCGAAGCGCTCGAGCTGCTCGTCGGTGGACACCGCGGCGATGGCCGAGTTACCGAGTCCCTGGTAGGGGATCGACAGGGTGAGGCCGACGTCGCCCCAGCAGGTCTCGATCACGTTCACCAGAGCGGACATGTTGCCGCCGTTGGCGTTCGCGGTCTTGCTGGGCTTGGCCGACTCGCTGTCCTTCTCGCGGCCACCGGCGGCTCCGCCGATTTCGCCACCGGCGTCGGACATGCCTTCGACCATCGACGCCATGGTGTCGAGTTCCACCGGGTACTCGTGCTCGGCGAGGTCGTACTTGCGGGAGATCGGGCGGAAGATCTCGGCAGCGACCTGATGAGCCTGATTCGCCTGCGCCCGAAGCTTCTTGGGAAGTTCAAGATTGATCATCGTGTATGTCCTTGGGTGAGTGCCATGGAAATTCGGGGCGGCGAGCTAGATGAGAACGATGCCCTCGGCGACGCCGACGGACCGCAGATCGCGGTACCAACGCTCGACCGGGTGCTCCTTGGTGAAGCCGTGACCGCCGAGCAGCTGCACGCCGTCGGAACCGATCTGCATGCCCTTCTCGGAGGCGAGTCGACGGGCGAGCGCCGATTCACGAGTGAACGACAGTCCCTGCTCGGCCCGCGAAGCGCCGCGCAACGTGACCAACCGCATGCCGTCGAGCTCGATGGCGATGTTGGCGACCATGAATGCCACGGCCTGGCGATTGCTGATCGGCTCACCGAAGGCGACACGATCGTTGACGTACGGGATGACGTAGTCGAGTACGGCCTGGCTCGTACCGACGGCCAGCGATGCCCAGCCGAGTCGCGCGAGGCCGATCGCAGCGCTGTACTCGGCGGCACGCTGGTCTGCGTCACCGTCGCCGAGCAGGGCCGACTCGGGAACCGCGACGTCGGTCAGGATCAGGCGGCCCAGGCCGGCTGCGCGCAGACCCATGCTCGGGTCGGCTTCGACGACGAGGCCCTTGGAATCGGACTCGACGATGAAGAATGCCGGACGGCCTTCGAGTTCTGCGGCGATGACGAACAGCTCGGAACTGCCGGCAGCAGGCACGAGGCTCTTGACTCCGTTGAGCTTGTAGCCGCTGGGCGAGCGAACGGCCTTGGTCTGCAACGCGTACGGATCGAACAGTGCGCGGGGCTCGTTGACGACCACTGCTGCATTCGGCACCTTCTCACCGACGAAGGCCGGGAGGTAGGTCTTCTGCTGCGCGTCGGTGCCCCACTGGGTGAGAGCGACGGCGACGCCGCTGGGCGCGAGGATTGGCAGTGCCAACCCCATGTCGCCATGGGCGAGTGCCTCGGCGACGAGAGAGTTGGTGACAGCGCCACGCTCGGTGGCGGCACCGTCGAGTTCCTCGGGAACGTTGATGAGCGTGATGCCGAGCTCGGCGGAGCGCCGAACCAGATCCTCGGGCGACGAGGCGCTGTGGTCTGCGTCGAACGCAGCCGGGCGAAGGATCTCCTCGGCGAACTCCTTGACCGTTTCGACGATCATGCGCTGTTCGTCGTCGGGCGTCAGGTCGAAGTAGCTCAGGTTCTTGGCAGCGCCGTCGTCGAGACGCTTGGGCTTGCCGCCACCGGTGACCTTGGCGAACGTGCGATTGGCAGCGCCGAGGGTCTTGAACCCGGTCTTGGTGCTCTCGTACGTCACCCGGTCGATGGTTTGGCGGAGGTTGTACTTCTCCGCCAGTTCCGATCCGGTGATGGCGGTCAGAACGCGCATGGCGGTTCCGATCGCATCCCGCTTGAACGGGTTGAGGCCAACTGCAGAAGTATCGCGGGGCACCTTCGGGGCCTTCGCGTCGACCACACTGTCTTGCTTGCTCATGATCACCAGTTCCTCGGCGTCGGGCACGGACTCCACAGATCTTACTCCCGAGTAAGATAGCTGTCTACTGTCGAGTAAGTTGACCTTTCCAGGAGGCCGGCGAACCGAACGTTGCCTCCGGCGACGAGGGGTATGGCACGCTACGTCCGTGCACCCGATCGCCCAGGTCTTCGCCGCCATCGCCGCGGCCCTCCACGTCGTCATCTTCGTCATGGAAAGTGTCTTGTGGTCGAAGCCGGTCATCTGGGCCAAGTTCGGCGTCGCAAGCCAGCACGACGCCGATGTCGTGAAGCCGATGGCGTTCAATCAGGGCTTCTACAACCTGTTTCTGGCTGTCGGGATCGCAGTCGGACTCGTCGTGGGCGGGTCCGCAGGCGACGCCGTCGTCTACTTCGCGTGCGCGAGCATCGTCGGCGCAGCGATCGTTCTGGCGACCGGCGGTGCGAAGTATTTCCGGCCCGCATTCGTCCAGGGCATCACACCGCTGATCGCGCTGATCCTGGCTGCAGTTCTCCAGGCGTGATTCAGGCGCTGGGGGACAGGTGCGCGAGGACCTGGTGTTGCAGTAGACCGTTGGTGGCCACGGCGCTGCCACCGTGCGGGCCTGCCGTGGCGTCGAGCGCGGTGAAACTGCCTCCGGCTTCGCGCACGAGGACATCGAGTGCGGCCAGGTCCCACAGTGAGACCTCGGGTTCTGCGGCTATGTCGACCGCCCCCTCGGCGACGAGGCAGTAGGAGAAGAAGTCGCCGTAGCCGCGAACCCGCCACACGGCGTCGGTCAGATCGAGGAAACGATCCCTGATGCCGAGGTCCGCCCACCCACTCAGGCTCGAGAAACTCAGACTCGACGACGCCAGCGAATCGACCTTCGAGACCTCGATCCGGCGCGGGGTGCCCCCGTCCGATGCCGTCCAGGCTCCCAGATCGAGTGCTGCCCACCACCGTCGGCCCAGGGCGGGCGCGCTCACCACGCCGACACGGGGTATTCCGTCGTCGAGCAGCGCGATCAACGTCGCCCACACCGGAACGCCACGGACGAAGTTCTTGGTGCCGTCGATGGGATCGACGACCCACTGGCGTCCGCTGAACGTTGCAGTGCCGCCGAATTCCTCGCCCAGCAACGCGTCGGCAGGGCGTTGCGCTCCGAGCACGCCGCGGATCGTCGTCTCGACGGCCAGATCCGCGTCCGACACCGGTGTCAGATCCGGCTTGGAATCCACCGAGAGGTCCATGGCGAGAAATCGCCGCCGCGTGATGGCGTCGGCCTCGTCGGCGAGTCGGAGGGCGAGAGAAAGATCCTCGGAGTAGTCGGTCACCGCGTAAGACTAACGACGGACACATCCGACTGTGCCCGGTGTTGCTCGGGGGCGGTCGGGTTCGGGTTCGCGTGCCGGTAACCTTGACTCTCGTGCATCCCGACGTTTCTGCAGACCTCGCCGAGCTCGACACCACTCTCTCCACCGTCGAGTCTGTTCTCGACGTCGAGGAACTGCGGCGACGCATCGACGAACTCGAACATCAGGCGGCCTCACCGGACCTGTGGAACGACCAGGAACACGCTCAGCAGGTCACCAGCCAGCTGTCCCACGCGCAGGCCGAGCTGCGCCGCGTCGAAGAGCTCCGTCAGCGCCTCGAGGACATGCCGGTGTTGTACGAGCTCGCCGAGGGTGAGGAAGGTGACGACGCCGCATCCGCCACCGCCGATGCCGACGCCGAACGCGCGTCGCTCCGTGAGGACATCGCAGCCATGGAAGTACGGACCCTGCTGTCCGGTGAGTACGACGCGCGCGACGCGTTGGTGAACATCCGTTCCGGTGCAGGCGGAATCGACGCTGCCGATTGGGCCGAGATGCTGATGCGCATGTACATCCGCTGGGCCGAGAAGCACGGCTACGGCGTCGAGGTCTACGACACGTCCTACGCCGAAGAAGCCGGCATCAAGAGCGCGACGTTCGCGGTCAAGGCCCCGTACACGTACGGCACGCTGTCGGTGGAGCAGGGCACACACCGGCTCGTGCGGATCAGTCCGTTCGACAACCAGGGTCGACGCCAGACGTCCTTCGCCGAGGTCGAGGTTCTTCCGGTCGTCGAGACCACCGACCACATCGAGATCCCCGAGAACGACATTCGCGTGGACGTGTACCGCTCGTCCGGGCCGGGTGGGCAGTCGGTCAACACCACCGACTCCGCCGTTCGGTTGACGCACATCCCGACGGGGATCGTGGTGACCTGCCAGAACGAGAAGTCGCAGCTGCAGAACAAGGTATCGGCCATGCGAGTGCTGCAGGCCAAGCTGCTCGAGGTCAAGCGCAAGGAAGAACGCGCCGAGATGGACGCGCTCAAGGGAGACGGCGGCAGCTCCTGGGGAAATCAGATGCGCTCGTACGTACTGCACCCGTACCAGATGGTCAAAGATTTGCGTACCGAGTACGAGGTGAACAATCCGTCTACTGTTCTCGACGGAGACATCGACGGATTCCTGGAATCGGGAATTCGATGGCGAATGCGGGGGGAGCAGTAGATGACCGGTCATTGCGCAGGCTCCGCTCCGACGATCCGATGACGAGCTGGTTGAACCCGACGCTCGACCTGAAGCAGAATGCCCTCGGCATACTGCTGTACATCCTCGGCGGGCTTCTGGCCGCGCGCTTCGTCACCTGGACCGGGTCGCGGATCACTGCCCGCATCGACCAGAACTACCAGCACAGCGATGCGCTCGTGCGGTCCGAGGCCGCCAAGCATCGGCACGCCCTTGCCCAGGTCATCACCTGGGTCGTGGTCACCCTCATCTACATCCTGGTCACCATCGAGGTGTTGAGGCGTTTCGGATTCGGCGTCGGCGGGCTGGTGGCACCCGCGACGGTCATCGGCGCGGCACTCGGTTTCGGAGCTCAGCGCGTGGTCCAGGACATTCTGGCCGGGTTCTTCATCATCACCGAACGTCAGTACGGATTCGGTGACGTCGTGCAGATCGCCGTCAACGGCTCGGCCGAGGACGCCGAGGGCACCGTCGAGGACGTCACGCTACGAGTAACTCGGGTGCGCAGCGTCGACGGCGAGGTCATCACCGTGCCGAACGGGCAGATCGTCAAGGCGATCAACCTGTCGAAGGACTGGGCGCGCGCCGTCGTCGACGTTCCCGTGCCGAGCACAGCGGATCTCACCCAGGTCAACGCACTGCTCCGCACAGTCGGCCGCGACGCGTTCGCGGACACCCGGCTGCGGCCCCTGTTGCTCGACGAACCGACCGTGATGGGCGTGGAGAGCATCGAGGTGGGCCAGGTCAACGTTCGTCTCGTGGCGCGAACATTGCCCGGCAAGCAGTTCCAGGTGGGACGAGAACTTCGTGTCCGGGTGGCTGCCGCACTGCGCCCCGAGGGCATCAGTGTTGCTCCCGACGTCAGTACGGCCGGGGTCGCACCGGATGCGTCGGGACGAGACCGGAGGGAGGAACAGTGAGCACGACGGAGACCGGAACCGAACACCCGCAGCGGAACTGGCGACAGTGGCGCATCCCGGCAAAGATCTACGGCCGCGTCCGGACGTCCACCGTCGCGTTCGGCATCTGCTTCGTGCTCACCGGTCTCTGGTACGGCCAGGTCAGCGCCGAGATCGCCGAGAGGGACAGCGAACAGGTTCAGGGCCCGGTTGCTGTGGACCCAGGCGAGCTCACCCCGTACACCCAGCCGCAAACCACGGAGCCGAGTTTCACGAGCACGACGGTCACACCCACGCCGACGGCCACCACCGACCCGGATGGATCGGACAGCGTCGACGGATCCGGTCAGCCGGCAACCACGACGACTGTGCCACCGACGACGACCGCGCCGTTCGGCGTGCCGATTCCGCCGGCCATCCAGTCGCTGATACCCAGCCAACCTGCGCCGACATCCGCGCGCTGAGTCGGCCTTTACCGTCTCTCGGGACTCGCCGCGACGCCCGAGCGGTTCCGGCAGCTACCGGTGAGTAAGGACTACACTGGCGACCCGTGATCAGCACCTCGAATGTCTCCAAGTCCTACAAGACCTCCACCAGGCCCGCCCTGGACAAGGTGACGGTCTCCATCGACAAAGGCGAGTTCGTGTTTCTGATCGGCCCATCGGGTTCGGGGAAGTCGACGTTCATGCGGCTGCTCCTCAAGGAGGAGACGCCCACCTCCGGCGACATCCATGTCGCCGACTTCCATGTCAACAGGTTGGCGGCCCGTCGTGTCCCGCGGTTGCGGCAGAGCATGGGCTGCGTGTTCCAGGACTTCCGTCTGCTGCAGCAGAAAACCGTCGTGGAGAACGTGGCGTTCGCCCTCGAGGTGATCGGCAAGCCGCGCTCGATGATCAAGCGCACCGTCCCCGAAGTGCTCGACCTCGTGGGACTCGGCGGCAAGTCGGATCGTCTGCCCAACGAGCTGTCCGGTGGTGAACAGCAGCGAGTCGCCATCGCTCGGGCGTTCGTCAATCGTCCGCTCGTGCTGCTCGCGGACGAGCCGACCGGAAACCTCGATCCGGATACCAGTCAGGACATCATGCTGTTGCTCGAGCGCATCAACCGCACCGGCACCACGGTGCTGATGGCCACCCACGACAATCACATCGTCGATTCGATGCGCCGACGCGTCGTCGAACTCGACAACGGACGAGTCGTTCGTGACGAGGCCCGCGGGGTCTACGGCGTCGGTCGCTGACGACACCCGACCAGGACCTATCGGACTTCACGACCGAACGAATCGAAGGGCTCGGATTCCGCGATGCGCGCAAGTTTCATCTTCAGCGAGGTCTTCACCGGACTTCGCCGCAACATCACCATGACGATCGCCATGATCTTGACGACCGCTATTTCTCTCGGCCTGTTCGGCGGGGGACTGCTCGTGGTGCAGATGGCGGGCAAGACACAGCAGATTTTTCTCGACCGGGTCGAAGTGCAGATCTTCCTCACCGACGACATCTCGGCAACCGATCCCGATTGCGCCGAGGACACCTGCGCCACCCTGCGCTCGGATCTGGAGAGCACGCCGTCGGTGGTTTCGGTGCAGTACCTCAATCGTGAGGATGCGGTGAAGGACGCCACTGAGCGAGTGTTCAAGGATCAGCCCGAGCTGGCCGAACTGGTCAGTGCCGACAGCTTTCCCGCATCGTTCAAGGTTCGTCTGAGTGACCCGGAGCGGTTCGGGGTGATCAACGACAACTTCGAGAATCGACCCGGCGTGCAGAGCGTGCTGAACCAACGCGACCTGGTGGAGCGCTTGTTCAGCGTGCTCAACGGCGTGCGCAACGCTGCATTCGCCATCGCCACGGTGCAGGCGATCGCCGCAATCCTGTTGATCGCCAACATGGTTCAGATCGCCGCGTTCACCAGACGGACCGAGGTGGGCATCATGCGCTTGGTCGGTGCCACTCGCTGGTACACCCAGCTGCCGTTCCTGCTCGAGGCGGTGGTGGCGGCCTTGATCGGCTCCGCACTTGCCATTGCCGGCTTGTTCACGGCCAAGAACATGTTCATCGACGACGTTCTGTCGGATGTGTATCAGGCCAACATCCTGGCCCGGATATCGAACAGTGACGTGCTGCTCGTCTCGCCGTTCCTGGCGTTGGTGGGAGTCGGAATGGCCGCGGTGACGGCCTACATCACGCTGCGCCTGTACGTGCGCGAATAAATTCGCTTGCCGTTCGGTTCTATGCTGGAGCGGTTGCCCGTGGAACCGGTCTGCGCGACGAACGCTCGAGAAAGGGCCCTGCAGTGAGAGAGAAGGGCCGCAAGGCCATCGCGACCAATCGCAAGGCGCGGCACAACTACTCCATACTCGACGTCGTCGAGGCCGGAGTTGCCCTCGTCGGAACCGAGGTCAAGAGTCTGCGTGACGGCAAGGCCTCGCTGGTCGACGCCTTCGCGACCGTCGACGACGGAGAGATCTGGCTACGCGGACTGCACATCGCGGAATACACGCTCGGTAGCTGGACCAACCACGCGCCGCGGCGCAACCGCAAACTTCTGTTGCACCGCCGCGAGATCGACCGCCTCGCAGGCAAGGTCAAAGAGGGCAACCTGACGTTGGTGCCGCTGTCGATGTACTTCTCCGACGGCAAGGTCAAGGTCGAGCTGGCACTGGCCAAGGGCAAGCAGGACTACGACAAACGACAGTCGCTGGCCAAGCGCACCGCCGAACGCGAGGTCACCCGCGAGTTGGGCCGTCGCGTGAAGGGAATGCGCTGACCGCTGTTCTGCTCGCTCTGGTAGCTGCCGTCGGCTACGGGGTGAGCGATTTCGTCGGCGGTGTCGCATCCCGCCGGGTCGCCGCCCTCCGGGTGGTCATCGTGTCCTACCCGCTCTCGCTGGTGATCGTTCTGCTCGTCGCTCCGTTCGTCGGCGGCACCATCGAGCTCCCGGCGATGCTCTGGGGACTGGCCTCGGGTGTCGCAGGCGGAGTTGCCGTGTGGTGGTTCTACCTGGCCCTCGCCGCCGGACCGATGGCCGTGGTCTCGCCGGTCACCGCGGTGCTGGTCGCCGGTATCCCGGTGCTGGTCGGATTGTCGATGGGCGAGCGGCCCGGCGTGATCGCGTTCGTCGGTATCGCCGTCGCACTGGTGGCCGTGGTGCTGGTCAGCAGAGAATCACCGGACAAGGTGACCGGTGAGGTTGCCGGTGGTCGAGAGATGAAGTTCACCCGAACGGTCGCCTGGTTGACGGTCGGTTCGGGGGTGACGTTCGCGTTCGCCTTCATCTTTCTGCACCGGATCGGGGACGGCAGTGGGCTGTGGCCGCTGGCGGCGTCGCGCGCATCGGCGACCGCGGTCGTCTGGATCGTGGCCCTTGCCTCCGGGCACTTCTCACTCCCGCACGGCAGCGTGCTCAAACTCGCCGCCTTCGTCAGCGTGCTCGACGTCGTGGCCAACGCTGCGATGATCTACGCCTACCAGGGTGGTCTGCTGTCGCTGGTGAGCGTCATCGCCTCGCTGTATCCCGCGGCCACGGTGTTGCTGGCGATGGTGATGCTCGGCGAGCGCGTCGGCACTCTGCAGAAGATCGGTATGGCGTTGGCGCTCGGCGCCATCGCGATGATCGCGCTCTCCGGTTGAACCGCACCGCGCGGGGGTAATGACTCCGCTTATGACAGGTTACGATTCGCCTTCCCACGATCCCGCAGTTCAGGACGACGCTCGGCCTACCCGCGTTCTGGTGACCGGTGCCACGGGATACCTGGGTGGACGACTGGCTCCGCGACTCCTGGAAGAGGGGTACACGGTCCGCGTGCTGGCACGCACCCCCGCCAAGCTCGACTCCGTGCCGTGGGCGGCCGATGTCGAGATCGCTCAGGGCGATCTGAGCGATCGGGAATCGTTGAAGGCAGCGCTCAGCGGAGTCGACATCATGTACTACCTGGTGCACTCGATGGGCACTGCAGGTCACTCGGATTTCGCCGACACCGAACGCGACAGCGCCGAGAACGTCGCAGCCGTAGCAGCGGAATGCGGCGTGGGGCGGATCGTCTACCTCGGCGGGCTGCACCCGCCGACCGGTGAGCTCTCACCACACCTGAAGTCGAGAGCCGAGGTGGGACGCATCCTGATCGACTCGGGTGTGCCGACGATCGTGCTGCAGGCAGGCGTCGTGATCGGATCCGGTTCGGCGTCGTTCGAGATGATTCGGCACCTCACCAATCGGCTACCGGTGATGACCACACCGCGGTGGGTACACAACCGCATCCAACCGATCGCCGTTCGCGACGTGTTGCACTACCTGATCGGGGCCGCGAGTGCGCCGATCACCGAATCAAGGACGTTCGACATCGGTGGTCCCGACGTCATGCAGTACGGCGAGATGATGAACATCTACGCCGACGTCGCGGGCCTGCGGCAGCGTCGAATCATCGTTCTCCCGGTGCTGACTCCTCGACTGGCCGGCCACTGGATCGGTTTGGTGACTCCCATTCCGCGCGGCCTGGCGATGCCGCTCATCGAATCTCTGCAGTACGACGCCGTAGGCCACGAGATGGACATCGACGCCGTCGTACCGCGTCCGGACGGCGGCCTGACCGGCTACCGCGACTCCGTGCGATTGGCACTGCGCAAGATCGACGACGGTGAGGTCGAGACGCGGTGGACCGACGCCACCGGTACCGCGGCACCGTCGGATCCGTTGCCCTCGGATCCGACATGGGCAGGGGAGGTCGTCTACACCGACACCAGGGTCGCCCGAAGCGCGGCACCGTCGACCGCGATCAGGCCCGCTCTCGAACGATTGGCCGACGCCGACGTTCTCACCGGTTGGCGTCGCGACGTCACCGGACCAGACGCATCCGCGTCGGGCACCGAACACACCACTCGGCTCAAGTCCTCGACTCGACTTCCCGGGGAGGCCTGGCTCGACCTGACGGTGGGAGGAACTGCAAAGCAGCCGACCATCGAGCAGCGGCTGGTGTTCTTTCCTCGCGGTCTTGCCGGTCGGGCTGTCTGGTACGCCTCGCTGCCGGCACGCCTGGTCATGACCCGTCGAATGTTGCGCACAGTCGTGCAGCGAGTGGACGACGATGCCGCGTCGAACACGACGGATCGCCGGGTCGGCCGTTAATGGAATGAATGTGCTCGGGAGAGGCGTTACACTGAACAGCCCGGACACGGTGTTCGGGAACATACGGGGCTGAACGGTTTCGACTTTGTATGTTGAGTCAGGGGAAGCGTGTCGGTGCAGGCGAGAGACCACCGTAAGCGTCATCGCAACCTTATAAGCGCCGATTCCAATCAGCGCGACTACGCACTCGCTGCCTAAGTAGCGACTGCGTGTCTGTCAGTCCGGGCTTGCCCTCGGTCCGGGTACTGGCATCAGCTAGAGGGCTCACCGATTCATCCGGCCGCGGGATGATGAGGAACATCAAACAGTGGCTGGGATCGTCATCCTGACTTGTTCGCGAGATCGGGAGATCCAAGTAGAGGCATAGCGGACTGCACACGGAGAAGCCCTGGCAATGCAGCAGAGGACCCGGGTTCGATTCCCGGCAGCTCCACCGCAGAAGACCGGGCCGAGAGACACACTCTCGGCCCGGTCTTCTTTCTCTGTCGGCCAGGTCACAATCGACTCGACTCGACCCATCCCACCCGAAGCGGCCGCAGTGCCGAATAGTGGTCATGAGCAACGAGCCGACTCCACTTCTGCGGACCGGGAAAAGAGTCTCCGAGCCTGCACTGGTCGTGTTGGTCCTCGGCGGCGGCAAGGACGTGAGCCGGGCGCGCAGTAGGCCCTGGCACCTGGCCGGTCTGCGCATGTGGCCGTTCACGTGGATGCTTCGTCGCGCGGGCCGAGCACGCGGCATTTCGGTCCAACAGCTGCAGTATCGGTTTCGTGGTTGGAACGCCCCCCAGCGGTCTCCGGTCGAGGATGCGCGGTGGGCGCTCGATCGCATTCACGCCGAGTATCCCGACGTTCACGTGGTGGTCGTCGGCCATTCGATGGGTGGCCGCACTGCTGCTGCTCTGATCGACGACCCTTTTATCGTGGGTGTCGTCGCGTTGGCTCCGTGGTGGCCGGAGGGTACGGAGGCCGACGGATTCGGCGCGCAGCATGCGTTGCTCGTCGTACACGGGACGGCCGACAAGTGGACCGATCCGCGAACCTCGCGTCGGGCGACCGAGCGAGCAGCATCCCGAGGGGCGGACGCCCGCTACCTCTCCGTTCCGGGTGGGCACTTCATGCTGCGCAATCCGCGGGTCTGGTCGCGGGCGACGCGTGACTTCGTTCTCGGCATCGCCGATGCGCGGGCCGACTGCATGGGAACACCGTCGTGACGCGCCGTCGTATCGCGGTGGTCGGGAGCGGTATCGCCGGCCTGACGGCCGCATACGCGCTGTCGAAGAACTCGTCGGTGACGTTGTACGAGGCGGACTCTAGGCTCGGGGGCCATGCGGACACCCATTACGTGGACGGCCCGGACGGTCCGGTAGGCGTCGACACCGGGTTCATCGTGCACAACGACCGGACCTATCCGACTCTGCTGCGCCTGTTCGACGAACTGAACGTCCCGACGCAGGATTCGGACATGAGCATGTCCGTGCGCTGCGACGGGTGCGGACTCGAATACTCGGGCGGCCAGGGCATGCGCGGGATCCTCGCGCAGCGCATCGCGGTGTTCAAGCCACGATTCGTCTCGATGTTGCTCGATGTCAAGCGTTTTCATCGCCTGGCCAACGAACTGCTGGACAGTGCCGAACCGGTGGAGTCCGAGACGACCCTCGCGCAGTTCCTCGCAGATCATTCGTTCTCCGCGTACTTCGAATCCCACTTCATGACGCCGTTGGTGTCCGCGGTGTGGTCGTGCGATCCGGACACTGCTCTCGCCTACCCGGCTCGCTACCTGTTCACGTTTCTCCGCCACCACGGAATGCTCACCGTCACAGGATCTCCCACCTGGCGCACCGTCACCGGCGGGTCCATCGAATACGTTCGCCGAGTTGCGAAGCACATCGACGAGGTGATGCTCGATACCCCGGTGCGCGCGGTGTACAGGTCCGAGGACTCCGTGCAGATCCGCGACGGCCACGACCGCCTGCGCACGTTCGACGCGGCCGTGATCGCCGCGCATCCCGGTGCCGCGCTGAAGATGCTCGCAGAACCGACGGCGCTCGAGCACAGCATCCTGGGCGCGATGCCGTACTCGACCAATCACACGCAACTGCACACCGACTCGTCGGTGTTGCCGAAGAGCACGAGGGCTCGGGCGTCGTGGAACTACCACCTGCCGTCCTGCGCCGCCAAACCCGACCGGGTGCTCGTCAGCTACGACCTGACCAGGTTGCAGCGTCTGGGCGACACCGATCGCAGGATGCTGGTCACCCTCGGCGGAGCGGATCGCATCGACCCGAATGCGGTACTCGACGAGATGACCTACGAACACCCGCAGTACACCCCCGAATCGGTTGCAGCGCAGCGTCGACTCCCTGAATTGGATACCGACACAGTGGCCTTCGCCGGTGCGTACCACGGCTGGGGATTTCACGAGGACGGTGCGTTGTCGGGAGCGCGCGCCGCACAACGGGTGGGGGCCACGTGGCTCTGACATCCGTTCTGCCGAGCACCCGCGCACACGGGGCGGCGTTGTATCGCACTCGAATCGACCACGTTCGACGCGCGCCGATCCGAAACACGTTCTCGTACAAGAGCTACAGCTGGTTCGTCGACCTCGACGCACTCCCCGAACTGCCCCGGATGCTGCGACCGCTGGCCTCGTTCGACGCCCGTGACCATCTCGGTGACCCCGACGCCACCATTCGGGAGAACGTGGACGGGTTCCTGGCGGAGAACGGTATCGACCTGGGCGGCGGACGGATCACGATGTTGGCCAGCGCGCGGGTGTTCGGGCACACGTTCAACCCACTGAGTGTGTACTGGTGTCACGATCGCGACGGAGACCTCCGCTGCGTGGTGGCGGAGGTCCACAACACCTACGGCGAGCGATACCGGTATCTGCTGCACACCGATCATCGCGGCGCGGCCCGCACCTCCAAGGAGTTCTACGTCTCGCCGTTCAACGACGTCGACGGCGAATACTCCATGCGGCTACCCGAGCCGTACGCGGCACTCCGGCTGTCGATCGTCCTCGAGCGGCCCGGTCAGCCGCCGTTCGTGGCGAGCGTGGACGGCCGTCGACGAGAGGTGACGACGCGGTCGATTCTTCGCACCGCACTCGAGATCCCCTGTGCGCCGCTGCGTGTGGTGATACAGATCCGCTGGCAGGGCATTCGGCTCTGGGCTCGGGGGCTGAAGATCGCGCAGAAACCTGCCCCTCCCGGGGCACGAGAATTCCAGAAGGAAGGGGCCCGCAGATGACAACTGTGTCGAAGGCCGATTCTGTGTCGAACCCGTACCGTGCTTCCGCTGTCGGTCCGCGTCCATCGGTGGATCCGCGGGTCTGGCCTCAGATCGCCCATGTCCCCGGTGGCGTCAAGGTTGCGGCTGCCGCACCCGTCGCCGACTTCCTCTTTCGCCGCGCGGTCGCGCGATTGGAGGTCCGGGTCGCGATGCCCGACGGTGAGGTGATCGGGGCCGGCTCGGCCGATGCACCGTTGATGACCGTCCGTCGACCACACGACTTCGCAGCACGGGTCGGCGACAGCGGACTCATCGGATTCGGTGAGGCATACATGGCCGGAGACTGGGAGGCCGAGGACCTCACTGCCGTGCTCGAGGTCTTCGCCCGGCGCATGGCGTCCCTGATTCCGAAGTCCCTGCAGCGCCTGCGAGGGATCTATGTCCCCAAACCTCCACGGAGCGAGCGGAATACGACCACGAACACGCGATCGAACATCTCGCGCCACTACGACCTGTCGAACGAGCTCTTCGAGCTCTTCCTCGACGAGACGATGACCTACTCGAGTGCGTTGTTCGCCGCATCGGGAAGCGACGACGACAGCGAAGAGCTCGCCGATGCTCAGCGCCGGAAGATCGACCGGCTACTGGACCGGGCGGGCGTCGGCGAGGGAACCAGGGTGCTCGAGATCGGCACCGGGTGGGGCGAACTGGCCATCCGCGCGGCTGCGCGAGGAGCAATCGTTCGCTCGGTGACCTTGTCGGTCGAGCAACAGGAATTGGCACAGAAACGATGTGCCGCAGCCGGATACGGTGAACGGGTCCAGATCGACCTACTGGACTACCGGCTCGTCGACGGCGAGTACGACGCGATCGTGTCGGTCGAGATGATCGAGGCCGTCGGGCATCAGTACTGGGCGACGTACTTCGAGACGATCGACGCGCTGCTCGCGCCGGGTGGGCGGGTTGCCCTCCAAGCCATCACGATGCCGCACGACCGAATGCTGGCCACCCGAAACACGTACACCTGGGTACACAAGTACATATTTCCCGGCGGGTTCCTGCCGTCCGTGCGGGCCATCGAGGAGGTGACCGAGCAGCGCACCTCGCTCAGGGTTCGCGAGCGTCTGTCGATGGGCGATCACTACGCGCGCACCCTCGCTCAGTGGGACAGGCGTTTCCGTGAATACCGCAGCGAGGCAGAGGAGCTCGGTTTCGACGAGGTGTTCGCGCGAATGTGGCACTTCTACCTGTGCTACTCGGAGGCCGGATTTCGATCCGGGTACCTCGATGTTCAGCAGATCGTGCTCGACCGAAGGGACAACCGATGACCGCCTCGACACTTTCCGTGGACCGGACCGATCGCAGTGTCGGTGTCGCACATCGGATTGCCGAATTGATCGAACCCCTCGTGGGTGGTCCGCTTCCCGTTCGGCTGCAGGCGTGGGACGGATCCGTAGCAGGAGATGCGTCGGCACCGCGAGTGCTGTTGCGGAGCCCGAGCGCCCTTCGTCGATTGCTGTGGAGCCCGGGCGAACTCGGCGCTGCGCAGGCATACGTCACCGGGGAGCTGGACGTCGACGGTGATCTCGCCGCGGCCCTGGATCACGTCTGGGGAGTGGTGCGTGCGCGCCGACTCTCGGCGATCCGACCGGGGCCGGCGTCGCTGGTGCGGTTGGCGAAACTGGCCAAGGACCTCGGAGTGTTCGGTCGCCCACTACCTCCGCCCGTGTCGCAGGCCTCGGTGAAGGGTCGGTTGCATTCGATGCTCCGTGACCGCGCTGCGATCAGCCACCATTACGACCTGTCGAACGACTTCTACGAATTGGTGCTCGATTCGCATATGGCGTACTCGTCGGCGTACTGGACCTCGGATTCGCCGAACTACACCCTCGACGATGCCCAGCGCGACAAACTCGACCTCGTCTGTCGAAAGATCGGCCTCGACAAGCGTGCAGGGCAACGCTTTCTCGACGTCGGCTGCGGCTGGGGGTCCCTGAGCCTGCACGCCGCTCAGGAGTACGGAGCGCAGGTCGTCGGAGTGACCATCTCGCGCGAACAGAAAGCCTTCATCGACAAGCGAATCGCCGACCGAGGACTGCAGGACAACGTCGAGATTCGAATTCAGGACTATCGAGAGATTCCGGACGGGCCCTTCGACGCGGTGGCGTCGATCGAGATGGGTGAGCATGTGGGGGAGGCCAATTACCCCACCTACACCGCCGCACTGCACTCCAACGTCAAGCCGGGTGGACGCGTGCTGATTCAGCAGATGTCGCGAAGAGAAGGGGACAACCCCGGCGGCGGAGCATTCATCGAATCGTTCATAGCGCCGGACATGTACATGCGCCCGGTCGGGCGGACCGTCGCGATGATCGAGGAGGCAGGACTCGAGGTTCGCGACGTCCACGCTCTTCGGGAGCACTACGTGCGGACCGTCGACGTCTGGACGGAGCGTTTCGAGGCGCGCTTCGAAGATGTGGTGGCGATGGTCGGGGAAGAGGTCGCGCGCGTGTGGCGGCTGTACCTGATCGGCGGCGGAATGGCGTTCCGGGACAACCGGATGGGCGTCGACCAGATTCTGGCGGTTCGGTCCGAGAACGGATCGTCCGAGATGGAACCGGTGCGGCCGGTGTGGGTGTGCCCGCGGTGAACTGGTCCGATTTCCTCACCGTATCGCTGGCGAGCCTCGGCGGTACCGCCCTTCTGATGATCGTCACCGCTCTCATCGGCGCGCGCATCGGACGCCACAACGTCGTGGACGTGACGTGGGGCGGCGGGTTCGTTCTGATCGCGCTGATTTCGGCTGCGACCGGAACAGGCGAATTGTGGCGTCGAATACTTCTGCTCGTGCTCGTCGGTGTGTGGGGGCTTCGTCTTGCGCTGCACGTGTTTCGACGTTCGCGCGGGCACGGTGAGGATCCGCGCTACACCGAACTGCTCGCCAAGGCCACCGGTAACGAAACCCTGTACGCCCTGCGGAAGATCTACCTGACGCAGGCGGTTGCACTGTGGTTCGTGTCCCTACCGCTGCAGGTATCCGCTGTCGCCCACGGATCCGTTCTGCCGGTGGTCGTACTCGGCGTACTGGTCTGGATTCTCGGATGGACGTTCGAGGCAGTGGGCGATGCGCAGTTGACAGCCTTCAAGGCCGATGCGTCGAACAAGGGCAAGATCATGGATCGTGGTCTGTGGTCCTGGACGCGGCACCCCAACTACTTCGGCGATTCGGCGGTCTGGTGGGGACTGTTCCTCGTCTCGGCGTCGGCGTGGCCCGGAGTGTTCACGTTGCTGTCGCCCATCGCGATGACGTACTTCCTGGTGTTCGCCACCGGTGCGCGGTTGCTCGAGCGCAGCATGGAAAAGCGTCCGGGTTATCGCGAATACCAGCAGCGGACCAGCTATTTCCTCCCACGGCCGCCGAAACGAGCCGGCAAGTAGCTCGCGGGTGGGGCAGCGGCGCTAGGGTTGGTCGAGGATTTCGGTTCGTCGATCAACGAGGAGGCGCATCGTGGCGCACGAGAGAGCTGGAACCACTGCACTGCCGGAGGATCTGGTCGATCTTTCGCAGCTCGTGACGGCGTACTACTCGCGGGTTCCCGACGTGTCGGAACCCAGTCAGCAGGTGGTGTTCGGCACGTCGGGGCATCGAGGGTCCAGTCTGGATTCGGCGTTCAACGAGGCACACATCGTGGCGACGACGCAGGCGATCGTGGAGTACCGCGCGGCACAAGGCATCACCGGGCCGTTGTTCATCGGCCGGGACACCCACGCGTTGTCCGAGCCCGCCTGGACGACGGCTCTGGAAGTGTTGGCAGCCAACGACGTCGACGTCCTGGTCGATTCGGGGGACCGATACACACCGACCCCCGCCGTCAGTCACGCCATCCTTCGGTACAACGAATCAGGCCCGTCGGCGCAGGCCGACGGCATCGTGGTGACTCCGTCGCACAATCCGCCCCGGGACGGCGGCTTCAAGTACAACCCTCCGCACGGCGGTCCGGCCGACAGCGATGCCACATCGGTCATCGCCGCTCGAGCGAACGAGCTTCTGCGCGATGGCATTTCGGGCATCAAGCGGGTGACCCTCGCACAGGCGTTCGCGGGGAGCGTCTCGCGCTACGACTTCCTCGGCAACTATGTGGACGACCTGCCGAACGTGCTCGATCTCGACGCCGTTCGCGCGGCCGGGGTGCGCATCGGAGCAGATCCGTTGGGTGGTGCGAGTGTCGATTACTGGGATGCCATCGCCGAGCGGCACAATCTGGACCTGACCGTGGTGAACCCGTTGGTGGACGGCACATTCCGCTTCATGACTCTGGACACCGACGGCAAGATCAGGATGGACTGCTCGTCGCCGAACGCGATGGCGTCGCTCATCGCTGCCCGCGATCGCTTCGACATCTCGACGGGTAACGACGCCGACTCCGATCGGCACGGCATCGTCACTCCCGACGGTGGCCTGATGAATCCCAATCACTTCCTCGCCGTCGCCATCGACTACTTGTTCACGCACCGACCCGATTGGTCGCCCACGGCGGCAGTGGGCAAGACGTTGGTGAGCTCGTCGATGATCGACCGGGTCGTCGGAGGTCTCGGTCGTCGACTCCTCGAGGTGCCGGTCGGGTTCAAGTGGTTCGTTCCGGGTCTGCTCGCAGGTGAGCTCGGTTTCGGCGGCGAGGAGAGCGCAGGCGCGTCGTTCCTCCGTCACAACGGCCGAGTCTGGACCTCCGACAAGGACGGCATCATCCTCGCGCTGCTGGCGTCCGAGATCACCGCCGTCACCGGGTCCACGCCATCGCAGCGCTACGGCGAGTTCACCGCGAAGTTCGGTAATCCGACGTATGCCCGCGTCGACGCGCCGGCCACCCGCGAGCAGAAGGCCGTTCTCGCCAAGCTCTCACCGAGCCAGATCACCGCCACCGAGCTTGCCGGGGAACCGATCACGGCAACGCTGACCGAGGCGCCGGGTAACGGGGCTGCCCTCGGTGGACTGAAGGTGACGACGGAGAGCGCTTGGTTCGCTGCGCGCCCGTCCGGAACCGAGGACGTGTACAAGATTTATGCGGAGTCGTTCCAGGGCGAGGAGCATCTCGCCCGGGTTCAAGCCGCAGCACGTGAACTGGTGTCGTCCGCACTCGAGAGCTCGTGACCGACTCACCTCCACCCGATCACGACAGTTCGACGCCCGAGCCGGCGTTCCAACCCGGAGGCAAGCTCCCGCCGGAGATCTGGGTTCTGGTATCCGCGGCGTTCGTCATCGCGCTCGGATTCGGCATCGTCGCGCCCGCTCTGCCACAGTTCGCCCGGGAATTCGGCGTCGGCTACACCGCGGCGTCGGCGGTCATCAGTGCATTCGCTCTCATGCGGTTGCTGTTCGCGCCCGCCAGTGGCGCTCTGGTGCAGCGGCTCGGCGAGCGGCCCGTGTACCTGATCGGACTGCTGATCGTTGCGGTGTCCACCGGTGCGTGCGCTCTGGCCCAGACGTACTGGCAGCTGCTGCTCTTTCGCGGACTGGGCGGCATCGGCTCGACGATGTTCTCGGTGTCGGCATTGGGACTGCTGATCAGGATCAGTCCTCCGACCAGTCGTGGCCGCATCTCCGGCCTGTATGCGACAGCCTTCCTGTTGGGAACCATCGGCGGTCCTCTCGTCGGCGGCGCGCTCGTCGGATTCGGTTTGCGGGTGCCGTTCGTCATCTACGCCGTGGCTCTCGTGATCGCCGCGGCCGTCGTGTATTTCACCCTGGGCAATTCCGACCTCGTCAAGCCGGAGAAGGGCTCGGCACCGCCCACGATGTCGTTGCTCGCCGCCCTGCGGATTCCGTCGTATCAAGCCGCGCTGGCGTCGAATTTCGCCAACGGGTGGGCAGTGTTCGGTGTTCGGGTGGCCTTGGTGCCGTTGTTCGTCGTCGAGGCGATGCAGCGATCCGAGGTGTTCGTCGGTATCGCGCTGACCGTGTTCGCAGTGGGAAATGCACTGGTGCTCACCACTGCCGGTCGCCTGTCCGATGTGCGCGGTCGTAAGCCCTTCATGGTGGGTGGGTTGGCGGTGTGCGGCCTGGGAACCGTCGTTATGGGCTACGTGCACGATCCCGTGCTGTTTCTCGTGGTGTCGTTGATCGCCGGAATCGGATCGGGACTGATGAGCCCCGCCCAGCAGGCCTCGGTTGCCGACGTGATCGGATCGAAGGCGCGCGGAGGGCCCGTGCTGGCTGCATTCCAGATGGCCTCCGATGTCGGTGCGGTCATCGGCCCGATCGTGGCCGGGATGATCGTCGAGCAGGTCTCGTTCGGTCCGGCTTTCGCGGTGACAGGAGCGTTGCTTCTCCTGGCCGGACTCTGGTGGTCGCGAGTTCCGGACACGCTCGGGCGCGAGCGCACCTGACGCACGCAACCGTAGTATTCGATGTGTGAGCCAGAAGAAGATATCGAGTACGAAACACACACCCGAGGCGACCTCCAACACGATGACGTACGTATTGGGCGGCATCGCATTCGTCGTAGTGGTGATCGTCATCGTGGTGGCGATCATGTGGCAGAGCGGAAGCGACGCTCCACGCAACGACGGCTACGGAACGGTCAAGAATCCGGCGGTCGAATTGTCGTTGCCGGGTGACGGGGTGGTGCAGCTGTCGCGTCCGGAAGCGCAGCGGCTCATCGATGTCTTCGAGGATCCGATGTGCCCGTTCTGCGGCGACCTCGAAGTGAAACACGGCCAGGAGTTGGCTCAGAAAATCGACGACGGTGTCGTCTCGGTGAATTACCACCTGGTCAATTTCCTGGATCCACAGTCGGCGTCCGGTGACTATTCGACGCGTGCCGTCGCGGCGTCGCACTGCGTGGCAGCGACCGAGAACGCGCGGGTCTACTCGGCATTTCACGCCGGGTTGTTCGACCCGGAATTTCGCCCCGAAGAAGGCGGTGACTCCGACCGAACCGATGCCGAACTCGCCGAACTCGCCGGATCTGCGGGAGCGAGCGAGCTGGCAACGGAGTGCATCACCAGCGGTGCGCAGCGCGACGCAGCAGTAGCGGATGCGAACACCGGACGGGACGCACTGGCGGCGTCGGGTGCCCGGGGAACGCCGGGGGTCCTCGTGGACGGTGAGGTTGTCGATGCGCTCGGTGACTCGGAATGGCTTGCGTCGATCAACTGATCTCGGGCGTGGGTGCGATCGGTCGTGGAGGATTCGGTACCGGTCGCACCAGGTGATTTGTTGCTGCTGCGGCCGATGGTGTAACTTCGTTCGAGCAACCGCATGAGCGGGAGCACGCAGTAACTCGGGGCTATGGCGCAGCTGGTAGCGCACCACACTGGCAGTGTGGGGGTCAGGGGTTCGAGTCCCCTTAGCTCCACCGAGAAGCAAGCTTCACCGAGATGGTCAATGAAAAAAGCGTCGCCCTCGGGCGACGCTTTTTTCGTGTTTCGGTGTCGAGACCGCCGAATCGGCTTTCGGGTGTCGGACCGGAGCCCGATTCGGCTGTGGTGGCTCAGTGAGCGGCGTCGAATGCCTGCTCGACCTCAGCGGGGATTCTGCCTCGCGCCGAGATGTTGTGGCCGTTCGCCTTGGCCCATTCTCTGATGGCTTTGGTCTGATTGGCGTCGCGCTTGGCACCGGTTGCCGGGGTGCTCGACTTCTTCGTTCGCTTTCCACCGACCTTGGTGGAGTGCTCGATGTAATAGTCGAGCTTGCGGTGAAATTCCTTCGCGTTCTTGTCGCTCAGGTCGATTTCGTAGCTGACTCCGTTGACCGAATAGGTTATGTGTTCGCCACCGGATTCGATCGGTTTTTCGTCGATGTCGTCGACTAGTTGCACATAGACTTTTCTGGCCATGCTGAAGCTCTCCAATGATGCAGGGGATGATGCGGGGATGTCCAGATCGAACTGAAGCGACTATACGGCTGAACAATGTGTTTATCCATGTGGGTCGGGGAATTGTTACTCGATTCGCAGAATTCTCACAATCACCTCGGCAGCTCGGGAAACCGACGAGGTGATTGTGAGAAGCATTGTCTCGGCGATCCTGTTCATCGTTATCCGTGAGAAAGACGAACTGTCCGGTTTGAATACGTAGTGCCATCCTCGAGTCGGTTCGAGTTCGATCGAATGCGATCGGCCGGCGCACTCCGCTTCGATGTTTCCGGCAACGAATCGGTCACGAAACGCACTCGTTTCACTAACGAAAAATCACCCGATACGCGTCGACGGCAATATCTGCTTCACTTGAGGCGCAAGTGTCTGTTGTGACGTGTGGTGCCCCGCGGTGCGGTGGCCCGCTCGGATCAGCGGTGTCCGAGGGGTCGAAAGGGGAGTTGCGCAGCGAGTTCCACCGTTGCGCCAGACGCTATGAAATCTGCACCGATGACCAGATCGGTAGTGACGGCGCTGATGTGCGTCGGGATTCTCGGTGCCGGGGTGCTCGTGTCCGCACCTGCCATGGCAGCACCGGACGGCACGGCACCCGCCGCAGGCACGGAGTTGTCGGGGAAGACGGTCTTCCTCGATCCGGGTCATCAGGGCACCGCACACTCGGAGAATCTGCAGCGGCAGGTGAACGACGGACGTGGCGGCACCAAGGACTGCCAGACCACCGGCATGACCACCCTGGACGGCGTGCCCGAGCACACGATCAACTGGAAGGTCAGCGAGCTCGTCCGATCGAGCCTCGAAAGTCTGGGTGCGACGGTGAAGACGAGTCGAGCAGACGACACCGGCTGGGGCGGCTGCGTCGACGACAGGGCGAGGGCAGCCAGTGAGTCCGGAGCCGACGTGGCCGTGAGCATCCATGCGGACTCCACGAGTACGACGACCGACGCCGACAGGCACGGGTTCCATCTGATCGTGCCCACTCTGCCGATTCCGAGCGCCGCTGCCGACGCTGCCCAGTCCGAGGGGGGACGTTCGGCGTCGACGCTGATGCGAGACTCCTACGTGCGCGCAGGCTTCGAGCCGGCGAACTACGCGGGGGTCGAGAACGGGATACAGGAGCGATCCGATGTCGCCGGTCCTGCGCTGACCACGGTGCCCCTCGTGTTCGTGGAGATGGGCAACGGATCCAACCCTGACGACGCAGCTCTGCTGGAGAGCTCGGACGGTCAGCTCGAGCATGCGATCGCCATCTCGACGGGGATCATCGACTACCTCCTCGGGGCCGAAACCCCCTCGACCCCAACGGACGCCGCGACCACCCCTGCGGCTGCCCCCGCCGCGACTGCGACCACCGATACCGCCGCGTCTCCGGCAGCACCCAGCGGCGCGGGCCCCGCGGACGAGGGGCGCAGCGCGTTGTCCAGGTTGCTCGAGAGCGTGTCCCCGTACGTGAATGCGTTGGGCGTCGACGGCCTGGAAGCACTCGCGACCCCGGACAACGTGAGCAGTGTGTCGACGTTCGCTCGAGGCCTGCTGAAGCAGATTCTCGCCGACCGGTAGTCTCGGACGCCGTGGCGCGTCGACGAATTCCGGTGGTGATAGTTGCGGGTTTTCTCGGCGCAGGTAAAACCACGCTGCTGAACCACCTGTTGCGCAATGATTCCGGTATCCGAATAGGTGTTGTGGTCAACGACTTCGGGGCGATCAACATCGACTCGATGCTCGTGGCCGGCCAGGTCGATTCGATGGTCTCGCTCGGCAACGGTTGCATCTGTTGCGCCGTCGACATCAGCGATATGGACGCGATGTTCGACGCCCTCGCACACCGTCGGTCCGCCATCGACGTGATCGTGGTGGAGGCCAGCGGCTTGGCCGAACCCCGCAATCTCATCAGAATGGTCCGGGGCAGCGAGAACGAATTCATCGTCTACGGCGGGCTCGTCGGGGTCGTCGACGCCGTGGAATTCCCGCAGACCCGCGTGCGGCATCCCGAGATCGACCAGCACCTGCAATTGGCCGACCTGGTGGTGTTGAACAAGTCCGACGCGGTGAGCGAGTCCGAACGCTCCGCGGTGGTGTCGACGGTGCAGTCGGTCGTAGGAGACGTCCCCGTCGTACCCGTGGCCTTCGGTCGCGTCGACCCGCTGCTGCTGTTCGACCGACGCGAGGATCACTCGGTGAATTCGGCAATGGCGGTGCAGCTGTCGTTCGACGAACTACTCCGGGAGAACCATGACCACGACCACGACCACGACCGACACTTGCACGCGCAGTACTCACACACCGAATTCGTCACGGCGGAGCCCGTCGAACCGCGTCGGTTGATCGAGTTCTTGGAGAATCCTTCCGGGAACCTCTATCGCATCAAGGGATTCGTGCATTTCGGCATCGCCGGCTACCCGCAGAAGTTCGTCGTGCACACGGTGGGCCGACACATTCGATTCGAGGCTGCGTCCTGGGCCCGAGGCGAGCCCGAGCAGACCTCACTGGTGCTGATCGGTACCGAACTCGATGCGTCGGCCGTCGAGCAGCGGTTGCGTGCCTGTGTGCGAGGACCGGACGACGCCGCCGACGCCTCCGCGATGCTTCCGGTCCATCGCTACCTCGAGACCGGCTAGGTCCCTAGAGCCCGACCCACTCGGTACGTCCGCCCTCGAATCCCTGACGCTTCCAGATCGGGACCTCGGCCTTGATGCGCTCGACGAGCCTGGCACAGGCCTCGAACGCTTCGGCGCGATGAGCCGAGCCGACGGCCGCTACGAGTGCGAGGTCGCCGACGCGCAGATCGCCGACGCGATGTAATGCGGCCACCGCCAATCCGGTCTCTGCCGATACCTCCGAGCAGCAGCGGCTCAGGAACCGTTCTGCATCGGGGTGGGCGCGGTATTCCAGAGTCTCCACCGCATGTCCGCCGTCGTGATCGCGCACGATTCCGCTGAACAGTACGACGGCACCGTGACGCGAATCCTGCACTGCTGCCTCTACTTCGGCAGTGCTCAGCGGTTCGTTCGAGATACGGGCGACGAGCTCACTCATCGTGGGGGCCTCCTCCGGCGATCTGGGCGAGCACATGGTCGAGGAGCGGGTCGAGAACGGAGAGTCCGTCCTTCACGCCACCCGGTGAGCCCGGCAGGTTGACTATCAGTGTGCGTCCGATCAGACCCGAGACGCCGCGGCTGAGCACCGCGTGAGGCGTCGCAGACGTTCCGCGGGTTCGGATGGCATCGGCGATGCCCGGCATGTCGATGTCGAGGAGGGCTGCTGTCGCCTCGGGGGTCGCATCGGTGGGGGATACGCCGGTGCCGCCGGTGCTGACGATCAGCGACGGTTCGCCGAGCAGGGCGTCCTGCAGCCCCGCAGCGATCTCGGCATCGGCGTACACCAGTGGGCCGCGCACGGCGAAGCCTCGATCGGTCAACCAGGACGCGATGGTGGGGCCGGTGGTGTCCGGTCGAGTTCCGTTCGCGCCGCCGGTGGAGGCCACCAGTACCGCCGCGGACCGTGAGGACTCGAAGATCGGCGCAGCCGCAGCCTCGGGGGAAACCTCTGCGTCGTCCCGCTGCCAATGTCCGTGCTTGCCGCCGTCTTTGGTGAGCAACCGGACGCCGTTCATGGTGGCACCGGGATCGACGGCCTTGACCATGTCGTGGAGGGTCAGGCCGGCGACGGCGACCGCGGTCAGTGCTTCCATCTCCACCCCGGTGCGTCCGGTGGTGCGGGCGGTTGCCTCGACCGTGATGGACGACTCGGTGAATCCGAACGAGATCTTCACCGAGGAGAGGGCGAGCTGATGGCACAGCGGGATCAGTTCCGACGTCCGCTTCGCTGCCGAGATGCCGGCGATGCGGGCGGTGGCGAGAACGTCGGCCTTGGGCATGTCGTCCGCGCGCACGAGCGCGATGACCTCGGCCGTGGTGAGGAATTCACCGGCGGCGACGGCCGTGCGCGAGGTTTCCTTCTTGTGCACCACATCGACCATGCGGGCGCGGCCCTGATCGTCGAGATGAGACAGCTGGGGTGGCTGGGCGTCGGTGGTCACAGCGGCCACACCTCCACGTCGGTTCCTGCGGCGAGTTCGGTTGTCTCGGAGTCGATATCGATCAGCACATCGGCCCATGCCAGTGCGGCCACCAGGTGCGAGCCGGGGCCGGCGACGAGCTCGACCCGTCCGTCGTCGCGTAATCGGCCACGAAGTAGTTGTCTGCGACCGGGCGGTGACACGATCGGTTCGTGCAGGGCCGCGGTGGTCGAGAGCACCGGCGGTAGACCGGCCGCTCGCCGAACGATGTTGCGCGCGAACATGATGTACGAGACGACCGTACTGACGGGATTGCCGGGAAAGCTCAGCACGGGGACGCCGTCGAACATCGTGATGCCCTGCGGTCCGCCCGGCTGCATACGAACCGATCCGAAGTTGCCGCCGAGCGGGCGGAGTACGTCCTTGACCACCTCGAAGTCGCCCATCGACACTCCGCCGGACGTGATGATCAGCTCGGCCGATTCGGTTGCGGCGTCGAGGATTTCGCGAAAGCGGCTCGGCTCGTCGGAGCTGCGCGAGACGGAGACCACCTCTGCGCCGCTGGCGCGAAGGTGTGCGGCGAGGGTGATGCCGTTCGAGTCGTAGATCTGACCGGGCGTCAGCGTCGAACCGGCGTCGACCAGTTCGGCACCGGTGGTCACCACGGCCACCCGAGGGCGCGAACGAACGTCCACTTCGCCGAAGCCGACGGCGGCGAGAACGGAGATGTGGCGGGGTTCGAGCACTCGGCCCGACTCGACCAGGATTGTCCCGACGCGTACGTCGCTTCCTTGTTCGCGTACGAATTCGCCTGCTGCGCGGCTTCTTTCGATCGTCACGGAACCGGCCGTCGGTACGGAGGTGTCCTCGACGGGGACGATGGTGTCCGCTCCGTCCGGAATGGGGGCACCGGTCATGATCTTCGCGGCGCTGTCCGGCGCGAGAACTGCCGACAGCGTCGGGCCTGCGGCGATGATCGTCGAGACCGGAAGCGTCACCGGGGTCGTCGCCACGGATCGAGAATCCACGGCGTAGCCGTCCATGTGCGAGTTGCGGAACAGTGGCAGATCGACCGGAGATCGAACGTCTTCGAACGAGACGCGGCCCAACGCGTCGTCGAGAGGAATTCGCTGAGCGGTTCTCGCTGTCAGCGCCGCGAGCAGAGTCTCGACCGCGGCGGCGTGTTCCTCGACCGATACTGCGGTCACCGTGCGGATCCAGTGATCGCGTGCGTCTGCTCAATCGTCATGGTTGCCAATCCTAGGCACGCCGATCCGTCCGCTCGGTGTGGGCTGCGGCATAATGGGTAGACACATCTACGACAGGCGTGATTCCCGACAGAGACGAGGTACGAGGTGACGGTGGACAGTGTCACCTCGCTCGGCATTCCAAGGTTCGGCACCACCACGGGTTCTGCGGCAGGCGGGGTGAACTCCGTGTCCGATCGGCCGGACGTGCCACACCTGATCGATCGATTCGGCCGGGTGGCCCGCGACCTGCGTATCTCGATCACCGAGAAATGCTCGCTGCGCTGCACGTACTGCATGCCGGAGGAGGGCCTTCCGGCTATCCCGGCGGCAGCGTTGCTGACACCCGCCGAGATTGCCCGCGTGGTCTCGGTGTCCGTGCGGCTGCTGGGGATTCGGGATGTGCGTTTCACCGGAGGCGAACCGCTGATGCGCCGCGACCTCGACGACATTCTGCGGTTGTGCCGCGATGCCGCGGAGGGTGTGCCGCTGTCGATGACCACCAACGCCGTCGGTCTCGAACACCGGGCTCGGTCCTTGGCCGACGCCGGGTTGACCCGAGTGAACGTCTCGTTGGATTCCGTCGACCGCGAAGATTTCGCTCGTCTGACCCGACGAGACCGATTGCCGTCCGTGCTCGCCGGGATCAGGGCAGCGCAGCGAGCCGGGATCGGACCGGTCAAGGTCAATGCCGTTCTGATGCGCGACACGCTGTCCGGTGCCGTCGATCTGCTGCGCTGGTGTCTCGACGAGGGGGTGGCACTTCGATTCATCGAGCAGATGCCGCTCGACGCCGATCACGAGTGGGCCCGCGCGAACATGATCGACGCCCAGACCTTGCTCGACGAGCTGTCCACCGAATTCGATCTGCGTGAGGTGGGGCGTGCCGACCCCTCGGCCCCGGCCGAGGAGTGGAGCGTCGACGGCACCGACGCCACCGTCGGCATCATCGCGTCGGTGACACGCTCGTTCTGCGGTGATTGCGACCGCACCAGGATCACTGCAGAAGGAACGATTCGGTCCTGTCTGTTCAGCGACGACGAAACCGATCTGCGGGCCGCTCTGCGCGGCGGTGCCACCGACGAGGAACTGGCAGCGGTGTGGCGCGGGGCCATGTGGAACAAGTGGGCTGGACACGGCATCGACGCCGACGGCTTCGTACCTCCCACCCGCAGCATGGGAGCCATCGGTGGGTGACACCCAGGTGGAGGTGCGGTATTTCGCTGCAGCGGTCGACGCGTCGCACTGCGAGTCCGAGTACCTCACCGTGCCGGTCGGTGCCACCCTCGCAGATCTGAGAGAGCTGATTCTGTCCCGGCACGGCGCGCCGATGGAGCCGATTCTGCGGGTGTCGGCGTACCTGGTGGGAGAAGATCTCACCCGCGATCTGGGGCGCGTGATCGGCGGCAGGGTCGACGTGCTGCCGCCCTTCGCCGGCGGCTGAGTACACCCCGCCGCCGACCCGTGGCTGCCCGATTCAGCTGCTTCTCTTCCACCAATCGTCGAACGGCGTCACGGGCACCGTGCGCTTGTGACGGGTTGCGAGGAACATCTTCTCCAGCTTGTCGGCGACCTCGTCGGTGACGTCCTTGCCCTCCAGGTAGTCGTCGATCTGCTCGTACGTGACACCGAGCGCTTCCTCGTCGGGTAGCGCAGGTCGATCGTCTTCGAGATCTGCGGTGGGAACCTTGCGCCAAGTGCTCTCGGGTGCGCCCAGCTCGCGCAGCAGTGCCGCACCCTGGCGCTTGCTCAAGCCGGTCAGTGGGGTCAGATCGACGCCGCCGTCACCGAACTTGGTGAAGAAGCCGGTGATCGCCTCGGCGGCATGATCGGTGCCCACGACGACGTAGCCGAGTTCGCCTGCAAGGGCGTACTGCGCCACCATGCGCTGGCGAGCCTTGATGTTGCCGCGGACGAAGTCTCGGATTCCGGCACTACCGAGTGCTTCCGCCGTCGCGGCCGCTGCGGCGTCGGCGGCGTCCTTGATGTTCACCGTCACCGTGCGGTCGGGATCGATGAACTTCAGCGCGATCGAGGCGTCGTCCTCGTCGGCCTGCACGCCGTAGGGGAGGCGAACGGCGACGAACTCGGCCTCGTGTCCGTCTGCTCGGAGCTCCGTCGCAGCCTGTTGGGCGAGCTTGCCGGTGAGCGTGCTGTCCTGTCCGCCACTGATGCCGAGCACGAACCCCGAGGCAGGCGTCGACGCCAGGTAGTCCTTGAGGAAGTCGACTCGCCTGCGGACCTCCGTGATCGGGTCGATGGTCGACTGCACGGCCAGCTCGCGCATGATCCCCGTGCGCAATTCCGAGTTGATGTGTCCCATCACGTCATCCTAATGACGAATGCCGGGGCAGATCTCGCGCCGTGCGTAGTGTCGGTGGTCGTGAGTGCAACCTCCGATACCTTCGTCAAGCGAAACCCCCAGGCACACCCCGACTTCTACGCCGCCGAGGCCACCGGGCTCGGGTGGCTCGGCGAGGCCGGGGCCCCGGTCGTCGGGGTCGTCGGGCACGGCCGGGCGTACATCGAACTCGAGCGGCTGGTTGCGACCCGTCCCACGCCTGCCGGAGCCGAACGGTTCGGTCGCGCGCTCGCCGCGACACACTCGGCCGGAGCCGCCGGGTTCGGTGCGCCACCCGTGGATACCGACGGCGTCGCCTTCTCGGGTCAGCTGTTCATCGGATCCCGGCCCATGAGCAGTACGGTGCACCGATCCTGGGGAGCCTTCTACGCGGCCGAACGAGTGTTGCCGTTTCTCCGAATCGCGGTCGACGCCGGAACCGTGACGTCGGAGGAGGCGTCGATCGTCGAATCGGCGTGTGGACGCATCGCGGACGGCGACTTCGACGATGCAGAGCCGCCGAGTCGTATTCACGGCGATCTCTGGAACGGCAACGTGTTCTGGACCGACGCGGGAGTGGTGCTGATCGATCCGGCGGCGCACGGTGGGCACCGCGAAACCGATCTGGCGATGCTGGCGCTGTTCGGTTGCCCCCACCTCGACGTCGTCGTCGGCGGCTACGAGACGGTGCAGCCGTTGCGAGCAGGGTGGCGCGAACGCACAGCACTGCATCAGCTGCATCCACTCGCCGTTCACGCAGCCGGTCACGGCCGCTCGTACGGCACCGCGCTGCACGCGGCGGCCGCCGCCGTCGTCCGTCTTTGAACGCAGGAGCTACCGAGTGCGAGTTGCCCCGATGGCTATCGGACTCGAGTTGCCCTGCGTACCAGGTCTTCCCAACCGTCGGCAAGGCGATCCATCGGCATTCCCAGATCGCGGTACTGATGGAGGACCAGGGTGGCTTCGAGTGGTGTGAGCAGCCAGTACGCGAGCAATTCGAGATCCCCGTCCACCTCGGCGGCGCGGAGCAGCGACAGCACGTGGGTGAAGTTGACCATGTGCGCCGGGGCGGAATACCGCGCGTCGTCGGCGCTCTCCGCGGCGCGGAGCACTTCCCCTTGAACGTTGACGAATTCCAGTCGCGCTCGGCCGAAGGCGACGAGACGATCGATCGGGTCGGCTCCCGGGCCCAGCGGCGGATCGCCGAACATGAACGAGTGTTGCAGTTTCTTCTCGGTGTGGTCGAGCAACGCACGCATCAACCCGGCCCGGTTCCCGAAGCGACGGAACACGGTGCCCTTGCCCACTCCGGCCTTGGTGGCCACCGCGTCCATGGTGATGGCGTCGGCTCCGACGGCCGCCACCAGATCCGTTGCGGCATCGAGGAGAAGGCGACGGTTGCGTGCTGCGTCGCACCGTTCGGATTCCTCGCCCGCTATGGGCAGCATGGGGCCGGTCACAGACGAAGCCTACCTTGCCGGGAACATAAATGGACCACGGTCCGTTTGGATGGTAGGAATTGACACGACGATCACGTCATCCGAACTCGCGAAGGAATAACCTCATGTCAGACGCTCATGTACTCGTTCTCGTCGGAAGCTTGCGCGCCGAGTCGGTGAACAAGCGGATCGCCGAGACTGCTGTCATCGTGGCACCCGCCGGTGCCGAGGTAGTGGTCTACGACGGACTCGGAGATGTCCCCTTCTACAACGAGGACATCGACGTCGAGGGATCGGTGCCCGAGGGTGCACTCGCTCTGCGGGCCGCTGCCGAGAAGGCCACGGCGTTGTTGCTGGTCACGCCCGAATACAACGGCACCATTCCGGCCGTGCTGAAGAACGCCATCGACTGGCTTTCGCGCCCCTACGGTGCGGGTGCCATGGTGGGCAAGCCGGTCGTCGTCATCAGCGCTTCCCCCAGCGGCAACGGAGCGAAGTGGGCGCACGAGGACACCAGCAAGGCCGTCCGCATCGCCGGCGGAACGGTTCTCGAGGATGTTCGGCTCTCCATCGGTGGCACCGTCGACAAGTTCGGCTCGGCCCACCCGCGTGAGAACGCCGAGGTCTTCGGTGAGATCGGCCACGTCGTTGCCGAACTGGTGAAGGCCGCCGACGAACTCGTGAGTGCCTGACCCGTTCGGTTATGGGAATCATTTTCATGTAGGGTTGCGGCATGAAGGTGAGAAACTCGTTGAAATCGCTCAAGAACAAGCCCGGCGCACAGGTGGTTCGACGCCGTGGCACGGTGTTCGTGATCAACAAGAAGGAACCGCGGTTCAAGGCGCGCCAGCGCTGACCACTGCGTGATCGCCGAAGGGCCCTCGGAGAAGTTCGAGGGCCCTTCGGCGTGTCGTGGGGAGGGTCGGCGGTTCTCGGTACACGTCATGGCCCCGGCCCGGTCTCCCTGTGACGAACAACATGCAAGCAATGTGACGTGCGACACGCCGATATCGGCCGATTCTCGCGGCTCGACAACGCCGTGACCAGCGAATACCAAGCATGTTGTTCGCAACATCTCGTGTTCTAGGCAGATGTCGAACACTAGGTGTAGTGTTTGACCAACCGAGAGACCACAACTCGAAGAGCCTGCACACATGGGTTCGAGCAGGTCGAAGTCGCCCTGAGCGGGAGATGTTCTCGGTGCCACACGCAGAGCACATCGGTCGCGTCGGTTCACCCGATGGCGACAACGGAAAGAGGGACACCATGAGCATCACCGTTTACACCAAGCCCGCCTGCGTTCAGTGCAATGCCACCTACCGCGCCCTCGACAAGGCCGGTATCGAGTACTCCGTCATCGACATCTCGCAGGACCCCGAAGCGCGCGACTACGTCATGGCTCTCGGCTACCTGCAGGCTCCGGTCGTCGTTGCCGGTGACGATCACTGGTCCGGCTTCCGTCCGGACCGCATCAAGAGCCTTGCAGCGAACGCTGCTTGAACAGAACGAGGAAGTGAGTGAGCGGTGAGTTTCCAACCGCAGTCCACCCACTCACTGGTCTATTTCTCCAGCGCGTCCGAGAACACTCACCGCTTCGTCTCGAAGCTGGACATTCCCGCGACACGCATTCCACTTCGTGATCCGGACGGCACCTTTCGTGTCGACACTCCCTACGTCCTCATCGTGCCGACGTACGGGGGAGGGGTCACGTACTCCGGGCGCGACACCAACTACGTCCCCAAGCGTGTGATCAAGTTTCTCAACGACAAGCACAATCGGTCGTTGATCCGAGCTGTCATCGCTGCCGGAAACACGAACTTCGGTGACTCGTTCTGCTTCGCGGGAGATGTCATATCGCAGAAGTGTGCAGTTCCGTATCTCTACCGATTCGAATTGATGGGCACCCCCGAGGATGTAGTGCGGGTCCGCGAGGGGCTGGAGGACTTCTGGGAACGTGAAGTCCGACGCGCCGCCCACACGCACTAGAGCACCACCCACCACATACCCAGTAGGAGCATCGCCGTGGCACCGACCATCACCGACGCAGGACCCGTACCCAGCACCGTCCGCGGCGACGGCGACATGGACTACCACGCGCTCAACGCGATGCTCAATCTGTACGGCCCCAACGGTGAGATCCAGTTCGAGAAGGATCGCGAGGCTGCCAATCAGTACTTCCTGCAGCACGTCAATCAGAACACCGTGTTCTTCCACGATCTGGACGAGAAGCTGGACTACCTCGTCGAGGAGAACTACTACGAGCCCGAGGTTCTGGACCAGTACTCTCGCGAGTTCGTGAAGTTCCTGATCAACCACGCGTACTCGAAGAAGTTCCGGTTCCCCACGTTCCTCGGGGCGTTCAAGTACTACACCTCGTACACGCTCAAGACGTTCGACGGCAAGCGTTACCTCGAGCGGTTCGAGGACCGGGTGTGCATGGTGGCGCTGACGCTGGCCGCAGGCGACGAGGCCCTGGCCACCGATCTGGTCGACGAGATCATCGCAGGCCGCTTCCAGCCCGCGACGCCCACCTTCCTCAACTCCGGCAAGAAGCAGCGCGGCGAGCCCGTATCGTGCTTCCTGCTGCGTATCGAGGACAACATGGAGTCCATCGGTCGCTCCATCAACTCGGCCCTGCAGCTGTCCAAGCGTGGTGGCGGAGTTGCGTTGCTGCTGAGCAACATTCGCGAGGCCGGCGCGCCCATCAAGCGCATCGAGAATCAGTCCTCGGGTGTCATCCCGATCATGAAGCTGCTAGAGGATTCGTTCTCCTATGCCAACCAGCTGGGTGCGCGTCAGGGCGCGGGCGCGGTCTACCTGCATGCTCACCACCCCGACGTCTACAAGTTTCTCGACACCAAGCGTGAGAACGCGGACGAGAAGATCAGGATCAAGACGCTCTCGCTCGGAATCGTCATCCCGGACATCACGTTCGAGCTGGCCAAGAAGAACGAGGACATGTACCTGTTCTCGCCGTACGACGTCGAGCGCATCTACGGAGTCCCGTTCGCAGACATCGACGTCTCCGAGAAGTACTACGAGATGGTCGACGACAAGCGGATCCGCAAGACAAAGATCAAGTCGCGCGAGTTCTTTCAGACTCTCGCCGAGTTGCAGTTCGAGTCCGGCTACCCGTACATCATGTACGAGGACACCGTCAATCGCGCGAACCCGGTGAAGGGCAAGATCACTCACTCCAACCTGTGCTCGGAGATCCTTCAGGTCTCCACGCCGTCCACGTTCAACGACGACCTTTCGTACAGTCATGTCGGCAAGGACATCTCGTGCAACCTCGGTTCGCTGAACATCGCCAAGACGATGGACTCGCCCGATTTCGGCAAGACCATCGCCGTGGCCATTCGCGGACTCACCGCAGTGTCCGATCAGACGCACATCTTCTCCGTGCCGTCGATCGAGCAGGGCAACAACGATTCTCACGCAATCGGCCTCGGGCAGATGAATCTGCACGGCTACCTCGCCCGGGAGCGCATTCACTACGGCTCGACCGAGGGCATCGACTTCACCAACATCTACTTCTACACGGTGCTGTTCCACGCTCTCCAGGCATCGAATCAGCTGGCCAAGGCTCGTGGGCAGTACTTCAAGGGGTTCCCGGACTCCAAGTACGCGTCGGGTGAATTCTTCGACAAGTACACCGATCAGGTCTGGGAGCCGGCCACACCCAAGGTTGCGAAGTTGTTCGCCGATGCGGGCGTATCCGTTCCCACTCAGGCGGATTGGACGACGTTGAAGGCGTCGGTGCAGGAGCACGGGATCTACAATCAGAACCTGCAGGCCGTCCCGCCGACCGGTTCCATCTCGTACATCAACAACTCCACCTCGTCGATTCACCCGGTGGCGTCGAAGATCGAGATTCGCAAGGAAGGCAAGATCGGCCGCGTCTACTACCCGGCACCGTATCTCGACAACGACAACCTGGATTTCTACCAGGACGCGTACGAGATCGGGTACGAGAAGATCATCGACACCTACGCTGCTGCAACGCAACACGTCGATCAGGGCCTGTCTCTGACGCTGTTCTTCAAGGACACGGCCACCACTCGTGACATCAACCGCGCGCAGATCTACGCATGGCGTAAGGGCATCAAGACGCTCTACTACATCCGCCTGCGCCAGTTGGCCCTCGAAGGCACCGAAGTGGAGGGTTGCGTGTCCTGCATGCTGTAGTCGACTCGGTCGGTCGGCCTGTGGCGAATACCGCGATATCGCGGTGCGCCGCGGAGCATAATCAGGCATGGACACCGAAGCGGGCGACGAGGTCGAATCCGATATCGATGTGACAATTGCTCGGAAGGACGCACGTCCTTCCGAGCAATTGTCGCGTGGTCGACACGCCCGACGGCGCGTACCCCGCAGCGGGTTGGGCGAGTGGGATCCAGCCTCACGTGGCCATGATGCGCTCGAAACGGTGCTGGCGCAGAACACCATTCGGGTGCCGGAGCTATTACCGATCCGCTACGCCCGTATGTCCGCGTCGCCGTGGACCTACTTCCGTGGGGCCGCGGCCGTGATGGCGGCCGATCTCGCGTCGACTCCGCACACCGGCATCGAGGTCCAGTTGTGTGGCGATGCCCACGTGTTGAACTTCGGATTGTGGGCCACCCCCGAACGGAACCTGTACTTCGATCTCCGCGACTTCGACGAGACGCTGCCGGGCCCGTTCGAGTGGGATCTCGAGAGGCTGGCGACGTCTCTGGTGGTTCTCGGTCGCGAGAACGGGGTCGATGCGCGGCGCTCCGATCGGGCGGTCGCAGCGATGACAGCGGCGTACTGCAGAAAGATGAGGGCGTACGCGAAGACCCCGGAGATCGACATCTGGTACGACCGCATCGACGTCGCGGGATTGCTCGGTCACTTCTCGTCGGGCATCGCCCGCCACGCCGAGAAACTGATCGAAACGAAAGCCGAGCGTCGTACCAGCCGTGGGGCGTCCCGCAAGTTCACCGAGACGAGGGACGGGCGTAGACGAATTCGCGAGGACGCGCCTTTTCGCACCCACGTGGGTGATTCCCAGATCGAGCTCGTGCAGGCGGTCATCGCCGGTTACAGCGAGTCGGTCGACGACCATATCTGGAGTCTGCTGTCCAGGTTCCGAGTTCTCGACGTGGTTCGGCAGGTGGTCGGCGTCGGGAGCGTAGGGATGCGGGTGTATCTGGCGCTGCTGGAAGAACGGCGGACGGGCGACCCGTTCTTCCTGCAGATCAAGCAGGCGGGGCCGTCGGTGTTCGAGCGGTTTCTCGAACCGAGCAGGTACGACAATCACGGTGCGCGCGTGGTCAGCGGACAGCGAATGCTGCAGAGTGCCACCGATATGTTCGTGGGATGGACTGCAGTGGGGGACATGAACTTCTACGTTCGGCAGTTTCGTGACATGAAGGTCATTCCCGACGGCGAGATCATCGGGCCGTACCTCACCGAATTCGCAACCGCATGCGGTGAGGTGCTTGCACGAGCGCACGCCCGAAGTGGTGACGCGGAGGCGATCGCCGACTACCTCGGACGAGGAGACAAGGTCGGTCGGGCGATGGTGGCTTTCGCCCACGCCTACGCCGATCAGAACGAGCGCGATCATGCGCAGTTGGTCGAGGCCATCGAAGCCGGAACCGTCCCGTGCTCGGTGGGGTGGTGACAGACCGAAGCAGGCGTAGGGGTCGTCGCTGCGGGCGACACTCGCGGCACACTTTGTAGTGCCTACCGGACTTGTCGGACACAACGGGTAGTGTTCGTGTCAGCGACTTTTCACGCAGTTCCGTCCCAGTTCTCGCTCATCGACCTGTAGGTAGGCACCCATGGTAAAGCTCATCGATCGCGTCTCCGCGATCAACTGGAATCGGGTCCAGGACGACAAGGACTCCGAAGTGTGGGAGCGCCTCACCAGTAATTTCTGGCTGCCGGAGAAGGTGCCGGTGTCAAACGACATTCCGTCGTGGGCAACGCTGACCGCCGTCGAGAAGCAGTTGACGATGCGTGTGTTCACCGGATTGACACTGCTCGACACCATTCAGGGCACCGTCGGCGCTGTCAGCCTCATTCCGGATGCCATCACTCCCCACGAGGAGGCGGTGTACACCAACATCGCGTTCATGGAGTCGGTGCACGCCAAGAGCTACAGTTCCATCTTCTCCACCCTCAGCTCCACCCGCGACATCGACGACGCATTCCGCTGGTCCGAGGAGAATGTCAACCTCCAGCGCAAGGCCGAGATCGTCCTGAACTTCTACCACGGTGACGATCCGCTCAAGCGCAAGGTCGCGTCGACGCTGCTCGAATCGTTCCTGTTCTACTCCGGCTTCTACCTGCCGATGTACTGGTCCTCACGGGCCAAGCTCACCAACACCGCTGACCTGATCCGTCTGATCATCCGCGACGAGGCCGTGCACGGGTACTACATCGGGTACAAGTACCAGAAGGGTCTCGAGAAGGTCAGCGAGGCGCAGCGCGAGGAACTCAAGAACTACACCTTCGAGTTGCTGTTCGAGTTGTACGACAACGAGGTCGAGTACACCCAGGACCTCTACGACGAGATCGGCCTGACCGAGGACGTCAAGAAGTTCCTGCGCTACAACGCCAACAAAGCACTGAACAATCTCGGCTACGAGGGCCTGTTCCCCAAGGACGAGACGGACGTCAACCCGGCGATCCTGTCGGCGCTCTCACCCAACGCCGACGAGAACCATGACTTCTTCTCCGGTTCGGGTTCCTCGTACGTCATCGGCAAGGCCGTCAACACCGAAGACGAGGACTGGGACTTCTGAGCCCGTTCGCCACGCCGGGACGCTCACGAATTCGGTGGGCGTCCCGGCGGGCGAATGTCCTCGGCGTCCTTGGGCATTCGGCCCTTCTCGCTCAGAGCGCGGCGCAATAGGAACTCGATCTGAGCATTGGTGCTCCGCAACTCGTCGGAGGCCCAACGGGCGAGAGCGTCGTGCACCGCTGGGTCCAACCGCAGCAGAATCTTCTTACGCTCGACGGCCATGGCTCACTGGTACAGCGATCCGGTGTTGACGACCGGTTGCGTGTCTCGGTCGCTGCACAGGACCACGAGCAAATTCGACACCATCGTGGCCTTGCGCTCCTCGTCGAGCTCGACGACGTGCTTTTCCTCCAGCTTCCCGAGCGCCATCTCCACCATTCCGACGGCACCTTCGACGATCTGCTGACGGGCGGCGATGACCGCGCCTGCCTGCTGCCGCCGCAACATTGCCTGAGCGATCTCCGGGGAGTAGGCCAACCGGTTGATTCGGGTTTCGATCACCTCGACACCGGCCGAACGTACCCGTGCGTGCACCTCCTCCGACATGGCGGCAGTGATCTCGTCGGCGTTCTCCCGCAACGACATTCGCCCTTCGGCGTCGTACGGGTAGCTGCCGGCGATGTGCCGGACGGCGGACTCGGTCTGGACGGCGACGAACTCCTCGTAGTCATCGACCTGGAACGACGCCAGTGCAGTATCGGCGACCTGCCAGACGACGATGGCGGAGATTTCGATCGGGTTGCCGTCGGCGTCGTTGACCTTGGATTGTCCGGTTTCGTGGTTGCGGATTCGGGTCGAGATGGCCCTGCGATACGTCAACGGATTTGTCCAGCGCAGCCCCGGCGTCCGCAGGGTGCCGCTGTACGAACTCCCGAGGAGCTGAAGAACGCGAGCCTGATTCGGTTGCACCAGCGTCAGGCCCATGAGTGCCGGAAGTGAGAGGACGAACAGTACGACCCCGGTCACGATCAGTCCGACGACGGAGAAGACCAGTCCGACCGTGAACGCAACGATTCCGCCGAGAAGCAGCGCGAGGCCGATGCCGAGCATCGACCAGCCGGGTAGATCCCATCCCGGGCGCTCGGCGATGGTGGTGGTCGGAGTACCCGTCGGCTTCTCGGCGACGGTTGCAGGTGCGGACATGAGAACCTCCCTCTCGATGGTGATATTAAAGTGATATCACATTACGAATCGAAAGGGGGAAGGTTCGGTCGAACTGTGTCCTCGGTGCGGTCGGGAGTCAGCGCCGGAACCACGCCGACGGTTCGTCGGCGATGGCCTTCTCGATTCGCAATCGCGAAGTGGCCGTGAGGTTTTCGGGGAGCGCGTCGAGTGCGAACCAGGCAACGTCGAGATTCTCGTCGTCGGCCACATGCGGGATGCCGCCGGTGTATCGAGCGAGGAACGTGATGTCCAGATACTGCGCGACGTCGCCGTTGGGGTAGGTGATCGGCTCCGTCACGTCGACGCTCGTCAAGCGCTCGATCGAGGCGTCCACCCCGGTTTCCTCGCCGATCTCACGCAGCGCTGCCGGGGCGGGTTCCTCGCCCGGTTCGAGAATTCCCGAGACCACGGCCCAGGTGTTGTTGTCCGCTCGCAGAGTCAGCAGCACGCGCCGGTCGTCGTCGAGAACGACTGCGCTGACACCGGACAACCACAACGGCGACGTTCCGACGACACTGCGCAGAGCGCGGACGAATTCGGGAATCGGCATCGCGTCAGGAGACGTAGGCGTTCAGGGAGGCGGACAGGTCGTCCAGAACGGCCCGTGCCGCGACGACGCCGCTGCCCGACCACACCGTGTCGTCGACGGCGAAGACCCGACCGTCGGTGACAGAACCGAGAGCGTGCCACGCATCGGAGTCCATCACCTCGCGCCCGAAGCTCTCGCCGTCGGGGCCCGCGAATCGCACGTAGACGATGTCTCCCTCGACCGGCGTGAGGTTGTCCGACTCGACCGAGAACGTGGCGTCGCGCTGGCTCTGGGGCCGGCCGACTCCGACCTCGTCGAGTATCTGGCCCGCGAACGAGTTCGGTCCGTCCACCTCGATGGAATCCGCAGCGAATCGGACGACGGACGCCTGAGTCTGGGTGGCGTCGATCTCACGACCGACTCGTTCGGCGTCGGCGGAGAACGATGCGAGTGCCTCGAATGCCGCTTGGCCGCGACCGAGCGCCGCCGCGGACTGCAGAAAGGTGTCTTTCCAACCCTGCCCCGTTGCGGTGAAGACGGTCGGGGCGATGGCTGTCAGCTCGTCGTACATAGTCGATCCGAGCGACTCGGCACCGAGGATCAGATCGGGGTCGAGGGCGGCGATGGCATCGATGTCGGGTGAACCCACCGGCCCGACGGACGGAACGGACGCCAATCCGGTGCCCAGGTACAGCGGTTGGTCTCCGTCGCCCCGGAAATCGGGGTCGATCGTGGCCGCCCCGACGACGCGCTCCCAGATGCCGACCGCGCAGCTCGCGTCCAGGCCTGCGGCATCGAGCACGACGATGCGCTGGGGGTCGGCCGGAAGGACGCTGATGCCCTCGGCATGTCCGACGGGTCTGGTGTCACCCTCGATGCCGGTCGGATCGAGTGGTGCGAGGGCGGGGCACAGACCCGCGGTGTCCCGGTTGTTGCCGACCACTCCGGCACCGGCGATGTTCGTGGTGGTGCGAACGATGGTGGATGCGTCGTCCTGCGACTCGGAGTCGGAACAACCGACCAGCGCCAAGGCGGCGGCGAGGCACACGGAGGCGACGGCACCGATCCTGCGCGGCGCACACGAACGGGGGACTCGTGGATGGAGTGGCAACGCGGGACTTCCTTCGACGGGTCGGGTGGTCTCACACAGTATCGGAAGGCGGCCGTCGCAGAACACCCGAACGGGCACCGCGGAGCGTGCGGAATCGGCAACTCCCGCGGCGTCCCCGACTGCGCCGGAAAGGCCGACAGCGCAGGCAGATCGCGCGATCCGGGCACGGCCGATCGGGCCCAATACGACACACGGTAGGACCGGTTCGGCAAGCGTCGGTCCGAAGGTCTACGATTCGAGGAGCGCACGACTAGATGACGTCGCCTCGTGGTTCGAGGTCCGACGCGCAATCAGGAGGATCTGTGACTGCCCTAGCGCCTAGGCCCGCACCTGCGGTGGATGCTGCTCGGCCGTTCCCGCCGCGGACGGGACCGAAGGGGTCGTTCCTGCACAAAGCGGTGACGACAACCGATCCCAAGGTGTTGGGAATCATGTACATCGCGACATCGTTCGCGTTCTTCCTGGTCGGTGGACTCATGGCGCTGCTGATGCGCGCCGAGTTGGCCATACCGGGAATGCAGTTCCTGTCCAACGAGCAGTACAACCAGCTGTTCACCATGCACGGCACCATCATGCTGCTGCTGTACGCGACGCCGATCGTGTTCGGATTCGCCAACTACATCCTGCCGCTGCAGATCGGTGCCCCCGATGTCGCGTTCCCACGGTTGAACGCGTTCTCGTACTGGCTCTACCTGTTCGGTGCCCTGATCACCACGGCCGGGTTCATCACTCCCGGTGGCGCAGCGGACTTCGGTTGGACCGCGTACACCCCACTGACGTCGGCTCTGCACTCGCCGGGCGTCGGCGCGGACCTGTGGATCATGGGCCTGGCCGTTGCCGGTCTCGGCACCATCCTCGGTGGCGTCAACATGATCACCACGGTGATCTGCCTGCGCGCCCCCGGTATGACGATGTTCCGCATGCCGATCTTCACCTGGAACATCCTGGTGACGTCGATCCTGATTCTGCTGGCCTTCCCGCTGCTGACGGCGGCGCTGCTCGGCCTGGCGGCCGACCGTCACCTGGGCGCGCACCTGTTCGATCCGGCCACCGGTGGCGTGTTGCTGTGGCAGCACCTGTTCTGGTTCTTCGGCCACCCCGAGGTGTACATCATCGCGCTGCCGTTCTTCGGAATCGTCTCCGAGGTGTTCCCCGTCTTCTCGCGTAAGCCGATCTTCGGCTACTCGGGTCTGATCTACGCGACGATCGCGATCGCCGCTCTCTCCATCGCCGTGTGGGCGCACCACATGTACGCCACCGGCGCTGTGCTGCTGCCGTTCTTCTCCTTCATGACGTTCCTCATCGCTGTGCCCACCGGTGTGAAGATCTTCAACTGGGTCGGCACGATGTGGCGAGGCCAGGTGACACTGGAAACGCCGATGCTGTTCTCGATCGGGTTCCTGATCACCTTCGTCTTCGGTGGTCTGACCGGTGTTCTGCTGGCATCGCCGCCCATCGACTTCCAGGTCACCGACACGTACTTCGTGGTCGCCCACTTCCACTACGTGGTGTTCGGCACCGTGGTGTTCGCGACGTACGCCGGCATCTACTTCTGGTTCCCGAAGATGACGGGCCGGATGATGGACGAGGCTCTGGGCAAGTGGCATTTCTGGCTGACGTTCTTCGGATTCCACGCCACGTTCCTGGTGCAGCACTGGCTCGGAAACGAGGGCATGCCGCGTCGGTACGCCGATTACCTTCCCTCGGACGGGTTCACCGAGTTGAACGTCATCTCCACGGTCGGTGCTTTCATCCTCGGTGCCTCGACACTGCCGTTCGTGTGGAACGTGTTCAAGTCCTACCGATACGGCGAGGTCGTCACAGTCGACGATCCGTGGGGCTACGGCAACTCGTTGGAATGGGCCACCTCGTGCCCGCCGCCGCGACACAACTTCACCGAACTGCCTCGGATCCGTTCCGAGCGTCCGGCGTTCGAGTTGCACTACCCGCACATGGTCGAGCGGATGCGCGCGGAAGCGCACGTCGGGCCGGGAGCGCACGGCGGTAAGACCACCGCAGTGCTCGAACAGGCCCGCCGGGCCCCGATCGCCACCAGCGATCACGAAGGGTCAGGAGACCCGGACCCCAAGTAGTCCACAGCGCAGCGAGAGCCCCTCCCGGCTACCGGGTGGGGCTCTTCGCTTGCGACAATCTCGTGGCGTGTTCGGGCTCGCTCGTCCACGACAGGTGACACGAAGACCTATCCGGCCGCTGGGGCCGTGCACGAAAGGGAGATTCGGTGACTTCGAGTGACACCGCAGTGCTGGTGACGGTGACGGGACCCGACAAGCCGGGCGTCACATCGGTGCTGTTCGCAGCACTGTCACGGCACAACGTCAGTCTGCTCGACGTCGAGCAGGTGGTCATCCGCGGCAGATTGACACTGGGCGTTCTCCTGTCCTGCCCGCGCGATCCCGAGGCGCTCCAGGAGGAGCTCGAGGACGCGATGGCGACGGTCGGTGTTCACGTCGATGTCGAGATCGACACCGCGCGGGGCGGTGGTCAGAGCTTGGCCACCCACGTCGTCGTCGTTCTGGGACGACCCGTGACAGCGCGCGCTTTCAGCACCATCTCCCGTGAACTCGCCCGCCAGGGCGCGAACATCGATTCCATACGCGGAATTGCCGACTATCCCGTCACCGGCCTCGAACTGCAGGTGACCGCGACCGACACGTCGCCGGATGCCGACCTGCAGTTGCGCACGGGGCTCGCGGCCATCGCCGCCGGAATCGGCGTCGACATCGCGGTGCAGCGCGGCGGAATCGCACGGCGATCCAAGCGACTGATCGTGTTCGACGTCGACTCCACGCTCGTCCAGGGTGAGGTCATCGAAATGTTGGCTGCCCGCGCGGGACGCGAGGACGAGGTACGTGCGGTCACCGAAGCTGCCATGCGCGGTGAGATCGACTTCGCGGAGTCGCTCGAACAGCGGGTCGCCGTGTTGGCGGGACTCGACGAATCCGTCATCGACGAAGTGGGCGAAAGCCTGGAACTGACCGCGGGGGCCAGAACCACCATCCGCACCCTGCGGCGTCTCGGCTTCGCCTGCGGCGTCGTGTCCGGGGGATTCCGACAGGTCATCGAGGGCCTCGCTCACGAACTCGAACTCGATTACGTCAAGGCGAACACCCTCGAGATCGTCGACGGCAAGCTCACCGGACGAGTCATCGGAGAAGTGGTCGATCGTGCTGCGAAAGCGACCGCACTGCGTGAATTCGCGGCGCAGTCGGGAGTGCCGATGGAGCAGACCGTCGCCGTGGGCGACGGAGCCAACGACATCGACATGCTCACCGCAGCAGGCCTCGGGGTTGCCTTCAACGCCAAGCCTGCGTTGCGAGAGATCGCCGACACCGCTATCTCCCATCCGTACCTCGATGCGGTCCTGTTCATCCTCGGCGTCACCCGCAACGAGATCGAAGCCGCGGACGCAGTGGACGGGGGAGTCCGCCGCGTCCCGATCCCGTGACCGGCGATCCCGTGACCGGCGATCCCACTCCCGGCGACACATCGGATGACGTGGTGGCCGAGACTGTGGTCGAGGAATTCTCACCGGAGAACACGTTCGTCTCGCGCCACGCCGAGCTCGCTCGTGGGTACGGCGGAGCGGAGGACCCGGCAGATCCGTCACAGGTTCTGGCCATGCCGTTGGTGCTGCACATCCCCAAAATCGATCCGCCTCTCCGTAGTGAGTTGCTCGAGGCGGCTGCGCGAGCAACCGTTGCGCTGTGCCTGGACCCACGAGTGGGCGTGGGCGCGTCGTGGAACGAGGCCTTCACCGAGTGGACGTCGGCACGCATCCGAAAAGTTGCCCGACGTGCACGCGGTGCGCAGTGGCGTGCGGCGCAGGATGTTCCGGGTGTGACGGTCGACGTCGGGGGAGCGTCGGCACGCGCATTCGTGCCCGGTCGGGTCGGAGAGCTGGATCCGCGGATCAAGCGGCTGCAGATCGGTGGGACCGACGTGCCGGCCGAAGACGAACCGTCGGTCTCGCCCGGCCCGGTGCTGTGGATCGACGCCTCCCTGTCGATGACGGTCGGCAAGGCAGCGGCTCAGGTGGGGCACGCGTCGATGCTGCTGGCGGGTGCGATGAGCACTGCACAGTGCCGTGAGTGGGCTACGGCGGGCTTCGAATGTTCGGTCAGATCCGCGAATCCGGAACAATGGACGCGCGCGCTGGGCGAGGTTCACGCTGGACGTGCCGTCGCGGTGCGGGATGCAGGTTTCACCGAAGTGGCACCGGGTTCGACGACCGTGATTGCCGTTCCCTAGATCTGGGGTCCACTGTCGCACAAGTGGCTATGCCGAACATATCCAGTAGCCCCGAGACTGGAAGCATGTTCACCTCACCACGTCGTGTTGTCGCCGGTCGCCGGCTTCCTTCTCGGTTGGCCGCCCTCTACGTGGGGCTGTGGCTGTACGGGGCGTCGATGTCGCTGATGATCGCCGGTGGACTGGGCGTCAACCCCTGGGATGTCTTTCACCAGGGTCTCGAGAGTCACCTCTCGCTCAGCTTCGGAACCATCACCGCCATCACCGGCGTGGCCGTCCTGCTGATGTGGATCCCGCTGCGGCAACGCCCCGGTCTGGGCACCGTGAGCAACGTGGTGGTGATCGCCGTTGCGGTGGACGCGACGTCGGCGGTGTTGCCGCATCTCGACGGGCTCCCGATCAGGACCCTGGCCATGGTGTCGGGCATCGTGGTCAACGCGTTCGCAACCGCGCTGTACATCGGTGCCGGGATGGGTCCGGGGCCGCGAGACGGACTGATGACCGGTCTGGTGGCCAGGACCGGATGGTCGATTCGCCTCACCCGCACCGGAATCGAGTTGACGGTGGTGCTCACCGGTTGGTTGCTCGGTGGGACGCTGGGCGTCGGGACGGTTCTCTATGCGCTCGGAGTCGGTCCGCTCGTGCAATTGTTCATGACTCATCTGCCTGCGCTGCGCAGTACCAGGACTGTCGATCCGGTCACCGATATCGTCGAACCCGGTTCCAGCGCAGTGGTATCCGCGGGCACGCCGTCCACGCACGAGGAATCGAGGACCGGAACGAACCGCGACGACGACCAACTCGGGCACGCCAGAGTGATGTCGGCGGGGCCGCCGGAATGGAGGACGAGGAGCGAGCTGGCGTCGTCGACCTGCCCGCCGTCGGAGGCATAGGAGCGGACGTCGGAACCGTCCACCCAGGCCTGAATGGTGCGGACCGAGTCGTCGTTCCATCGGTCCGTGTCGAATTCGACTCCGGCGGAATCGAACCACACCAGATCGGGTCGGCCGGTCGGTGTCGCGCGGCCGGTGAAGAACTCCTGTTGACGCAGTGTCGGAGCGCTCGCTCGGACGCGGAGCAGTCGACCCACGAAGCGAATCATGTTCTGATCCGCACTGTCCCAGTCGATGGCCCAGGCGTCCGCCGCCGGTGCATCCTCGGCGATGCAGTACGCGTTGTTGTTGCCTCCCTGGCTGTGTCCCAGTTCGTCGCCGGCGAGCAGCATCGGTGTACCGGTGGAGAGCGTCAGGGTCGCCAGTAGTGCTCGGACATGGCGTCCCCGAGCCTCGACGACGGATGGGTCGTCGCTCGGCCCCTCGACGCCGTGGTTGACCGACGAGTTGTTGTCGGTACCGTCCCTGTTCTCTTCGCCGTTGGCCTCGTTGTGTTTGTGCTCGTACGACACCAGATCTCGGGCGGTGAACCCGTCGTGCGCGGTGACGAAGTTGATCGACGCCCACGGTAGGCGTCCGCCGCCCGCGAAGAGGTCCTCCGAACCGGCCAGACGCGAGGCCAATTCGCGGACGCCGTGCTGGCCCGCCCAGAAGCATCGCACCGTGTCGCGGTAGCGATCGTTCCATTCCGACCACGCCACCCCGAAGTTGCCGACCTGATAGCCGGCACCGGTGGCGTCCCACGGCTCGGCGATCAATTTGACCCGAGCCAGGACCGGGTCGGTGGCAATGGCGGTCAACAACGGTGCGCGAGAATCGAATCGCCAACCGCCGGGCCGACCGAGAGTGCTGGCGAGATCGAATCGGAACCCGTCCACACCCATGTCCTCGACCCAGTACCGAAGGCTGTCGCACACCATCCTCACGACCGCGGGGGACGCGGAATCGAGAGTGTTGCCGCAGCCGGTGAGATCGACGTCCGATCCGCGTCCGTCCAGCAGGTAGTAGCCGGGCGCATCGAGCCCACGCCAGCTGATCGAGGGGCCGTCGACCGCGGATTCGCACGTGTGGTTGTAGACGACGTCGAGGATCACCTCGATCCCGGCAGCGTGCAGCGCGTCGACCATGGTGCGAAATTCGTCCACCTCCTCACCGGGAACAGCGGCGAAACGCGGATCCGGTGCGAAGTACGCACCCGTCGAGTACCCCCAGTGGTTTCGCATACCTCGGGCGCGGACGCCGGGTTCGGTGAATGTGGTGTGTACGGGCAACAATTCGACCGACGTGATGCCGATGCGTGCGAGATGTTCGAGGACCGCGGGCTCGGCCAGCCCCAGGTATGTACCGCGAAGATGCTGGGGCACAGCAGGATTGCGGGCAGTGAACGACCCCACGTGCAGCTCGTACAGGACGGTTCGGTCCCACGGTACCTCGGGGCGCGCGGGACGGCCGACGCGATCGGCAGCTGCGCGGACGACGCCGAGCGGGAGGTGCCCGAGCGAGTCGCGAGAACTGGGCGCGCCGAACGGGTCGTCCTCGTAGGCGAGCAACGCCGACGGGTCTCCGAATGCGCCGATCACCTGGCGTGCCGCGGGATCGAGCAGAATCTTCGCACCGTTGAACCGGCGGCCGGAGTGCGGATCCCACCTCCCGTGGGCACGGAAGCCGTATCGATCACCGGGCTGCACTCCCGGGACGAAGGCATGCCGAATTCCGAACGTGCGGGTGGTCAGTTCCACCCGTCGTTCACCGCCGTCCGGATCGATCAGACACACCTCGACTCCATCGGCCTCGGGCGCATGGACTGCAAATTGCGTGCCAGTCGGCAACGCGGTGGCACCCAGTGGGAACGGTGATCCGGGCGGGTTCGAGGCGGACTCGTCGCCGGTGGTCCGGTGGGAGCTACGAGGCAGATCGTCATTGGGCGACACGCGTGCACATCCTGCCGTGAATGCGCGGTCGATGTGCGGGAAGATAGGCGTCGTGTCTGAACCGGATCCCGACCTGCTCGTAGATTTCACCGACGTAGTCGTCCGCCGCGGCGGTGCGACCCTGGTGGGACCCGTCACCTGGAAGGTGGAACTGGACGAACGGTGGGTGGTCCTCGGCCCGAACGGTGCCGGAAAGACGTCTCTGCTGCGCATCGCTGCGGCCGAAATCCATCCCACGTCCGGTGTCGCCCACGTTCTCGGCGAGGTCATGGGCAAGGCCGACGTCTCCGAACTCCGACCGCGGATCGGTCTGTCGTCCTCCTCGCTGGCGCAGCGCATTCCGGCCGACGAACTTGTATCCGATCTGGTGGTGTCCGCCGGCTACTCGGTGTTGGGGCGCTGGCGTGAGAAATACGACGCGGTCGACACCGAGCGTGCAGTGGAAATGCTCGAGAGCCTCGGTGCCGAGCATCTCGCCACCCGCACCTACGGCACGCTGTCGGAAGGCGAACGAAAGCGCGTTCTCATCGCCCGCGCTCTGATGACCGATCCCGAACTGCTGTTGCTGGACGAGCCTGCGGCAGGGCTCGACCTCGGTGGACGCGAGGAACTGGTGGCGCGGCTGACCGACCTCGCTGCCGATCCAGACGCCCCCGCGACCGTGCTGATCACCCATCACGTGGAAGAGATTCCGCCGGGATTCAGTCACGCGTTGCTGCTCAAGGAAGGCGGGGTGGTGGCGCAGGGACTGGTCGACGACGTCATCACCGCAGAGAATCTGACCGAGGCGTTCAGTCAGTCGATCGCACTCGATCGCGTCGACGGTCGCTTCTTCGCGCGGCGGACCCGCGCTGCCGGGGCGCACCGCCGATAGAGCGGACCGATCGACTCCGCTGCGCAATGCAGCGGTACGTTCCCTTTCATGAGCTCGAACAGTGCTGCCGATCACGTACAGGCCCGGGACGCCTCGACGGTCATCTTGATTCGTGACGGCCTGTCACGACCCGACATCGAGGTGTTCCTGCTCGAACGTGTCGGTGGCATGGCCTTCGCGGGTGGCATGACGGTGTTTCCCGGTGGCGGCGTCGACCCCTCGGACGCGGCAGCTGACGTCCGCTGGGCAGGACCGCCGCCGTCGTGGTGGGCCGAGCGCTTCGGAACCGACGAGGGCAAGGCGCAGGCCCTGGTGTGTGCCGCGGCGCGCGAGACGTTCGAGGAGTGCGGTGTGCTGCTGGCCGGCTCGACACCGGATTCGATCGTTGCCGACACCGCTCCGTTCGCGGGAGAGCGGGGTCGGCTCGAGCGCCGTGAGGTGTCGTTCGCCGAATTCCTCACCGCCCACGACCTCGTTCTGCGATCGGATCTGCTCCGGCCGTGGTCGCACTGGATCACCCCGGTGGGCGAAGCGCGACGGTACGACACCCGGTTTTTCGTCGCAGTGCTGCCCGAGGGGCAGAATGCGGACGGCGAGACCAGCGAGGCGGCGTCGGTGAGCTGGCGCTCCACCGGTGACGCACTGGCGGACTGGCGGTCGGGGAACACCATCCTCCTTCCGCCCACCTGGAGCCAACTCGACGCACTGTCTCGGTTCGACACCGTCGCACAGGTCGTCGACCACGACCGCGAGATCGCCCCGGTTCTGCCGATCCTCACCCGCGACGAGGGGACTGTCCGGGTGCTCTTCGACGGCGACGACGCGTACTACGCCGGAACGCGCCATCCCTGGTCGGATCGCTAGTCCTCGGCCCGGTAGCCTTTCGGCCCATGGCTGAGTTCGTGAATCTCGAAGTGTCCGACGGCATCGGCACCATCCGCCTCGACCGTCCGCCGATGAATGCGCTCGATCGGCAGATGCAGGACGAGATCCGAGCGGCGGCTCGCGAGGCCACGGTGAATGCCGACGTCAAGGCCGTCGTCGTCTACGGCGGCGAGAAGGTCTTCGCCGCCGGTGCCGACATCAAGGAGATGGTGGCGCTGTCCGCGTCGGAGATGGCCGCGATCGCCGGAGATCTGCAGTCGGCCCTCGGCTCGCTCAGTACTATTCCCAAGCCCGTGGTCGCGGCCGTGACCGGGTACGCACTCGGTGGTGGGCTGGAGGTTGCACTGGGTGCGGACCGTCGGATCGCCGGCGACAACGCCAAGTTCGGTGTCCCCGAGGTGCTGCTCGGTGTCATCCCCGGCGGCGGCGGAACGCAGCGGCTGGCTCGGCTGATCGGCCCGAGCCGTGCAAAGGACATGGTCTTCACCGGCCGCTTCGTCGGTGCCGAGGAAGCGTTGCGTATCGGATTGGTGGACGAGGTGGTGGCACCGGACGAGGTGTACAACGCAGCGCGCGCCTGGGCCATGCAGTTCACCACGGGTGCATCGCGAGCGCTCGCAGCGGCGAAGGCGTCGATCGATCAGGGGCTCGACGTCGATCTCACCACCGGTCTTCGGATCGAGGCTCAGCAGTTCGCGGCGCTGTTCGCCACCGAGGATCGCACGATCGGCATGACGTCGTTCGTGGCCGACGGCCCTGGTAAAGCGACCTTCACCGGGCGGTGAAGCAACGGTCCCGCAGAGCAGAGTTGTTCCACAGCTACCGGATAGTAGGCTCGCCTGATGACTGCAAGCCCCCACGACGGTGTCAATCGATCGATCTCGAACTCGGTGCCTTCGGCGTCGTCCGAGACCGATGACCGCCAGGTCGATCCAGCCCCGAACCCGCACGCCACTGCCGAGCAGGTAGAGGCCGCACGGTCGGACACCAAACTGGCTCAGGTGCTCTATCACGACTGGGAAGCCGAAACCTACGACGACAAGTGGTCGATCTCCTACGACGAGCGATGCATCGACTACGCGCGCGGCAGATTCGATCAGGCGGTCTCCGGTGACGCGTCGGCGCAATCCGCACTTCCGTACGGCCGCGCCCTCGAGCTGGGCTGCGGTACCGGGTTCTTCCTGCTCAACCTGATGCAGGCCGGCATCGCAGACAAGGGCTCGGTCACCGACCTCTCGCCCGGCATGGTCAAGGTCGCTCTTCGCAACGCCGAGCACCTCGGCCTGGACGTCGACGGCCGGGTCGCCGATGCGGAGACGATTCCGTACGACGACAACACGTTCGATCTCGTCGTCGGGCACGCCGTCCTCCATCACATCCCGGACGTCGAACAGTCCCTGCGAGAGGTGCTGCGGGTACTCAAGCCGGGCGGCCGCTTCGTTTTCGCGGGCGAACCCACCACGGTCGGCAACTTCTACGCACGGTGGCTCGGACGCATCACGTGGGAGGCGACCACCCGCGCGACCAAACTTCCGTTCCTGGCGAGCTGGCGCAAGCCGCAGGAAGAGCTCGACGAATCCTCGCGAGCGGCGGCACTGGAGGCCGTCGTCGACCTGCACACGTTCGATCCCACCGATCTCGAGCACATCGCGCTCTCGGCCGGTGCCGAGTCCGTGCAGGCGAACACCGAGGAGTTCGCCGCCGCTCTGCTCGGTTGGCCGGTGCGGACCTTCGAGGCCGCAGTACCCGAGGGCAAGCTGGGATGGAACTGGGCGAAATTCGCCTTCGGCGGTTGGAAGACACTGAGCTGGGTGGACGAGAACGTGCTGCAGCACGTGGTTCCGCGCGGACTGTTCTACAACGTGATGATCACCGGCATCAAGCCCGCCCCTCGCGCTTGATCGGCTCGGACCGCCGCAGGCTCTGCGCTCGAGTCCGCTAGTGGGCTACGAATTCACCGGCACCGACCTCGACTTCTTTTCAAGCGAGGCCGGTGCCGGAGCTCTTGCTGCGGTCGACGATCTCGAGCTCAGCGCTCGAACGTCGGTGCGCGACACGGCCTCGGTGCGCACTCGCTTCCCGGACCACGCGAGTGCACTGATCGAAACGGTCACGGTCCGCCGCAAGGCCCGAGTGAAGTTGGTCGACTCCGATCGGTGGCTGGTGACCGACGAGGCGGTCCAGCAGGCCACGCCGACGCTCGTCGCGCGGAGGCGGGCCGCTCGACTCGCGGGGCGACGGGTGCACGATGTCACGTGTTCGATCGGCAGTGAACTGTCCGTCCTCGTCGCTACGGCGGAGTTGGCGGTGGGCAGCGATCTCGACCCGATTCGGCTTCGGATGGCCGCACACAACGTTCCTGAGGCCACTCTGCTGCGCGCCGACGCACTGACCCCGACGACGCGTGAGACCGTCGTCGTCGCCGATCCCGGCCGCCGAGCAGGTGGGCGGCGACGCCATGACCCGGCGGCTCTGCAGCCGCCGCTCCCGGATCTGTTCGACGCCTATCGAGGCCGAGACCTGGTCGTCAAGTGTGCGCCCGGCCTGGATTTCGATGCGCTCGACTGGGCCGGCGAGATCGAGGTGGTCTCGCTCGACGGAGGAGTGAGAGAAGCGTGCCTGTGGTCGGAGGGGTTGAGCGAGCGCGGTGTTCGGCGTCGGGCAGCGGTTCTTCGATCCGACGGCAGTGTTCTGGAATTCACCGATGCCGAGTCGGACGAGATTCCGGTTCGGCCCCCCGGCCGCTATCTGGTCGATCCGGACGGGGCGGTGGTCAGAGCCGGTTTGGTTCGGCACTACGGAGCCAGATTCGGTCTGTGGCAACTCGATCCGAGAATTGCGTATCTGACCGGCGACACCGTCCCGGCCGGGGTGCGCGGCTTTCGAATTCTCGAGCAGTCCAAGTTCTCGGAGAAAGTGCTTCGGCAACAACTGAATCGGATGGATTGCGGCTCGGTGGAGATTCTCGTCCGCGGGGTCGACGTGGATCCGGCGATACTGCGGCCCAGGCTCAAACTGCGCGGCTCCGTGGCGTTGTCTGTGGTGATCGCCCGAGTCGAACGGTCCGCGGTGGCGTTCGTCTGCGCTCCGGGCGCTGTCGCTCAGCCCGTGTAGGTGAAGATCTCGCCGAGGTAGCTCGCGGTGACGACCTGGCCGTCCGGGCCGATGGACGTGCCGACGGTGGTGCCGACGACGTCGGGAACCGGTTGCACGTCCACCGTTTCTCCGGTGGCCGCGTCGAACGTGAGCAGGGCCAGCCCGTCGTCCTCGCGTACGACGGTATGGCCGCGTCCGTCTGCGGATTGGGCTGCGCTGCCTGCCTGTTCGATGTCGTCGCGGACCCACACTCGCTCGGCCGAATCTCCGTTGTCGCGCACGCCCATGAGGGTGCCGTCCCCGCCCGACGGCACGATCGTGCCGTCGGAAGCGATCGAGGGACTGGCACCGATGCCGAGCCCGGTGCCCTCGGTCCACTTCTGTCGCCCGTCGGCGGTGTCGAACGCGGTCAACCTGCCGTCGACGTCGGCCAGGTAGACCGTCGACCCGTCCTCGGACAGCACCGGACTCGACGCGACTCCGGCGGGCAGCAGGTCCGAGGACCAGCGTTCGACGAGTCCGGGAGAGCCGTCCCGGTCGTACTGCACCGAAACGAGTTGTGGTGCAATCGAACCCGGACGCCACAGTGTCAGGTACATCGTTCCGGTCGCACTGTCCACCGCGGGTGCTGCGGGTACGGGGCATTCGGATCCACCCGAGCTGCACTGGGCGAGTCCGGTGTCCATCGGCTGAAAATCGGAGTTCGGCTCGGTCAGGAAATCCGGCGTCGGAACCAGATCCAGAATGGGCACTCGGAGTTGCCCGTTCTGCGAATCGAGAACGCTGACCTGGCCCATCTGGGTGATCGAGAGCAGGCTGCCGTCCCCGAGGAACTGGGCGGACTTGGGCACTCCGTACACCGGTGTGCGCCAACGCAGTTGTCCGTGGTCGTTGTACGAGTTCATGCCGCCGTCGTCGCCGATGTAGACGTTGATGGCCGAATCGACGGTCGGCGTGGCAGTGACGACGGACGGCCCGACTCGATTGCACCAGCGCTTGCGGGCGGAGTCGATCTCGAACGAGAAGAGGTTGCAGCCGGATTCGGTGGCGGCAGTGACGAACATCTGGCCCGTCGATCCGATGGACACCGGAGAGGTCACCGTGCCGCCCGTGGGGCGCGTCCAGTCCAGGGACAGAGGTGTCGACACCGACACGGCCGTCGAACCGCTGTTGTGCGAGTTCGCATGCGCTGCGGGCCACGAATCGGGGGAGAGCGGTTCGATGGCCGAGGTGTCGGCGCTGCAACCGCTCACGGTCACCACGACTATCGCCGCAGCGACCGCAGTGACCTTTCTGCCGGTCCTGCCCTTGGCCGTGACGCCGCGCATCGATCGCTCCCCGTGTCTTGATTTCCGTGCCCGACGTGGTGCCGGGGCGTCTGTGTTCGTCTCGTCGACGAGCAACAGTCGACAGGCAACCCTAGCCCGCGCAAGGGTGCCGGCAGAGAGCGGGCGAACGAGAAACTAGGGTGAACGTCCATGACGAGTATGTGGAACGCGCCGCTGCGGACACGCTGGCGCGGGTCGAGACGACGCGACACCGAGCAGGCGCGGTTCCTCACGCGTGCGTCTCTCGACTGGGTGCTCGCGAACAAGGCGTACACGCCGTGGTACCTCGTGCGGTACTACCGCCTCGCGAAGTTCAAGCTCGCCAATCCGCACGTGATCCTGAGGGGCATGGTGTTTCTCGGCAAGAACGTGGAGATACATTCGACCCCCGAACTCTCTCGTCTCGAGATCGGGCGCTGGGTCCACATCGGCGACGGTAATGCCATTCGCTGCCACGAGGGCTCGCTGCGGATCGGCGACAAGGTGGTGTTCGGTAAGGACAACGTCGTCAACACCTACCTCGACATCGAGATCGGCGCATCGACGCTGGTGGCCGACTGGTGCTACATCTGCGATTTCGATCATCGGATGGACGATGTGAACATGCCCATCAAGGATCAGGGAATCGTCAAGGGCCCGGTGCGGATCGGGCCGGACACGTGGATCGCCGCCAAGGTGACGATCCTCCGCGAGACCAGGATCGGGCGGGGCTGCGTGCTCGGAGCCCACGCCGTCGTCAAGGGTGAGATCCCGGATTACAGCATCGCGGTCGGGGCCCCGGCCAAGGTCGTCCGCAATCGCAAGGACGCGTGGGAGGCCGGTGCCGCCGACCGCGCGAAATACATTGCTGCGCTGGAGGATATCGCCCGCAAGAAGGCGCTCGGACAGGCCGAGGCGGCGCGGGAGATCTGACCCCGGTGTGCTCAGGTACGGCCGGGGAGCGCGCGCTCGGCGATGTGCGGGCGGGCCAGCGGATGCCGAACCTTACGTTTGGCTTCCAGGTAGACCTGGGCCGTCGACTCGGCGACGTGTTTCCAGTCGAAATCCACGGTGAGCCGGTCGCGGGCGGCCACGGCTCGTTCCTGCGCGGCGTCCGCGTTGTCGAGAACGCGCCGCACGGCGGCAGCGAGCCCACCGACGTCGCCGGGCTCGAAGGACAGGCCGGTCACGCCGTCGACGATGGCTTCACCCAGACCGCCTGCGGTGGACGCGACCAGTGGGGTACCCGCAGCCGCAGCCTCCAGCGCGATGATGCCGAACGGTTCGTATCGACTGGGTAGAACGATGGCGTCGGCTCCGTGCAGCCAGCCGAGCAGTTCGGTGTGGTCCAGATTGCCCAGAAACGACACTGCGCGCGCAACCCGGTGGGTGCGCGTCAGCCCTGCCAACCAGGCGAACTGTGTTCCCTCGCCGGCGATGTGCAAGGTGGTACCCGGGTGGCTTCGTCGGATGCGGGGCAGGGCGGCGATGGCATCCTGGATGCCCTTCTCGTACTCGAGTCGGCCGACGTAGAGCAGCTTCGCCGGCTCCGATCGAGGCTCTCGTCGACGAAAGTGCCAGGTGGATCGGTCGATTCCGTTGCGAATCACCGTCACCGCCGACTCGGATACTCCGAACAGGGTGGTGACCTCGTCCTTCATCGACCCCGAACAGGTGATCACTGCATCGGAATCGTTGGCGAGCCACCACTCGACGGAGTGCACCTGACGGTTGACGGGGCCGGAGATCCAGCCGCTGTGGCGGCCGGCCTCGGTGGCGTGGATGGTCGAGACGAGCGGTACGTCGTAGAACTCGGCGAGTGCGATCGACGGGTGCGCGACGAGCCAGTCGTGCGCATGAACGACGTCGGGTTGCCAGCCGTCGCCCAGTCCCGGCTTTCCCAGCGCGACGCCGGCACGCACCATCGCGTGCCCCATCGCGAGGGTCCATGCGAGCATGTCCTCCCCGAAGACGAAGTGAGCGGGGTCCTCGGCCACCGCGACGACGAGCACCCCGTCCTCGATGTGGTGAGACGTCGGGTGGGTGGCGGCGTCGGTTCCGGTGGGTCGACGCGACAGCACCACGACCTCGTGGCCGCACCGGACCAGTTCGGTTGCCAGGTGATGAACGTGCCGACCGAGGCCGCCCACCACCACGGGTGGGTACTCCCACGACACCATCAGAATCTTCATCGACGCCCCCCTGCATCTTCTCGCTCGTCGCCGACGTGTGCACCGGGCAGTCGGCGTGCGTCCAGCGCAGGAAACAGCCCGTCCGCGCGGTTCCACTGCCGAGCCAATTCGTTCGCTCGGACAGGTGACCCACCTGCGGCCGCGGCCGCGATCTCACGCAACGCATGTGCGTGAACGTGTGCCCGTTCCCGCGCGTAGCCTGCGGCGGAGTCCTTGCTGACCATGAATGCCCAGTCGCTGGCCACGGCCATCAGTGTCTCACGCAGTATCTGATCGTTGACGCGATTGCGGAGTTCGGGTCCACCGGCGCGACGCTGTGCAGCTCGGGCGGTATCGACGGCGTCGAGAGCGGTCCGAGAGACCTCGGCATTGAGCGCGACCAGGTCCGCGACGTCGTCGCCCGCCCACACCCGCCAGTCCTTACCCGATCCCCACGACGAATCCTGCAGTTCCAGTGGCGCTCCGACGTATCCCTGCTCGCGGGCGTCGCCGAGCGTGCCGACGGTGATGCCCGCGGCGGGTAGCGCGCGCATGAGCTTGCCGAGCCACTGCGGACCCTCGTGCCACCAGTGCCCGAACAGCTCGGTGTCGAAGGCCGCGACGACGAGGGCGTCGCGACCGATCCGCTCGGACTCCGAGATCAGGCGCCGACGAACCACATCGACGAAGTCGGCCACGTGACGGTCCACCGTCGCCGCCGCCCGCTCGGGATCGTAGGGAGCCTTGTCGTTCGACGCGACCGAGCGGCCGGTGACCCGTGCCGGTTTGAGACCGGTCGCGTGATCGTAGGTGTGGAAATCCCGGTAGGAACCGTGGCCGGGATAACCGGACTTCGGTGACCAGACGCGGTAGCTGACCGGCAGGTCGCGTCCGAACGCGACGACGTCGGAGTCCCAGACCGGCCTGCCGAGGGAGGTGTCTCCACGCATCGCGGGCCCGTCGACCATGAAGTGCGAGACCCCGGCGGCGGCGTATTCGGTTTCCATGCCGGGGGTGAATCCGCATTCCGGTGCCCAGATGCCTCGGGGCGCGGTGCCCCACCGGGAGCGGGCGTCGAGCAGGCCTTCGCTCAGTGAGAACTGCCGAAGCCGCGGATCGAGCAGCGGCTGGAACGGATGCGCCAGCGGCCCACCCAGCAGTTCGACGGTTCCGTTGTCGACCAGCGGCCGGAGTACCGCCGAACCGCCGTGTCGCCACCGGGCCTCGAATCGATCGAGCGCGGCGGCAGAACCTCGGTGCTCACGAACGGACAGGTCGCGATCTGTCGCCTCGTGGGCCCTGAGCTGCCAGTTCCCGAGCCAGTGGTGCATTCCGGACAGGCAGTGTGGATCGTCGAGTTGAGCGGCCAGAACCGGGGTGATCCCCAGCGACAGCACGTCGGTGTGACCGTCCTCGGCCAGTTGCTCGAGCATCGCGGTGAGTGGCAGGTAGCAGTCGGCCCAGGACTGATACAGCCACTCTTCGCCTACCGGCCACCTGCCGTGATTGGCCAACCACGGAAGGTGGGAGTGCAGAACGAGAGAGAACATGCCCGGCACGGTGGCACCGGATGTCACCCGATCACCGTGCTCGAGATCTTGCGGGCAACGGCGACCAGGTCGAGGCTGTCGTCGATGCGGTCGGCGGTGATGTCGAAATCCTCGATCGAGACAGCCGCGACGTCCTCGGTGAGTTCGGCAGGCCAGGGTTCGCCGGCCAGTGCTCGTTCGATCTGAGCGTCGATGAACGAGCCGCCGTGCTTGGCATCGAGGGCGGCCAGAGTGCGTCCGTGCCTGACCCCGGTGAGTTCGTCGACCTCGAGCCGAGCGTCCACGAGTAGTTCGGTGAGTTCGGCCGCGTCGAGTTCGCGGGTGTGGAAGGGATTGAGCGGGGTGTCACGGCCGGGCGAGAACGTGATGCGGTTCGGTGTGCTGATCAACAGAATGCCCCCGGGCGCGAGTACCCGGTGCACCTCGGCAAGGAACGCACCTTGGTCCCAGAGGTGCTCGATCACCTGGAAATTGACGACGACATCGATCGAGGAATCGGCCAACGGCAGGCGGTCGAGGTTGCCACGCAGCATGGTCACCTTCGGGTAGCGGGCATGCACGTGTGCGGCGGCCGACGCGTCGTAGTCGAGACCGAGAACGTTCGACGCGACATCGGCAATCATGTTGGCTCCGTAGCCTTCTCCGGATCCTGCTTCGAGCACCGTTCGGTCGCGGCAGCGCTCGACGAGTGCGCGGTAGACCACCTCGTGGCGGCGGAACCAGTAGTTCTCCTCGGCGATGCCGGGCACGGTGCGTTCTCCGGTGAGGGGGAGTGGTTCCGGTGCCGGTGCCTGAGCCGATGAATCGTTCACCGCCGAAAGGTTAGTGGAGGCGCGCGGGAGGTAAGCCAACGTGGTCTCCATAACAGTCGGGGTGCAGATGTATGGTCGGACAGGCAGGGAGGTAAGTTACCCACGAGTAACTACGGTGAGGTAACCTCGTCCCAGACCGTAGAACTGCACCAATCAGTACTGCACCAACCGTTAGAACACTCACGATCAGCAGAACATGACCAGGAGGTCGACGCAGACCCATGACGAACATCGTTGTTTTGATCAAGCAGGTTCCAGACACGTGGTCCGAGCGCAAGCTCACCGACGGTGACTACACCCTCGATCGCGAGGCTGCCGACGCCGTCCTCGACGAGATCAACGAGCGGGCCGTCGAAGAAGCACTGCTCATCAAGGAAGCCCAGGGCGGTGAGGTGAAGGTTCTGTCCGCAGGCCCCGACCGCGCCACCGACGCCATTCGCAAGGCCTTGTCGATGGGTGCAGACAGCGCAGTGCACCTCAACGACCCGACCCTGCACGGCTCCGACGCGATCCAGACCGGATACGCGCTGGCCGCAGCGCTCGGCAACGTCGCATTCGAGAACGACGAGCCGGCCGATCTCATCATCGCCGGCAACGAGGCCACCGACGGCCGCACCGGTGCCGTTCCCGCGATCATCGCCGAATACCTGCAGATCCCGGCCCTGACGCAGATGCGCAAGCTCGTCGTAGCCGACGGCAAGGTCACCGGCGAGCGGGAGACCGACGAAGGCATCTTCGGCCTCGAAGCCGCGTTGCCCGCCATCGTGAGCGTCACCGAGAAGATCAACGAACCGCGCTTCCCGTCCTTCAAGGGCATCATGGCCGCCAAGAAGAAGACGGTGCAGACCATCACGCTCGCCGACATCGGTGTCGAGGACGGCATCGTCGGCGTCGACAACGCGGGAACGACCGTCACGTCGTCCACCCCCAAGCCTCCCAAGACTGCAGGCGAGCGGCTCACCGACGAGGGCGACGGCGGCGACAAGATCGCCACCTACCTCGTCGGCCAGAAGATCATCTGATCCCGCCCCACCGAGCAATCGAAGACAAACGAGGAGCAAGTCATGGCAGAAGTACTCGTGCTCGTGGAGCACGTCGAGGGAACACTGAAGAAGGTCAGCACCGAGCTGATCACCGCCGCTCGTGCGCTGGGTGAGCCGTCCGCGGTCGTCACCGGCCCGGTCGGCACCACCGACAAGGTCGCCGACGCACTGACCGAAGCCGGTGCCGAGAAGATCTACGCCGCCGAATCCGACGCGGTCGACGGATTCCTCGTCACCCCGAAGGTCGACGTGCTGTCGGCACTGGCGGAGTCGGTCTCGCCGGCAGCGATCATCACCGCTGCCACGATCGAGGGCAAGGAAGTTGCGGGACGACTCGCAGCACGCCTCGGCTCGGGCTACCACAACGACGTCGTCGCAATCAACGGCGACGGCAGTGCCGTCTACTCCATCTTCGGTGGCGCGTTCACCGTCGAGGCCAAGGCCAACGGCGACGTTCCGGTCATCTCGCTGCGCCCCGGTGCAGTCGAGGCCGAGCCGAAGGCCGGAGCGGGCACCCGCGAAACCGTCGAGGTTCCCGCGCAGGAAGAAGGGGCCGTCAAGGTCACCTCGCGTGACCCGATCGTCGGCGGCGACCGTCCGGAGCTCACCGAGGCATCGGTCGTCGTGTCCGGTGGACGTGGTGTCGGCAGCGCCGACAAGTTCTCCGTCGTCGAGAGTCTGGCCGACTCGCTCGGTGCCGCAGTCGGTGCCTCGCGCGCCGCTGTCGACTCCGGCTACTACCCCGGCCAGTTCCAGGTGGGTCAGACGGGCAAGACCGTCTCCCCGCAGCTGTACGTCGCGCTGGGTATCTCCGGAGCCATCCAGCACCGTGCAGGCATGCAGACCTCGAAGACGATCGTCGCGGTCAACAAGGACGAGGAAGCGCCCATCTTCGAGATCGCCGACTACGGCATCGTCGGTGACCTCTTCAACGTCGCACCGCAGCTGACCGAGGCAGTCAAGAAGCACAAGGGATAGCCTTCAGCGCTGTTCGACGACAGGCCCTCACCGCTCGCGCGGTGGGGGCCTGTCGTCTCGGGCAGCGCAACCTTGTTCACACAAACTCTTCCGACACGTTTCCCCGACGATGCCCGGTGGCCTTCCCCGCTCGTTAGACACGCCTCATGACCACTTCCGTCATGAGCTCGACTGCATCGATCGTCCCGGCCACCGACCGTTATTCGCTGGTGTTGTCCACCGACCCGGAGCACCGACTCGCCGCGCAGCGTCTGCGCTACGAGGTGTTCGCTTCCGAGCCGGGGTTTTCCATTCCCACCGACACCGACGGCCTCGACGCCGATCGGTTCGACGAATTCTGTGATCACCTGCTCGTTCGTGACCAGTGGACCGACACGTTCGTCGGCTGCTACCGCATGTTGCCTCCGCAGGCCGCCGTGTCCGCCGGCGGGTACTACACGGCAACCGAATTCGATATCTCCGCGCTCGATCCAGTCGGCATGAACATCGTCGAAATGGGAAGGGCTGCAGTTCATCCTGATCACCGGTCCGGGTCCGTGCTCGGGCTGATGTGGGCCGGAATCCTGCACTACCTCGATGTGACGGGATACGAGTGGGTCATGGGGTGCGTGTCGGTGCCCATGCAGTCGGCACCAGGGGATCCGATCGGGGCCAACGTTCGCGGTGTTCGAGACCGCCTGTTGGACAAGCACGCCACGCCGCCCGACCGTCGGGTCCGGCCGTACGCTCCGGTCGTCGTCGACGGGGTGGATCTGATCGACGTCGAACCCGCGAAGCGAACGTCGATGCCGCCGTTGATGAACGGCTACCTCCGGCTCGGTGCCTCCATCTGCGGTGAGCCGGCTCATGATCCGGAATTCGGTGTCGCCGATTTCGTCGCATTGCTCGGGCTGCACGAGGCCAACACTCGCTATCTCGACCGGTTGCGTTCGGCAGCAACGACGTTCGAGTCGGGTGTCCGGTGACACGACCGATCGTGCACGCGTGGATGCCGTCGTCGCCGTGCAGTGACGGCTGTCTGCCGAAGAACCCACCGACGGTGGGACGAATCGTCCTCGCGCTCCGAATCGCACTGGCGATGGTGGCCTTCGGGTTGCTGCCGGTGTTGGTCGTCCTCGGGGTTCCGTTCCCGCGGGTTCGCCGCTCGCTGACGCGGATCGGTGCTCGCACTCTGCTGTTCGCCATCGGAATCGATCTGACCGTGCTCGACGCTCGCTCCGACCGCGAACGCTCCCGCACCGCCGCAGGTGCACTGCACGTCGCCGGTCACATCTCCTGGACCGACGTCGTCGTGCTCACGGCAGTACAGCCGTCGACCTTCGTGGCGCGTGCCGACCTGATCGACTGGCCGCTGCTCGGTCGCCTGGCGCGGGCCATGAAGGTACTTCCGATCGATCGAGCTCGACTGCATCAGCTCCCCGGCGTCGTCGATCAGGTTGCCGATCGTGTGCGCGCAGGCGGGTCGGTCGTCGTCTTCCCCGAGGCCACCACCTGGTGTGGTCGTGCATACGGCTCGCTACGGCCGGCGCTGCTGCAGGCCGCGATCGATTCGGAGACCTGGGTACAACCGATTCGGCTGCGCTACGTCGACCGGACCGGCGAGCAGACCACCGCCACGTGCTTCGTGGGAGACGAAACGATCGGTGCGTCGATCGGCCGGATCTTCCGACTGCGAGGACTGCGCGCCGAGGTGGAGTTCACGGCCCCGGAGGCACCCGGCGGCGATCGACGCGACCTCGCCCGGCGGTGCGAGGTGGCGATTCGCCGGGACGACGTCTACGACCCCGCTGTGCACGAGGTCGTGGCCGAGGCCGAACGCAGCCCGGTGCCGCCGAAGGTCGCGGCGGCCTGACCGAGCATCGATCACCGTGACCGCGGACCCACCTCGCGCAGGTAGGTCCGCGGTCACGGCAGCGGGTATCGTCTAGCCTGTTATGCCTTCTGTGCGCAGTACGACTGCTCCCGTCCCGCCGCGGCCACCGGTGTACCTCGATCACGCAGCGACGACCCCGATGTTGCCGAGCGCGATCGAGGCGATGACATCTGTGTTCGCCACGGTGGGCAACGCGTCCTCGCTGCACACCTCCGGTCGGTCCGCTCGACGTCGGGTGGAGGAATCCCGCGAGTCGATTGCTGCGGACCTGGGCGCGCGACCGTCCGAGGTGATCTTCACCTCAGGCGGTACCGAGAGTGACAACCTCGCCGTCAAGGGCATCTTCGCGGCCCGTCGAGACTCCGATGCGGCGTTGATCAGGATCATCGCCAGCTCGGTTGAACATCACGCGGTGCTCGACGCAGTGGAGTGGCTCGTCGCACACGACGGTGCGAGTGTCACGTGGCTCCCGGTCGACGCCGAGGGGCGGGTCACCCCGGATGCCCTGCGCGCCGAGCTGGCCCTGCATGCCGACGAGACCGCGTTGGTGACGATCATGTGGGCCAACAACGAAATCGGCACCGTCATGCCGATCGCCGAGCTCGCAGCCGTGGCCGCCGAATACGGGGTTCCGATGCACAGCGATGCGGTCCAGGCCGTTCCGCATCTGCCCGTCGGGTTCTCCGAGAGCGGCCTGTCCGCTCTCAGCATCGCCGCGCACAAGTTCGGCGGACCCCAGGGCGTCGGAGCGTTGTTGCTCGGCCGCCAGGTCCCGTGTGTTCCGCTCTTCCACGGCGGGGGGCACGAGCGAGACGTTCGATCGGGCACTCCGGACACTGCAGGCGTCGTCGCGATGGCGGCTGCGCTGCGTTCGACCGTCGAGGACTCCGCGCGGCACCGAGCAGAACTCGGAGCACTACGAGATCGGTTGATCGCCGGAATCCGAGACGCCGTTCCCGACGCGATCCTCAACGGTCCGGAAGGCGACGACCGGCTGGCCGGGAACGTGCATTTCACCTTTCCCGGGTGCGAGGGTGATTCGCTGTTGATGTTGCTCGACGCGGCGGGCATAGAATGCTCGACGGGCTCGGCGTGCACCGCAGGCGTCGCCAGCGCCAGCCATGTACTGATTGCGCTCGGGTGCGATCCGGCCGTCGCCCGTGGATCACTGCGGTTCTCGCTGGGAGCCGGCTCGTCCGAATCGGACGTCACCACTGTGCTTGCGGCTCTGCCGCAGGTCGTCGAACGTGCTCGTGCCGCCGGACTGGCCGGCGTCGGAGCTCGAGGAGGAAATCGCTGATGCGTGTTCTGGCTGCTATGAGCGGGGGAGTCGACTCGGCCGTGGCCGCGGCCCGTGCCGTGGACGAGGGCCACGACGTCGTCGGCGTGCACCTGGCTCTGTCGACCGCTCCGGGAGCTCTGCGCACCGGTTCGCGTGGTTGCTGTTCCAAGGAAGACGCGGGTGATGCTCGTCGGGCTGCCGACGTACTCGGAATCCCCTTCTACGTATGGGATTTCGCCGATCGCTTCAAAGAGGACGTCATCGACGATTTCGTCGCGTCCTATGCCGCGGGCGAGACCCCGAATCCGTGCCTGCGCTGCAACGAGAAGATCAAGTTCTCCGCTCTGGCGGACCGCGCTCTCGCGCTGGGCTTCGACGCCGTGGCGACCGGGCACTACGCGCAACTGCACGACGGCGTCCTGCGACGCGCCGTGGACGCGGACAAGGACCAGTCGTACGTGTTGGCGGTACTGAACCAGGCACAGCTCTCGCGTGCGATGTTCCCCATCGGCGACACACCGAAGTCCGAGATTCGCGAGGAAGCTGCCGAGCGAGGGTTGGCCGTTGCCGACAAGCCCGACAGTCACGACATCTGCTTCATCCCCTCTGGCGACACTCGGGCATTCCTGGGCGCGCGCATCGGCGTGCGCCCGGGCAAGGTCGTCGACTCCGAGACCGGAGCCGAACTGGCCGATCACGAGGGCGTGCACGGCTTCACCATCGGGCAACGCAAGGGTCTCGGTGTGGAAGGACCGGCCGCCGACGGCCGTCCCCGTTACGTGACGTCGATCGAACCCGACAGTGGCACGGTCATGGTCGGCTCCGCGCAGAAGCTCGACGTCTGGGCGATCAGCGGTGACCGCGCAGTGTGGACCGAAGGCACCGCCCCGACCGGCCCCATCGAGTGCGTCGTGCAGGTTCGCGCGCACGGTGGACTGACCGAGGCCGTCGCCGAGGCAGCGGGCGACGGCATGGAGATCCAACTGCGGGCTCCTCTGACCGGTGTGGCCAAGGGGCAGGCAGCGGTGCTGTACCGCAAAGACATTCACGGAGACATCGTCATCGGCAGCTCGACCATCTCGGGCACTCGATCCGAGCGCGAGTGACCCCGAGCGTTTTCGCGGGGCTCGCGACCGGTATCGGTTCGTGGCCGGGCACCGACATTCGTGAGGCCGCGGCGGTCGTCGTAGGGGAGTTCACCGAGCTTCCACACATCGTCGAACTTCCGGCCCGCGGTCTGGGCGCGGACATGATCGGGCGCACCGGAGCCATCATGGTCGACGTCGAACTCGACGTACGCACCTCCGGCTATCGCGTCGTGCCACGTCCGATGCTCGCCGGCCGTCGGGCGACCGATTTCCTGGCCGAGGACCTCGATGTGCTCGAGGAACTGTGGGAGGTCTCGGGGCTTCGCGGTAGCGGCCGCACCATCAAGGTCCAGGCCGCCGGTCCGTTCACGATGGCAGCGCAGGTCGAACTTCGGCACGGGCATCGGGCCCTGACCGATCGCGGGGCGCTGCGGCACTTCGCCGAATCTCTCGGCGAAGGGCTGCGTCTGCACTGTGCGGAGTTGACGCGTCGGCTGGGGGTCGAGGTCGTCGTTCAGCTCGACGAACCCAGTCTCGCAGCCGTTCTGGCCGGCAGCCTGACGGGGATCACCGGGCTCGATTCGGTGCGCGCAGTCCCGGAACCGGACGTTCTCGACCTGCTGGATTCACTGATCGAGACGATAGACCTTCCCGTTGCGGTGCATTGCTGCGACGGCGACGTTCCCTTCGATCTTCTTCGCCGCTCGCGTGCCGTTGCGGTTTCCGTCGACGCGACTGCGCTGCGCCGCAGCGACTTCGACGGAGTCGGCGAGCTGCTGCAATCCGGCAAGACACTGATGCTCGGGTTGATTCCGTCCGAAGCCCCCGCGCGGCCACCCCAGTGGCGCGAACTGGCCGAGCCCGGTGTCACATTGATCGACCGACTCGGTTTCGACAGGTCGGTTCTCGCCTCCCGGACTTCTGTGACGCCTGTATGTGGATTGGCGGGCAGCACACCGGAGTGGGCCCGTCGCGCAACAGGACTCGCCCACGACGTGGCCGCCGCGTTCGGAGATTCACCCGATTCGTTGTGAGATCACACAGCCGGACGGAGTGAAACACCGCGGACTCCGGAGGATCGAGCCCACTACAATTAGTACGTCGAACAGGTGTGACACTATTCACATGGCCGTTGGGGGTCTGTTGAATACGTGGGAGTTCGGAAATGGCATCAGGTGGTCGCGACTTCGACGAGGTTGCCTCCCTCCGGCGTTCCGGCAGGCACCGCCGAGGTCTTCTGGCGAAACTGGCCGCGGCCACCTCCGACTGGTACGGGGCTCCGCACGATTTCGAGTGGATCCTCAATCACAGATCGACCCGTCCGCTGACCGGGATCATTCGTGCCGTGTTCGGCACCGCCACGATGATGTACGCCGTCACGTCGATCCTGATGCTGTTCAGCGATCTCGGTCCTCAGGGCAGTGTGGCCATCGGCTGGGTTCTCTTCGTTCTCGTCACCCAGGTGTTCGTCGCCGCACGGTGCGTGTTCGGGCCGATCCCCGGGAAGAAGTTCTTCGTCGCGTTTCTGGCCTTCGGGGACATTCTCACGACCTCGGTGTTGATTCTGTACGCACCTGTCGCGTCCCTGATCGGAACGGTGTTGTTCGCCGTCACGGGGGCGTTCTGCACCTACTTCCTCAGTCCGCGGCTGCTGGTGGCGCACCTGGTATGGACCGCCACGTTCATCATCGGGTTCGGTGTCCGCGTGTTCCTGGCAGTGATGAACGGCGAGGTCGGATACATCGACGGGCCTTCGGTGGCGACGGCCACCGTGGTTCTCCTTCTCGCCACCGTCGGTGTGCCGGTGTTCGCTCAGGTGGCGTGGACGACGCTGTCCAACGACGCCAAGCGATCGGTTCTCGATCCTCTGACCGGGGTGTACAACCGGCGCGGCATCGACAGCGAATTGCTGGACCTGTGGCATCAGGCCAGCAAGCGGGGCATGTCCATGGCATTCCTGGTTGTCGACATCGACAAGTTCAAGTCCGTCAACGACCGATTCGGGCACAGCCGCGGCGACGAAGTGATCGTGCGCGTCGCCGATCGGCTGCGCCGCTTGGTCCGGCATCAGGGCGGAGTGCTCGCCCGAACCGGTGGCGAGGAGTTCCTCGTCGCCATGGTCGGCGATGCGCGGGGGATGGTCGATCTCGGCTTCGACGCGGTTCGGATGCTCTGCGACCACCGCGACGACATCCCCGTCACCGTCAGCGTGGGAATGGCGTTGTTGCGCGAGGATTCGGCTCTGTGGGACGTGGGGAAGTCCGTGGTCGGCAGAGCAGCCCGTACGGCGGACGCGGCGATGTACCGGTCCAAGCAGTCCGGGGGAAACAGCTTGGTCATCGACGAGATCTGAGCCATAGCACCACGTCGCTCGATGCGCCGGTGTGCCTGGGTGGGACCTCTGCGATGATCGTGCGATGTATCGGCTATCGGATGCTCAGCGACGTGGACTGCCTGCCGGAGTGCTGTTGTCGGTGATGGCCTCCGTGCTCGGCGGAATCTACGCCGACTCCTTCGTGACCGGATTCGCCTTGACCGCCGGTGTCTGCGCGGTGGCGATCATCGCCGCGACGCTGTTGCTGGGTCTGCTGGGGCGGTAGTCGCTGCGCTGCAGCCCGTGCTTCTCTGTCGGTGGGTTCGGATAATCTTCGACACGTGCCAGAAGCGACCGAACCGCCCGCAGGAAACGACGAGACCGCAGGGACCGTCGGTGTCGAACTCGATGCCGCGTCGTCGGCCGATCGTGAGCGATGGCAGATGCTGGCCGAGGAAGTACGCGGTCATCAGTTTCGCTACTACGTGCGCGACGCCCCGATCGTGTCCGACGGCGAGTTCGACGCGTTGCTGCGTGAGCTGAACGAGCTGGAAGAAGCACACCCGGATCTGCGCACCGCGGATTCACCGACGCAACTCGTCGGGGGAGGCTTCGCAACGGAATTCACCGCCGTGGACCATCTCGAACGAATGTTGAGCTTGGACAACGTGTTCGATCACGACGAGTTGCGTGCCTGGGCCAAAAGAGTCGAGACCGAGGCAGGGCCTGATCTGGAGTACCTGTGCGAGGTCAAGATCGACGGCGTCGCCCTGAATCTGGTGTACGAGAACGGGACGCTCGTGCGCGGTGCCACGCGAGGTGACGGGCGGACCGGTGAGGACGTGACGCTCAACGCACGCACGATCGACGACATCCCGGACACTCTGACGGGTAGCGAGCAGTACCCCGTGCCGGAGTTGTTGGAAGTGCGCGGCGAGGTCTTCTTCCGGCTCGAGGATTTCCAGGCGCTCAACGCCTCGCTCGTGGCAGAGGGCAAGCCCCCGTTCGCGAATCCACGAAACTCGGCGGCGGGGTCGCTGCGACAGAAGAATCCGGCGGTCACCTCCAAGCGACGTCTGGGAATGATCTGCCACGGCTTCGGTCGCATGGTGGGTTTCACCCCGGAGTCGCAGTGGCACGCGTACGAGGCGCTTCGCTCCTGGGGGCTGCCCATTTCCACCCACACGACCCGCGTGCAGGGCGTCGACGCAGTCGTCGAGAAGGTCGTCTACTGGGACCAGCACCGTCACGACGTCGAACACGAGATCGATGGCCTGGTCGTCAAGATCGACGACATGTCGCTGCATCGTCGACTGGGGACGACGTCTCGCGCGCCGCGGTGGGCCATCGCGTACAAGTACCCACCGGAGGAAGTCACCACGACGCTGCTCGACATCCGCGTCAGCGTGGGCCGGACGGGCAGAGTGACGCCCTTCGCGTACATGACGCCGGTGCTCGTGGCCGGGTCCACAGTGTCGCTGGCGACGCTGCACAACGGTTCGGAGGTCAAGCGCAAGGGCGTTCTGATCGGTGACACCGTGACCATTCGCAAAGCGGGAGAGGTCATTCCGGAGGTTCTCGGCCCGGTCGTCGACGCCAGGACCGGTGACGAGACCGAGTTCGTCATGCCCACCGAGTGCCCGGAGTGCTCGACGCCACTGGCCCCGGCCAAGGAGGGTGACGCCGACCTGCGGTGCCCCAACTCGCAGTTCTGCCCGGCGCAGCGTCGCGAGCGAGTGTTCTTCGTCGCCGAGCGGCAGCGATTCGACATCGAGGGCCTCGGGTACGAGGCCGCATCCGACCTGTTGGCCACCGGGGCCATCGAGGACGAGGGCGATCTGTTCTCGCTCACCGAGGACGACCTGATGAAGACGGCGATCTTTCGCACCAAATCCGGGTCGTTGTCCGCCACCGGTCGAAAGTTGCTCGACAACCTGGCCACCGCACGGAATCAGCCGCTGTGGCGGGTGCTGGTCAGTCTGTCCATTCGGCACGTGGGGCCGTCGGCAGCCAGGGCACTGGCAGGGGAGTTCGGCAGCCTCGAGCGGATACGGGCGGCGTCGGTCGAGGAACTCTCGGCGGTCGACGGGGTGGGCGGCACCATTGCGGCCGCAGTCTCCGAGTGGTTCGAGGTCGACTGGCACCGCGCCATCGTCGACAAGTGGCAGGCAGCAGGCGTGCGGATGGAAGACGAGCGCGATGCGTCGATCGAGCGGAACCTGGAGGGGCTCTCGATCGTGGTCACCGGGTCGCTGACGTCCTACTCGCGTGACGAGGCCAAGGAAGCGATTCTGTTGCGAGGTGGCAAGGCTGCAGGTTCGGTGTCCAAGAAGACGGCGTTCGTGGTCGTCGGCGAGGCTCCGGGGTCCAAGCACGACAAGGCAATCGAGCTCGGCGTGCCGGTACTCGACGAAGCGGGTTTCACCCTGCTGTTGACCGAGGGACCCGAGGCCGTGGCTCCGACCGAAGCAGAACCCGGATCGGCGGACTGACCGAGCCCGGACGCGTCAGTGCCTCGGTGCGTCAGTTCAGTACCGTCGCGACGATGCCGGCGAGATAGCCGAGGCGGGCGACCTCCGAGGGCCTGAACTCCGGGCCGCCCGGCCTGCCCAGCATCAGCACGGTGCCGGTGGTACCGAGGGGAGCAGCGGCGATCTTGGTGTCCATGTCGCGCCATACCTGGGGCACCCACTCGGCGTCGGAGTCCAGAGCAGCGGGGGCGTTCAGCGGAAACCACGGTAGCTCGGCGGCGTGAGTCTCGGGAGCACCGGAGCTGCCCACCAGCCGGAACGGGCCGTGCGCGTTGGTGGCAACGACGGTGCTCCACCCCACTCGAAGGACACGGGGCGCTCCGTCGACGAGCACCTGCAGTCGATCGTCGGACGCCGCGGCGACCCGATCGATCAGTTCCAGTTCGCGATGCGTGTCGAGGACGCCGGTGTACGGGCGGATGGAATCGACCCGGACATCGGTGAGGTTCTCGGCAGCAGTGATCAGCGTGTCCGGAAGCGAACCCGGAGCAACGTCGACCACCAGATCGTCGACCGCATAACCGTCGCCGCGTTCGATGACGTCGAGGGAGAGGATGTCCGCCCCGACCGACCCGAGCGCGACGGCCAACGATCCGAGGCTGCCCGGACGATCCGGCAGTTGGACGCGGAGCAGGTAGGACATGTCACGCTCCCTTTCGACTTCTGGCGTACTGCGGCCACCCCAGCGTCAGCGGTCGTTGCTGGCTGGCAGAAGGGAACACTGTGCACCCCGGCGCGAGCAATCCTTGCATCTTCGACCTGTCCGGTACGTCGCGCAACGCGGGCCGTGACAATTCCGACACTCGACGCAAGCCACGAGGCGTGAGTGAAGCCTGCGTAATGCTGCGCACTAGGCTGGACCGCGTTCGCGAACCCGTGAGGTTCGCTCTGCACGAATACGGGGCCGCTTCTGCGGGCTCCGCTCCTCACGTCTGAAAGGGGTCTACGCGGTGCCAGACATCTCCCGCGACGAGGTCGCTCACCTCGCCCGGCTGTCGCGCTTGGCTCTCAGCGACGCCGAACTCGACGAGTTCGCCGGCCAGTTGGATTCGATTCTTCATCACGTCAAGGCAGTGGCGGAGGTGGCGACGGACGACGTTCCGCCGACGGCCAACCCCAGTGACATCGTGAACGTCACGCGTCCCGACGTGATCGTTCCCGGCCTGACGCCGGAGCAATCGCTGTCCGGCGCACCGAACGCCGAGGAGGGCCGTTTCGCGGTGCCGCAGATTCTGGGAGAGAGCGAATGACCGACCTGACGAAGCTCGACGCGTCCGAGCTCGCGACCCGCATCCACGCGCGTGAGATCAGCGCCGTCGAGGTGACCCGGGCGCATCTCGACCGGATCTCCGAGGTCGATGGTGACCTGCACGCATTTCTGCACATCGCGGGGTCCGAGGCACTCGCAGCAGCGACCGACGTCGATGCGGGATTGTCGGCGGGAGACGCACCTGCCTCGGCTCTGGCCGGCGTGCCGCTTGCTCTCAAGGACGTGTTCACCACGACCGACATGCCGACGACGGCCGGATCGAAGATTCTCGACGGGTGGATGTCGCCCTACGACGCGACGCTGACCACGAAGCTGCGGGCCGCGGGCATTCCGGTGCTGGGCAAGACGAACATGGACGAGTTCGCGATGGGCTCGTCCACCGAGAACTCGGCGTACGGTCCGACGAAGAACCCCTGGGACACCACTCGCATCCCCGGCGGCTCCGGAGGCGGCAGTGCTGCGGCGCTCGCGTCGTACCAGGCCCCGCTGGCCATCGGCACCGACACCGGCGGATCGATCCGTCAGCCGGCGGCTCTGACCGGCACCGTGGGAACCAAGCCGACCTACGGCAGCGTCTCGCGCTACGGACTGATCGCCTGTGCCTCGTCACTCGATCAGGGCGGCCCGTGCGGTCGGACCGTGCTCGACACCGCGTTGCTGCACGAGGTCATCGCCGGATACGACGCGCGGGACTCCACATCGGTCGACACGGCTGTTCGACCGGTCGTCGCAGCGGCACGAGAGGGTGCTCGTGGTGACCTGACGGGCGTGCGCGTCGGTGTGGTGAAGGAATTGCACTCGGACAAGTACCAGCCCGGTGTGATCTCGTCGTTCGATGCTGCGGTCGCCGCACTCACCGAACTCGGTGCCGAGGTGGTCGAGGTGTCGTGCCCCAACTTCGTGCATGCACTGGCCGCTTATTACCTGATCCTTCCGTCGGAGGTGTCGTCCAACCTGGCTCGGTTCGACGGCATGCGGTACGGATTGCGTGCGGGGGACGACGGCAAGCACAGCGCCGAGCAGGTCATGGCCACCACGCGCGCGCAGGGGTTCGGGCCGGAAGTCAAGCGTCGCATCATGATCGGGACGTACGCCCTCTCCGCGGGATATTACGACGCCTACTACGGCTCTGCTCTGAAGGTGCGCACGCTCATCGCACGTGACTTCGATGCCGCATACGAGAAGGTCGACGTGCTGGTGTCGCCGACGACCCCGACGACGGCATTTCCGTTGGGGGACAAGGTCGGCGACCCGATGGCGATGTACCTCAACGACCTGTGCACGCTGCCGACCAACCTTGCCGGTCACTGCGCGATGTCGGTTCCGTCGGGTCTTGCCACCGAGGACGGACTACCCGTGGGTCTGCAGATCATGGCTCCGGCGTTCGCGGACGAGCGGCTCTACCGCGTCGGTGCCGCATACGAGGCCGCTCGCGGCGATCTGAGGTAGTTCGAGGTGCTGCATCGGTGGGCTGCCGATCTGGCTCATCTGCCCTTGCTTTCCGGTGCAGTGCCCGTGCTCGCGTCGACGGCGGCCGTTGTCGTGACGTCGGTCCTCGCCGTCGCTGTCGTGCTGTGGGTCCGGCGAGGCCGAGCACTGGGAGCGGTGTTCGGTCCGCTGAGCGCTTTCGGGCTCGTGGCGTCGCTTCTGTTGGCGGCGACGGTGCTCACCAATCTGACCGTCACTCGATACCCGACGGTGGCCGTGGCGCTGGGCCACCGTCCGGCCGTGACCGAGGGCACCGGCAGGTTGGTCGATGTGGACGTGCCCGGCACTGTGTCGCAGTTCGCCGCGCGGCCCGCCACCGTCTACGTTCCGGCGTCGTACGACGCCGGAGCGAGCGATCTGCCGGTGCTGGTGCTGCTCACCGGCCAACCCGGCCACGTCGTCGACTGGATCGAGGGTGGTCGTCTGGCCCAGACGATGGACGCCTTCGCGGCGCGGCACGGCGGTGCGGCTCCGATCGTCGTGGTGGCCGACGGTCTGGGTGACACCGAGGCGAATCCGATGTGCATGGATTCGAATCTCGGAAATGCCGCGACGTACTTGTCGGTCGATGTGCCGCACTGGATTCGGTCGAATTTTCGGGTGTCCTCGGATCCGAGGGCCTGGGCGGTCGGCGGGTATTCCTACGGGGGAACGTGCGCGCTGCAGCTGGCGGTGACAGCACCGTCGGTGTACCCCACCTTTCTCGACATCTCGGGTGAGGACGAGCAACGTCGGGGCACGAGAAGCGAGTCCGTTGCAGCGGCATACGGCACGGACACCCCGGCGAACGAGGCGCGCTTCGAGCGCACGACGCCGCTGAACATACTCTCGCGCACCAGCTTTCCCGATTCGGCCGGTGCCTTCGTCGTGGGAGCCGACGACGAAGAGTTCCGGCCGCAGACCGAGCGAACATACAGGGCCGCAGAGTCCGCGGGTCTCGACGTGCACTACAGCGAGCTGCCCGGCGGGCACTCGATGCAGGTCTGGGCCCCGGCGCTGGAACAGGAGATGGACTGGCTCGGCGAGCGTGTGGGTCTGCTCGACTGACGCACGGCCTCGCCTCGACGAAGTGAGCACCGAACGGTACCGACGCGCGCAGCATCCCACGCCCGATTAGGCTGACGTCCGTCACCGGGTCCGCTTCACGGACCTGCGAGCAGAGAGGCGAAAATCGATGCGCATCGGAGTTCTGACCGGAGGCGGCGATTGCCCAGGGCTCAATGCGGTGATCCGCGCAGTCGTACGCACCGCGGACGCCCGGTACGGCTCCACCGTCGTCGGTTTCCAGGACGGATGGCGAGGTCTTCTCGAAGACCGTCGAGTGCAACTGCGGAACGACGACCGCAACGACCGGTTGCTCACCAAGGGCGGCACGATGCTCGGCACCGCCCGCACCAATCCGGATGTGTTGCGCGCCGGACTCGATCGGGTCAAGCAGACTCTCGAGGACAACGGCATCGACGTGTTGATCCCGATCGGCGGCGAAGGAACCCTCACCGCTGCCGCGTGGTTGTCGGAAGAGGGTGTGCCGGTGGTCGGCGTGCCCAAGACGATCGACAACGACATCGATTGCACCGACGTCACATTCGGCTTCGACACGGCGCTGACCATCGCCACCGATGCGATCGACCGACTGCACAGCACCGCGGAATCCCATCAGCGCGTGATGCTCGTAGAGGTGATGGGTCGGCACGCGGGGTGGATCGCTCTGCACGCCGGCCTGGCGTCCGGTTCGCACATGACGCTCATTCCCGAGCAGCCGTTCGATGTCGAAGAGGTGTGCACGTTGGTGCGCAAGCGTTTTCAGCGCGGAGACTCGCACTTCATCTGTGTCGTCGCCGAGGGGGCCAAGCCGATCGAGGGCTCGATGCAGCTTCTCGACGGCGGAATCGACGAGTTCGGCCACGTTCGATTCACCGGAGTTGCCCACCAGCTCGGCGTCGAGATCGAGCGCCGCATCAACAAGGAAGTACGCACCACGGTGCTGGGCCACGTCCAGCGCGGTGGAACGCCGACGCCGTACGACCGTGTTCTCGCAACACGATTCGGCGTCAACGCGACCGATGCGGCCCATTCGGGAGACTTCGGCAAGATGGTCTCGTTGCGCGGCACCGAGATCGGCCTGGTGTCTCTGGCCGAGGCCACCAAGCAACTCAAGCGGGTACCGCAGACCCGATACGACGACGCCGCCGCGTTCTTCGGCTGAATTCGGTGTGGCGTCGTGAGCCGTCAGATGCGACCGGACGCCTGCTGGATTTCGGCTTCGCGTTCCTCGGTCTCGCGGCGTAGTTCGCGCCGTCGCCTCGCCGCCTCGAAGCGCTGAGCACCGACCTCGGTGGTCGGCGTCAACTGGGGCAGTGTCTTCGGCTTGCCGTCGTCGCCGATCGCGACCATGGTGAAGTAGCAGCTGTTGGTGTGGCGCAATTCACCGCGCTGAATGTTCTCGGTTTCCACGCGGATACCGACCTCCATGGAGGTGCGGCCGGTGTAGTTGACCGACGCAGAGAACGTGACCAGTTCTCCGACGTGGATGGGTTCGCGAAACACGACGCGATCGACCGACAGAGTCACGACATAGGCCCCCGCGTAGCGGCTGGCGCAGGCGTACGCCACCTGGTCCAGGAACTTGAGAATCGTGCCGCCGTGGACGTTGCCCGAGAAGTTGGCCATGTCGGGTGTCATCAGCACGGTCATGGACAGTGTCTGCTTCTCTGGGGGAGTCACCCGTGCACGGTAACGAGTGCACGTGGTTACTCGCGCGTCGTGTGCAATGCATAAACTACTGACCATGACTGCTGCAACCGTCGATCTGATCGATTACGACGATGTGCTCGCCAAGTTCGACCCCGTGTTGGGCATGGAGGTCCACGTGGAGTTGGGCACGGCGACCAAGATGTTCTGCGGCTGCCCCACCGAATTCGGTGCCGAGCCGAACACTCAGGTGTGCCCGGTGTGCCTGAGCCTTCCCGGCGCGCTTCCGGTGGTGAACTCGGCTGCGGTGGAGTCGGCTATTCGGATCGGGCTGGCGCTCAATTGCTCGATCACCCCATGGGGACGGTTCGCTCGCAAGAACTACTTCTACCCGGATCAGCCGAAGAACTACCAGATCTCGCAGTACGACGAGCCCATCGCCACCGAGGGCTACCTCGATGTGCTGCTCGACGACGGCAGTACGTTTCGAGTCGAGATCGAGCGCGCGCACATGGAGGAGGACACCGGTAAGTCGACGCACGTGGGCGGTGCGACCGGCCGTATCGAGGGGGCGTCGCATTCGCTGCTCGATTACAACCGTGCCGGGGTTCCGTTGGTGGAGATCGTGACCAAGACCATCACCGGAACCGGTGCCCGTGCGCCCGAGGTCGCACGGGCGTACGTCACCGCGTTGCGCGACCTGTTGAAGTCGCTGAACGTGTCCGATGTGCGGATGGATCAGGGCTCGTTGCGCTGCGATGCCAACGTGTCTCTGATGGAGAAGACGGCAACCGAATTCGGCACGCGCACCGAGACGAAGAACGTCAACTCGCTCAAGAGCGTCGAGGTTGCCGTTCGGTACGAGATGCGGCGTCAGGCAGCGGTTCTCGAATCGGGCGGAGAGGTGACGCAGGAGACTCGGCACTTCCAGGAGTCTGACGGCACCACCACCGCCGGCCGCAAGAAGGAGACCGCCGAGGACTACCGCTACTTCCCCGAGCCCGATCTCGCGCCCGTCGCTCCCGACGCGGCCTGGATCGAGGAGCTTCGGACGACGTTGCCCGAGCTGCCGTGGTTGCGCCGCGGTCGGATTCAGAAGGAGTGGGGTGTCTCCGACGAGGAGATGCGCGATCTGGTGAATTCCGGTGCGCTCGAGCTGGTCGCGGCGACGGTCGAGGCGGGTGCGTCGGCGCAGGCGGCGCGGTCGTGGTGGGTGTCGTACCTGGCGCAGCAAGCCAACATCGCCGGAGTCGAACTGACCGATCTGTCCATCTCCCCGGCTCAGGTCGCCGAGGTGGCGGCGTTGGTCGCAGACGGCAAGCTCAACAACAACGGTGCCCGTCAGGTCGTGGACGGGGTGCTGGCGGGCGAGGGTGAGCCTGCAGAGGTCATGGCTGCGCGCAATCTCGTTCTGGAGAAGGACGACACCAAGTTGCAGGCCGCCGTGGACGAGGCGCTCGCAGCGAATCCCGGTGTGGTCGAGAAGATCCGCAGCGGCAAGGTTCAGGCCGCCGGGGCCATCGTCGGTGCGGTGATGAAGGCGACACGCGGCCAAGCCGATGCCGCTCGCGTCAAGGAACTCGTACTCGAGGCCTGCGGCCAGCCCTGATCACGACGGAGAACGACCGAGGCCGAGCGCAATCGAGCGCTCGGCCTCGGTCATTTCTCGTTCAGTCGAAGCCGCCTCCGCCGCCGCCGGGGAACGGCACTTTGACGACGCGGTCGTCGGTGGGTCCGGGCTCCGCACCGTTCTTGTTGACGGTGCCCACCAGAATCTGTCCATCGGCCGAGCTCGTCGCGCCGTTCAACTGGCCGTACTCGTCCTGGATCAGCAGTGTCGGTTCGGCCGAGACAGCTCCGGTGTTCGCGTCCGTGGTCAGTGCTGCAACAGCTTTGGCCGTTGTGAGTGCAACCGCCACGCCACCTTCTCCCGCTGCGCATCCAGCAACACCCGGACGGTCCGGCCACGTCCAGACAGGGTTGAACACTGCGCCCAGTGAGTCGATGCGCTGCAGGCGATCCTCGAGCGCGGTGCGGTCGGTGACGTAGATGTTTCCGGTGCCGTCGGTGCAGACGTCGCCCGCCGTACCGATACCGCTGAGCGCGATCTGCGGTCGCGGCGGGTTCGTTGTCGGCGACAGTGAGGTCACCCGTAACAACTTGCCGGACAATGAGTTCGGGCTGGCAGCCGCAGCAGGATCGCCGTTGTCGCCGGTGAGGACGAGCAGTTCGTTCGGCGTGTAGAAGTCGATCGCCCCGCGATTGCCCGTCGAGCCACGGGGGATACCGGTCAGGATGTCCTTGGGTACATCGCCCCGAGCCAGGCGGACCACCCTGGTGTCCGCGGATGTGGTGATGAGGGCGTAGAGCAACCCGTCCTCGATGTACGTCGGAGACAACGCGATGTCGAGAAGGCCGCCGTCGCCGGTGCCGTCGACATCGATTCGCGCCACCTCGACCGGCGTCCGGCCGGCGGTGACCTCCATGATTCGACCGGTGCGACGCTCGGCAACCAGCGCCGACTGTCCGTCGGGGAGCGCTACCAGCCCGCCAGTGGTGTCCAGGCATGTCGCGATGACCGCCGGATCGGGGTCGACACACGGACCGGACGGCGGTGGCGGTGCATCGGGATCGGACGGCGGCGTCGTCTCGCTGGGGGTCGTCGGCTCCAGTTCGGCCGCGCCCACCTCCGGCGCAGGAGTGAACGGCGACGCATTCGAGTCGTCGAAGCGGGCGCACCCGGCGAGCAGGGCAGCGGTCATCGACAGGGCGACGACGGCAGCGGTTGCAGTTCGTGGCGACGCTCCGACCGGCTTCATACTTCGAACGGTACGGAACGCCGGGGAAGACTCGCCACGCGGCCGTGAGCGTCAACGTCGGTGAGGAGCACTCATCGGCTCTAGTGTGGAGAGGTGACCGATACACCGCGCGACCCCAACCGGCCGGATACGCCGTACGAACCGGCCGAGAGCCCGTACGACAACCCCACCGAGAAGATTCCACCCTCGCGCTCCACCTCCGAGACGCCTGCGTCCGACCGCACCGACACCTCGGGTGCGCCGACCACGGCGTTCGGCGCTCAGCGTTCGGACCGACTGCCGCGTACCGACGACGAACTCGACTTTCCGCACTCGTCCTCGTCCGATGCACGCTCGGCCGATGCACAGCCGACGGAGAAGATGCAGGCATATCGCCCGTCCGCCTTCGCCGATTCGTCGACCGACCGTCCGTCGGCCTCCGCCAACACGTCGTCGAGTGCCTATTCCGATCGCTCCACCGAGTATCTGGGCACCACCGCTGCCGCGGCTCCGGCAGCAGCAGTCGCGTCCGAGCCGGAGATTCGTACGGAGACCGTCGAGGTTCCCGCGCGCCGCGGCAGCACCGACCTGGGCCTGTTCATCCTTCGCGTCACCATCGGCGCGGTGTTTCTCGGTCACGGACTGCAGAAGCTCGTGGGACTGTGGAACGGCCCCGGCCTCGACGGATTTCAGAACCTGCTGGAGACTTCCGGATTCCGCTACTCGGAGATCCTCGCGATCGCGGCCGCGGCAGGCGAAACCCTCGGCGGCGCGCTGCTGATCCTGGGTCTGGCAACACCACTGGCAGGTGCCGCTGTGCTCGCCACGATCATCAACGCCTGGTGCTTCAAGCAAGCCGTCGAGCCCGGACTGCAGTTCTCGGGCACCGGCGGCGTGGAGTACGAGACGGTTCTCGGCTTCGCCGCTGCCGCGATCATCCTCACGGGCCCGGGCAAGATCGCATTCGACGGCCGACGCGGATGGGCCACCCGGCCGCGGATCGGTTCGTTCCTCGCACTCGTCGTCGGTATCGCCGCGGGCGTGTGCATCTGGATCTTCCTCAACGGGGCCAACCCCGTCGTCCGCTGACTCCGGATACCGTCCAGACCACGTGAGCGGAACCTCGTAGCCTGCTACGACGTTCCGCTCACGTGCGTTTCACCCTCAGGGGACGTAGCGAACTGCACCCTTGTCCGCCGATGTCGCCAACGCCGCGTAGGCGCGCAGAGCGGTGGTGACCGTGCGCTGACGGTCGACCGGCTGCCACGGTCGTTCGGACGCGTTCATCTTCGCTCGCCGCGTCTCGAGGGTCTCCTCGTCGACGAGGATCTCGAGGGTGCGAGTCGCGACGTCGATCCGGACCTGGTCGCCGTTCTCCATGAGCCCGATCACACCGCCGGCAGCGGCCTCGGGGGAAATGTGTCCGATGGACAGTCCCGACGTTCCGCCGGAGAAGCGGCCATCGGTGATCAGTGCACAGACCTTGCCCAGACCGGCACCCTTGAGGAAGGCCGTCGGGTGCAGCATCTCCTGCATGCCCGGACCGCCCTTGGGGCCCTCGTAGCGAACGACCAGCACGTCACCGGGCTGAATCTTCTTTTGCAGGATGGCCGAGACGGCTTCTTCCTGCGACTCGACGACCAGTGCCGGACCCTGGAAGGAGAACAGCTCCTCGTCGATGCCTGCGGTCTTGAGGATCGCACCGTCGACGGCGATGTTGCCGCGGAGAACGACCAAGCCACCCTCGACCGTGTAGGCATGCTCGAGATCGCGGATGCAGCCGCCTGCGGCGTCGGTGTCGAGCGAGGACCAGCGGTTGCCCGTGGAGAACGGTTCGACGGTGCGCACACCACCCGGGGCGGCGTGGAACAACTCGACGGCCTCGGCGGACGCCTTGCCGGATCGAATGTCCCACGTGTCGAGCCATTCCTCGAAGCTGTTCGTGTGCACGGTCGAGACGTCGGTTTCGAGGAGGTTCGCGCGCCGCAGTTCACCGAGGAGAGCCGGGATTCCGCCTGCGCGGTGCACATCTTCCATGTGGTAGTCGGAGTTGGGGGAGACCTTCGACAGGCACGGAACCTTGCGGCTGATGGCGTCGATGGTGTCCAGGTCGAAGTCGACCTCGCCCTCCTGTGCGGCGGCGAGGGTGTGCAGCACCGTGTTGGTCGACCCTCCCATCGCCACGTCGAGAGCCATCGCGTTGCGGAACGCGGCCGGAGTGGCGATGTTGCGGGGGAGTACGGATTCGTCCTCGTCGCGGTAGTACTTCAGAGCGGCCTCGACGATGGTGGTGCCGGCACGCGTGAACAGTGCTCGACGGGCCTGATGAGTGGCCAGGGTGGAGCCGTTGCCGGGCAGTGCCAGGCCGAGCGCCTCGGTGAGGCAGTTCATCGAGTTCGCCGTGAACATGCCCGAGCACGAACCGCACGTGGGGCACGCGCTGCGCTCGACCTCGTCGAGGCCTGCCTCGGACACTGCGTCGTTGGCGCTGGCGGAGATCGCGGTGATCAGGTCGGTCGGTGCCTGCGCGACGCCGTCGACGATCACGGCCTTGCCCGCCTCCATCGGTCCACCGGAGACGAACACGGCGGGGATGTTCAGGCGCATTGCCGCATTGAGCATGCCGGGAGTGATCTTGTCGCAGTTGGATATGCAGACGAGCGCGTCGGCGGTGTGCGCATTGGCCATGTACTCGACGGAGTCGGCGATGATCTCGCGGCTGGGCAGCGAGTACAGCATGCCGCCGTGGCCCATGGCGATCCCGTCGTCGACGGCGATGGTGTGGAACTCCCGGGGAACTCCGCCTGCCGCTCGGACGGCGTCGGCGACGATCTCGCCGACGTTCTTCAGGTGCACGTGGCCGGGGACGAACTGGGTGTACGAGTTCGCGATGGCGACGATGGGCTTTCCGAAATCCGAATCGGTCATTCCGGTGGCGCGCCACAGCGAGCGTGCGCCCGCGGCATTGCGTCCGACAGTGGTGACCCGTGAGCGTAGCGGCGGCATAGTGCGTTGTCCTCGTTCGTTGCGGCGGTTTCTCGCAGCGACGAGGTTACTCGCCGCCGACTACTGCTCCTTCGCTGCCTGTTCGTCGCCGTTCTCGCCGTTCTCGCCGTCCTCGAGGTCTCGAGCTTCGGCCTCGGCCTCGGCCGCGGCTGCTGCAGCGGCATAGGGGTCGGTGATCCGGCCGCCGCTGGCCGCGGCGAGTTGGGGGAGTAGATCGAATCGCACCAGCGGTAACGACTTCTCGCTCTTGTCGGTCAGGACCACCCGCGCCCAGCGGCGATCCGGGAAGTGCAGACCCGCCACCGATTCCCACGCGATCACATCCGAACCCACGAACCGTCGAGCCGTGATCGCCTCGGGAGAGATGACCGTGCGCACTCGAAACACCCAGATGCCCGCGACGATCGGCAGGATCAGCAGCCATCCCATGGCCGCGGGCCAGCTGGCGGCAGTCAGTCCGGTGCCGAACAGCAGCAGGCCGACGCCGAGGAGCGCGAGGCGCGGGACTCGGATGACCTGGGTTCTCGATGGTTGCGCTCCCTCGGCACCGTTCGGTGACTCGGGTGCGGTGTGGGATGATGGCCGAGGTGGTTCGGACTGCTGCGAAGACGACACCCATTCATCTTCGCATTGCATCTACGCGATCTCACATAATGGGATTGCGTCGTGACGAGTTTGACTCTTCCCTGTGCGCGCGCCTACCGTCGAGCGCGTGAAGCGGAATTGGATACTCGTAATCGGCCGGCGCGTCAACGCCTGAGCCGGTTGTTCAAACTCGCATCGACGCGCCACCCTCGTACAGCTCACGCTGACGGGGGTTTTTTCTTGCCCAGAGATCGCCCAGCAATTTCACATTCCTGAGGAAGCAATCAGTGAGCGCACCAACCGCACGCCCAGGGCCCACGACCCGTAAGTCGGGGACAGCCTCCAGCCCGTCGACCAGCCCGTCCGCAGAAGCGGCGACCAACGGTTCGCGACGCCACGTCGCACCGGAGAAGGTCACCGGCGCACAGTCGGTCGTTCGGGCCCTCGAAGAACTCGACGTCGACACCGTATTCGGCATTCCCGGTGGCGCGGTTCTCCCGGTCTACGACCCGCTCTTCGACTCCGTGAAGGTGCGCCACATTCTGGTGCGCCACGAGCAGGGTGCCGGTCACGCCGCGACGGGCTACGCCCAGGCGACCGGCAAGGTCGGCGTCTGCATGGCGACGTCCGGTCCCGGCGCGACCAACCTCGTGACCCCGCTCGCCGACGCTCAGATGGATTCGGTTCCGGTCGTCGCGATCACCGGTCAGGTCGCCCGCAGTCTGATCGGGACGGACGGCTTCCAGGAAGCCGACATCTCGGGTATCACGATGCCGGTCACCAAGCACAACTTCCTCATCACCGACGGTGCCGACATCCCGCGCATCATGGCCGAGGCCTTCTACATCGCCTCCTCCGGCCGTCCCGGTGCCGTGCTCGTCGACATCCCCAAGGACGTGCTGCAGGCACAGACCACGTTCTCGTGGCCGCCGGAGATGCGTCTGCCCGGATACCGTCCGGTCACCAAGCCGCACGGCAAGCAGGTCCGCGAAGCAGCCCGCTACATCGCCGACGCCAAGCAGCCGGTGCTGTACGTGGGCGGCGGCGTCATCAAGGCCGACGCCTCGGCGGAACTGCTCGAGCTCGCCGAACTGACCGGAATTCCGGTCGTGACCACTCTGATGGCTCGCGGCGCGTTCCCCGACTCGCACAATCAGAACCTGGGAATGCCGGGTATGCACGGGACCGTCGCCGCGGTGGCCGCGTTGCAGCGGAGCGATCTGCTGATCACGCTCGGTGCCCGGTTCGACGACCGCGTCACCGGTCAGCTCTCGTCCTTCGCCCCCGATGCCAAGGTCATCCACGCCGACATCGACCCTGCCGAGATCGGCAAGAACCGCTACGCGGACGTGCCGATCGTCGGCGACTGCCGTGAGGTCATCACCGAGCTCATCGAGGCGCTGCGGGCGGACCGCGCGACCGGAACCACGCTCGACCTCGAGCAGTGGTGGGTCTACCTGAACGGCATCCGCAAGACCTACCCGCTGAGCTACGACCGCCCGGCCGACGGATCGATGTCCCCGGAGTTCGTCATCAGCTCGGTCGGCAAGTTCGCCGGACCCGACGCGATCTACTGCGCCGGCGTCGGTCAGCACCAGATGTGGGCCGCGCAGTTCATCAACTACGAGAAGCCGCGCACGTGGCTCAACTCGGGTGGCCTCGGCACGATGGGGTACGCGGTCCCGGCCGCAATGGGTGCCAAGAGGGGCCTCCCCGACGCCGAGGTGTGGGCCATCGACGGTGACGGTTGTTTCCAGATGACCAACCAGGAACTCGCGACCTGTGCGGTCGAGGGCATCCCGATCAAGGTCGCACTCATCAACAACGGCAACCTCGGCATGGTCCGTCAGTGGCAGACCCTGTTCTACGAGGAGCGCTACTCCAACACCAACCTCGGTACCCACGGTGCCGTCCGCATTCCCGATTTCGTGAAGCTCGCCGAGGCGCTCGGTTGCGTCGGGCTGCGGTGCGAGCGGGAAGAGGACGTCGATGCAGTGATCGCTCAGGCGCGAGCGATCAACGATCGTCCGGTCGTCATCGACTTCATCGTCGGAGCCGACGCACAGGTGTGGCCGATGGTCGCTGCCGGAACGGGCAACGACGAGATCATGGCCGCCCGCGGAATCCGTCCGCTGTTCGACGAGGACGAGACCGTGGGCAGCGAGCCCGGCCTCGACGAGGCCATGGAGCGCGAGCAGGCCCCGCACCCGCAGATCGACGACGTGAAAGGCACCGACAAGTGAGCACGAGCCATACCCTCAGCGTCCTCGTCGAGGACAAGCCAGGTGTGCTGGCCCGCGTCGCCGCGCTGTTCTCGCGCCGTGGATTCAACATCTCCTCGCTTGCCGTCGGCGGCACCGAGATTCCCGAGATCTCGCGGATGACGATCGTGGTGACCGTCGACGAATTCCCGCTCGAACAGGTGACCAAGCAGCTCAACAAGCTCATCAACGTCATCAAGATCGTCGAGCAGGACGACGACTCCTCGGTGGCTCGCGAGTTGGTGCTGATCAAGGTCCGCGCCGACGCCAGTGTGCGCAGTGAGGTCATCGAAACGGTGAACCTGTTCCGCGCCAAGGTGATCGACGTGTCTCCCGAGGCCGTGACGGTCGAGGCGACGGGCACCCGCTCGAAGCTCGATGCGTTGTTGAAGATGTTGGACCCCTATGGAATTCGAGAAATAGTTCAGTCGGGAGTCGTTGCCGTCGGACGTGGACCGAAATCGATCACAGCGTCGCGCTGAGCGACGGACGTGATTTTCAGCGAAATCGAAGAGGAAAGGTTACAAACAGTGGCAGTCGAGATGTTCTACGACGACGATGCTGATCTGTCGATCATTCAGGGCCGCAAGGTCGCTGTGATCGGTTACGGAAGCCAGGGCCACGCGCACTCGCTGAGCCTGCGCGACTCCGGTGTCGATGTGCGCATCGGCCTGGCAGCGGGCTCGAAGTCCCGCGCCAAGGCGGAGGAGCAGGGCCTGAAGGTCGGCACTCCCGCCGAGGTGTCCGAATGGGCCGACGTGATCATGGTGCTCGCACCCGATACCGCGCAGGCCAAGATCTTCTCCGAGGAGATCGAGCCCAACCTGAAGGACGGCGACGCGCTGTTCTTCGGCCACGGTCTCAACATCCACTTCGACCTGATCAAGGCTCCGGAGTTCGTCACCGTCGGCATGGTCGCACCCAAGGGCCCCGGCCACCTCGTGCGTCGCCAGTTCGTCGACGGCAAGGGTGTTCCCGCACTCATCGCCATCGACCAGGACCCCAAGGGCGAAGGTCAGGCACTGGCCCTGTCCTGGGCCAAGGGCATCGGTGGAACGCGCGCAGGCGTCATCAAGACCACGTTCAAGGAAGAGACCGAGACCGACCTCTTCGGCGAGCAGGCCGTGCTGTGCGGTGGCACCGAGGAGCTCGTCAAGACGGGCTTCGAGGTCATGGTCGAGGCCGGCTACGCGCCCGAGATGGCGTACTTCGAGGTGCTGCACGAGCTCAAGCTCATCGTCGACCTCATGTACGAGGGCGGCATCGCTCGGATGAACTACTCGGTGTCCGACACCGCGGAGTTCGGTGGCTACCTCTCGGGCCCGCGCGTGATCGACGCAGGCACCAAGGAGCGAATGAAGGCCATCCTGGCCGACATCCAGTCGGGTGAGTTCACCCGTCGCCTGGTCGCCAACGTCGAGAACGGCAACACCGAGCTCGAAGGCCTGCGCAAGGCCAACGCCGAGCACCCCATCGAGGTCACCGGCAAGAAGCTGCGCGACCTGATGAGCTGGGTCGATCGCCCGATCACCGAAACGGCTTGATTCTCATCGAATCACGTTCGCACGCATGCTGATCGAAGGGCACCCCTGCATCGGTAGGGGTGCCCTTCGGTGCGTGCACCAGGTGGCGTCGCAGCTCGACGTCTCCGGCCTCTAAACTGTTTCTGCTGCACCAGCTCCGAATTTTCATCGACAACAGTCTCGAACCGACATAGGGAGTTTTTCACGTGAGCCAGCCAGGCCGTCCTGTCGTTCTGATCGCCGACAAACTTGCGCCGTCCACCGTCGAGGCATTGGGCGACGGCGTCGAGGTCCGTTGGGTCGACGGCCCGGATCGCCCCGCGCTGCTCGCCGCGGTTCCCGAGGCCGACGCGATCCTGGTGCGTTCCGCGACCACGGTCGACGCAGAGGTTCTGGCCGCCGGAACCAAACTCAAGATCGTCGCCCGCGCCGGTGTCGGCCTGGACAACGTCGACGTACCTGCAGCCACCGAGCGCGGTGTCCTCGTCGTCAACGCCCCGACCTCCAACATCCACACCGCTGCCGAGCATGCGGTGACGCTGTTGCTGTCGGCCGCGCGCCAGATTCCCGCCGCCGACGCCACCCTGCGTCAGCACGAGTGGAAGCGCAGCAAGTTCAACGGTGTCGAGATCTTCGGCAAGACCGTCGGCGTCGTCGGACTCGGCCGCATCGGTCAGCTGTTCGCGCAGCGCCTGGCCGCATTCGAGACCCACATCATCGCCTACGACCCCTACGTCTCGGCCGCCCGCGCCGCCCAGCTCGGCATCGAACTGGTGAGCCTGGACGAGCTGCTCGAGCGTGCCGACATGTTCTCGGTTCACCTGCCGAAGACCCCGGAGACCAAGGGAATCATCGGCAAGGAAGCCCTCGCCAAGACCAAGCCCGGTGTCATCGTCGTCAACGCCGCTCGCGGTGGACTGGTCGACGAGCAGGCCCTGGCCGACGCCATCACCTCCGGCCACGTCTTCGCCGCGGGAATCGACGTGTACGCCTCCGAGCCGTGCACCGACAGCCCGCTGTTCGAGCTGCCTCAGGTCGTCGTCACCCCGCACCTCGGCGCGTCGACCACCGAGGCCCAGGACCGCGCGGGCACCGATGTCGCCAAGTCCGTACTGCTCGCTCTCGCAGGCGAATTCGTGCCCGACGCCGTCAACGTCAAGGGTGGTGCCGTGGGCGAGGAGGTCTCCCCGTGGCTCGAGATCGTGCGCAAGCAGGGTGTGCTGCTCGGCGCTCTGTCCACCGAACTTCCCACCTCGCTGTCGGTCGACGTTCGCGGCGAACTCGCCACCGAGGACGTCGAGATCCTCAAGCTCTCGGCGCTGCGCGGACTCTTCTCCGCCGTCATCGAGGACGCGGTCACGTTCGTCAACGCCCCCTCGCTCGCCGAGGAGCGTGGCGTCACCGCCGAGGTCACCACAGCCTCCGAGAGCGAGAACCACCGCAGCGTCGTCGACATTCGCGCCGTCTACGGCGACGGTTCGGTGCTCAACGTCGCGGGCACGCTGACCGGCACCACGCAGGTCGAGAAGATCGTCAACATCAACGGTCGCAACTTCGACCTCCGTGCCGAGGGCAAGAACCTGATCGTCAACTACGCGGATCAGCCCGGCAGCCTCGGCCGGATCGGCACCCTGCTCGGCGATGCCGGCATCGACATCCAGGCCGCCGCCCTGAGCCAGGACTCCGAGGGCGACGGTGCAACGATTCTGCTGCGCGTCGACAAGGACGTTCCGGACGAGCTGAGCGCGAGCATCGCATCGGCGGTCGGCGCGTCCACCATCGAGCTGGTCGACCTGTCCTGAGCATCGCTCGCAGTCGATCGAACGAAGTCGAACAATCACGAGGAGTGAGATGAAGCTGGCCGTCATCGCCGGGGACGGAATCGGACCCGAGGTCGTCACCGAGGCGCTCGCCGTGCTCGACGTGGTCGCACCCGGAGTCGAGAAGACCGAGTACGACCTCGGTGCTCGTCGCTACAACGCCACCGGAGAACTGCTGCCGGACTCGGTGTTGACGGAACTGCGTGAGCACGACGCAATTCTGTTGGGAGCCATCGGAGATCCGTCGGTGCCCAGCGGCGTGCTCGAGCGTGGACTGTTGTTGCGAGCTCGGTTCGAGCTCGATCACCACATCAATCTGCGCCCGGCCAAGCTGTACCCCGGAGTGGTCGGGCCGTTGGCCGGTGACAAGCAGATCGACGTCGTGGTCGTGCGTGAGGGCACCGAAGGTCCGTACACCGGAAACGGTGGAGCGCTTCGCGTCGGCACGCCGCACGAGGTGGCCACCGAGGTCAGTGTCAACACCCGCTACGGCGTCGAACGGGTGGTGCGCAACGGTTTCGAGCGGGCGCTGACGCGGCGCAAGCATCTGACGCTGCTGCACAAGACCAATGTGCTCACCTTCGCTGGCAGCCTCTGGGCTCGCACAGTGGACGAGGTCGCGGCGGAGTTCCCGGACGTCGAGGTCGCGTACCAGCACATCGATGCCGCGATGATTCATCTCGTGACCGACCCGGGCCGGTTCGACGTCATCGTCACCGACAATCTGTTCGGCGACATCGTGACCGACCTCTCGGCGGCGGTGACCGGTGGAATCGGTTTGGCCGCAAGCGGAAACATCGATGCGACCGGTACCAATCCGAGCATGTTCGAGCCCGTGCACGGCAGCGCTCCCGACATCGCAGGGCAGCAGAAGGCCGATCCGACCGCTGCCATCCTGTCGGTGTCGCTGCTACTCGATCATCTCGGCGACGCGGCAGGAGCGGCGCGTGTGGAAGCCGCTGTCGCAGCGGACCTCGCCGAGCGGGGAACCACGACTGCGTCGACGAAAGAGATCGGCGCACGAATCGCCGCTCGCCTCTAACCGAATCGACACGAATGCCACGGTAGGCCGACCGGCCACCGTGGCATTTCGTGTTTCCGGACATCCCCACCGTGCTGAATCAGGCGACGCGGTCGGAATTCTTTTCGGGACTGTCGGCCTTCTCGTCGGGACTCTCGGGACGTGGATCGTCGGGGACGATCGGCACGGAGAGTGCGGGGAAGACCGCCGACACCAGGAATGCGACGGGAAAGCTGACCGCCGCGAGGGCCCCGAACACCGGCGGCACGGCCGACGCGAACACGTATTGACTCGTGTTCTGCACGCCGAGGGCGCGTCCGCTCCAATACGGTCCTGATATCTCGGCAACAGCGGTGAAGGCAAGACCGTTGGGGGCAACCGTGGCGACCGACGCGACGACGAGCATGACGATCGCGACGGGGGAGTCGAACCAGTCGGCCACTCCGAGTCCGAGCATGCTGACGGCGGCGGTCACCGCGACCCACCGGAGGGGCCGCATGCGGCTGCCTACCCGATCGGACAACGCGCCGACGCTCATCCGGCCCAGTGCGCCGAGAATCTGCGTCACCGTGACGAGGACGCCCGCCGCCGCTGCTGTCCATCCTCGGTCGGTCATCAGCCATACGAGCGCATACGTCCAGACCACGTACTGCGGCACCACCAACAGGATCGAGGTGGCGTGAATGCGCCACAGCTGCCTGCTGCCCCGGTACGGATTGTCGAGCAGACCCTGCTCCGCGGCATCGATGCGATTGGGACGCGGGGGGTCGACGACCGCCAGACACATCACTGCGGCTGTTGCGCACACGGCCGCGGGTACGAGCAGTGCCGCTCCGACGCCGTGGTCCCGGGCGATGGGTGGGATGGTCAGGGCTGCGATGGCGACGCCCAGAGGGACCGACATCTGTCTGATTCCCATGGCCAATCCACGACGCTGAGGTGGGAACCAGCCGACCACCACACGCCCGCTGGCGCTGTTCGCACTCGCCGCTGCCATACCGCCGAGCAGGAGCAGGATTGCCAGCAGGGGAACGGAGGTGGTGAACACGGCGGCTACAGCGGCGAGCGCCGTCAGGCCGAGCCCGACTGCGAGAACCAGTCTTTCGCCGATCCGATCGACCAACATACCCCAGGCGATCAGGGTGAACATGATGCCCACGGTGGGCATGGCGACGACGAGTCCGGCGGCGGGCAGGCTCAGGCCGCGGTCGTCGTGCAGGGCGGGAATGAGAAATGCTGCACCGTTGATGAACACCGCGCCTGCGGTCTGCGCGAGCATGCCGAGCGAAAGCATGAACCATCGCCTGATTTCGCCGATGTCGGACATCTGCGCGGTGGCGTCCATCAGTTCTCCGTCTCATTATATGGACGTACGTTCTTGCAATATGGAACTACAGACCGACCCTACACCGGCCCGAATCGCGCTGAACGGACGGTGGCGGAGTGCACACCACGCATGTCGATAGACTTCCGACATGCGTCTCGGTCGAATTGCAAGTCCTGATGGTGTGGCATTCGTGAGTATCGAAGGTGAGGGTGACTCGCAGACTGCGAAGGAAATCGCCGAACATCCTTTCGGCACACCCACGTTCACGGGTCGGTCGTGGCCACTGGCCGATGTGCGACTGCTCGCGCCCATCCTCGCCAGCAAGGTCATCGCCATCGGTAAGAACTACGCCGCGCACGTGGCCGAGATGGGCGGTGAGGCACCGAAGGACCCCGTGATCTTCATCAAGCCGAACACCTCCATCGTCGGCCCCGGTGCCTCCATCGTGTTGCCGCCGTCCTCGAACGAAGTGCACTTCGAGGGCGAACTGGCGATCGTCATCGGCCGTCCGTGCAAGGACGTCCCCGCCGCCAAGGCGTACGAGGTGGTGCTGGGATACACCGTCGCCAACGACGTCTCGGCCCGCGATCACCAGAAGCACGACGGACAGTGGACGCGCGCCAAGGGACACGACACCTTCTGTCCGCTCGGGCCGTGGATCGAGACCTCGCTCGACCCGACCGATCTCGAGATCAAGACCGAGGTCGACGGCGTGGTCAAACAACGGAGCCGCACTTCGTTTCTGCTGCATGACATTCCGAAGATCATCGAGTGGGTGTCCGCGGTGATGACGCTGCTACCCGGAGACGTCATCCTCACCGGAACCCCCGAGGGAGTCGGACCCATCGCCGACGGAGACAGCGTGTCGATCACCGTCGAGGGAATCGGTACCCTCACCAACCCCGTCGCAGCGAAGAAGTAGGGCGAGCATGACCACACCAACAGATGTCCGCGTTCGGTTCTGCCCGTCGCCCACCGGTACCCCGCACGTCGGCCTGGTCCGCACCGCACTGTTCAACTGGGCGTTCGCCAGGCATCACGGCGGCACCTTCGTCTTTCGCATCGAGGACACCGACGCCGCACGCGACTCCGAGGAGTCCTATGCCGCCCTGCTCGACGCGTTGCGCTGGCTGGGCCTCGAATGGGACGAGGGCCCCGAAGTGGGTGGCCCGTACGAGCCGTACCGTCAGTCGCTGCGTCGCGACCAGCACCTCGCCGTCGTGCAGCAGTTGCTCGACGCCGGGGAGGCCTACGAGTCCTTCTCCACGCCGGAGGAAGTGGAAGCCCGACACAAGGCAGCCGGACGCGACCCCAAACTCGGCTACGACAACTTCGACCGCGACCTGACGCCGGAGCAGCGACAGGGATTCCTCGACGAGGGGCGCGGGGCCGTCGTGCGACTGCGGATGCCCGATCACGATCTGACATGGAACGACCTCGTGCGCGGGGAGACCACGTTCAAGGCCGGGACGGTGCCGGACTTCGCCTTGACCCGCGGCAACGGAGTTCCGTTGTACACGTTGGTCAATCCGGTCGACGACGCTTTGATGAAGATCACCCACGTCCTGCGCGGCGAGGATCTGCTGTCATCGACGCCTCGTCAGCTCGCTCTCTACGAGGCATTGATCCGGATCGGTGTCGCAGAACGCACCCCCGAGTTCGGGCACCTGCCGTTCGTCATGGGCCAGGGCAACAAGAAGCTGTCCAAGCGTGATCCCGAGTCCAACCTCTTCATCCACCGTGATCGTGGTTTCGTGCCGGAGGGATTGCTGAACTACCTCGCGCTTCTCGGATGGGGTATCTCGGACGATCACGACGTGTTCACGCTCGACGAGATGGTGGCGGCGTTCGAGATCTCGTCCGTCAATTCCAATCCGGCGCGCTTCGATCAGAAGAAGGCCGACGCGATCAACGCCGAGCACATCAGGATGCTGGCAGCGGAGGATTTCGCGGCGCGTTTGCGTGAATACCTCGTCGCCCAGGGCCATCTCACCGAGCCGGTCGACGAGAAGGTCTTCGCTGTCGCGGCCGATCTGGTGCAGACCCGCATCGTCGTCCTGTCGGACGCATGGGGACTGCTGAAGTTCCTGTTCGTCGACGAGGCGGACTTCGAGATCGACCCCGCAGCCGCGGCCAAGAACCTCGGTGCCGATACCGCACCCGTTCTCGACGCCACTGTGGAGGCACTGACGGCGTTGCAGACCTGGACCACGGCCGACCTGGAGGCGACTCTCAAGGACGTGTTGATCGAGAAGCTGGAGCTCAAGCCGCGCAAGGCTTTCGCCCCGATCCGGGTGGGAGTGACCGGGTCGCACATCAGCCCGCCGCTGTACGAGTCCATGGAATTGCTCGGGCGCGAGAAGACCTTGGCGCGCCTGGCCGCAGCACGCGCCCAGGTGGCGTGAGGGCGCACGGTCGCCGGCGCACCCCGGTCCTCGGGGAGAGCCTCCAATGAGTTTTTCCGATCGACTGGATGGACTCCAGCGCAGGCGGCCGGTTCTGGGATATCCCATTGCGGTGGTGTACAAGTTCGTCGACGATCAGGGTGGCTACCTCGCGGCCCTGATCACCTACTACGCCTTCGTCTCGCTGTTTCCCGCACTGTTGCTGTTCTCGACGGTTCTGGGAATCGTATTGGCCGGTAGTCCGGAACTGCAGCAGCAGATCCTGAACTCGGCGCTCGGTCAGATCCCGGTGATCGGGGACGAACTGGGCAGGCCCGACCGCATCGGTGGAGGCACCGTGGGTCTGGTGGTGGGTGTCCTGGGCTCCCTGTACGGCGGACTCGGGGTGGCCGTGGCGCTCCAGAACGCGATGAACACGGCGTGGACGGTGCCGAAGAACCTAAGGCCCGATCCCATCCGCGCCCGGGTGCGCGGCTTTGGTCTGCTGAGCACGGTCGGCCTGGCCGTCCTGGCCATCACAGCACTCAATGTGCTCAGTGCCGCAGGATATTTCGGTCCGGAATCGGGCCTCGTGGTGTTCGTGGTCGGCACGTTCTTCTACGTCGGTGTGTTCGTCGTGGCGTTCAGGCTCGCCACCGCGAGGTCGGTGTCGATCCCACAGGTTCTTCCCGGGGCCGTCGTTGCCGGTCTGATCTGGCAGCTGCTGCAGACCTTCGGCAGTGTGTACGTGAAGTACGTCGTCAGCAACGCGACCGTCACCAACGGTGTGTTCGCTGTCGTTCTGGGACTGCTGGCGTTTCTGTACGTGACGTCGGTGTCGATCGTGATGTGCATCGAGATCAACGTGGTTCGCGTCGATCGGCTCTTCCCACGCGCGCTGCTGGCCCCGTTCACCGATGACGTCGAACTGACTCAGGGCGACAAGCTCACGTACACCGGGCAGGCAGAAGCGCAACGCAGCAAGCCGTTCGAGGACATCGACGTGACGTTCGTCGACCCGCCGCGAGCTCAGTCCGAATCCAGCTCGGAACCGGCAGCGGAGGCACCGTAGGAGCGGTCGACTCTGGTTTCCATCGGAAACCGGACTGCCGTGTCACCGAACATCAGCCGGGTGGCCGACAACGCCGATTCTGCAATCGCTTCGGCGACACGACCCGACTCGGCGATAGCACAATGCACCACCACTTCGTCGTGCTGAAAGAACACCAACTCGCTGCCGCTCCCGGAATTCTGGTCGCTCCTGCGGGCTCCGCTCCCTTCGTCGGAATTCCGGTCGCTCCTGCGGGCTCCGCTCCCGGCCAACCGTCCGCGCAGATCCGCCAACAAACACAGCGCCCACTCGGCGGCGGTGGCCTGCACGACGAAATTTCGGGTGAACCGGCCACGCGCATGGGCGTCACCGGTGGACCACCACTGCACCGAGGGCGGTGGGCAGGCCCGTCCCAGCCAGGAACGAACGACCTCGCCACGTTCACCGGCTCGGGCGGCCTCCTCCACCAGTGCAACGGCACCGGGGAACTTGGCCCGTAGTCGCGTCAGCAGAGCGCGCGCGTCACCCGAGGTCGCGCCGTACAGCACCCCGAGAACGGCGACCTTGGCGTGGGCGCGATCGCCGTCGAACGATTCTGCGGCCACCGGTGCGTACAGATCCGCGGTGCCTGCCGCGGCGACCATGCGGGGATCGCCGGACATCGCCGCGAGGATGCGTGGTTCGAGCTGGCCGGCGTCGGCGGCCACGAAGGTGTGGCCGGGATCGGCGATCACACTGGCGCGCAGGGGTTTCGGGATCTGAAGGCCGCCCCCGCCGCGACTGGCCCACCGACCCGACACCACAGCGCCGGGAACGTAGACAGGCCGGAAACGATCGTCGCGAACCCACGCGTCGAGCCACGCCCACCCGTTCGCGGCATGCAGCTTCGAGAGGTCACGGTGCCGCAGCAGTAGCGGAACCGCCGGGTGGTCGATGTCGCGGATAGTATGCGCGCGAGTCGATGTCAGTTCGATACCGACGCGCGCGAACGCGGAGACCAACTCCACGGGCGAGGCAGGATTGACGCGTCGGCCGAACGCCGAGGAGATTTGATTCTCGAGCTCTACGAGGGCCGGGGGAGGGGATCCATCGAGCGGCCGGGTACCGAGCATCGTCTCGAGATGACGGCGATGCGCCGACGCCGAGAACGGCAACCCGTCGAAGGTCATCTCCGCTGCGGCCAGTCCTCCGGCCGACTCGGCTGCTGCCAGCAGGTTCAGTGCGCGATCGTCACCGACGTCCCGGAGCTGACGCCGATACTCGGCGAGAACCGCCGCCGGATCGGAGTTCGGGTTCGCGTCGAACAGACCCGGCCTCAGGTCGGCGGGAGCCGACGGGACAGTCGCAGAGCCGGCCCGCATCGACAGGATGGCACCGACCAAGGCGAGATCGTGACAGCGGCGTACGCGGACTCCCCGTTCGAGCAGTCGAGGATAGATCCGGCTCGTGTCTTCCCACACCCACATCGGCCGTTCGTCGCGCTCGAGCTCGGCTACGGCCGCGACGATATCCTCGGCCACGGTGGGATCGCTCAGCGTCGAGCCGTCGTCGGCGAGGTGCGTCAGCACGGCCTGCTCGCCCTGAGGGACGAGCAGAACCTTCATCGGAGTCGGCCGGGTCTGCGATCGGTCACGAAGGACAAGTCTGCTCCACTCGTCGGCCGAGGTGTGGAGGGGGCTCTTCCGGTGCCCACTCGACGGTGTCTCGGCCGCCCCCGACGCGTCCACGGCGCGGTTTCGGTGGCTCTGAGCAGCCGATTTGGAGAATGGGTAGTCACCTTTGATAGTCTCTATCCCGGCTCGAAACGCAGTGCACATCGATCGTGATGAGCAATTCGATTCAAGTCCATTGGGGTATGGTGTAATTGGCAACACAGCGGTTTCTGGTACCGCCATTCTAGGTTCGAGTCCTGGTACCCCAGCGAGCAGGTGAAGGCGATTTTGTCGCCGAGGCCGAGGCAGTTAAGCTGGCTCAGCACGTACAAGCTCGAACACAATGCAGGTGAAGTTCCTGGCCCCGTCGTCTAGCGGCCTAGGACGCCGCCCTCTCAAGGCGGTAGCGCGGGTTCGAATCCCGTCGGGGCTACAACTGACAACACCCTCTCGATCCAAGGATCGGGAGGGTGTTGTCGTTTCGGTGTGTGCGTCTCAGACGCTCTTGCGGCGGAACATCTTCTGATGGTCGGCCGGACCGTGGACGTTGTTGACCTTCGGTCCACCGTCCTTGTGTTCGACGGAATTGTGGGACTTGCTGTTCTTCTGTTCCAGAACCTCGCGGAACTTCTTCTTCAGTTCTTCACTGCCGGATTCGGGCATGGGGTGACTCCTCGCAGTCGTCGACCGACCGGGTAGGCCGCTCAAGACGAAGGTACCCCACTCTCGCAGCTCGATCAGCTCGTTTTTCTCGGGCCGACGGAGCTGCGGTTTACCTCAGAGTCGCTTGTGCAGAGCGTCCGCGGCGGCAAGAAGATCCGCGGCCCACCGCGCTCCGGGCTTGCGTCCGATTCGATCGATCGGTCCGGATACCGAGATCGCCGCCACCACAGTGTCGTTGCCGTCTCGCACGGGCGCGGCGACGCTCGCCACGCCCGGTTCGCGCTCGCCGGCACTCTGTGCCCATCCGCGCCGCCGAACTTCGAGCAGAACACGCTCGCTGAATTCTGCATCCGGCAAAACTGTTCGTTGGGTCTGCGAATCTGCCCATGCGAGAAGGACTTTGGCACCCGATCCAGCCGTCATCGGCAGGCGTGCGCCGACGAGTACGGTGTCTCGAAGTCCGGTCGGCGGCTCCATGGATGCCACGCACACCCGCACCGTCCCTTCGCGCCGATAGATCTGCACACTCTCACCGGTGATTTCGCGCAGGCGTGGGAGAACCGAGGCGGCGGCATCGAGCAGGGTGTCCGATGCGCTCGCCGCAAGCTCTCCCAATCCCGGACCGGTCCGCCACAGGCCGTCGACATCCCGTACCAGAAGGCGGTGGGTCTCCAGTCCTACCGCGAGGCGGTGGGCCGTTGCCCGGGGCAGGCTCGTTCGAGCGCACAGGTCGTTGAGATTGCAGGGCGTCTCCGCCACCGCGTGCAGCACCGTCATCGCCTTGTCGAGAACACCGATACCGCTCGATTTGTCGACGAGGCCATTGGGGCTATGCTGTCTCATAGAACGATATTAGCCTCCCGAATGCTGAGATTGCACAACTACGAGATCTTCAGTACCTGCCGGGGGCATGATGTCGAGACGATCACGCGAGGTGGACCAGCCCGTTCATCGGCGCGACGACGACAGGGAAGGCGAGGTCCGCGACAGCGATGTCCGAAACACCGAAGACTTTGGCGGAGAAGGTATGGGACCAGCACGTGGTGGTCCGAGGCGGCGGAGAAGGCGGAGCGCGTGAGCCGGATCTGATCTACATCGATCTCCATCTGGTGCACGAGGTCACCAGCCCGCAGGCGTTCGACGGCCTTCGGCTGGCCGGCCGCGGACTCCGACGTCCGGATCTGACGATCGCGACCGAGGATCACAACGTCCCGACGGCCGACATCTTCGCGCCCATCGCAGATCTGGTCTCGCGCACACAGGTCGACACTCTTCGCCGCAACTGCGAGGAATTCGGTGTTCGGCTCTACCCGATGGGCGATCTCGATCAGGGCATCGTGCACATCATCGGGCCGCAGTTGGGTCTGACCCAGCCCGGCATGACCGTGGTGTGCGGAGACAGCCACACCTCGACGCACGGTGCCTTCGGCTCGATCGCAATGGGGATCGGTACCAGCGAGGTCGAGCACGTCATGGCGACGCAGACCCTGTCGCTGCGTCCTTTCAAGACGATGGCGATCAACGTCGACGGTCAGCTCGCCCCCGGTGTGACGAGCAAGGACCTGATCCTTGCCGTCATCGCACAGATCGGCACCGGCGGTGGCCAGGGCTACGTCCTCGAGTACCGCGGTGAGGCCATTCGCAAGCTGTCGATGGAAGCGCGAATGACCATCTGCAACATGTCGATCGAGGCCGGTGCGCGGGCAGGCATGATCGCACCCGACGAAATCACGTACGAGTACCTGAAGGGACGCCCGCACGCTCCTCGCGGAGCCGACTGGGACGCGGCGGTGGCGGCGTGGGACGAACTGGCGACCGATCCGGATGCAGTGTTCGACAACGAGGTCCACATCGATGCCGACACGTTGACGCCGTTCGTCACCTGGGGAACGAATCCGGGTCAGGGTGCGCCACTGGGCGATACGGTGCCCGATCCGGAGGCGATGGTCGACGAGAGCGAGCGGGCGGCAGCCCAGAAGGCTTTGCAGTACATGGGCCTCGAAGCGGGTACACCCATCCGCGAGATCGCTGTCGACACCGTGTTCGTGGGCTCGTGCACCAACGGTCGAATCGAGGATCTGCGGGCCGTCGCATCCGTTCTCGAAGGGCATCGGGTTGCCGACGGAGTGCGAATGCTGGTGGTACCCGGGTCCATGCGGGTGCGAGCGCAGGCGGAGGAGGAGGGCCTGGGTGAGATCTTCACGGCCGCAGGAGCGGAGTGGCGTCAGGCCGGTTGCTCGATGTGCCTGGGAATGAATCCGGATCAGTTGGCGTCGGGCGAGCGATCGGCGTCGACGTCCAACCGGAATTTCGAGGGTAGGCAGGGCAAGGGCGGTCGCACTCATCTCGTGTCGCCTCTGGTTGCCGCCGCTACCGCAATCCGCGGAACCCTGTCCTCTCCGGCGGATCTCGCGTAACGCGCGTCCTCGCTCGGATCGATCGAACGCATAGGAGCACATTCGATGGAAGCTTTCACTCGACACACCGGTATCGGAGTTCCGCTACGGCGGTCCAACGTCGACACCGACCAGATAATCCCCGCGGTCTACCTCAAGCGCGTCACGCGCACCGGATTCGAGGACGGGTTGTTCGCGGCCTGGCGCTCGGACCCGAACTTCATCTTGAATCTCGAGCCCTACAACCGAGGTTCGGTGCTCGTTGCCGGGCCCGATTTCGGTACGGGATCATCACGCGAACATGCCGTCTGGGCACTCTCGGACTTCGGATTTCGGGTTGTGATCGCCTCTCGCTTCGCCGATATCTTTCGCGGAAACTCGGGGAAAGCCGGGCTGTTGGCCGCCGAAGTCGATCAGTCGGACGTCGAATTGCTGTGGAAAGCCTTAGAAGAACAGCCCGGTCTCGAAGTAATTGTCGACCTCGTCGACAAGACCGTAACGGCTGGAACGTTGGTGGTGCGCTTCGCGATTGACGACTACACGCGATGGCGTCTGCTGGAGGGTCTCGACGACATCGGATTGACGTTACGCCAGGTAGAGGCCATTACTGAGTACGAAAAGTCAAGGCCTTCATACAAACCCCTGACCCTCCCGGCGCGGATCGAGACACCCTCCGAAAGCTGACCTGGCACCGGTCCGACACGCTTTGGGGCCGTGAACCATTCCGCAACACCGGAATGAAAATTGGCGTGGCGCATAGACTCTTGACGACTTGGGGTTTACCGTTGTAGTAGTCGGTCCGACGATGGACCACCATATAGCGGAGGAAATCCATGAACAAGGCAGAGCTGATTGACGCCCTGACCGAGAAGTTGGGGTCTGATAGGCGGAGCGCCACAGAGGCTGTCGAGAACATCGTCGACACCATCGTGCGCGCGGTCCACCGCGGCGAGAGTGTCACGATCACGGGCTTCGGCGTGTTCGAGCAGCGTCGTCGCGCAGCGCGTGTCGCCCGTAACCCCCGCACCGGTGAGACCGTTCGCGTGAAGCCGACCAACGTTCCGGCATTCCGTCCGGGTGCACAGTTCAAGGCCGTCATCGCGGGCGGACAGAAGCTGCCCGCAACCGGACCTGCCGTCAAGCGCGGTTCGGCTGCAGCTCCGGCCAAGAAGACTGCGGCAGCGAAGAAGACGGCCGCCAAGAAGGCAGCGGTGAAGACGACCGCCCGCAAGGCCACCACCGCGGCAGCCAAGAAGGCAGCTCCGGCAAAGACCGCCGCCAAGAAGGCAGCTCCCGCAAAGACGGCTGCCAAGAAGGCAGCACCCGCGAAGACCACCGCGCGCAAGACCACGACGGCTGCTGCCAAGAAGGCTCCGGCCAAGACGACCGCTCGCAAGGCTGCAACCACTACGGCTCCTGCCAAGAAGGCTCCGGCCAAGACAGCGGCCAAGAAGACCGTCGCCAAGAAGGCCCCGGCCAAGAAGGCTCCCGCCAAGAAGGCACCCGCGAAGCGCGCAGCGAAGAAGTAGAGCCTGCAGGTTTTCACTCGTCAGGCGCAGCCGCTGACGCGGCAGCGTGAGTGAGACAGGCTGTGAACGGCAGAAGGCCCCCTACTCGAAGATCGAGTCGGGGGCCTTCTGTTTGTCGTTTGTGCCGCTCAGCCGTCGGCGGCGAGGGTGGGCAACGGACTGGCGATGTGATCGGCCGAGATGAGCCTGCCGTCGCGGCGTGAGAGCACCCACACGCTGCCCTTGCGATTTCTGTTGGCCGGCAACGTGATTCCGTCTTTCTCAGCCCACCAACGCATCAAGTCCGGGATCACTTTTCCCTGGCTGCAGACAACGGGGGTGCCGGAAAGTTCGGCGATGTCGCGAGCGCGATGGCGGCCCTTGCGCGGGTCGTCGGCATACCCTTCCTCGGACAAGAGATGCTCGGGAGTGATGTCCACCCCCAACGATTCCGCGAACGGAGCAACGGTCTGCACACATCGAGCACGGTCGGCTGCGTACACTGCATCGCCGCCGAAAGCCCGAAGCAACGACACCAAGGATTCGGCCTGTCGGCGCCCGATCCTGTCGAGTGGACGGTCGACGTCGTTGCCCTTGAACCGTGAGCGCGACCCGGCACTGCCGTGCCGAACCAACAGCACTGTGGAGGTGTCGGCAGGCTTGGCCACGAACCGGCGAAGGATCTTGTGGTCCATGGGATACGAGAGTTCGCGGCCGACGTCCTCGGGCGCTACCCAGCGCAGTTCGTCCACCTCGACATTGGGGACGAACTCGCCCCCGGTGACCTCCGCTGCCCAGTACAGAACTTTCTTGACCCGACGGTGCCCCGGAATCGGGTACGTGACGTAGGACAGAGACCGTCCCAGTCTCGAGTCGAATCCGGTCTCCTCCTTGACCTCTCGGACTGCTGCGTCGACAGCTGTTTCACCGGGATCGAGCTTTCCCTTGGGGAACGACCAGTCGTCGTATTTCGGCCTGTGTACCAAGGCGACCTCGACGCCCGAGCCGCCGCTCGGTGAATGTCGCCACAGGATCGAGCCCGCCGCGAAGATGTTGGCGCGGGGGGAGCCGTCGGAAGTGCCCATCAGGAGCCCTGATTCCTCCGACTGCGCATCAGGTCCACCTGATGCTCACGAACTTTCTCACCCCGAGCCGGTGACGCGACCCAGCCGCCGTCCGGTCCCAGCTCCCAGCATCGAGTGGTGGGGTCGAGGGCAGAATCGAAGATGTCGCTCAGCTGGTTCGCCAACCGAGGATCCTTGACCTGAGCCATCACCTCGACTCGGCGATCGAGGTTGCGGTGCATCATGTCTGCGCTGCCGATCCAGAACTCGTCCGCACCCTGGAAGTGCAGAACACGCGAGTGTTCGAGGAATCGGCCGAGGATGGAACGCACTTCGATGTTCTCCGACAGACCGGGAACTCCTGGCTTGAGAGCACAGATTCCGCGCACCACCACCTTCACCGGCACTCCTGCCATCGATGCTCGGTAGAGCGCGTCGATGACCTGCTCGTCCACCAAGGCGTTGGCCTTGAGGCGAATTCCGGCGCTGCGGCCTTCCTTGAGGTGCTCGACCTCCGCCTCGATGCGCTCGACGATGCCGCGCCGAACTCCGTACGGTGCGACGAGAAGGTTGCGGTACTTGGACTTTCGCGAGTATCCGGTCAGCGAGTTGAACAGATCGGTGAGGTCGGCCCCGATTTCGGGCGACGACGTCAGCAGGCCCACGTCCTCGTAGATTCGCGCTGTCTTGGGGTTGTAGTTGCCGGTACCGATGTGGCAGTACCGGCGAATGACGGATCCCTCTCGGCGCACCACGAGGCACGTCTTGCAGTGCGTCTTGAGGCCGACGAGGCCGTACACCACGTGTACGCCCGCCTTTTCGAGCTTGCGTGCCCACTCGATGTTCGCCTGTTCGTCGAAACGCGCCTTGATCTCGACCAGCGCAACCACCTGCTTGCCCGCGCCTGCGGCATCGACGAGCGCGTTGACGATCGGGGAATCTCCGGAGGTCCGATAGAGCGTCTGCTTGATGGCGAGCACCTGCGGGTCGGCCGCGGCCTGCTCGATGAAGCGTTGAACGCTGGTGGAGAAGGAATCGTACGGATGATGGACCAGGACGTCGCCGTCGCGCAGGGTGGAGAAGACACTCTTGGGGGTCTCGCGCTCACCGAATGCCGGATGGGTGGCCGGAACGAAGGGGGCGTCCTTGAGGTTGGGGCGGTCGACGCTGTAGACCTGCCACAGGCACGACAGGTCGAGCAGTCCGGGAACCTGAATGACGTCGCCTGGATCGACATCGAGTTCGCGAAGCAACAATTCGAGCATGTGCTCGGTCATGTCGTCGGCGATCTCGAGGCGGACCGGAGAGCCGAAACGCCTACGGGCGAGCTCTCGCTCCAGTGCCTGGAGGAGATCCTCGTCGCGGTCTTCCTCGACCTCGAAATCGGCGTTGCGCGTGATCCGGAACGCGTGAGACTCGACGACCTCCATCCCGGGGAAGAGCACGTCCAGATGAGCCGAGATCAACTCCTCCATCGACAGGAAGGCGTCGATGCGGTGGTTGCCCTCGCCGCGCTTGACCCGCACGAAGCGATCGACGTTGTCGGGCACCTTCACGCGGGCGAAGTGCTCACCGGTGGTGGAGTAATCCTTCACTGTCACAGCGAGATTCAAGCTCAGCCCGCTGATGTAAGGGAAGGGGTGGGCCGGGTCGACGGCCAGCGGTGTGAGAACCGGGAAGACCTGCTCGGTGAAGTACTCCGACAGCCGGGCGCGCTCGTCGGTGTCCAGGTCGGACCATCGGATGATCGCGATGCCCTCGGCGGTGAGCTCGGGCAGGATCGAATCCAGCAGTACTCGCGCATGTTTGAGCGCGAGCTCCTGGGTGCGTTGACCGATCACCGCGAGCTGCTCGCGTGGAGTCATGCCGTCGGCGGACCGAACCGACAGTCCGGTTTCGTCACGGCGTTTGAGACCCGCAACCCGAACCATGTAGAACTCGTCGAGATTCGACGCGTAGATCGCGAGGAACTTCGCCCGCTCGAGCAAGGGGAGCGACGAGTCCTCCGCGAGCGCGAGAACACGCGAGTTGAAATCGAGCCAGCTCAATTCCCGGTTGAGATAGCGATTTTCGGGGAGCACGGTGGCAGCGTCGACGGATTCCGGTGTGGCAGCCGGAAGCGCGGAGGGAATACTCGGCATCGTCGCCGCGATCGGAGCGCTCCATGCCGGGTCCGAACCGGTGGCCTTCCCGGTCTCGATCGGAGGATCCTGGTTCGCTGACTGCGCGTCGTCTTTGCTCACCGCACGATCATCCCCCATACCGGGCGTCGGTGAAACTCCGATGGCCGAACTCGAGTCTCCGTTCACTCGACTCCCACGGCGGTCCGCACCGTCAGGCAGTCGTCGCCGATGCTTCGTCACTCCACCCGAGCGAGTGGAGCACGGCCGCCGTCGCCGGTCCGACTCCCAGACGGTGCGCTCTGCGGACGTCGTCGGCGGTGTCCACGTCCAGTCGAAGACCCGGCCAGGTGCCGTCGAGTTCCCGTGCGCCCGAGACGGTGTGGCGACGCGCGGAGTCCCGTCCGAACAGTGGTGCCAACTCGTCGGGGGAGTCCTTCAGGATCAGGGCGGCGGTCCCCGTGCCGTGATGGTCGACCACGAGCGATCTGCCTCCCCGGCGGGACCCGGCGTAGGCCTGCGCGAGTTCGGCCGAACGCATCGCGGGCAGGTCTGCTTGCAACGCGATGATGTCGACGCGGCGCGCGGCGACGGTCTCGCCCCCACCGACATCCACACCGACGTCCACACCAGCGTCACCGTGACGCAGTACGTGCGCTGCGGCCGCGAACGCGTGGTTGAGGCGTTGGTCCGGTTGCAGCGCAGGATCGCGGACCGGTTCGTCGAACACCAGTGCGCCGATCCTTCGGGCCGTCTCTGCGACGAGAGGATCCGGGGTGACCACCGTGACCGAATCGACCACCGAGACGGCGTCGGCGGCCGCAACGGTGTCGCTGAGCATCGCGAGCACCAAGCGAGTCCGATCGGGTGCCGAGAACTCCGCCGCCAAGCGCGACTTCGCCGCGGTGAGATCCTTCACCGCGATGAGAACCCTGACGACGCGGTCGCCGTCGTCGTCTCGTGATGCGCCCATGGTGCTCGATCCTGCCAGCGTCACCGATCTGTGCCGACTCCGACCGCCCGAGGAGGTCTGCGAGTTAGGGTGATGCGCGCGTGGACAGGGCATCGGCGAAGTAGGCGAGGGGTTGGCGGAATGAGCAGAGCAACGGTATTGGGGTCGGGTTCGTGGGGGACCGCATTCGCCAAGGTGTTGGCCGATGCCGGAACGGACGTCACCATGTGGGCCCGCCGGGAGGAACTCGCTGCATCCATCACCGACGACCACGAGAACAAGGACTACCTCCCGGGAATCGAGCTACCGTCGTCCATCCGCGCGACGAGTGATCCGGTCCGTGCCCTCGACGGAGCCGACATCGTGGTTCTCGCCGTGCCGTCGCAGAGTCTGCGGGCCAATCTGGAGGCCTGGACCGACTCGATCCCGCCGCAGGCAACGCTGCTCTCCCTGGCGAAGGGAATCGAGACCGGAACGCTCATGCGGATGAGTCAGGTGATCTCTCAGGTCACCGGTGCCGATCCCAGCCGGGTGGCGTGCCTGTCCGGGCCGAATCTTGCGCGCCCGATCGCCGAGGGGCAGCCCGCAGCCACCGTCATCGCCTGCTCCGACTCCCAGCGAGCCCTGGAGATTCAGAAGTCCTGCGCGACCGGATATTTCAGGCCTTACACCAACAGTGACGTCATCGGCGCCGAGATCGGTGGTGCCTGCAAGAACGTCATCGCCCTCGCCTGCGGGATGGCCGCAGGCGTCGGATACGGCGAGAACACCCTCGCGTCGATCATGACCAGGGGTCTGGCCGAGATCATCCGCCTCGGAGTGGCGCTCGGTGCCAAGCCGTCGACGCTCTCTGGCCTGGCCGGCGTGGGCGACCTGGTCGCCACCTGCTCGTCGCCTCTCTCGCGCAATCGGACGTTCGGAGAGCGACTGGGTTCGGGTGGCTCCCTCGAGAGTGCGCAGGAGGCAGCGCACGGGCAGGTGGCCGAGGGCGTCAAGTCCTGCACCTCGGTGCGAGCGCTCGCCGAGAGTTACGACGTCGAGATGCCACTGACCGACGCGGTGCATCGGGTGTGTCACGGCGGCATGTCCGTTCCGGATGCGGTCGGGCACCTGCTGGGACGTCGTATCAAGCCCGAGTGAGGCAGTGATCGCGGTCTCGCGACGAACAGGGCGAATCCGCGTTCGATGAGCCGCGGCGGTACGGTTTCTCATCGTGAGTACTCCCCGCATCAAAGTTGCCGTCGTCTTCGGTGGCCGCAGTAGCGAGCATGCCGTGTCCTGTGTATCGGCAGGTAGCGTGCTGCAGAACCTCGATCCGGCCAAGTACGAGGTGGTTCCGGTGGGGATCACCGCGGACGGTGCCTGGGTACTCGGCTCCTCCGACATCGATGCGTTGGCGATTCACGACCGGGTGCTGCCGACCGTCGACAAGACGGGAGCCGCGCTTGCGCTCAGTACGGACCCCGGCCACGCCGGTGCTCTTCTCGCCCTCGGCGAGGGGGAAGGCGGGACGGTGCTCGCATCCGTCGACGTCGTGTTCCCCGTTCTGCACGGACCGTACGGCGAGGACGGCACCCTGCAGGGTCTGCTCGAACTGGCCGGCGTTCCGTACGTCGGGCCGGGCGTGCTGGCCAGCGCTGCGGGCATGGACAAGGAATTCACCAAGAAGTTGCTCGGAGCCGAAGGACTGCCGATCGGTCGCCAGGTCGTACTCCGACGCGCGGTCGACGACCTGACGGCTGCCGAGCGTGAGCGAATCGGCCTGCCCGCATTCGTCAAACCGGCCCGAGGTGGATCGTCCATCGGAATCTCGCGCATCACCGCGTGGGACCAACTACCCACCGCGATCGCCGTCGCACGCGAACACGACCCCAAGGTGATCGTCGAGGGCATGATCCACGGCCGCGAGGTCGAGTGCGGGGTGCTGGAATTTCCCGACGGCACCGTGCGCGCGAGCGCCGTCGCCGAGATCCGAATTCCCGACGCGGACATCGACGATCATGCTTTCTACGACTTCGACACCAAGTACCTCGACGATGTCAGTGAGTTCGACATCCCGGCGGCACTCGACGACGCCACGAGCGACCGCATACGTGAACTCGCCGTCGCGGCCTTCCGAGCGTTGGACTGCCAGGGCCTGGCGCGGGTGGATTTCTTCGTCACCGAGAACGGTCCGGTCATCAACGAGATCAACACGATGCCCGGGTTCACCTCGATCTCGATGTACCCCAAGATGTGGGCGGAATCCGGCGTCGACTACCCGACTCTCATCGCGACTCTGATCGACACCGCACTCGCCCGCGGCACCGGTTTGCGCTAGAGCCGTTGCGGCCCAGCACTACTGCAACGGAGCCGGGTCGAGAGGTTGTTGGGGCAGCGCATCCGACACGGCCGAGGACGCGTCCTGCAACGGGGTGGGGCCCGAGTCGCCCGGAATCGTCAGGGCAACGTAGACGCCGCGATCGACGACGAACCATGTGCTGGCATCGATCCCGTCGTCTTCCCCGGACACCTCGAACCACTGAACGCCGTTGATCACCTGCAGCGGTGCGGCCACATCGAACCCGATGGGCCGGGGCAGGCCGCACCGCAACACGACCGGCTCGGCGTTCTCCACGTCCGAGGCCCACGCGCGGACTCCGACCGGGGCCGGGTCGGCCAACTCGGCTCCGGTGTAGTCGCCGAGGTTCTCGGGCAAGGCGTCGAGCAGGGACGTGCACTGCGCGCTCGCGGCATCGGGGGAGTCGACCGGGCCCAGCGCGACCGGATCGCGGACGGGCGAGCGGTTGACCGCGATGGCGGCAACCAGAACTCCGACGACCAGCGCGACCGGCAACGCGATCGCGGTGGCGATGACTGCGGGATGGCGCTGCTCGCGAGTGCTCTCGGTCTCGGCCGGGCTGTCTTCGGTGCCGGCGTCGTTGCCGGTGTCGGGTGAATTCACGAGCTATCCGACGGACGTCGTCGACTGCGGGGCCACGGGGCAGGTGAGGGTGCGAGTGATGGCATCGACCTTCTGGATGCGCGAGACGATCTCGGCGATCTCGGCGTCCGAGGCACCGTCGGCGCGCGCGATCACGTCGTAGGGCCCGACGACGGCCTCCGCCGACACGACACCGTCGACGGCCTCGATCTGCTGTGCGACGGCCGTCGCACGGCCCACCTCGGTCTGAACGAGAACGAATGCTTGCACCATCGGTGGTCCCTTTCCCCTGCCGGACTTCTCGACTGTAGGTTGGTTCGACTACGTTCTCTTCGCACGTAACCTGCTGCATCGGTACTGTCCCGACCGCCGCTAAAAGGTACCGCAGGCTCGGCGCGCGCTCCGCGTGAGACCGTCGCGCACGCACCGCGTTCTCAGGGAGGAACATCATCGACGACACCGTCACCGACTCGTCCACCGGCAGCGAGCGCACCGTCGCGCAGGTCGGTGAATTCGACGTGATCGCTCGCGCCGTGGCAGACCGTGTGCAGCCACCGTCGACCATCGTCGGGCCGGGTGACGACGCAGCCGTCGTCGCCGCGTCCGACGGTCGGATCGCGGCGTCGACCGATATGTTGGTGCACGGCAGGCACTTTCGGCTCGACTGGTCGAGTCCGATACAGATCGGGCGCAAGTCGATCGCGCAGAACGGCGCGGACATCGCCGCAATGGGCGCGCAGTGCTCGGGTTTTCTCGTCTCTCTCGGATGCCCGGCCGACACGCCGGTGAGCGTGACCGACGGCCTCAACGAGGGCATGTGGCTCGAGGCGGTCGCTGCTGGATCGGCCATCGTCGGCGGCGATGTGGTGCAGTCGCCGGAGCTGGTGATCTCGATCACCGCGCTCGGCGACCTTCAGGGCCGGGCCCCGGTTCTTCGATCGGGGGCGCGTGCCGGTGACGTGATCGCGTACGCGGGACGGCTCGGCTGGTCGGCGGCCGGACTCGCCCTCCTGCTCGGCGACAGGGACAGAACCGGCCACGACGCCGTGGTGGACGCGCACCGAGTGCCCGTCCCTCCGTATCGCGCCGGGATCGACGCGGCAGAGGCGGGAGCGACCTCTCTCACCGACGTCTCCGACGGCCTGTTGGCCGATCTCGGTCACATCGCCGACGCGTCGGGCGTTCTGCTGGACGTCGATCCCGACCTGCTGGACATCCCGGTCGAAGTGCGTTCGGCCGCAACACTGATGGGTCACGATCCGCTGGATTGGGTGCTCACCGGAGGCGAGGATCACGCTCTCGTCGGCACCTTCCCCGATACCGCAGGCGTTCCCCGGGGATGGACGGTGATCGGCCGTGTCCAGCACGGCGGTGACGGACAGAGCCCGCGAGTGACGGTCGGCGGACGCCCCCATTCGGGTAGATCGGGATGGTCGAGTTTCGAGGGCGAGTGAACGCGGTCGGGTTCATCGGGTCGGCTAAGTTGCAGAGATGGCTATCTACGCACTCGGTGATCGCGAACCCGACATCCACCCCGACGCCTACGTCCATCCCGACGCCGTCGTCATCGGAGCGGTGACTCTGGCGGCCGGATCGTCGGTGTGGCCCACTGCCGTTCTGCGGGCCGATTACGGCACCATTTCGATTGGCGAGGGCACCAACGTGCAGGACGGGACCGTGGTGCACTGCACCCCGATCGACGCAACGGTCATCGGTTCCGGGTGCGTACTGGGCCACAACGCGCACGTCGAGGGTGCGACCATCGGGAACAACTGCCTCATCGCCTCGGGCTCGGTGGTATTGAACGGCTCGAAGATCGGTGCCGGTTCGATCGTGGGAGCAGGCGCAGTGGTGCCGTTCAAGTTCGTCGTTCCCGAACGCTCCATGGCGCTGGGGGTTCCGGCGAAAATTCGCGAGGGGTACGAGGTTCCCGAAGGGCATGTCGACATCAACGTGCAGATGTACTCGGCCAACGCCGCGTACTACCGCGACGCGCTGCGCCGGATCGATCGGTGACGCCGCGTCCGCTCGCCGAGAGCGTCGAATCGGGGTGGGCGGCCGCCCTTGCACCGGTCGAGTCGAATGTTGCTGCCATGGGCGACTTCCTACGGGCAGAACTCGCCGCAGGCCGTCATTACCTCCCCGCCGGCGAGAACGTACTGCGCGCTTTCCGCCACCCCTTCGATGGAGTTCGCGTCCTCATCGTCGGTCAGGATCCGTATCCGACGCCGGGACACGCAGTGGGGCTGAGCTTTTCCGTTGCCCCGGATGTGCGACCCGTACCGCGCAGTCTGAGCAACATCTTCAAGGAGTACTCGGACGATCTGGGGTTGCCCACGCCCAGCAACGGTGATCTGACACCCTGGGCGGACCGCGGGGTGATGCTGCTCAACAGGGTGCTCACCGTAGAGCCGGGTCAGGCTGCGTCGCACCGGAAGAAGGGGTGGGAAGCGGTGACCGAGCAAGCAATTCGTGCACTCGTCGCCCGGGCCGAGAATCCCGACGCGCCCGGACTGGTCGCCGTTCTGTGGGGACGTGACGCGGCGAGCCTGAAGCCGATGCTCGGATCGGTGCCCTACATCGAATCCGCGCACCCGTCTCCGCTGTCCGCGTCACGCGGATTCTTCGGATCCAAGCCTTTCAGCCGTGTCAACGAATTGTTGGTCGAGGGGGGAGACGAACCGATCGACTGGACGCTGCCGTGATCGAATCAGGAGAAGTCGGGCCGACGCTTCTCGACGAACGCGTCGACGCCTTCACGTCCGGCAGGTGACGACGCGGATGAGGAAATCGAGGCGGCTTCGGCGTCCAACTGCTGTGTCAGCGTGACCGATTCGGCGGCCCGCAGCAGAGTCTTGATTCCCTGATACGCCGACGTCGGCCCGACGGCAAGGGTTCGCGCCAGGCGCTCGGCCTCGCTGTCGACGATGTCGTCGCCCACCAGGCGGCTGAGAATCCCGAGACGAACTGCCTCCTCGCCGTTGATGATCGAGTCGTTGAGAAGGATATCCATAGCGCGCCCCGAACCGACGATTCGGGGGAGTGTCCACGACATGCCACCGTCCGGAGTGAAACCGATCGAGGGATACGCGGGGCGAAGCTTGGTCGACGGCCCGCCGATGGCGATGTCGGTGAGGCAGACCAGGCTCATTCCTGCACCGGCAGCCCAACCGTGCACACCGGCCACGACCGGGACGCTGACGGTGGCCAATTCACGAACGAAGGCGTGGAACGTGTCGGCGACAGAACCGACGAAGGCGCCCCGATCGGCCGCACCGGCGAAATCGCGAACATTGCCACCTGCGCAGAAATTCGGCCCTCGACCGATGAGCAGGACGCTTCCGATCGCGGTGCTGCCGTCGTTGACGGAGCTCAGAGCCGCGGTGCCGTCGGCGATACCCTCCAGGTCGAGCGACGCACCGCCGGCGTCGGTGGCGACGACGATGCGCAGTACACCGTCCTCGATGCGGACCTTGCTGGAAATGTCGGCGTCCGAATAAGTCACGTTCCGGACTCTAACCGACGTCGTGATTCCGCCGTGGGGCCGCGGTGCCTCGGTACGGATCCGCGATCCCGCTTCCGGCACTTACCGGCTGTGTAACAGAACGGAACGGAACGGGCCGGAAGCACGAACGACTGTGCCCCGCCTCCGAAAATCGGGGGCGGGGCACAGTGCTCGCACGCAGTCGAGGCCGTGGAGGAAATCGAAGAGCGAGGCCGAAATCAGCCCCGGACCACCTTGCCTGCCTTCAAGCAGGAGGTGCACACGTTCATGCGCTTGGAGTTACCAGGCGCAACCTGAGCGTGAACGGTCTGGATATTCGGGTTCCAACGACGGTTGGTCCGTCGGTGCGAGTGCGAGACCGACTTACCGAAGCCGGGCCCCTTGGCGCATACGTCGCAGACGGCAGCCATAGTCGCGAACTCCTTGATAGATGTTGATCGATACATGTGGTCGAAGACATCGAAACGAACTACGAGCAGATGCAAGGATTGCAATGCGTGAAGATCGCCTCGAGGCAACCCTGCAAGAATAGCGGCGCGGCCCGCAATCACCAAACCGCCACGGCAGACGCTGCGTGAGGGCTCACGGACGGCGCGCCACCGATCATGCCCGACTAAGCTTCGGGCACTGTCCGCGAGGGAGTTCGGACCAGGTAGCGGATGTGACGCGGGGGGAGGCTGCTCGACGTGGTCGACGTTCTCGAATCGATCGATGCGGCGGCCCTACGACGGTGGGCCTACCGCTGTGTCGATTCCTTGACCGCGCGGTGCGACGAGATCGATGCACTCAACGTGTTCCCCATTCCCGATTCGGACACCGGCACCAATCTCATGTTCACCTTCCGTGCCGCGGTGGAGTCGATGCGCGCAGCCGGGCCCACTGCGGACGCCCGCGCCATCGGGCGGGCACTGGCCGTGGGGGCGGTCGCGGGCGCGCGGGGCAACTCGGGAGTGATCGTGTCGCAGCTGTTGCGCGCCGTTGCCGAGGCCTCAGCAGACGGCCCGCTCGACACGGTGTCGATCCAGGCGATGCTGCGACGCGCGAAAGTCCTGGTCGCAGCAGCAGTGAGCGTTCCCGTCGAGGGCACGATGCTCACGGTTCTGGACGCCGCCGATCGGGAGGCCTCCGCCCACGACGCCAACGTCGGCCTCTCGACGCTGGTGGTCGACATCGCCGAGGCCACCGCTCGGGCTGTCGACAGCACGACGGACCAACTCGCTGAACTCCGCGAGGCGGGAGTGGTGGACGCAGGCGCTCTCGGTCTCTCGGTGATCATCGATGCCCTCGTGGAGGTGGTCATCGGCCGCACCCCGCCGCGCCGGCGTTACCGTCGCCCACACGAGCACGAACGCCGGGCGGTGACCGGTGCGTCGAACGTTTCGTCGGAGTGCGGCGGTGCACCCGAGAGTGTGTCGGGGTACCGGTCGAGTCGCCCTCTCGGGTACGAGGTGGTCTACGTCGTGCACGGCCCGAACGACGCGAGGGCGGCGAAACTTCGACGCGATCTGGCCGACATCGGAGACTCCGTCGTGGTCGCCGGAGACGGTTCCGGGGCATGGTCCGCCCATGTTCACACCACCGACCCCGGCAGTGCCGTCGATCTCGGCATCGCAGCCGGAGACGTTCGCGGAGTGCGTATCTCGTGTTTCGGATTCTCCGAGTTCGACGCAGCGGTGAGCCCCCGGGCGCACGACGAAGCAGCGTTGTCGGTGGGTCGCGATATTTTGGCGCTGGTGGCCGGTGAGGGTGCCGCGGATCTCTACGTTCAGGAAGGCGCGACGGTGGTGCGGTGCGACGAGGCGATCGACTCCTCGGTGCTGCATCGTGCGATCGTCGGGATGAAGCACCGCGAGGTGTTGGTGTTGCCGAACGGCGCGTTGTCCGCGCAGGAACTGGTTGCCGTCGGCGCAGCAGCCCGAGCGGACGGCAAAGACGTGGTGATGTTGCCGTGCTCGGCCATGGTGCAGGGTTTGGCCGCGCTCGCGGTGCACGATGCAGCGAGGGCTGCGGTCGACGATGCATTCACGATGTCCGAGGCGGCGGCGGGCACGAGATGGGGATCTCTGCGTATCGCGCGGGAGCGATCGCTGACGTGGGTCGGCACGTGTGAGCCGGGCGACTGCATCGGGCTCGCGGGGCAGGAAGTGGTGATCGTCGCCGCTCGTCCGCTCGATGCGGGGTGTCGGTTGATCGATCAGCTCCTGGCGACGGGCGGGGAGATGGTGACAGTGCTCGTCGGTGCCGAGGCCTCGGAGGATTTCGGCGATCAGTTGGCCGAGTACGTGGCGGGCGCACACCCCGGGGTCGACGTGGTGGTCTATACAGGTGGGCAGCCGGGGGATCTCGTGCAATTCGGAGTGGAATAGGGAATCTCGGACAATGGCAACGTTGGTGGACCGGCTCGATCACGTCCTCGGAGCCGCGGCGACGCCGCTGGCCGACGTCTTCGGTATTCACACCGTCGAGGATCTGCTTCGGCACTATCCGCACCGCTACATGACGCACGGTTCGGAGCTGGGGGAGAAGGAGCCGCCCGAGGGCGAGCACATCACCATCGTCGCGACGGTCGAGTCCGCGACGCTGCGGTCGATGAAGAACCGCAACGGCCAGTTCCTCGCGGTGACACTCGCCGCCGACGGACAGCGCATCGAAGCCACCTTCTTCAGTCCGCACAAGCTCAAGCATGTGGTGGTGCCGGGGCGACGCGGGATGTTCTCCGGCAAGGTCAAGTACTTCGGCAAGCGGTGGAATCTCACGCACCCCAGCTACGTGATTCTCGGTGGCGACGACAACGACGGTGCCGTCGTGCCCGCAGGTCGAATCGTCGGCGGCGGCACCCTGGCCGGACTCGCTCGTGGCTCGGTCGATTCCTCCGGAGCCGTCGACATGTCGGTGTTCGATCGAGCATTCGTGCCCATCTACCCGGCCGCGAAGGACGTCGAGAGCTGGACGTTCATGCGCTGCGTGCGGCAGGTGCTCGACCAACTCGACGCAGTGGTCGATCCGCTGCCCGAGTCGGTACGTGCGCAGCGCGGTCTCGTCGACATCGACACCGCACTGCGGTCGATCCATTTCCCGGACACCGCACAGGACAAGGACTCCGCGCGCGAGCGGCTCAAGTTCGACGAGGCGCTCGCCGTTCAACTCGTCCTCGCCGACCGCCGACGCGACGCATCCACCCGGGTGGCAGCGCGATGCCCACCTATCACCGACGGTATCGCGGCGGAGTTCGATCGGCGTCTTCCGTTCGAGTTGACGGCCGGTCAGCACCAGGTCGCGGCCGAGATCGCCCACGATCTGTCGGCACCGCATCCGATGTCGCGGCTGCTGCAGGGTGAGGTCGGCTCGGGTAAGACGATCGTCGCGTTGCGGGCGATGCTGCAGGTCATCGACGCCGGACACCAGTGCGCGTTGCTGGCACCGACGGAGGTGCTCGCCTCCCAACATGCGCGTTCGATTCGCTCGATGCTCGGAAGCCTCGCAGCCGGTGGGGAACTCGGATCGCACGAGCTGGCGACCAAGGTCGCCTTGTTGACCGGCTCGATGTCCACTGCGGCCAAGCGGTCCGCGTTGCTCGATGCGGTCACCGGTGACGCAGGCATCGTGATCGGTACCCACGCCCTGATCGAGGACCGAGTGGAGTTCCTCGATCTCGCGATGGTCGTCGTCGACGAGCAGCACAGGTTCGGTGTCGAGCAACGAGATGCGTTGCGCGCGAAAGCTCGCGACAACACCAGTCCGCACTTGCTGGTGATGACCGCCACCCCCATCCCGCGCACCATCGCGATGTCGACCCTCGGCGACCTCGAGACGTCGGTGCTCACCGAACTGCCCCGCGGCAGATCGCCCATCGTCAGCAACGTGGTGCCCGCCAGGAGCAAACCGGGCTGGGTCGATCGAGCGTGGCAGCGTATTCACGAGGAAGTGGCAGCAGGTCGGCAGGCGTACGTGGTGTGCTCCCGCATCGGTGACGACGAGGACACCGAGACCGGGAAGAAGAGCGCTGCGAAGAAGAAGAGCGCGAGCGCGGAGGACGGCCCCGAGACGACCGCTGCGGTGGACCTGTACGAGACCCTCTCCTCCGGGCCGATGCACGATCTGCGCGTGGGGCTGCTGCACGGACGATTGTCGGGGGACGACAAGGACATCACCATGTCCGAGTTCAACTCCGGCGAGATCGACGTCCTGGTCTGCACCACGGTGGTCGAAGTGGGAGTGGACGTTCCCAACGCGACGGTCATGGTCATCGTGGACGCGGATCGATTCGGCGTGAGCCAACTGCATCAGTTGCGAGGCCGAATCGGCCGAGGCGGGCACCAGGGCCTGTGCATCATGATCAGCTATCTCAGCCCCGCGGGCGGCTCCTTCGCCCGGCTCGAGGCGGTGGCAGCGACCAACGACGGTTTCGAGTTGGCCAAGCTGGACCTGGCCACTCGTCGCGAGGGCGACGTTCTCGGTGCCGCACAGTCGGGCACGGTCAGCGGGTTGCGACTGCTCTCGTTCATCGACGACGAGGACATCATCGCCGACGCGCAGGACTGCGCACGATCGCTGTTCGCGCGGGACCCGTCGCTGGCGAACGATCCCGGCATCGCGTCGATGATGCGGTCGGCCTGGAGATCGGATCGAGTCGACTACCTGCAGAAGTCCTGACGGGGCCGGAGTGGAGCCTGCAGGAACGACCGGGGAAGGCAGGAGTGGAGCCTGCAGGAACGATCGGGGAAGGCAGGAGTGGAGCCTGCAGGAACGACAGGGGAAGGCAGGAGTGGAGCCTGCAGGAACGACCGGGAACGATCGGGAACGGCCGTCGGGACGCACTGCACCGTTTCAGAGGGCCGATTCGACCAATTCGTCTCGAATGGTGAGATCAGTACACCTCGGTGGCTCACTCTGCCGGGTAAGTTGAGCCAATGTTCTCCAAAGTTTTGGTTGCCAACCGCGGTGAAATCGCTATCCGCGCCTTCCGCGCCTCCTACGAACTCGGTGCCTCGACCGTTGCGGTGTTCCCGTTCGAGGACCGGAACTCGGTGCACCGGACGAAGGCCGACGAGGCGTATCAGATCGGGGAGAAGGGTCATCCCGTTCGCGCGTATCTCTCGGTCGACGAGATCGTGGCCGCTGCCAAGCGCAGCGGTGCGGACGCGGTGTACCCCGGATACGGATTCCTTTCCGAGAACCCGGATCTGGCCGCCGCGTGCGCCGAGGTGGGCATCACCTTCGTCGGCCCGTCGGCCGACGTGCTCGAACTGACCGGCAACAAGGCGCGGGCCATCGCGGCAGCCAAGGCGGCGGGACTTCCTGTGCTGGCGTCGTCGGAACCGTCGTCCGACGTGGACGAGCTCGTCGCGGCGTCCGAGACCATGACGTTTCCGTTGTTCGTCAAGGCGGTCGCCGGTGGCGGCGGTCGCGGCATGCGTCGGGTGGCCGAGCCCGAGCAGCTGCGCGAATCCATCGAAGCTGCTGCGCGCGAAGCGGAATCGGCCTTCGGTGATCCGACGGTGTTCCTCGAACAGGCCGTGATCGATCCTCGGCACATCGAGGTTCAGATCCTCGCCGACGGCCAGGGCAACGTGGTGCACCTGTTCGAGCGCGACTGCAGTGTGCAGCGTCGGCATCAGAAGGTCATCGAGCTCGCTCCGGCTCCCAATCTGCCCGAAGGATTGCGAGAGAAGATCTGCGCCGATGCCGTGGCGTTCGCGAAGCAGATCGAGTACTCGTGTGCCGGTACCGTCGAGTTCCTGCTCGACACCCGCGGCAATCACGTCTTCATCGAGATGAACCCTCGAATCCAGGTGGAGCACACCGTCACCGAAGAGGTGACCGATGTGGATCTGGTGCAGTCCCAGCTGCGGATCGCCTCGGGGGAGACGCTCGCGGATCTGGGTCTGCAGCAGGAGAACATCGTGTTGCGCGGTGCGGCGCTGCAGTGCCGCATCACCACCGAGGATCCGGCGAACGGATTCCGTCCGGACGTCGGGCGCATCACTGCATACCGCACGCCGGGCGGTGCCGGAGTGCGTCTCGACGGCGGAACCACGTTGGGTGCCGAGGTCGGGGCCTACTTCGACTCCATGCTCGTCAAGCTCACCTGCCGTGGCCGTGATTTCGACACCGCTGTGGCTCGTGCCCGACGAGCGTTGGCGGAGTTCAGGATTCGCGGTGTGGCCACGAACATTCCGTTCCTGCAAGCGGTTCTGGTCGATCCCGACTTCACGGCCGGTCGCGTCACCACCTCGTTCATCGAGGAGCGCCCCGAACTGCTCACCTCGCGATCCTCGGGCGACCGCGGCACGAAGATCCTCGCCTACCTCGCCGATGTGACGGTCAACAAGCCGCACGGCGAGCGTCCGTCTCCGGTGTACCCGCACGACAAGCTCCCCCCGGTCGACTTCTCGGCACCGATTCCCGACGGTTCGCGGCAGCGTCTGCTGGCGCTCGGACCCGAGGGCTTCGCTCGCGATCTGCGGAACCAGAAGGCTCTCGGCGTCACCGACACCACGTTCCGTGACGCACATCAGTCGTTGTTGGCGACGCGAGTGCGGACGAGCGGACTGCTCGGCGTCGCCCCGTACGTGGCGCGCACGACGCCGCAGTTGCTCTCGATCGAGGCGTGGGGCGGTGCCACCTACGACGTGGCACTGCGATTCCTGCACGAGGATCCGTGGGAGCGACTGGCGAGCCTGCGAGAGGCCGTGCCCAACATCGCAATTCAGATGTTGCTGCGCGGCAGGAACACCGTCGGCTACACCCCGTATCCGGAGAAGGTGACCCGCAGCTTCGTTGCCGAGGCCACCGACACCGGCATCGACATCTTCCGAATCTTCGACGCGCTCAACAATGTCGATCAGATGCGTCCGGCCATCGATGCCGTGCGCGAGACCGGCACGGCGCTCGCCGAGGTGGCACTGAGCTACACCGGTGATCTGTCGAACCCGAACGAGAACCTCTACACCCTCGACTACTACCTGAAGTTGGCCGAGCAGATCGTCGACGCGGGCGCGCACGTGCTCGCGATCAAGGACATGGCAGGACTGCTTCGCGCACCCGCAGCCAAGACCCTGGTGACGGCGCTGCGCTCGAATTTCGATCTACCCGTCCACGTCCACACGCACGACACCCCCGGTGGGCAGCTCGCGACGTACCTGGCGGCCTGGGAGGCCGGGGCGGACGCCGTCGACGGTGCCAGTGCGGCGATGGCAGGCACCACCAGCCAGCCCGCGTTGTCTGCGATCGTTGCGGCGGCGGCACACACCGAGCGCGACACCGGTCTGAATCTGCAGGCCGTCTGCGACCTGGAGCCGTACTGGGAAGCCGTGCGAAAGGTGTACGCGCCGTTCGAGTCCGGGCTGCCGGCACCGACGGGTCGCGTCTACACCCACGAGATTCCAGGTGGACAGCTCTCGAATCTACGGCAGCAGGCGATTTCGCTCGGGCTCGGTGATCGGTTCGAGACCGTCGAGGCCAATTACGCTGCAGCCGACCGCATGTTGGGCCGCCTGACCAAGGTGACCCCGAGTTCGAAGGTCGTCGGCGACCTGGCTCTGGCTCTGGTCGGTGCAGGTGCGTCCGCCGAGGAGTTCGCCGAGAACCCCGGTCGTTACGACATCCCCGATTCGGTGATCGGCTTCTTGCGCGGCGATCTGGGTACGCCTGCGGGCGGATGGCCGGAACCGTTGCGTACGAAGGCGCTGGAGGGGCGCGGCGAGGGCAAGCCGGTGACACCACTCACCGAGGAGGACGAGAAGAGCCTCGACGGAACGTCGGCTCAGCGCCGCGAGACTCTCAACCGTCTGCTGTTCCCCGGTCCCACAGCCGAACTCGCTGCTCATCGCGAGAAGTACGGCGATACGACGCGGCTGTCGGCCAATCAGTTCTTCTACGGCCTGCGGCAGGGCGAGGAGCATCGGGTGGCACTGGAGAAGGGCGTCGAACTGCTCATCGGGCTCGAGGCTATCTCCGACCCCGACGAGCGCGGGATGCGTACCGTGATGTGCATTCTCAACGGACAGTTGCGTCCTGTCTCGGTGCGTGACCGGTCCATCTCGAGTGAGGCACCCACTGTCGAGAAGGCGGACCGATCGAATTCCGGTCATATCCCGGCACCGTTCGCCGGTGTCGTGACGCTCTCCGTCGAAGAGGGACAGAAGATCTCGGCCGGTGACACCGTCGCCACGATCGAGGCCATGAAGATGGAGGCCGCGATCACTGCACCTCGCGGTGGAACCGTGACCCGTCTGGCGATCTCGGGCGTGCAGCAGGTGGAGGGCGGCGATCTGCTCGTCGTCATCGGTGGGGGGTCGACGGGCGAAGAGGCCGGCAGCGAATGACGCGGATCGTGGCGGGTGTCGCGGGCGGTCGACGTTTGTCGGTACCCGGCCAGGGCACCCGCCCCACCTCCGAGCGAGTGCGCGAGGCGCTGTTCAGCTCCCTGGAGAGTCGGATGGAACTGGGTGGTGCCGCGGTGCTGGACTTGTTCGCGGGATCGGGGGCACTGGGGCTCGAGGCACTCTCGCGCGGCGCGTCGTCGGCGGTGTTGGTCGAGTCGGACGCCCGAGCGGCAGCGGTGGTGCGAAAGAACATCGAATCCGTGGGTCTGCCCGGTGCGTCGGTCCGGTGTGCCCCGGTGGCCTCGGTACTGGCCGGGGCCGCGGACGCGGCGTACGACCTGGTGTTGGCCGACCCGCCGTATGCCGTCACCGACACCGCCGTCGCCGGTCTGCTGGACAGGCTCGTCACCGGGGGGTGGCTCACCCCCGACGCGGTCGTCGTCCTCGAGCGCTCGTCGCGGTCGCCGGAGACCCGATGGCCGACCGGACTCGTTCCGGAGAAGTCGAAGAAGTACGGCGAGAGTCGAATCGAGATCGCGGCACGCGCGTGACGGGTGAGCCCGGGATCGGCTGATAGGTTCGCGGGCATGACTGGCGCACTCTGCCCTGGATCCTTCGACCCGGTGACCCTCGGTCACCTCGACATCTTCGAGCGCGCAGCCGCCGCCTTCGACGAGGTGGTGGTCACGGTGATGGTGAACAAGAGCAAGAAGGGCATGTTCAGCATCGACGAGCGGATCGAGATGCTCGAGGTCGCCACGGAGCATCTGCCCAACGTCAGAATCGGTTCGTGGTACGGCTTGTTGGTCGATTATGCTCGGCAAGAAGGCTTTTCGGCGATCGTCAAAGGTCTGCGCAGTGCCAACGACTTCGATTACGAGTTGCAGATGGCGCAGATGAACAGAACGTTGACCGGTGTGGACACGCTGTTTCTTCCGGCGAATCCTGCGCACAGCTTCCTGTCGAGTTCGTTGATCAAGGAGGTCGCGACCTTCGGGGGAGACGTCACCGGCATGCTGCCGCCGTTCGTTCAGGACCGACTGCTGGCCCGTATCGCCGAGCGGGCGGCAGACTAGTTCGAGGAGCGACACACCGGGCCGGTATAGCGCAGACGCGCGCGTCGGCGGGCAGACTGGGTAGCGCAGCACTGCGAGTGAAGACCGCGCAGTGGCAGATTCGACGATTGGGGTAACCGGTGTACCGCGTATTCGAGGCGCTCGACGAGCTCGTCGCCATTGTCGAGGAGGCGCGCGGCGTTCCGATGACTGCCGGGTGTGTCGTCCCTCGCGGCGACGTCCTGGAACTGCTCGACGACGTCCGAGACGCCATCCCCGGCGAGCTGGACGACGCCCAGGACGTACTGGACCATCGCGACAAGCTCGTCGGCGATGCCAGGGCCACCGCGGAGAAGACGGTGAGCACCGCCAATGCCGAGGCCCAGGACACGGTCGAGAACGCCAGGGATTCGGCCGATCGCATTCTCGCCGACGCCAAGGCTCAGGCGGATCGCATGGTGTCCGAGGCGTCGGCGCACGCCGACCAGCTCGTGGCCGATGCCGAGGCAGAAGCAGAGCGCACGGTGCTGGAAGGCCAGCGTGAGTACGAGGCACTGACCGTTCGCGCCCGCACCGAAGCCGATCGGATGATCGAGTCCGGTACGGCGTCGTACGAGCGGTCGGTCGCAGACGGCACCGCCGAACAGAACCGTCTCGTGTCGGAAACCGAGGTCGTTCAGGCGGCCCACGCCGAGTCGGCTCGGGTGATCGACAGCGCGCACGCCGAATCGGATCGGATGCGCAGCGAGTGCGACGTCTACGTCGACACCAAGCTGGCAGAGTTCGAGGAGTTCCTCAGCGGCACCATCCGTTCGGTGGGCCGTGGGCGTCAGCAACTGCGAACCGGCTCGGGTGTACCGGAATACGGCAGCGAGCCGTACGGCGAATCGGCGTACGGAAGCCCGGAGCAGGGGCGTCGAAGCCGCCACTGAACGGCAGCAATTTGCCCTCGTATGCGTGTATGCGTATCGTTGTGAGGTTGCTTACCGACAGTAGGCATACCGACAGTAAGGAAGATCAGCCGTGCCCCCGCCCAATAGAACGACCCGTCCGGAATTGGACGACGGATTCGTTCTGGACATTCTCAACCTCGGTCGTCGACCCGGGTCTACGAAGGCCATCGAGCGGACGGTTCCGGCTCCTTCCCGAATCGGCCTCGATGCCATTGCCATCGAAGCCGGTGTACCGGTCTCGCTCGATCTGCAGTTGCAGGCGGTCTCGGAGGGCGTTCTCGTCACCGGCTCCGTACGAGCAGCCACGGCCGGAGAGTGCACACGGTGCCTCGACCCGGTCAGTGGCAACGTCGACGTCTACCTGACCGAGTTGTTCGCTTACCCGAACAGCATCACCGAGGAGACCACCGATGCGGACGAGATTCACCGCATCGCCGACGACCTGATAGACCTCGAACCCGTCATCGTCGACGCGGTCGGTCTGGAGCTTCCACTCCACCCCGTCTGCAGTGACGAGTGCGAGGGATTGTGCCCAGAATGCGGCGTTCGCCTGGCGATTGCTGAATCCGGCCACTCTCACGATACAATTGATCCTCGCTGGGCTGGTCTTGCAGCCAAATTTGGCGTGGATCCAGAACCGAGCACAGAACTTGTGAACAACGAAGCCGAGGAGAAGTAAGTGGCTGTCCCGAAGCGCAAAATGTCGCGTTCCAACACGAGGTCGCGTCGTGCACAGTGGAAAACCACTGCGCCCACCCTCGTGACGTGCCCCAACCGCGGTTGTGGCGAGAAGACCTTGCCCCACATCGCGTGCCCCTCGTGCGGCACCTACAAGGGCCGCCAGGTCGTCGCAGCGGTCTGATTTCCGCTTACGTGACACACGAAGTAGTGGATCGGCACAACAGCGGTTCACAGAAGAATAGCTCCACTGCCGTCAGCGGCGGGGACGACCGAGAGTCGCTCCTCGCCGCTATCGGTGTTTCCCTGTCGGAACCGTTGTTGACATTGGCTCTGACGCACCGATCGTTCGCGTACGAACACGGTGGTCTGCCGACCAACGAGCGTCTCGAGTTCCTGGGGGATTCCGTCCTCGGTCTTGCTGTCACCGAGCACCTCTACGCGGTGCACCCCGCGAAGTCCGAAGGTCAGCTGGCCAAGATCAGGGCGAGCGTGGTCAACATGCATGCCCTGGCCGAGGTCGCGCGTGGACTCGGCGACGGCGGCCTGGGTCGCCACCTGCTGTTGGGCAAAGGTGAGGAGCAGACCGGTGGACGCGACAAGCCGAGCATCCTTGCCGACGGCATGGAGTCGTTGCTCGGTGCAATTCACCTGCAGCACGGCATCGACGTTGCGCGCACCGTCGTTCTGACGTTGTTCGCAGGCCTCCTCGACCGGGCTCCCAAGCTCGGTGCAGGACTGGACTGGAAGACGAGCCTCCAGGAATTGACCGCCGAACGTGCACTCGGCGTTCCCGCGTACGAAATCTCGTCCACCGGGCCCGATCACGACAAGGAATTCACTGCGACCGTGCTGGTCGGTGGATTCCCCCGCGGCGTCGGTATCGGCCGATCGAAGAAGGAAGCCGAACAGAAGGCTGCCAGTCTGGCGTGGAATGCGTTGTCGGACAACGACACTGCGATTCCGGCCGAGTCGGCCCCAGACCCTTCCTGATGCCGGAACTACCCGAGGTCGAGGTCGTCAGGCTCGGTCTGGAATCTCATGTCGTCGGCAAAACGATGCGGTCGGTGGAAGTATTGCACCCCCGCGCCGTGCGGCGTCACGATCTCGGTGGTCTCGATCTGATCGGCCAGCTGCGCGGTCGACGCATCTCCTCAGCTCGACGGCGCGGAAAATACCTCTGGCTGGTGATGGAACCCGGCGATTTCGCGACCGTCGTGCACCTGGGTATGAGCGGGCAGATGCTGGTGCAGCCGCCGTCCGCCCCGGACGAGAAGCACCTGCGGATTCGTGCTCGACTCGACGACGGCACCGATCTGCGCTTCGTCGATCAGCGCACGTTCGGCGGCTGGGCACTCGCCCCGATCGTCACCGTGGACGGCACCGAGGTACCCGAACCGGTCGCACACATTGCCCGCGATCCGATCGATCCACTGTTCGACGCCGAATCGGTGGTGAACGTGTTGCGCGGCAAGCACACCGAGATCAAGCGGGCACTGCTCGATCAGACCGTGCTCTCGGGCGTGGGCAACATCTATGCCGACGAGGCACTGTGGCGTGCGAAGATTCACGGCAATCGAATCGCGGAGACTCTGACACGGCCGGCGCTGCGGCGCCTTCTCACCGCGGTGCACGCGGTGATGGGGGAGGCCCTGGCACAGGGTGGAACCTCGTTCGACGCGCTGTACGTGAACGTCAACGGACAATCCGGCTACTTCGATCGATCCCTCGACGCCTACGGGCAGGAGGGCCTGCCCTGCTCGCGATGCGGAGCCCCGATCAGACGCGAGAAGTTCATGAATCGCTCGTCGTTCAGCTGCCCCACCTGCCAGCCGCGACCCCGACACGTGCGCGGCTGACAGGGAACAAATTGTTCCGCAGGCTCCACTCCTGTGCGAAGGGTCGTTCCGCAGGCTCCATTCCTGAGCGCACGGGTCGTTCCGCAGGCTCCACTCCTGAACCGCCCGCCTAGTATTTCGGTCATGGCAGAACAGAGCACGCCGACCAACCTCTGGGTCGAGCGCACAGGCACACGTCGTTACACCGGCCGTAGCTCGCGAGGAGCCGAAGTGCTCATCGGGTCCGAGTCCGTCGAGGGTGTCTTCACCCCCGGCGAGCTGCTCAAAATCGCCCTCGCAGCGTGCACCGGGATGAGCTCGGACCTACCGCTTTCGCGTCGACTGGGAGACGACTACTCCGCCACCGTCGAGGTGTCGGGTACCGCAGATCGGGAGAACGAGCTGTACCCGGAACTGAACGAGATTCTCCGGGTCGACCTCAGCGAAATGGACCCCGAGGCACAGGAGCGGCTGCTCACCGTCGTCCAACGCGCCATCGACAAGGTGTGCACGGTAGGCCGGACCCTGAAGGCCGGCACCACCGTCACCCTGGACATCGACGTGGACGCCTGATGAAAGCCAGAGCAGCCGTGGACGTCACGGGTCTGCTCCTCGGCGCGGCGACTGCTCCGGCTCCCGCCGGATCGGGCGCTCTGCGTACCGTCGCTCCGAGCGGTGACCGGGGCACACTCGTTGCCGACGTCGATTCGCCGGGCAGACTGGTCACCGACGGTGACACGCTGTGTTTCACGATCGGAAACAGCGCTGCCGCAGGGCTTTTCGATACGCGAACCGGCACCGGTTTCGACGGAAACGTCCGAAAGTTGGCTCGCGAATGAGCGAAGAACGGCTGACGGCGTGGGTGCACGGGCTCGTTCAGGGCGTCGGGTTCCGGTGGTGGACGCGCTCGCGCGCACTCGAACTCGGACTGGTCGGTCACGCGACCAACCACGCGGACGGACGGGTCCTGGTGATAGCGGAGGGCCCACGTGAGCGTCTCGAGGCACTGCTGGCCTTGCTCCGAGGCGATAAGACGCCGGGCACGGTCACGCTCGTCGTGGAGAGTTGGGACACCGCCCGCGGAGATCTGGAGGGGTTCGTCGAACGCTGATCGTCCGTTGCGTGAGGCTCGGCGCGCTTTCGCGCAGCGTGCCGGTAAAGTACGGACGCTATGTATCTCAAGAGTCTGACGCTGAAGGGCTTCAAGTCCTTTGCTTCGGCGACGACTCTGCGTTTCGAGCCGGGAATCACCTGTGTAGTCGGCCCCAACGGCTCGGGTAAATCCAATGTCGTGGACGCCCTGACCTGGGTGATGGGTGAACAGGGTGCCAAGGCGTTGCGCGGCGGGAAGATGGAAGACGTCATCTTCGCGGGCACCTCGGGGCGGGCCCCGCTGGGCCGCGCAGAGGTCACTCTGACGATCGACAATTCCGATGGCGCACTTCCGATCGATTACTCCGAGGTCTCCATCACTCGGCGTATGTTCCGCGACGGCGCGGGCGAGTACGAGATCAACGGCAGTTCGTGCCGTTTGATGGACGTCCAGGAACTGCTCAGCGACTCCGGTATCGGCCGCGAGATGCACGTGATCGTGGGGCAGGGTCGGCTCGCAGCGATCCTGGAATCGCGGCCCGAGGACCGGCGAGCCTTCATCGAAGAAGCAGCCGGGGTACTCAAGCACCGCAAGCGCAAGGAAAAGGCCGTCCGCAAGCTCGACGCGATGCAGGCCAACCTGGCGCGGTTGACCGACCTGACGACCGAATTGCGCCGCCAACTCAAGCCTCTCGGCAGGCAGGCCGAGGTTGCGCGCCGCGCGCAGACCGTCCAGGCCGACCTACGTGATGCCCGATTGCGACTGGTGGCCGACGATCTGGTGGCCAGGCGCGAGGAATTCGCGAACCAGACCCAGGACGAGGAAGCGGCACGCGAGCAGTACGCGATGGTGCAGGACGCCCTCGAAGCCGGCTCGGTGGCACTCGGCGAACACGAGCAGGCGGTCGCCCGGCTGACCCCCAGTGCCGAAGCGGCCGGGCAGACGTGGTTCCGCCTGTCGGCCCTGGCCGAGCGCGTCAACGCGACGGTGCGCATCGCACACGAACGGGCTCGGCATCTCGACGCCGTTCGATCCACGGGTCGAGGGCAGGACCCGGACGAGCTCGAAGCGCAGGCCGAGCGGGTCGCCGAAGAAGAGATGGAACTCGTCGAAGCAGTCGAGATGGCACGTGAAACCCTCGAGGCGGCACGCGAGCAGCTGGCCGAGCGCGAAGCGGCCGCTGCGGCCGCCGAGCGCGCCCACCTCGCCGCTGTACGCGCGGTGGCCGACCGCCGTGAGGGGTTCGCTCGCCTGTCCGGCCGAGTCGACACCTTCCGAACCAAGGTCGAGTCGATCGACTCGGAGGTGGAGCGCTTGTCGGTGGCCATCGACGAGGCCCGAGAGCGGGGCGAATCGGCTCAGCGTGAGTTCGAGAGTGTGCAGGATCAGATCGGTACCCTCGATGCGAGTGAACTGAGCCTCGACACCAATTACGAACGAGCCGTCGCCGCGCTTCGACATGCCGACGCTCGAGTGACCGAACTGCAGGCCGAAGAACGCATCGCGGGCAAGAAGGTGGCGTCGTTCGAGGCCAGGATCGAGGCGCTCACGATGGGCCTCGAACGCAAGGACGGTGCCGGGTGGCTGGTGGAGAACCAGCAGGACGGTCTGTCGGGTCTGCTGGCCGGCCATCTCACGGTCGAGCCTGGATACGAGGTCGCGGTGGCAGTGGCCATGGGTCCGGCCGCCGATGCCGCACACGCCGAGTCGTTCGACGCCGCGCGGGATGCCGTGCTGGCGCTGCGTGCGGCCGACGGCGGGCGCGCGTCCATCGTGCACGGCAGTGTCGCTGCAGCGCAGTCGTCTTCACGTCCGGAACTGCCGGACGGCGCTCGATGGGTGCTGGACCTGATCGAGTATCCGGACCGGTTGGCCGGAGCCATGGCGGCCCTGCTCGACGGTATGGTCGCCGTCGAATCGCTCGACGCTGCACACCGTCTCGTCTCCGAATCCGGTGATCTGCGTGCGGTCACCAAGGACGGCGACGTCGTCGAGCCAGGCTGGGTCACCGGCGGCTCGGATCGTCGTCCGAGCACCCTCGAGGTGCAGTCGGCGATCGACACGTCCACCGTGGAGTTGGCAGCGGCAGTCCGCCGCGCGGAGGAACTCGACGCAGCGCTGTCGGGAGCGTTGGACGAACAACGGGACCGGCGCGAATCGGCCGAGCAGGCGCTCGCGGCGCTCAACGAATCCGATGCCGCGATGGCAGCGGTGTACGAGCAGTTGGGCCGATTGGGTCAGCTGGCGCGTTCGGCGCATGCGGAGTCGGCGCGATTGACGACGCAGCGTAGCTCTGCCGAGGCCAGCCGAGAAGAAGCGATCGCGCGACTGGCCGAGCTCGAAGAGATTCTGCGGACGGCCGAGGACGAACAGTCGGGTTTCGCGGGAGACGGCGAGAGCGGTGACGCAGCGACCACGATGGAACGGGAGATGGCAGCAGCGGCACTGACCGAAGTGCGTGCCGTCGAGGTCGAAGCTCGGTTGAACGTGCGGACCGCCGAAGAGCGCGCACAGTCCGTGCGCGGCAAGGCGGATTCGCTTCGCCGGGCGGCGCGAGCCGAGCGTGAGGCCAGGGCGCGAGCCGAGCGTGAGAGCGCGGCGCGTCGGCATGCGGCCGCAGTGGCGGCGGCGGTCGGAGAATCGGGCGAGGAAGTCGCTGCGCGGTTGGCCACGGTCGTGGCAGCCGCTGCACGCAGGCGCGACGAGCTCTCTGCCGAACGTGCAACGCGCACAATCGAACTCGACAAGGTGAAGGAGCAGGTTCGAGCCCTGCAGGGGCAGCTGGCGTCGATCACCGACGCCGTGCACCGGGACGAGGTGGCCCGCGCCCAGGCCGCGCTGCGGATCGAACAACTCGAGACGACGATTCTCGAGCAACACGGCATCGGCCTCGACGATCTGGTGGCCGAGTACGGGCCCGACGTGGCCCTGCCACCCACCGAACTCGAGATGGCCGAGTACGAGGCAGCCAAGCAGCGGGGCGAGCAGGTGGTGGCACCGGCCCCGATGCCGTTCGACCGCGCCACTCAGGAGCAGCGCGCCAAACGCGCCGAGCGTGACCTCGCGACACTCGGCAAGGTGAACCCGCTCGCTCTCGAAGAGTTCGCCGCCCTCGAGGAGCGCTACAACTTCCTGTCCACCCAGCTCGAAGACGTCAAGTCCGCGCGCAAGGACCTGCTCGGCGTGGTCGCCGACGTAGACGAACGGATTCTGCAGGTCTTCACGGAGGCGTGGCTCGACGTCGAACGAGAATTCACCGGGGTGTTCGCCAAGCTCTTCCCCGGCGGCGAAGGACGACTGATCCTGACCGACCCGTCGGACATGCTCACCACCGGAATCGAGGTCGAGGCCCGCCCACCCGGCAAGAAGGTCAAGCGGCTCTCGCTGCTCTCCGGTGGCGAGAAATCGCTGACCGCGGTGGCCATGCTGGTGGCCATCTTCCGCGCCCGACCGTCACCGTTCTACGTCATGGACGAGGTCGAGGCAGCACTGGACGACACCAACCTGCGTCGACTGATCGGACTGTTCGAGCAGCTCCGCGAGAAGTCGCAGTTGATCGTCATCACGCACCAGAAACCAACGATGGAAGTGGCCGACGCGCTGTACGGCGTCAGCATGCGCGGCGACGGGATCACCACGGTCATCTCGCAGCGGTTGAACCGAGAACGCGTCGCAGTGGACGCAGTACAGCCGGACCCGACCGAGCCGGATGCGGTCGCTGAATCCGACACCGTCTCCTGAGCAGCGTCCTCCGTGGCTACTGCTTCGGATAGAGCTGTTCGGCGTAGGACGGTCCGTAGTACTCCCGCAGTTCCTCCACCGTCTCGGGAGCCTGAGGAATCAACGCCTTCGTCAGCGTCGCGACGTCGGGGATGGCGTCGGCATCCCAGGTCTCGGGCTGCCACAGCTTTGATCGCATGAACGCCTTCGCGCAGTGACGGAACACCTGCTCGATGTCGACGACCAGGCACATGATCGGGCGGTGGCCCTTGACCTGCAGTTCGTCGAAGAACGGGGCGTCGGTGACCAAGGAAGCGCGACCGTTGACGCGGAGGGTGTCACCGCGACCGGGGACGAAGAAGTTCAGCCCGACGAACGGGTTCTCGACGATGTTGCGATAGCCGTCCATCCGGCGGTTGCCCGGTCGTTCGGCGAGAGCGATCGTGGCGTCGTCGAGGACGTGCACGAGGCTCCCGGGCGGATCACCCTTGGGTGACACGTCGCATCGCCCGCTCGCGTCCGAGGTCCCGATGAGGCAGAACGGGGAGGCAGCGAGCCACTGTACGTCCAGCGGGTGCAGTGTGCGTCGGTCCTTGTTGGCGGCTCGGAAGCTCGGTTCTCCGAACATCTCGGTCAGTTCGGCGGCGTCGCGCACCGTGGTCCACTCCATGACCGTGGATGTTATCGACACGGACTTGTGGGCGGGAAGCGCATTTTCACGGTCGGTGCACCACCGGTGACGAACGGCCGCGATCGCCTGAGAGGATGTTCCACGTGAGTAACCAAGCGTGGATCATCGTCGCGGCGATCGCTGCCGTCCTGCTCGTCGTCCTCGTCGTCGGGCTGGTTCTCTCCCGTCGCCGGAGAGTGTCCCTCAAGTCGGACGAGGCAGCGCGAATCGTGGGCGCGGCCACCAAGGACAAATCCGGTGGCTACACCGCGGGCAGCGGCTTCTCGTTCAGTCAGGGAACGGCGACAGCAGAGCCTGTTGCCCCGAAGGCCCCCAAGCCCGAGCCGAAGCCTGCCGAGCCGAAGCCGGTCGAGAACATCCCCGTCGAGTCCACGCCGGTGGAGCGGCCGCCGGTGGTACCCACGCCTGAACCGGTCGAATCGGAGACCGTCTGGATCGAACCGGAGGTGTCCGAGCCGGAGGCCCCGGCAACCGATGCCACCGTCGAAGATCCCGTTGCTCCCGAGCCGTCGGTGGCCGACACCGTTGCTCCCGCGCCTCGCCGCTTGGACACCATCGAACCGACCGAGGGACGACTCGACCGTCTCCGTGGCCGGCTGGCACGATCTCAGTCCGCGGTGGGCAAGAGCCTGCTCGGCCTCCTCGGCGGCGGCGACCTGGACGAGGACTCGTGGGAAGAGGTCGAGGACACCCTCCTGATCGCCGACATCGGTTCGGCCACCACCGCGGAGATCATGCGGACGCTGCGTGAGCAGATGGCGGCGCGCAGTATTCGCACCGAAGCCGACGCCAGGGCTCTGCTGCGCGAGATCCTCGTGGCGCAGCTGCACCCCGAGTTCGATCGCTCGATTCGCGCGTTGCCGCACGACGGCGCACCCGCGGTGTTGCTGGTGGTGGGGGTCAACGGAACCGGCAAGACCACGACCACGGGCAAACTGGCTCGCGTGCTGGTCGCGGACGGGCGGCGGGTGTTGCTCGGTGCCGCCGACACGTTCCGCGCAGCTGCGGCCGATCAGCTGCAGACCTGGGCCGAGCGAGTGGGTGCCGAGGTGGTTCGCGGCAAGGAGGCCGCGGATCCGGCTGCTGTCGCCTTCGACGCGGTGAGCAAGGGGATCGAGAACGGCGTCGATGTGGTTCTGATCGACACCGCGGGACGATTGCACACCAAATCGGGTCTGATGGACGAACTGAGCAAGGTCAAGCGAGTCGTCGAGAAGCGTGCCCGCGTGGACGACGTTCTGCTCGTTCTCGACGCAACCGTGGGCCAGAACGGACTGACGCAGGCCCGTGTCTTCGCCGAAATCGTGAACATCACGGGAGTCGTGCTGACCAAGCTCGACGGAACCGCGAAGGGTGGCATCGTTTTTCAGGTGCAACGTGAACTCGGAGTGCCCGTCAAGCTCGTCGGTCTCGGCGAGGGTGCCGACGATCTGGCACCGTTCGAGCCGGGTGCCTTCGTCGACGCGTTGCTGGGCTGATCTCGACTCGGGGGCAGTTCCCGAACCGGGGCAAAAGCACAAACGCCAGCACGAAACCTTTTTGCAACAGAATTCGGTCATGCGTTCACATGCCCGAAACACCCGAGTGTCACGGATGAAACTTCGTGAAACCACTCTTCTTGCGTAACGGCGCGCCAACCGGTGTGCAGGAGAATGGAGGGTGTACGTGAGTCCCGAGGATATGTTGGCCAACTCCGGCAACGCCGCGTGGATGCTGATGGCAGCATCGCTGGTACTGCTGATGACGCCGGGCTTGGCGTTCTTCTACGGCGGTATGTCGCAGTCGAAGTCCGTGTTGAACATGATGATGATGTCGTTCGGAGCAATGGCCGTCGTCTCGATCATCTACTTCCTGTGGGGATGGTCGATGTCCTACGGAACCCAGGACATCGGCGGTGTCTTCGCCAACCCGTTCGAGTTCTTCGGACTCAAGGATTCGATCACCGATGCCGACGGTAACTACATCGCCGGCGCATGGGGCTACGCCAACATCATCGACGTGGCATTCCAGGTCACCTTCGCCATCATCACGGTGGCACTGATCAGCGGCTCGATCGCCGGCCGTGTCAAGTACGGCACCTGGCTCGCCTTCGCCGGTATCTGGGTCACCCTCGCCTACTTCCCGCTGGCTCACATGGTCTGGGGCGGCGGACTGCTCTCCGGATCCGAGAACGGGCTGGCGGCAATGATCTTCGGAACCACCGACGACGGAGAGGGCGGACTCGTCGCCAGCGTCGCTCCGATCGACTTCGCCGGTGGCACGGTGGTGCACATCAACGCCGGTATCGCCGGCCTGATTCTGGCGATCATCATCGGCAAGCGCGCAGGCTTCGGCAAGGTCGCCTACCGCCCGCACAACCTTCCGTTCGTCATGCTCGGCGCAGCACTGCTGTGGTTCGGCTGGTTCGGATTCAACGCAGGCTCCGCCTTCGCCGCCGACGGCATCGCCGGCGTGGCCTGGGTCAACACCACCGCCGCCACGGCAGCCGCGATCGTGGGCTGGCTCATCACCGAGCGCATTCGTGACGGTCACGCCACCAGCCTCGGCGCCGCCTCGGGCATCGTCGCAGGTCTGGTCGCCATCACTCCGGCCGCAGGCACGCTCACGCCGGTCGGTGCCATGATCCTCGGCGTCGTCGCCGGTGTGCTCTCCGCACTCGCGGTCGGACTGAAGTTCAAGTTCGGCTACGACGACTCGCTCGACGTCGTGGGCGTTCACCTCGTCGCAGGACTGTGGGGAACGATCGGAATCGGCTTCCTCGCATCCGAGACCGGCCTGTTCTACGGCGGCGACTACAAGCAACTCGTCGTGCAGATCGTCATCGCACTGTTCGCGCTGGTCTTCACCGCCATCGTCACCGCGGTCATCGCGTTCGCGCTCAAGCCCCTCGGCTGGCGCGTCTCCGACGAGGAGGAGGCGAACGGCATCGACGAAGCCGAGCACGCTGAGACTGCATATGATTTCGCCTGACAAGGTAGAGATAGACGTGAACGCTGCACCGTACGACAACGGGCACTCGAGGTCTTGTGAAGGGAAGCAAAAATGAAGCTGATCACGGCAATCGTCAAACCGTTCACCCTGGAGGACGTCAAGACGGGGCTGGAGCAGGCCGGCGTACTCGGAATGACAGTCAGTGAAGTTCAGGGATACGGCCGCCAGAAGGGCCACACCGAGGTGTACCGAGGTGCGGAGTACTCCGTCGACTTCGTCCCGAAGGTCCGTGTCGAGGTAGTCGTCGACGACGCCGCTGTGGAGAAGGTCGTCGAGGTCATCGTCGAGGCTGCACGCACCGGCAAGATCGGTGACGGCAAGGTCTGGGTTTCCCCGGTCGACTCGGTCATCCGAGTCCGCACCGGAGAACGTGGCGCTGATGCACTCTGACCCCAAAGGGTCTCGGGCCGTGGGCCCCGGTTCTGGCGCGAAAGCGTCAGGATCGGGGCCTTCGGTCTCCATGGGCTCCGCATCGAAGGGCACGAGCGATGCTGCAGCAGATCTCGCTCGGGCCAGAAAACAATTGCTCGACGGCGGAACACGCAATCGTCGACTCGATGCACCCTCGCTCCGGCAGGCTCTGGTCGATCTGCACGAGTTCTGGCTGACCACCAAAGGTGCAGAGCTCGGGATCAAACCGGACTCCGGTTTCGCGATCGTCGCCGTAGGCGGTCTTGCTCGACGCGAACTGCTGCCGTACTCGGATCTGGACCTGATACTGCTGCACGACGATCTCGAACCACGCATCGTCTCCGATGTCGCCGACAAGCTCTGGTACCCGTTGTGGGACGCACACATCAAGCTCGACCACAGCGTGCGAACGGTGCCACAGGCTCTGCAGGTGGCGGCGGCCGACATGACGGCATCTCTCGCCATGCTCGAGGCGCGGCACATCGCCGGCGACGTCGAATTGAGCAATCTCCTCATCGGCGGCGTACGTCGCCAGTGGCGCAACGGTATTCGAGGGCGCTTCGACGAGCTGATCGAGCAGACCCGCGGGCGGTGGTCGCGCAGCGGTGAGATTGCACACCGCGCCGAACCCGATCTCAAGAGCGGCCGCGGAGGGCTGCGTGATGTTCAGTTGCTCGACGCCCTCTCCATCGCGCAGTTGACCGACGGCATGCCCGGGCTCGGGCCCGAATCGCCCGGTGGCGGTTTGGCCTTCGCACACGGACGCCTGTTGGACGTGCGCACCGAACTGCACCGCGTCGCCGGTCGAGCACGGGATCAACTGCGCGCACAGGACGCCGACGAGATCGGTGCCGCGCTGCGGATCGGAGACCGCTTCGATCTCGCTCGCGTACTGAGCGATTCGGCCCGCACCATCAGCTACTCGGTCGACGTCGGACTGCGCACCGCCGGCAATTCGCTTCCCCGAAAGGGTCTTTCACGCCTTCGTCGAGTTCCGATCCGGCGGCCGCTGGACGAGGGGGTCGTCGAACACGGCGGCGAGGTCGTTCTCGCCCGCGACGCGCGGCCGAACAAGGATCCGGGTCTGATCATGCGTGTCGCTGCGGCGTCGGCGCAGACCGGAATGCCGATGTCGGCCTCGACCCTGAACCGACTGTCCGACAGCGCGCCCGAGCTCCGCGAACCCTGGCCGAAGGAAGCCCTCAACGATCTGCTCGTGTTGCTCGGATCGGGTCGCAAAGCCATCGCGGCCATCGAAGCTCTCGATCGAACCGGACTGTGGGGCAGGCTCATTCCGGAGTGGGGCGCGGTACGCGATCTGCCACCGCGAGATGCCGTGCACACGTGGACAGTCGATCGGCACCTGGTCGAAACTGCAGCCTACGCAAGCGCATTGACCACCCGAGTTGCGCGTCCGGACCTGTTGGTGCTCGGCGCGCTGATCCACGACATCGGCAAGGGACGCGGCGGCGACCACAGCGTCGTCGGTGCAGATCTGGCCATCCAGATCGGCAACAGGCTAGGACTGTGGCCGTCCGACGTGGCACTGCTGACGTCGATGGTGAGATACCACCTGCTGCTGCCGGAGACCGCCACCAGACGCGACCTCGACGACCCTGCAACCGTGCAAACCGTCGTCGACGCCCTCGGTGCCGACACCATCTTGCTCGAGCTGCTCCACGCACTGGCGGAGGCGGATTCGCTCGCCACCGGACCGGGGGTATGGGGTGACTGGAAGGCCTCGCTCATCCGCGAGCTCGTGCGCCGTTGCCGATTGGTGATGGCGGGGGAGAGTCTGCCCTCTCCGGATCCACTCGACCCTGCGCACGTCGAACTCGCAGCGCGGGGAGGCGTCCATGTCGACATCGCGCCGACCGACGGGCTGCACACCTTCGTCGTCACCGTCATCGCCCCCGACACGCCCGGGCTGCTCTCCGACGCCGCAGGAGTCCTCGCGCTGCATTCGCTTCGCGTTCTCTCGGCCTCCCTCGGAAGTCACGAGGGATCGGCGATCAACTCGTTCGACGTCGCGCCGCTCTTCGGATCCCCGCCACAGGCCGGTCTGCTGCGGCAGGAAATCATCCGAGCCCAGGCCGGCGAACTCGACCTCGTCGCCGTGCTCGACGCCAAGGAACGCGACGCCAGAGCCGAAACCGTCGAGGACGATGCCGAGGATTCTGCAGTCCCGGTTCTCTACGCCCAAGCTCCGCCTCGGGTGCTGTGGTTCGACGACAACGAACCCGGGCAGGTGGTGCTCGAGCTACGAGCAGAGGACCGGCTCGGTCTGCTCTGCCGACTGGCCAGTGCGATCGAACAGCAGGGATCGGACATCCGGTGGGCCCGCGTCTCGACCCTGGGTAGCTCGGTGGTCGACTCCTTCTGCATCGACCTTGCGGGAGCCGACAGCAGGGCGGTTCGCGAGGATCTCGAGCGCGCGATCCTCGCGGTGGTACCTGCCCCGGAACCGCCCAAGCCCCCGGAAAAGCCCGAAGGCACCTGACCGCGGGTCGGAATGCGAGAGCAGACCGACTCGCGGTGGTGACTATTCACGAACTTCCGGCCACCGGGCCTTGCGCCGATGCCGATTTGTTACATTCGTCCCAGACGCAGAAACGACACTCTCGACCGTTCGAGCGACCACCACACTGCTCGAACCACGTCGTTCCTGCAGGCTCCACGCTGCTCGAACCACGTCGTTCCTGCAGGCTCCACACTGCTCGAACCACGGCGTTCCTGCAGGCTCCACTCCTGATCTTTCGAGAGGCACCAACTGTGGGATCCCACCGACGGTCGACCGTCCACACACCGACCGACATCGCGGCGCGTCCGACGAGCGGCAGACACCGCGCCGTACAGGACACACCCGACCTCGGCCGACGGGCGGCAACCATCGTCGCCGCGACCGGCGCGATCGTCGTCGGCGCGACGACGATGGGTGCCGGTACCGCAGGTGCCGCGCCGATCCCCGAGGCACCCGCAGCAGGACTGCCGTTCGCCGTACCGGAGGGTCTGCTGCCCGCGGGATTCGAGCTGCCCCAGTTCGAGCTCCCGCAGTTCCTTCCCCCACAGTTCGCGCCCCCGCCCGCACCGTCGCAGCCGGCACCGCCCGAGGCCGCGCCTACCGCACCCGCGCCTGCACCGGCACCGGCACCGGCACCGACCGCCGACCCACTGGCCTCGTTCGGAGTCGCCGATCCCGGTGCTGCCGCCCAGCAATGGCTCGACGACGTCGGCCTGGGGCAGTTGGGTGCGGAGTCTCCTCTCGACAGCCTGCGCTCGCTGAAGAAGGGCACAGTGCAGCCCGTGGCAGGAGTTTTGACGTCCAACTTCGGCTCGCGATGGGGAACCCAGCACAGCGGCCTCGACATCGCGGCACCCATCGGAACGCCCATCTACGCCGCCGCTGACGGCACCGTGTCCGACGCAGGACCGGCATCCGGCTTCGGTCTCTGGGTCAAGGTGCGGCACGACGACGGCACCGAGACGGTCTACGGGCACGTCAACGACTTCTCGGTTCAGCCCGGTCAGCGCGTGGCGGCCGGTGAGCAGATCGCAACCGTGGGCAACCGCGGCCAGTCGACCGGCCCACATCTGCACTTCGAGGTACACGATCCCTCCGGCGTCAAGGTCGACCCCGCGCAGTGGCTCGCGACGCGGGGAGTTGCAGTGACGTGGAACGATTCCGCGCGCCTGGCCTGACTCGACATCGCCACGTTCGACACGACAGTCGAACGCCCCAGAGACGACGCGGCGTGCTGCCGCTAGTGTGGTGACCGTGCCGGATTCGGCTCGTTTTCGGTGATCGGCTAGCTCAGGAGTGCAATCGGTGTTCGAATCCCTTTCCGACAGGTTGACCGGGACTCTCAAGGACCTGCGTGGCAAAGGTCGACTGTCCGACGCGGATATCGACGCCACCGCCCGTGAGATCCGTCTTGCCCTGCTCGAAGCGGACGTGGCACTGCCCGTCGTACGTGAGTTCATCAGCCGAATCAAGGCCCGGGCCAAGGGTGCCGAGGTCTCGGGCGCGCTCAACCCCGCCCAGCAGGTAGTCAAGGTCGTCAACGAGGAACTGGTCGGCATCCTCGGCGGCGAGACTCGCAGGCTCGTGTTCGCCAAGAACCCGCCAACGGTGATCATGCTCGCCGGTCTGCAGGGTTCGGGTAAGACGACGCTGGCGGGCAAGCTCGCGAAATGGCTCAAGGGCCAGGGCCACACCCCACTGCTCGTCGCGTGCGACCTCCAGCGTCCCGGTGCCGTGAGCCAGCTGCAGATCGTGGGCGAGCGCGCCGGTGCCGCCGTCTTCGCGCCGCATCCGGGCACGTCCATCGGTGGCGGCGACAATGCACTCGGAGTCTCGGCCGCGGATCCCGTCGAGGTCGCTCGGGCCGGCATCGCCGAGGCTCGAAGCAAGCAGTACGACGTGGTCATCGTCGACACCGCTGGTCGCCTCGGCATCGACACCGAGCTGATGAGTCAGGCCGCGGGAATTCGTGACGCGGTCCAGCCGGACGAGACACTGTTCGTTCTCGACGCGATGGTCGGCCAGGATGCCGTCAGTACCGCCGAGGCGTTCCGTGACGGCGTCGGCTTCACCGGTGTCGTTCTCACCAAGCTCGACGGCGATGCTCGCGGCGGTGCCGCGCTGAGTGTCCGCGAGGTCACCGGCCAGCCGATCATGTTCGCGTCGACCGGTGAGAAGCTCGAGGACTTCGACGTCTTCCACCCCGATCGCATGGCCAGCCGCATCCTCGGCATGGGCGACGTGCTGAGCCTCATCGAGCAGGCCGAGCAGCACTTCGATGCCGAGCAGGCCGAGGCGACGGCCAACAAGATCGGCTCGGGGCAACTCACGCTCGACGACTTCCTCGAGCAGATGATGGCCGTCCGCAAGATGGGACCCATCGGAAACCTGCTGGGCATGCTGCCCGGTGCCGGGCAGATGAAAGAGCTCGCGAACGTCGACGAGAAACAACTCGACCGCGTGCAAGCGATCATCCGCGGCATGACGCCACAGGAGCGGAACGACCCGAAGATCATCAACGCGTCGCGTCGACTCCGTATCGCGAACGGCTCGGGCGTCAAGGTCTCCGACGTCAATCAGCTCGTCGACCGATTCTTCGAGGCGCGCAAGATGATGTCTGCGATGGCCGGTCGGATGGGAATGCCGGGCGCGCGCAAGCAGGTGCGGAACAACAAGAAGGGCAAGAAGGGCAAGAAGGGTGCACGCGGCCCGACGCAGCCGAAGATCCGCGGTGGATTCCCGGGCATGCCGGGCGGAATGCCTGCCGGAATGCCCGACCTGTCGTCCATGCCCAAGGGCCTCGACCAGTTGCCACCGGGGCTCGAAGGCATCGATCTGTCGCAGCTGAAACTACCCAAGAAGTAAGCGCGCACGTGTCGGCGATGCGGGTGCGGGGCCGCGGACTGCCGGACGGGTCCGAGATCGATCTGTGGATCGAGGGTGGCGTCCTGTCCACGGAGCCGATCGCGGATGCCGATCTCGTTCACGACGGCGGCTGGATTCTGCCCGGTCTGGTGGACGCCCACTGCCATGTCGGAATCGAGTACGGCGGGGGACACACGGACCTGATCGGGTCGATCCGCCAGGCCGAGACCGAGCGAGGCGTCGGCGCGCTGCTGTTGCGCGACGCCGGGTCTCCGGTGGACACGCGCGAGCTGGACGAATACGAGGACCTTCCCCGCATCATCCGAGCGGGCCGTCACATCGCATCACCGAAGCGCTACATCCCGGGTCTGGCAATCGACATCGAGGACGAATCGCAGCTGCCCGAGGCGGTGGCCCAACAGGCACGATTCGGCGATGGCTGGGTCAAGCTCGTCGGCGACTGGATCGATCGTTCGGTGGGAGATCTCCGACCGCTGTGGAACGACTCGATCCTCGTCGACGCCATCGCCGCTGCCCACGCCGAGGGCGCGCGGGTGACCGCACACGTCTTCGGTGAGGATGCCCTGCCCGGATTGATCGCGGCGGGAATCGATTGCATAGAACACGGCACCGGCCTGACCGACGAGACCGTCGAGATGATGGTCGATCACGGCACCGCACTGGTACCGACGCTGATCAACATCGAGACGTTCCCCGGCATCGCCGACTCCGCCACCCGGTATCCCGTCTACGCCCGGCACATGCGGGCGCTGCACGAACGCGTCGCCGATACCGTCGGACGAGCTCACGACGCAGGCATTCCGATCTACGCAGGCACCGACGCAGGCGGTTCGATCGCGCACGGTCGTATCGCCGACGAGGTCGCCGCACTCGCGGCCGTCGGACTCTCACCGACCGATGCACTCGGTGCCGCGTGCTGGGAGGCCCGGTCGTGGCTGAGTCGACACGGGCTCGAACACGGCGCGCCCGCCGATCTCGTGGTCTACGCCGAGGATCCGCGAGGCGGACCGGATGTGCTGTCCAACCCGGATCTGGTGATCCTTCGCGGACGAGTGACCGACCGGCGTGGTCGCACGACGAGTGGATCGACGGTCCGGGGGTGACCGACCCGGGTGACGGCGCAGGACGAGCCGATCCCGACCGCCCCAGCTGGGCCGGTCTGGCTCCGATGAATCACGTTCATCAGCAAGGATCGGGACTGTCCGAAACCTACTGGCGCGCCGAGCAGGCCGCGCTCGAACGCAGACGCGGCCAACGGTGGGGACTGCCGGCCGCGGCACTGGTGCTGGGGCTCAATCTGGCCGGATTCCTGGTGCTCGGCCTCGTCGTGACGTCGGACGCCTCGGCCGTCTTCGTGGTGGGCATCATGATCCCGAGCCTGCTCGCGACGGGAGTGGCGGTGGCCATCTCGAAGTCGCGGGGCAACGGCCCCGTCGTCGACTTCGGCCTCCCCAGATCCATCCCCGAATTTCTCGGGCACCTCCGATCCGGGTTGGCGTGGGGTGGCGTCGCCGTGGTCGGCGGCATAGTGCTGGCTCTGATTCTGTTGTCCCGTATCGAAGTCGGCGACCCGACGCCCCTCGGCGCGGTCACGGATACGGCCGTCGGCTTGAAAATCGTTCTGGCCCTGTGGATTTGGCTCGGTGCACCGATCTGCGAGGAAACGATGTTCCGCGGCATGCTGTGGGGAGCGCTCGAGAAACGCACCCGCCCGATGCCGATGGCCTGGTTGGGCAACCGATGGGTGGTCCTGGCGATCACCGCGGTGTTGTTCGCGGTGTGGCACCGAGAGTGGTGGCGCCTGGTGGTGCTGTTGTGGGGAGGATTCGCAATCGGCATCGCTCGAATGCGTTCCGGTTCGATCGTCGCGTCGATCACGGCACACTCGTTGAACAACACCCTTCCTGCCCTGGTGGTCCTGCTCGCCTGACGGGAGTGGTTCTGCGGGCCCGATTCACCGATAGTGCGACCCGTCTGGCACAATGAACAGCTGTTCGCCCGTCATCCGGTTACGTACCGAGCGGCGGTCACAACACCCTTCAACGCAAAACCGGGTTCGCATGCCGTGCGGACCGCTGAATTGCGCCGTGACCAACTTTCGAAAGGCTCCACCAGAACATGGCTGTCAAGATCAAGCTCATGCGTATCGGCAAGATCCGCACCCCGCACTACCGCGTCGTCATCTCCGATGCCCGCACCCGTCGTAACGGCCGTGCGATCGAGACCATCGGCACGTACGAGCCCAAGCAGGACCCCAGCATCATCGAGATCAACTCCGAGCGGGCGCAGTACTGGCTGAGCGTGGGCGCACAGCCGACCGAGCCGGTCGAGGCTCTGCTCAAGATCACCGGCGACTGGCAGAAGTTCAAGGGCCTCCCCGGTGCCGAGGGAACCCTCCGCCTCGCCGAGCCCAAGCCGTCCAAGCTCGACCTGTTCAACGCCGCACTGGCGCAGGCCGACTCCGAGCCCCAGGGCGAGGCCACCACCGCCAAGAAGAAGAAGGCTCCCAAGGCCGACGACGCCGCTGCGGAGACCACCGACGCTGCAGCAACCGAGACGGCAGACGCGCCGGCCGCCGAGGCTGCTGAGAAGTGAGTGCCGTTGTCGCCGATGCCGTCGAACACCTCGTTCGCGGCATCGTCGCCAATCCCGATGACGTTCGCGTCGAGATGATCACCGGCCGTCGGGGCCGCACCGTGGAGGTCCACGTGCACCCCGACGATCTGGGCAAGGTCATCGGCCGTGGCGGTCGTACCGCCACGGCACTGCGCACTCTCGTCTCGGGAATCGGTGGTCGCGGCATCCGCGTCGACGTGGTCGACACGGACCAGTAGGTCACGTACCCATCATGGAGCTGGTCATCGGCCGTGTCGCGAAGTCGCACGGCATCAAAGGCGAAGTCGTCGTCGAGGTCCGCACCGACAACCCCGACGACCGCTTCGCCGAAGGAACCGTTCTGTCGGGCCGCAAGCCTCGATCGAACGCCGAGCCAGCCTCGTACACAGTGGACGCCGTCCGGGAACACTCCGGGCGGCTTCTGCTGCGTCTGAACGGTATCGACGACAAGACGGCCGCCGACCAAATCAGGGGCATTCTGTTCGTCGTCGAATCCACCGATCTTCCGCCGTCCGACGACCCGGACGAGTTCTACGACCACGAACTCGAAGGCCTCACGGTGATCCTGACCGACGGCACCGTCGTGGGAACGGTCCGCGAAGTTCTCCACTCCGCAGCGGGGGAGCTGCTCTCCATCACGCCGAATCCGAGTTCCGGCGAAGCAGCACGCGCCGAAATCCTCGTGCCGTTCGTAGCGGCCATCGTGACGACGGTGTCGTTGGCAGACAAGACGATCGAGATCGATCCGCCCGAGGGTCTGCTGGATCCGGAGTAGATCGTGCGCCTCGACGTCGTCACCATCTTTCCCGAGTACCTCACGCCGCTCCGAACCGCGTTGCTGGGCAAAGCAATCGACCGCGGCCTGGTCTCGGTCGAGGTCCACGATCTGCGGTCGTGGACTCATGACGTGCACAAGGCCGTCGACGATTCGCCCTACGGCGGCGGACCGGGAATGGTCATGAAGCCGACCGTCTGGGGAGACGCACTCGACGACGTGCTGACCGACGATTCTCTCCTCGTCGTTCCGACGCCTGCCGGCGTCCCGTTCACCCAGCGGACAGCCGAGCGGTGGTCCTCCGAAAAGCATCTCGTATTCGCCTGCGGCCGATACGAAGGCATCGATCAACGAGTGTTCGACGATGCCGCACGTCGGGTCCGTGTCGAGGAAGTCAGCATCGGCGACTACGTGCTCATCGGCGGCGAAGCGGCTGTTCTCGTCATGGCCGAGGCCGTGGTGCGGCTGATGCCAGGGGTTCTCGGCAATCAGCAGTCGCACCAGGAGGATTCGTTCTCCGACGGTCTGCTCGAGGGGCCGAGTTACACGCGTCCCGCACAGTGGCGTGATCTCGACGTTCCGCAGGTACTGCTCTCGGGTGATCACGCCAAGATCGCTGCGTGGCGCCGACAGCAGTCACTGGACAGGACCGCCGAGCGTCGTCCGGACCTGTTGCAGGACTGACGAATTCAGCTGACGGTGCCGTCGGGGAAGAGCATCGAGACGAATCCGGTGAGAGTGTCCCTGGCATGCAGCGCGCTGGCGTCGTCACTGACGTCGACCACCGCGGTGTCCGGATAACTTTCCAAGTCGTCGGCGTAGAAGATGTCCTCGCGTGACGACAGAGCCAGAACGTAGCGGTTGTCGACACCGATGGTGCCCGTCGACAGGTGTACCCACCGATCGGACACGCAGCACATCCAGCCCTGTTTCACAGCGTGCACACTCTCGCCGGGCAAACCGTCGACGATCCCGAAGTGCTGCTTGTAGCCGTCCGCGGCGATCGGTGCCGAACGGCGCAGCATTCCGATCACGATGTCCGTGGATGCCGTGGTCAGACCGCCGCTGCCGTTGAGCAACCCCGCGTAGTAACCGACCAGGTCGCTGGGCGTGGTCTCGGTGTTGTACCACTCGTCGTCCCCGGGCGGCGTGGTGCTCGTCAAGCCGTAGCGAGCCGCGACCGTGCGCACGATCTCCGACGAGCCGTAGCGATACCAGAGCGTGTACGCGGCGTTGTCGTCGGACAACTCGAGCATGCTCGTCATGGTGGTCAGGTCGTCGGCAGAGACAGGACGGTTCTCCGACTGTGCTCGGAACAACACCTCGTCGGCGATGAACAGCTTGGATACCGATGCGGTTTCGACCTGGATATCGGCATTGCTGCTGTAATAGGAGCCCGTCCGACGATCCAACAGTGCGAAATCGACGTCGGCACCGCGGGCCTGGGCCGACGCGATCGCCATCGGGATACGAGCTTCGAGGGCTACGCCGTCGACCTTTTTCATGTCGGGAAAGGGCGACGCCGACGTCTCGGCGGTGTCCTTCGAGTCGGAGTCGCCGACCTGGTCGTCGGGAGGAGCCGAGCATCCGGCCAGTATCAGGGAGGCGCAGGCTGCAGCCAGGAACCGAGACCCCCTGACCATCCGCGTATCTCTCCCACACGTTGAACCGCTGACCGACTTGTCCCACAGTAGCGGTAGGGTCCATCGCCGTGACCACTGCTCTGAAATCTGTGAACAAGCGCATAGCCGAAGAACTCGACGTTCGTGAAGAACAGGTTCGTGCCGCCGTGGAACTGCTCGACGGCGGGTCGACGGTCCCGTTCATCGCGCGCTACCGCAAGGAAGTCACCGGCACTCTCGATGACACGCAACTGCGTCTGCTCGATGAGCGACTTCGGTATCTGCGCGAGCTCGACGAGCGCAGAGACGCCGTCATCGAGTCCATCCGCTCGCAGGGCAAGCTCGACGACGCGCTGGAGCAGTCGCTGATGCTGGCCGACACCAAGGCGCGCGTCGAGGACATCTATCTGCCGTTCAAGCCCAAGCGTCGAACCAAGGCTCAGATCGCGCGTGAGGCCGGGCACGAGCCCGTCGCCGACGCTCTGTTCTCCGACCCCACCACCGACCCGGCCCAGTTCGATCAGGAGCAACTCGACGGCGCACGGGCGATTCTCGTCGAGCGCTTCGCCGAGGACGCGGACCTGGTGGGCGAGCTGCGCGAACTGATGTGGACATCCGGCAAGCTCGTCGCGTCGGTTCGCAAGGGCAAGGAGGAGGAGGGTGCCAAGTTCTCCGATTACTTCGAGTTCTCGGAACCGTTCACGAGCCTGCCCTCGCACCGAATCCTCGCCACGCTCAGAGGCGAGAAGGAAGAAGTACTTTCCCTCGGTTTCGAGCCCGAGCGCGACGAACCGACCCCCGGGGTGCCGAGTGTCTACGAAGGTCGGATCGCGACCAAGTTCGGGATCGAGAATCGAGGACGGCCTGCCGACAAGTGGCTGCTCGATACCGTCCGATGGGCGTGGCGCACCAAGATGCTGGTGACCGTCTCCCTCGACACTCGTATGCGACTGCGTCAGTCGGCCGAGAAGGACGCCGTCGACGTCTTCGCGAGCAACCTCAAGGATCTGCTGCTCGCCGCACCGGCCGGCAACCGCACCACCATGGGCTTGGACCCGGGCTTCCGTACCGGCACCAAGGTCGCCATCGTCGACGCCACCGGCAAGGTCGTCGACCACGACACCATCTACCCGCACAAGCCGCAGGGCAAGTGGGATCAGGCGGTGGCCACCCTCGCCGGCCTGGCCGCCAAGCACAAGGTCGAACTGATCGCCATCGGCAACGGCACCGCATCGCGTGAAACCGACTCGCTGGCAGCAGAATTGATCGCCAAGTTCCCTGCCGCCAACCTGACCAAGGTGGTGGTGTCCGAGGCCGGAGCGTCGGTGTACTCCGCTTCCGCGTACGCCTCGAGCGAGCTGCCCGAACTCGACGTCTCGATCCGCGGTGCCGTCTCGATCGCCCGCAGGTTGCAGGATCCGCTGGCCGAGTTGGTCAAGATCGATCCCAAGTCCATCGGCGTCGGGCAGTACCAGCACGACATCTCCGAAACCCTGCTGGCCCGTTCCCTCGGGGCCGTCGTCGAGGACGCGGTGAACGCCGTCGGCGTCGACGTCAACACCGCGTCGGTTCCGTTGCTCTCGCGGGTCTCCGGTATCGCCGGCTCTCTCGCCGAGAGCATCGTGGCGCACCGCGACCAGAACGGTCCGTTCTCCAGCCGCAGCACGCTCAAAGATGTACCTCGTCTGGGCCCCAAGGCTTTCGAGCAGTGCGCCGGATTCCTTCGTATCTCCGGGGGAGAGGATCCCTTGGACCGGTCGAGTGTTCACCCGGAGGCGTATCCCGTCGTGCGGCGCATCGTCGGCAAGGCAGGCCTGGGTGTGCGCGAGGTAGTCGGTAACACGGCTCTGCTGAGAGGTCTCGACCCTGCCGAATTCGTGGACGAGCGATTCGGTCTGCCCACCGTCACCGACATCATTTCCGAACTCGAGAAGCCGGGTCGCGACCCTCGCCCCGAGTTCAAGACCGCCACCTTCGCCGCCGGTATCGAGAAGGTCGCCGATCTGAAGCCGGGTATGACGCTCGAAGGTGTCGTGACCAACGTGGCAGCGTTCGGCGCGTTCGTCGACGTCGGTGTGCACCAGGACGGGTTGGTGCACGTCTCGGCGATGTCGCACAACTTCGTCAAGGACCCCCGCGAGGTGGTCAAGTCCGGTGACGTGGTGCGCGTCAAGGTCATGGAGGTCGACCTCCCGCGGCAGCGCATCGGCCTGAGTCTGCGGCTGGACGACGAGCCCGGTGCCGGTGGCGGCAAGGACGCCTCTCGCGGACAGCAGCCCGACCGGCCCCGAGGCCAGGGCAGAGCTGCGGGCAGCGGCCAGAGCAACCGAAGTCGAGACGTGCGCCCACAGCGCGGCGGCGGCCAGTCGGCAGCACCGGCGGCCGGTTCCATGGCCGATGCGCTTCGGAAGGCGGGATTCGGAAAATAGCGGGCGGATCCTCGGGTCGATGCTGCCCTGGGCGGTCCCGAACACGAATAGTGTGAACGGTGATTCACCGGTCGTTCGGCCGTTCGGCAGGAAGGACGTGAGCCACACGTGAGGTGGTTGCAACACGGGGTCATCGATCACGGCCGCCTGCCGCTGCTGTGCTTCCTACTGGGGCTGTTGCTGGGGTTCCTGCTGATCCGACTCAGCGTCAGGATGATTCGCGCAGATGTGAAGTGGTGGCCGGGAAACATCACGCCCGGCGGTCAGCACATCCACCATGTCGTCTTCGGGATCGTGTTGATGCTGCTGGCGGGGATCGGCTTGATCGCGGTGTACGTCGACGGTTCCGAGTCGGTCGGGGCGATGCTGGCCGCGATCTTCGGTATCGGGGCAGCTCTCGTCCTCGACGAGTTCGCGTTGATCTTCTATCTCCGCGATGTCTACTGGTCCGAACAGGGGCGCACGTCGGTGGACGCCGTGTTCGCGGCAGTGGGATTCACCGGCCTGCTGCTGCTCGGCTTGCACCCTCTGGAGCTGCTCAGCCCGGCCGGCTTCCGGGCCGATCCCGACCCGTGGGTGCGCGGCACCCTTGCGGTGTTGGCCCTGGCCAATCTCGCGCTGGGTGTCGTCGTACTGCTCAAAGGAAAGATCTGGACCGGACTGCTCGGGCTGTTCGTCCTGCCGATCCTCGTTCTGGCCGCAGTGCGGTTGAGCAGGCCGAGTGCCCCGTGGGCGAGGTGGCGGTACACCACCAGGCCGAAGAAGATGGAACGCGCACTGCGCCGGGAGAAGCGGTGGCGACGGCCGATCATTCGGGCCAAGATCTATCTTCAGGACGCGATCGCAGGCAAGCCGAGCATCGTGCATGCACGTGAGGCCACGGAGCAAGAATTGGCGCGGACGGTACTGCCTGCGCCGATGCCGAGCGGGACGGCGGCGAGCCGAGAAGCGCCGATTTCGTCGAACGCCTGATGGTCTGGCACAATGGTCGGGTTGCCTCTAGCAGGCACGGACCTCACTCGGAGTACGAACCAGTCGAGCCGCTGTGTCAGCGAGCCGCTCGGTTCCTCTACTCATGCGCAGAACGCAAGGATGGCACAACCGATGAACACTCTGGACTTTCTCGACAATCAGTCGCTGCGTAGCGACATCCCCGATTTCCGCCCCGGCGACACGCTGAACGTGCACGTCAAGGTCATCGAAGGCTCGAAGGAGCGCATTCAGATCTTCAAGGGCGTCGTCATCCGACGTCAGGGCGGTGGCGTTCGCGAAACGTTCACGGTCCGCAAGGTCTCGTTCGGCGTCGGTGTCGAGCGCACCTTCCCGGTGCACAGCCCCAACATCGCTCAGTTCGAGGTCCTCACCCGCGGTGACGTCCGTCGCGCCAAGCTCTACTACCTCCGCGATCTGCGTGGCAAGGCCGCCAAGATCAAGGAAAAGCGCTGACCGGTTCCGCCCGGGCGCATCAGTTCACACCATGCCGCGTTGCCCGTCAGGGCGACGCGGCATGGTGCGTTCTGCCCGCGATAGGCCCGCATTCAACCCTGCCGACGGGGGATCGAGAGCCGCGAACCGCCCATGCGCAGACCGTCCGGCCGTGCGGGCGACGGTTCCGGCTAACCTGATCACGTGACGCAGTCCCCACAGGATCCAACCGACGAGCCCGACGACGAGTCTTCACGGAAGAAGCGTCGGGAACGCAAGCCCCGATCGTTCTGGCGTGAGCTCCCCATTCTGATTCTGGTAGCGCTGGTACTGAGTTTTCTGCTCCAGACATTCGTCGCACGGGTGTATCTGATCCCGTCCGAATCGATGGAGCCGACCTTGCACGGCTGCACCGGCTGCACCGGTGACCGCATCGTGGTGGAGAAGATCGGATACCGGTTCGGCGACCCGAAGCCCGGCGACATCGTCGTCTTCCGTGGCCCGGATTCGTGGAACGACGAATTCGTGTCACAGCGGTCCGACAACTCGGTGATTCGTGGCGCCCAGGAAGTCGGCTCGTTGATCGGAGTCGTCGCGCCCGACGAGAACGATCTGGTCAAGCGCGTCATCGCCACCGGCGGTCAGACCGTCGAATGTTGTGACGACCAGGGAAGAGTGCTCGTCGACGGACAGCCGTTGGACGAGCCGTACATTCAGATGGATTTCCCGTTCACCCCGGGAACGATGACGTGCGACACCGAACTGAAGTCCGGACGATGCTTCGACCCCGTCACCGTGCCGGAGGGCAACGTCTGGGTCATGGGTGACAACCGGAGCAACTCGCGAGATTCCCGGTATCACGTCACCGACGAATTCACCGGAACCGTTCCCCTCGACAACGTGATCGGGAAGGCCGTGTTCATCGCGCTGCCGCCGTCACGAACCGGCATCCTGGATTCTCCCGACATTCAGGGTCGATGACGGCAACCCCGCGACGTGCGACGCGTGCGCGCGCAACTCTGACTCGGTCGTCGTGGCCGCCGCGTCCGATCATCCGACGAGCGGCCGGATTGCGGACGATGGAGTCTGCGTTGGAGCGGGGCGGACTCGGTCCGGTCGCAGGAGTCGACGAAGCGGGAAGAGGAGCCTGCGCCGGTCCGTTGACGGTCGCAGCGTGTGTTCTCGGGCCGCGCGCACATGCCGCCCTGGCGGATCTGGACGACTCGAAGAAGTTGACCGAGCGACGACGCGAAGAGCTCTTTCCCAAGATCCAGAGGCTGGCACTGGCATGGAGTGTGGTGTCGATCGATGCGGCCGAGGTCGACCGCATCGGGGTCCACGTGGCGAACATCGAAGGAATGCGACGCGCTGTTGCCGGGCTCGGCATGAACCCGGGCTACGTACTCACCGACGGCTTTCGGGTGCCCGGCCTTCCGGTTCCGTCGCTACCGGTGATCGCCGGTGACGCCACCGCAGCGTGCATCGCCGCGGCGAGCGTGCTCGCGAAGGTCTCCCGGGACCGATTGATGGTGCAGTTGGACGAAACGATTCCCGGCTACGGATTCGCCGTGCACAAGGGGTACAGCACCCGTGCTCACTCGGCCGCCATGACCGCTCTCGGGCCCAGCCGCGAGCATCGAATGTCCTACGCGAATGTCGCAGCGGCCGCCGCGGGGCTTTCTCCTGACGCCGTCGACGCCCTGGGGCGAATGGACTGCCGCGACGCCGGTACGCGATGATTGCTGTTCACGCCCGACTGGAGGATGAAAGAGACCGATGAGTGCCGAAGATCTCGAAAAGTACGAAACCGAGATGGAGCTCTCGCTGTATCGCGAGTATCGGGACATCGTGGGTCAGTTCAACTACGTCGTCGAAACCGAGCGGCGGTTCTATCTGGCGAACTCCGTAGAACTCATTCCGCACAACGCCGACGGTGAAATCTACTTCGAATTGCGCATGTCCGACTCGTGGGTGTGGGACATGTATCGCCCCGCCCGTTTCGTCAAGCATGTCCGGGTGATCACCTTCAAGGACGTCAACATCGAAGAGTTGGACAAACCAGATCTTCGTCTGCCGGAATAGCTCCTCGTCCGAGGCTGGGGCCTGACGGAGTCGCCCTGAGCGTCGGATGTCGGATCAGCCTGCTGCGGACCACCCGATGCGATGCGGTCGTGCTGTACCGATCGTTTTGCCACCCGAAAAATTGGACGCCCGGCCAAATCGGTCCGCATGTCCTGTTTCCGTGTTCGGTGTCACGGAAAGTTGTTCCCCGTCCAATGGTGCACGGCGGTTGCGATCGGGTTTCCCGTGTGAAATCGATTGCGCAACAAAGCTATTCGAATTGGTCGATTAGTCGCTCGAAATGCTGGACAATTTCTGCACCGATATTCGTCGATTCGACACGTCACGAAACGCCTGCAGTTCTTTGCGTGGATACGAGAATGGGTGGTAGAACTTGAATATCACATCCCCCAGACGTGTAAGAGGTACGAGATGGCACGCAAGACGCTTGTGCAGATGATCGACGATGTGGACGGATCGGTCATCAAAGACGGTCAAGGTGAATCCATCGAATTCGGCATCGGTGGAAACCAGTACCGCATCGATTTGAACCTCAAACATGCCAACGAATTGCACGAACAGTTGGCATTCTGGATCGAGCACGCCGAGAAGATTTCCGGACGCCGCACCCGTAAGGGCGGCGCTGCGTCGGCACCGGCTCGCGGCAAGGTGGATCTGCAGGACATTCGAGCATGGGCCCGCGAGAACGGTCACGAGGTCAGTGCCCGCGGCCGTATCAGTCAGGATGTGCAAGCGGCCTACGAGGCTGCTCACTGACCGTCCTTTCGCGAACCGAGGCTCGGTGTCTCGGCAGCACGTTTTGCGTATCGGCACTTTCGATGTCGGTATCGACAAGCCGCATCAGCTCCGTCCGATTCTTTGAATCAGGACGGAGCTTTTTGCGTATCGAGTCCGCTTTCGCCCGGCGGCTCGGACACGCTACGAGCCATAGCACGGCGGTCCGACACGGTGGACTGATCGCCGCCGACAATCGGACCGTTCGTCCACAGTCGAGCAGTTGTCCACAGGGCAATTTCCCACCTGCGCTTTCCTCGCTTCTCCTCTTTCGGGTCGTGCCACCGTCGAGACGACCGAATCGGCCGCAATGCACGGTCGGAGAGTGGAGGAATGGCGGACATGGCAACCAACCAGGAACTCGGTGCGCGCGGTGAGGAACTCGCGGTGCGCCATCTCGAGGACATCGGTCTCGAGGTGATCGAGCGGAACTGGCGGCATCGTTCCGGAGAACTCGACATCATTGCGCGCGAGGGCGAGACGGTGGTGTTCGTCGAAGTGAAGACTCGATCGGGAATCGGATACGGAACACCCGCCGAAGCGGTGACGTACACGAAACAGACTCGAATCAGAGGGCTGGCGCTGCGGTGGCTTTCGCTGCAGCAGGGACCGTGGGTGCAGATCAGATTCGACGTGATCGCGATCGTGGTCGGTCGCCACGAGGAACCGGTCATCACGCACGTTCGGGCCGCGTTCTGATGCCACTCGGGAGAGCGCATTCGGTGGCGGTCAACGGGGTCGACGGTGTGCTGGTGGAAATCGAAGCCGATATCGGGCAGGGCCTACCTGGCACACATCTTGTCGGTCTTCCCGATACTGCGCTGAACGAATCGCGTGACCGGGTCAAAGCCGCTGTGAAGAACTCGGGCGGTACCTGGCCGGACAGTCGGGTGATTCTCGCTCTGTCGCCCGCGACGTTGCCCAAGGGCGGATCGGTGTACGACCTCGCACTCGCGTTGTCGGTTCTCGATGCCGCGAAGGCGATTCCGCGTGGATGCCTGTCCGAGACCGTGTTTCTGGGTGAGCTGGCACTCGATGGGAGGCTGCGCGCAGTCCGTGGGGTCCTGCCCGGGGTGCTCGCGGTCAAGAGTGCGGGCTGGCAGCGAGTGGTCGTTCCGCTGCAATGTCTGCCCGAGGCGGGTCTGGTGGACGGAATCGAGGTGCTGGGTGCGGGTTCGCTCGGGGACGTGGTGGCCTGGCTTCGTGGTGAGCAGGCCCTCGAATCACCCGTCCAGACCGAATGGCACGAGGAGATCTATCCGGACCTCAGTGATGTTGCCGGACAGGCCGATGCGCGATGGGCTCTGGAGGTCGCCGCCGCAGGCGCACATCACATCATGTTGACCGGGCCACCGGGCATCGGAAAAACGATGTTGGCGCAACGTCTTCCGGGGATTCTGCCGCCGCTGACCGAATCCGAAGCGCTCGAAGTGACAGCCATCCACTCGGTGGCGGGCCTGTTGACCACGGCGCGGCCGCTCATCACGTCACCGCCGTTCATCGCGCCGCATCATTCGACCTCGGTGAGTGCCTTGGTCGGGGGCGGAACCGGAATGGCCAAACCGGGGGCAGTCAGCCGCGCACATCGCGGAGTCCTGTTTCTGGACGAGTGCGCCGAGATGAGCGTCCGGGTACTCGAGGCGTTGCGTACTCCGTTGGAGGACGGAGAGATTCGCATTGCCCGTCGTGACGGTGTGGCCAGGTATCCGGCCAGGTTTCAGTTGGTTCTCGCAGCCAATCCGTGTCCGTGTGCGCCTGCGCGGCAGGTCGACTGCGTCTGCCCGCCCACAGCGCGACGCAAATATCTCGGCAAGCTGTCCGGGCCATTGCTGGATCGCGTCGATCTGCGAATTCAGATGATGGGTGTCGCGACAGGTGCACTGGTCGACGAGGTGGGGGAGGGTACGAGCGAAATTCGCGCACGCGTGACGGGGGCCAGGGACGCCGCCGCGCAGCGGTGGCGAGAGTTCGGCTGGAGGACCAATGCGGAGGTTCCCGGACCCGCTCTGCGCCAACGATTTCGATTGGCACGCTCGACGCTCGCTCCGGTCGAGCGTGCGTTGCGCAACGGATCGCTGACCGCGCGCGGCGCAGACCGAGCCATTCGGGTGGCGTGGACGCTGAACGATCTCGCCGGTGGTTCGGTCCCCGGTGCCGACGAGGTCGGAGCCGCGTTGGATTTCCGTGACAGGGGAGTGGCATGACGCACGACGCGCGTCGACTCGCCTGGGCGTATCTCTCTCGCGTGGCGCAGGGTCCGCATCGGCCGGTGGTCGATCATGCTGCAGCGCACGGTCCCGAAGCGACGGCAGAAGCCGTGCGGGCGGGCAGGTTGGGGGAGCGGCTCGCGGTCCGCGCCCACATCGACACCGCGGCAGCAGATCTCGATCACATCGCTGCGCTCGGTGGTCGGTTGATCACGCCGGACGACGACGAGTGGCCGGCGTGGCGATTTCTCGGATTCGACGGACCGGGTATGACCGCAGGGGTGGATACCTGCCCACCGATTGCGTTGTGGGCACTGGGAACTCGGCCGGTCGCAACGATCACCGAGCGTTCGGTGTCCATCGTCGGGACACGCGCCTCGAGTCCCTACGGTGATCATGTGACGGCGGAGATATCCGCCGATCTGGCGCTCGACGGGTGGACCGTCATTTCGGGAGCCGCTTTCGGTATCGACGCCGCGGCGCACCGGGCGGCTCTCGGAGTCGAGGGTACGACGATGGCGGTACTCGCCTGTGGCGTCGATCGTGCGTATCCAGCGGGCCATTCGCGGTTACTGCGGCAGATCGCTGCCAGTGGCCTGGTTCTCAGTGAATACGCGCCGGGTACGACACCGGCGAAGCATCGTTTCCTCGCTCGCAACAGGCTCGTCGCGGCACTCGGATCGGCTGTGGTGGTCGTCGAGGCCGGGTGGCGCAGCGGTGCTCGCAACACAGCGGCGTGGGCGGCGAAATTGGGTAGGCCCGTGCTCGCGGTCCCTGGGCCGGTCACCTCGCCGACGTCCACGGGCTGCCACCGCATGATCCGGGACGGCGAGGCCGTGCTGGTGTCGAGCTCGCACGATGTGGTCGCCGAGGCGGGTGCACTCGGGTCCCCGGAGGAGCCTCGACCCGACCTCTTTCGGGAGACCGATGCGCTGTCGGACACCGCCCTGCTGATCTACGACGCGTTGCCGGCAACCGGTTCGGTATCGAGTAGAGAGCTGTCCGAGCACTCCGGTGTTCCGCTGAACAAGGTGCGCGCATCCCTGCCGGTACTGGAGATGGACGGTTTCGTCGCCAGCGACGAGACCGGATGGTTCCGCGTCGTGCGTGGGTGAGCGCACCACGATTCGAGAGCCTAACGGTAGGGTGTTAGGTAATGCTTAGTCGACGCATCGGCTGTCGGCGTCGTTCACTCGAAGAGGGGTCAGAAGTGCCACGCAAGAAAACCACCCTGTCCGTCCTGCGCACCGAAGCGCTCACCCCGCACATGCACCGGGTCTACCTGGGTGGGGCCGGTTTCGACGACTTCGATGCGATCGACGAGACCGACGCCTACGTCAAGTTGTTCTTCGGGACCGATGACGAACCGATCATGCGCACGTACACCGTTCGCTCGGTGGATACTCGCGCTCGGGAGATCGCCATCGACTTCGTGGTGCACGGAGACGAGGGAGTCGCCGGGCCGTGGGCCACCCGGGCGAAGCCGGGGGACGAGATGTCGTTCTTCGGCCCGTCGGGTGGGTACGCCCCGCGCCCCGACGCGGACTGGCACCTCTTCGCCGGCGACGAATCGGCGATTCCGGCGATTTCGGCTGCTGTCGAAGCACTCCCGGAGGATGCCGTCGCCAAGGTCTTCATCGAAGTTGCCGACAGGCACGACGAGATCTACATGGAGACGCTCGCTGTCGTCGACGTGACCTGGATTCACCGGGGTGCGTCCTCGAACGAGGTCGGAGACGACCGAGCCGGAGACAACGCACCGCTGATCGCAGCGGTGAAGGAAACGGAATGGCTGCCGGGGCAGGCTCAGGTCTTCGTGCACGGCGAAGCCCAGGCCGTCATGCACAACATTCGGCCCTACATCCGTAAGGAGCGGGGTGTCGGTGCCGAGTGGGCCTCGATCTCGGGCTACTGGCGTCGCGGCCGAACCGAGGAGACGTTCCGAGTGTGGAAGCGCGAACTCGCGCAGGCCGAATCCGGTGTCGACGCCTGATCCCGCGACGACCCACCCCGAACGGCGTGTCCGGTTGTCGCGCGGCCTGCCAGAGCCCAAGCTGACCCGATGACCGATTCGCTGCCGCCTCACCTCGGCATTCACGTCGAGGAGTTCGCCGAGCATCTTCGACTCGGTCGAGAGCGATCCGAGCACACCATTCGGGCCTACGTCTCGGACGCTCGTTCGTTGCTCGCGCACTTCGCGGAGTGCTCGCCGGATGCGACCATCGCCGACCTCGACCTCCGCGCGGTGCGCTCGTGGTTGGCCACGCACTCGGCCGCCGGATCCGCCAGGACCTCGATGGCGAGACGCACCTCGTCGGCGAGGACGTTCGGGAAGTGGCTCGAACGGGTGGGAGCGGTGGCGGTGGCACCGGCGGAACGGTTGGCCGGACCGGCCGGCCACCGCACGCTGCCCGGTGTTCTTCGCCACAGCCAGGCGGAGCACGCGCTGGCCGCGGCCGAATCGGGTGCCGCCGAGCTCGACCCCATCGCGCTGCGGGACCGGCTCATCGTCGAGTTGCTGTACGCGACCGGGGTGCGCGTGGGGGAGCTGTGCGGACTCGACGTCGACGACGTGGACACCGAGCGTCGCTTGATCCGTGTGCTCGGCAAGGGCAACAAGGAACGCTCGGCACCGTACGGTGCGCCGGCAGCGCATGCGGTCGAGAACTGGCTGGTCAGCGGCAGGCCCGAACTGGCCTCCGATCGATCCGGTGCGGCATTGCTGCTGGGACGGCGAGGTGGACGGCTCGATCAACGGCAGGCCAGAACGGCGGTGCACGAGGTACTCGACACCGTCCCCGGTGGTCCCAGCCTCGGTCCGCACGGCCTGCGCCACACCGCAGCGACACATCTGCTCGAAGGTGGGGCCGATCTGAGAGTGGTGCAGGAGCTGCTCGGCCACGCCTCTTTGGCGACCACCCAGATCTACACACACGTGTCGGTGGAACGGCTGCGTGCCGTGCACGATCAGGCTCATCCCCGGGCATGAGCCGAGCGTCGGCGGCGCAACGTTTGGTAGCGTCGTGGACGACTTACGACACCGAATACGGGGGACCGTGGACCGCGACCGACCGCAAGGTACTTCGGAGACGTGGTCCATGCATGTCCGCGACGGCTCGGCCGCCGACCATCGGAATCCCCCTGGGCGATCGGACAACGCACGCGACAACGGCAGCGGGCCCGTATCGTCGGGCTCGATGTCCACTCCTCGTTCGACGCCTCGGCAACCTCCACCCTGGCAGACGCCCGACTCGGGCGACCGACAGCCGTTGCCGCCGAGGTACAGCCCGCCGGTGCCGCTCGAGCCAGGGCCGCCGGCAGCGCAGCCGGACCGGTACCTGCCGGTACCGCCACACACCGAGGATTCGCGAACGCAGCCGGATCGGTGGTCGCCGCAACCGTGGTCGGGGGCACCCAACGCCTACCGACCCAACAGTCAGGATCTGGGCGCGGATTCGTTGCTCAAGCGTCCCAAGCGAGCGTCGAACTCCGGTTGGCGGCGAGGAGTGCACCGACTCACCGGCGGAGTCATCAACCCCGGCGAATCGACGGCGGAAGAGCGGTACCGAAACCAGGTCGAACGTATTCGGCAGCCGGTGCTCGGCGACTACCGGATCGCGTTTCTGTCGCTCAAGGGTGGCGTCGGCAAGACGACGACCACGCTGGGTCTCGGTTCGACTTTCGCGTCGCTGCGCGGAGATTGCGTCATCGCCGTGGACGCGAACCCCGACTTCGGCACCCTGGGTGAGCGAGTTCCGCGGCAGACGTCGTCGACCGTGCGTGATCTGCTCGCCGCGGCACCACACATTCGTCGTTACTCCGACATCCGCGAGCACACCTCGCAAGCACCGAGTCGACTCGAAGTGTTGGCAGGCGAGCGCGATCCCGCAGCGTCGGAGATGTTCGGCGAGGAGGACTACCGCGCCGTCATCGACATGTTGCAGGTGTACTACAACCTGATCCTGACCGACTGCGGTACCGGGATCATGCACTCGGCGATGAACGGGGTGCTGCAACTGGCGAACGCACTGGTTCTGGTCAGCTCGCCTGCAGTCGACGGCGCGCGCAGTGCTGCGGCGACGCTGGACTGGTTGGAATTGCACGGCTACGGACATCTGGTGGAGCGGACCGTCGTGGTGATCAGTTCGGTTCGCCCGGGTTCGTCGGCGGTGGACATGAACCTGCTGCAACAGCACTTTCTCGAGCGCTGCCGTGCTGTGCTGGTGATTCCGTTCGACGAACACCTGGCCGAGGGTGCCGTGGTCGACCTCGACCTGTTGCGTCCCCAGACTCGAAGCGCGTTCGTCGAGCTCGCCGCGATGGTGGCCGACGATTTTCCTGCGGCGTCCGGCAGGCATTCCGGCCCCCAGCGCTGACGGTCATCTGCCGTCATTCGTCGAGGGGTTTCAACCTGATCGGGCTTGCGCGCACCGTCGCCGTGGGATCGAGGTAGTCCCGGCCACGTCTGATGCCCCAGTGAAGGCACGTCGACGAGCAGCCCTCGTGCCCCGATGTCACCGAACCCAGCACGGTCCCTCGCCGAACCCGCGTGCCGGCGGCAACCGACGCCGACACCGGTTCGTACGTCGATCTCAGTCCGCCCGGATGATCGACCGATACGACGGGCTTTCCCGCGACCGACCCGGCGTACACCACGATTCCGTCGGCGACGGCGAGAACCGACTGGCCCTCGCGGGCGGCGAGGTCGACACCACGGTGGCCGGGCAGCCAGTTCTGCTCGGGACGGTCGAACGGGGTGACGACCTGCGGTTTCGGCTGCAGCGGCCAGGCGAATGCGCCTGGCTGCGCCGAGGCGACCGGCGTCGAGATCGTTACCGCGGTGACGAGGCACACCGCGAGTGCGCGGAGCGCGAGAGAGATGTTCACCCGTCGACCATGTCGTGGATATGAGCAATCGAACGAACCCGGACGCGATTTGTGGACAAGAAGTTTCTTTGTCCACAGGCATCGGAATCCCTTGACAGTCGGGCCTGGTTATGACGGGGGACGTGGCAGGTCTACACTCGTCACTTGCGGCCTGTGCGTGCACGGGTCGACTTCGCGCGTCCGCGTCATCGCATCGTCTGCCTCGCGCAGAATCACCGATACGAGAACCGGTTGTCGGCGGTCCCGAGATCTTCGTGATGTCGGGTCCGGCAACTTCAGCGGGCGCCAGGGCAGAGGTCACCGACACTCTGCGTCAACCGCACCATCGAAAGAGAGTTCTTCAGCCATGGCTGTAGTAACAATGAAGCAGCTGCTCGACAGCGGCACACACTTCGGACACCAGACCCGTCGCTGGAACCCGAAGATGAAGCGATTCATCTTCACCGACCGCAACGGCATCTACATCATCGACTTGCAGCAGACTCTGACCTTCATCGACAAGGCCTACGAGTTCGTCAAGGAGACCGTCGCCCACAACGGCACGGTTCTGTTCGTCGGCACCAAGAAGCAGGCGCAGGAGTCCATCGCCGCTGAGGCAACCCGCGTGGGCATGCCCTACGTGAACCAGCGCTGGCTCGGTGGCATGCTCACCAACTTCCAGACGGTGCACAAGCGTCTGCTCCGCCTCAAGGAGCTCGAGGCCATGGAGCAGACCGGTGGCTTCGAGGGACGCACCAAGAAGGAAATCCTCATGCTCACGCGTGAGATGACCAAGCTCGACCGCACCCTCGGTGGCATCCGGGACATGTCCAAGGTTCCGTCGGCCATCTGGATCGTCGACACCAACAAGGAGCACCTCGCGGTTGCCGAGGCTCGCAAGCTGAACATCCCGGTCATCGCGATCCTCGACACCAACTGCGATCCCGACGTGGTCGATTACCCGATCCCGGGTAACGACGACGCGATCCGTTCCGCTGCGCTGCTGACCAAGGTCGTCGCATCCGCAGTCGCCGAGGGCGTGCAGGCGCGAGCAGGTCAGAACACTGCATCCGACGCCAAGCCCGAGGTCGGCGCAGGCGAGCCCCTCGCCGAGTGGGAGCTCGAGCAGCTCGCTCAGGCTTCACCGGCAGCAGAGGCTCCCGCAGCGGACGCCCCGGCAGCGGACGCTCCCGCAGCCGATGCCCCGGCAGCAGAAGCACCGGCAGCAGAAGAAGCACCGGCCGCTCAGGCTTGATCGAATTCGGTCCCGGTTCACCCTCAGGGGTGGGCCGGGGCCGCTTCGGTATGTCAGGGTCGAGGTCGGCACGGCTCCGCAACGAGTCCGTCGATCACGCCCTGAGAACAGCATTTTTCGTCAACGCCCGTACCCAGACATTTGAGGAGGCTCGCCCACGATGGCGAACTACACTGCCGCCGACGTCAAGCGGCTCCGTGAGCTCACCGGCTCCGGAATGATGGACTGCAAGAACGCGCTCGCCGAGAACGACGGCGACTACGACAAGGCCGTCGAGTACCTGCGTATCAAGGGTGCCAAGGACGTCGGCAAGCGCGCCGAGCGCAACACCGCCGAAGGCCTCGTCGTCGCCGAGGGTGGAGTGCTCGTCGAGATCAACTCCGAAACCGACTTCGTGGCCAAGAACGACGAGTTCCAGACGTTCGCCGCATCCGTTGCAGCGACGGCTGCAGCAGGCAAGCCTGCCGACGTCGATGCCCTCAAGGCGCTCGACCTCGACGGCAAGACTGTCGAAACGGCTCTGAACGAGCTGTCGGCCAAGATCGGCGAGAAGCTCGAGCTGCGTCGCGTCGTGTCCTACGACGGCAACACCGCGACGTACCTGCACAAGCGCAGCGCGGACCTGCCGCCTGCCGTGGGCGTGCTCGTCGAGTACACCGGTGACGGCGACGCCGCAGGCGATGCCGCGCGCGCAGCTGCGATGCAGATCGCCGCCCTCAAGGCCAAGTACGTCACGCGCGACGAGGTCCCCGAGGACCTGGTGGCCGCCGAGCGTCGCATCGCCGAGGAAACCGCTCGCGAAGAAGGCAAGCCGGAACAGGCACTGCCGAAGATCGTCGAAGGTCGCGTCAACGGATTCTTCAAGGACGTCGTTCTCACCGAACAGAAGTCGGTGCAGGACGGCAACAAGACCGTCAAGGCCATTCTCGACGAGGCCGGCGTCACCATCACCCGCTTCTCGCGCTTCGAGGTCGGTGCCAGCTAGTCTGCGCACCGGTTCGGTCGAGCGATGCCGTTCATTCGATTCCATCGAGTGGGCGGCATCGCTCGTGCGCGGGGCAGGTGGGTGTGCAGGCCGGAGCCCTGTCCACCACCCGGGCCTCGATAGGGCAGGATGATCCAAGAGGAAACCGTAGTGTTCGACGAGTACCGAGGAGAGCTATGACCGATCCGGCCCCTGACCGTCCCGGGTTCCGACGCGTGATGCTCAAACTGGGTGGGGAGATGTTCGGAGGCGGCCAGGTCGGTCTCGATCCGGATGTCGTGAACAACGTTGCCGAACAGATCGCCGAGGTGGTGGCCACCGGGGTCCAGGTCGCAGTGGTGATCGGCGGTGGCAATTTCTTCCGTGGTGCCGAACTGCAGCAGCGCGGCATGGACAGGTCCCGTTCGGACTACATGGGCATGCTCGGAACCGTCATGAATTGTCTTGCGCTGCAGGACTTCCTGGAGAAGCAAGGCGTTGCCACCAGGGTGCAGACCGCGATCACGATGGGTCAGGTCGCAGAGCCGTACCTCCCGCTCCGCGCACGACGTCATCTGGAGAAGGGGCGCGTGGTGATCTTCGGAGCCGGCATGGGTATGCCGTATTTCTCCACCGACACCACGGCTGCGCAGCGCGCGCTGGAAATCGGTGCCGAGGTGTTGTTGATGGCCAAGGCGGTCGACGGCGTGTATTCGGCCGATCCGCGACTGGACCCCGATGCGACCATGTTCGACACCATCACGCACCGCGAGGCCATCGAACAGGGACTCAAGGTTGCCGATGCGACGGCCTTCAGTCTGTGCATGGACAATCAGATGCCGATGCTGGTGTTCAATTTGCTGATTCAGGGAAATATCGCTCGCGCCGTTTCCGGTGAGAAGATCGGCACGCTGGTCACGTCGTGATCGTTGCCGACAGTGACGTGAGCAAATCGAAGACGAAGACGATGGAGGACAGATCGTGATTGACGAAGCTCTCTTCGATGCCGAAGAGAAGATGGAAAAGGCCGTATCGGTTGCACGTGACGATCTGTCCTCGATTCGCACCGGACGTGCCAACCCCGGGATGTTCTCCCGCATCGTCATCGAGTACTACGGTGCTCCGACACCGATCACCCAGCTGGCAAGTATCAGCGTCCCCGAAGCGCGCCTCGTGGTCATCAAGCCGTACGAGTCCAATCAGCTGGGACCGATCGAAACCGCCATTCGCAACTCCGATCTCGGGGTCAATCCCACCAACGACGGCAACCTCATTCGAATCGGAGTTCCGCAGCTCACCGAGGAACGTCGCCGCGAATTCGTCAAGCAGGCCAAGGGCAAGGGCGAGGACGCGAAGGTATCGATTCGCAACGTTCGCCGGAAGACGATGGAAGAGCTCAAGCGCATTCAGAAGGACGGCGAAGCAGGCGAGGACGAGGTCGTCCGCGCCGAGAACGATCTGGACAAGACCACTGCCAAGTACACCGCTTCCGTGGACGAACTCGTCAAGCGTAAAGAGGGCGAGCTGATGGAGGTCTGACCCGACCTCGACAGCTGCTTTTCGCGACGGACGACGATGAATTTCGAGGAGATGACGACAGTGGTGGGACCGGATCGGCAGGAGGGCAGCGGTACGCCCGCTGCCTCGTCCGGGGTCGCCGCAGCGAAGTCGACGGGCAAGGCAGGTCGTAATCTTCCTGCCGCGATCGGAGTCGGCGGGTCGTTGGGAATCGGCCTGATTCTCGTCCTGGTCTTCGTGCCGCTGGTGTGGATCGGCGTGGTGGCCGTCGCGTTGGCCGTCGCTACCTACGAGGTTTCCAAGCGCCTGCGCGAGGGTGGGGTCCTCGTGCCCCGCATCCCCCTGATCCTCGGCGGTCAGGCGATGATCTGGCTCGGCTGGCCGTTCGGGGCAGTCGGTGTGCTCAGCGCGGCGGTGGGCACCGTCCTGGTGTGCATGGTGTGGCTGCTGCTGCGGCAGGGATTCGGCACCGCTCCGAAGAACTACCTCGAAGAACTCTCCGTCACCGTCCTCGTGGCATGTTGGTTGCCGCTGCTGGCCTCGTTCACCGTTTTGATGGTGCTGCAGGACAACGGCGCAGGCCGCATCCTGGTGTTCGTCATCGGCGTCGTGTGCTCGGACATCGGCGGATACATCGCGGGTGTGTTGTTCGGAAAGCATCCGATGGCACCCGCCATCAGCCCGAAGAAGTCCTGGGAAGGGCTCGCCGGTTCGCTCATCTTCTGCATCATCGGATGTCTGCTGACGGTGACGCTCATCCTCGAGGCCAACTCGATGATCGGCATCCTTCTCGGCGTGGTTCTGGTGGTGACCGGCACGTTGGGTGATCTGATCGAGTCGCAGGTCAAGCGTGACCTCCGCATCAAGGACATGGGCACCCTGCTGCCCGGCCACGGCGGCATCATGGACAGGCTCGATTCGCTGCTGCCCTCGGCGTTCGTGGCATGGCTCGTCTTCACCGTTCTCCTCTGAGCAGACTGTTCTCGGGCGTGCGCAGCGAAGTCACCGGGGTGATTCCCAGCCCGAACATCTGGAACTGGCCTCACCTGTACGAGGCGGAGAACCGTGCTCAGGACGTCGACGGTGCTCTGTTCGACGCGATCCGTTCGGTGGCTGACTGGACGGCCAAGACGGTCGTCGACGTCGGTTGCGGAAGCGGCTTTCATCTTCCGGTGTTCGCGGCCGACGCGGACCGGGTGATAGGCGTCGAGCCGCACGAACCACTCGCTGCTGCGGCGAGACTGCGAGTCGCGAACCTACCGAATGTCGAGGTGAAGACCGCGCAGGCGGATTCCCTCCCGATCGACGACGGCACCGTTGACGTCGTCCATGCGCGCACCGCGTACTTTTTCGGACCGGGCTGCGGGCCGGGAATCGTCGACGCCATGCGCGTGCTCGGGCAGGGAGGGGCGTTGGTCGTCGTGGATCTGGACGCGACCGCGTCGCCGTACGGAGATTGGATGCGGGCCGATCTACCGCATTACGACCCGGCGACAGTCGAGGCGTTCTTCGAGGCGCAGGGTTTCGCACTCACCCGCGTCGACACGAGATGGTCGTTTCCGAATCGACGCATGCTGCGCGATGTGCTGGGAATCGAGTTCGGCCCACGCGTCGCACGTGAGGCCGTGAAGTCGGTGGACGGTGTCTCGTTCGACGTGCGGTATCGAGTCCACGTCCGGTACAAACCGACCGGAATCGAGCTGCATTAGCGAGCCGATGGGCTTTTCGCCGAACGCACCTCGACCCCAGGTGATTTCAGGAGGCGGCGGAAATCCCGAAGATCTCGGCCAGCTCGTTGATCTTGAGCGCCTTCGCCAGGCGAGGCAGGTCGCTTCCGTCCTTGACGTGTGCTCCGTCGGCACCGAGGGCATCGATGACGTCACGGGCCCACGACACATCCGTCGGTGACGGGGCGAGCTCGCGGTTGACGATGGCAGCCTGCTCCGAGTGCATGCACAACTTGCCCGTCATGCCCATCGACAGGGTCAGAGCTGCGTCGCGTCCGAGGATGCTGTCGTTGGCCGTCAGCGTCGGTCCGTCGATCGGTCCCGGAATGCGCGCTGCGCGTGAGGAGACGACGAGGCGCGAACGGGGGTACGCCATAGCCAGCGGGTCGTCGCTCATACCCGTGTCGCGGCGGAAGTCGCCACTGCCGAAAGCGAGACGGAAGGTCGACTCCGCACGGGCGATCTCCGTCGCGGCTTCGAGGCCCATCGCGGACTCGACCAGTGCCAGGATCGGAGTGCCTGGTGCCAGGCGAGCAGCTGTGGCCTCGACCTGACCGCCACTTTCGGTCTTCGCGAGCATGACGCCGACCAGTCCGGGCAGACCGGACAACGCGGCGAGGTCATCGGCCCAATACGGGGTCGTTGCATCGTTGATGCGCACCCACGCAGAGTTTCCTTCGCCGAGCCACTGCACGACGGCCTCGCGCGCGGCCGGCTTCTTGGCCGGAGCGACTGCGTCCTCGATGTCGAGGATGACGGCATCGACTTCCGACGCTACGGCGTCGCCGAAGGTCTCGGGCTTGGTGGCCGGCACCAGCAGCCAGGACCGGGCTCGGTCCGGGGCAACGCCGGATGCCACAGGTGTCTCCATGAAAATTGTCACGTCATGCTCCTCGAGTGAAGTGGGGCACCCCAAGCCTGATCGATTCAGTAAGTCAGCGCCAGCTTCTGTACATAGTGTTCACGAGTGGCGCTACTTCTTCTTGGCCGAACGTCGCACCTGAAGGATTCGAGCGCCGCCCACCATTGCCATCACCAGCGCGCCGGCGATCGCGGCCAGCAACATGCTGATGCCGAGGGGCAGATCGAGCTGCCACGCGAAGATCTGGACCGTGACGGAGTCGAGATTCTGCACGATGAACACCAGCAGGATCACCAGGACCACAGCTCCGACCACCAGGCCGGTCCACAGGGCGGCGGTGCGAGTGTGGGCGATATCGGTCGGAGCGGCAGCCTGTCGCTCGGGAACGAACTCGGGATCGGGAGCGGAATGGCCGTCCGAATCCGGAGTCGTGATCGGAGCGAGGTCGCCCGAGGCGCTGTGCTCGCCGGGGTGCGCTGCGCCCGATTTGTCCAGCGATGTCTCGTGATTGTCGTCAGCTCTGGTGGCCATGTCGATGATCCTTCCGCACGTGAAGGCCGAATGCACGTGCATCCGGCCACGACCTCGATACCCATCGGATGACGGACGGAAACAGTCGCGAATAGGACTGCGAGGCGATGGGGTGGACAATGGTGGAATGCAGTGTCACCGAAAGATGTGGGGTGGAGTATGAGCGACTCCGTCGAGGCAACGAACACGTCGACCGAGCAGAAGAGGCCCAATCTCCCCTTGGTCTTCACTGCGCCGCGTCGCGGTATGCCGTCGCGCCACCTCGCCGACCTGGACAAAGAGGGTCTGCGGGATGCGGTGAAGGCGCTCGGTCTACCTGCGTTTCGCGCCGATCAGCTGGCCCGGCACTACTACGGGCGTCTCGAGGCCGACACCACCAAGATGACCGATCTGCCGGCCGAGGCCCGCGAAAAGGTCGGTGCCGATCTCTTTCCCACGCTGCTGACGCCGATCAAGCACCTGGCATGTGATGACGGTGACACTCGCAAGACCCTGTGGAAGGCCAACGACGGGACCTTGCTCGAGAGCGTTCTGATGCGGTACCCGGATCGGGCCACTCTGTGCATCTCCAGTCAGGCCGGCTGCGGAATGGCCTGCCCCTTCTGCGCGACCGGCCAAGCAGGTCTGACGAGGAACCTGTCGACGGCCGAGATCGTCGACCAGGTCCGTTCGGCTGCAGCCGACCTGCGCGACGGCGTGGTCCACGGGGGCGAAGGTCGACTGTCGAACGTGGTCTTCATGGGGATGGGCGAGCCCCTGGCGAACTACAAGAGGGTCGTCTCCGCGGTGCGCAAGATCGTCTCGCCCGCACCCGACGGACTCGGTCTCTCGCAGCGCTCGGTGACGGTGTCGACGGTCGGTCTGGCACCGGCAATCCGCAAGCTGGCCGACGAGGGACTGTCGGTGACGTTGGCGGTGTCGCTGCACACGCCCGACGACGAACTCCGCGACACGCTGGTTCCTGTGAACAACCGTTGGTCGGTGGCAGAGGTGTTGTCGGCGGCAAGGTACTACGCAGACCAGACCGGTCGTCGTGTCTCGATCGAGTACGCGATGATCCGAGACGTCAACGACCAGCCGTGGCGAGCAGACATGCTGGGCAAGAAGCTGCACAAGGCACTCGGCTCACGAGTTCACGTGAACCTGATCCCACTCAATCCGACTCCGGGTAGCGAATGGGACGCCAGCCCGAAGCCGGTGGAGCGAGAGTTCGTCCGACGGGTCATTGCGCAGGGCGTCTCGTGCACCGTCCGAGACACTCGCGGTCAGGAGATCGCCGCCGCGTGCGGTCAGCTGGCAGCCGAGAACTGACTCGGTTGCTAGCGGGGCTTGCGGCGGACGATGACGTCTCGCACCACGAGCCCGACCAACATCGCGGCAAATCCGACCAGCCACAGATCCTCGACCTTGCCGGTGTGGTTGCCGATCATCATGAACAGCAGGAACACGGCGACGACGATGGCGGCCACCCGCATCGCGCGATTCGATTCACCACTCCACCCCCACTCGGCGGACGGCACGTCCGGCACCTCGTTGCGGGTATCGACGACCGGGTCGTACGAAGCGGATTCCAGTTCGGTATTTGCCACCGGTCGGTCCTCTCGGGTGATGAATTCTCGAAGTCGTCCTTCACGAGGCGTCGAGCCTGCCGCGTTCGGACAATATTGGCATACGACCGCCCGTCGTAGCCATCAGGGTTGTGTGCTCACCCGGCGCGACTGCCGACTTCGGTGAGAGACTGCGGCGGTGACGTCCGAGCGCCTTCCGCATCCACTGACCGAGTTTCCTCTGAGCTACCCCCGAGACATGGTGGGGTATGGCCGCACGCCGCCGCACGCCCAGTGGCCGGGCCAGGCCAACATCGCCGTCCAGTTCGTCCTCAACTACGAGGAGGGTGCGGAGAACAACGTCCTCGACGGTGACACCAAATCCGAGACGTTCCTCTCGGAAATGATCGGGGCACAAGCCTTTCCGAATCGGCACATGAGCATGGAGTCGCTGTACGAGTACGGCTCCAGGGCAGGCGTGTGGCGGGTGCTGCGGGCGTTCGAGAAGCGCGACCTACCCCTGACGGTGTTCGCTGTCGCGAAGGCCATGGAACGAAACCCGGAAGTGGTTGCCGCACTGGCGGAATTGGGCCACGAGATCGCCTGCCACGGTCTGCGGTGGCTGTCCTATCAGCAGATCGACGAGAACGTCGAGCGCGAGCACATGGCCGAGGCCGTGGCCATCCTTCAGGGCCTCACCGGCTCGGCCCCGCTCGGGTGGTACACCGGGCGTGACTCTCCGAACACCCGGTCGCTCGTCGTCGAGCACGGCGGATTCGTGTACGACTCGGATTCCTACGCCGACGATCTTCCCTACTGGGAGAAGGTCTCTCGTGGCTCCGAGGTCGTCGATCACCTGGTGGTGCCGTACACCCTCGACACCAACGACATGCGTTTCGCGTCGCCGGGAGGGTTCTCGACCGGGGACGAGTTCTACGCGCATCTACGGGACGCGTTCGACGTGCTGTACGCCGAGGGGGAGAACGGCAGCCCCAAGATGCTCTCGGTCGGACTGCACTGCAGGCTGGTGGGCAGACCGGCTCGTATCGCCGCCCTCGAGCGTTTTCTCGATCACGTTCAGTCTCACGACAAGGTGTGGGTGGCCAAGCGAATCGACATCGCCGAGCACTGGCGCGCAGTGCACCCACCCTCCTCCTGACTCAGCGCGGCGACCGGCACGCCGACGCCAGCGCCGTCAGATAGCGGTCGGTGAACAGGGCCTGCACCCGCTTGCCCACCGGACCGCCGAGCCTGGTGTACCAGCGGCCGGGGTTCGAGAACGCGGTGATGTGCGCGGAGACCGTCCCGTCCTCGGGGGAGTAGTCGACGTAGAAGAGTTCCTCGCCGGACTCGGGATGGCCGTCCAGGGTGCCGTAGGCGAAGCCCTGTCGGTTGGCTTCGTCGATGACGTAGACGACACGGCAGGGGATGCGGACGGGCCCGAGCGTGAGAACGACCACGGCGTCGGGGACGGCGTTGTCGGCGTCGGAATGGACCTTCAGTCCGGTGCCGCGGTGCATGTCCCAGCGCATCAGCGTGTCGGCTGCGGCCACGAAGTCCTCGAGTCCGGATCCGATCACCCGCGATTTCTCGACGTGGTGGTAGCCGGACGGGAGCCTGCCGCTCGTTGCTCCTACGTCGACGTAGTTGAACGATGCCGCGCGATACTTCGAGACGTCCATGCCCTCCAGCGTGCCAGCTACGGCGGCACATAGGGGTTTCTCAGCCTCGGTAGGCAACAATGGACCGGTGCCAGACCATCGTGAGCGAACGACCTCCTCGGATCGTCCCGAGCCGATTCGAGTGTTGCTGTTGGGCAGCACCGGCTCGATCGGAACCCAAGCGCTCGACGTCATCGCCACCGACCCCGACCGTTTCGTCGTCGTCGGTCTTGCTGCGGGCGGTGGAAACATCGAGCTACTTCGCCGTCAGATCGCCGAGACCGGTGCTCGACGCGTGGCCGTGGCCGACCCCGCCGCTGCCGCCGAGCTCGACTTTCCCGGGGTTCTGAGCGGGCCGCGCGCGGTCACCGAGCTCGTCGAGTCCACGCAGGCGGACGTGGTGCTCAACGCACTGGTGGGCTCGCTCGGTCTCGAGCCGACGTTGGCGGCGTTGAAGACCGGAGCGCGGCTGGCGTTGGCGAACAAGGAATCTCTGGTCGCCGGCGGGGAACTGGTGCTCGCTGCCGCCGCACCGGGACAGATAGTTCCGGTGGACTCGGAGCACTCGGCGCTGGCGCAGTGCCTGCGCAGTGGCCACCGAAGCGAGGTGGATCGACTGATCCTGACCGCATCGGGCGGACCGTTCCGTGGGTGGAGCGAAGCGGAACTGAAGTCGGTGACGCCTGCCCAGGCCGCGGCTCATCCGACCTGGTCGATGGGTCCGATGAACACGTTGAACTCGGCAACCTTGGTCAACAAGGGCCTCGAGTTGATCGAAGCGCATCTGCTGTTCGGGGTGCCGTACGACAAGATCGACGTCACCGTGCATCGGCAATCCATCGTCCATTCGATGGTGACGTTCGTGGACGGATCCACCATTGCCCAGGCCAGCCCGCCGGACATGAAGCTTCCGATCGGGTTGGCGCTCGGGTGGCCCGATCGAGTTCCCGATGTTGCGCGTGCACTCGATTTCACTTCAGCGTTCTCCTGGGACTTCGAGCCACTCGACGATCGAGTGTTCCCCGCCGTGCAGCTGGCCCGCGAGGCCGGAATCATGGGCGGGTGCACGACGGCGGTGTACAACGCGTCCAACGAGATCGCGGCCGAGGCGTTCCTCGCCGGGCGCATCGAGTTCCCGCAGATAGTGCAGACGGTGCGCGCCGTCGTCGATGACGGCAGTGGACAATGGTCGACGGTGCCGACCGACGTGGACGACGTCCTCGCGGCGGATTCCTGGGCTCGCGCACATGCGAGTGAGCTCCTGAAACAGAAGGGCCTCTGAGTTACATGCTGTTCGCTCTGGGTGTGGTGCTGTTCGCCGTCGGCATCGGTGTGTCGATCGCGCTGCACGAGGCAGGACACATGTGGACCGCGAAAGCGCTCGGCATGAAAGTCCGCCGGTACTACATCGGGTTCGGCCCCAAGATCTTCTCCTTCCGACGCGGCGAGACCGAATACGGCCTCAAGGCAATTCCGGCCGGCGGATTCTGCGACATCGCCGGAATGACGGCGATCGACGAGCTCGCACCCGACGAGGTCGAGCGCGCGATGTATCGCCAGAAGACGTGGAAGCGGATCGTCGTCATGGTCGGCGGCATCGCGATGAACTTCGTACTGGGAATCGTGCTGATCTATGCGCTCGTTCTCGGGTGGGGCACGCCCGATCGGGTCACTCCGACCACGACTGTCCAGGGTGTCGGCTGCGTCGGAACGACGCAGACACCGGACGGTGAGATCGCCGATTGCTCGGGTGACGGTCCGGCCGCCGCGGCAGGGCTGCGTGAGGGCGACATCATCACAGCGGTGGACGGCACCCCCACGGAGGTCTGGTCGGATGCGGTTCTGGCCATTCAGGCCTCCACCGGCTCGGTCGAGCTGACAGTGGATCGCAACGGTGCTTCGCAGACCATCACCGTCCCGGTCACACAGGTTCAGCGATACGTCGTCGATCCCGACACCGGAGCGAGGGAATCGACGACGGTCGGTGCGGTGGGTGTCACCGGGGGTCCGCCACCGAACATCACGTACAACCCGATCGAGGCGGTGCCGGAGACGTTCGCTTTCACCGGCGACATCTTCGTACAGACCGGCAAGGCACTCGTGCAACTGCCGACCAAGGTGCAGGCGCTGTGGGAGTCGATCTTCGGCGGTGAGCGTGGCCTCGACACCCCGATGAGCGTCGTCGGTGCCAGTGTCATCGGTGGTCAGGCAGCGGAGACGGAGAACTGGGCGACGTTCATCGGGTTGCTCGCGTCGTTGAATTTCTTCCTCGGGGCGTTCAACCTCGTGCCGCTGTTGCCGCTCGACGGTGGCCACATCGCCGTGACCATCTACGAGCGCATTCGCAACATCTTCCGAAACCGCCGTGGCCTACCGGACGGCGCGCCGGTGGACTACATGAAGCTGATGCCGGTCACTTACGTGGTCATCGTCGTTTTCATCGGGTTCTCCTTGTTGACACTCACGGCGGACATCGTCAACCCGATTCAATTGTTCTAAGTAGACTCGTCAGTCGTAGCTAGGAAAGAAGGCCACTGTGTCCGTGTCAGTCGGATTGGGAATGCCGGCACCGCCGGTACCGGTACTTGCGCCGCGTCGAAAGACCAGGCAGCTCCAGGTCGGGTCGGTGGGAGTGGGCAGCGACAGCCCCATCTCGGTGCAGTCCATGTGCACCACCAAGACCCACGACATCAACGCCACTCTGCAGCAGATCGCCGAACTGACGGCGTCGGGCTGCGACATCGTGCGTGTGGCATGCCCCACACAGGACGACGCGGATGCGCTGTCGATCATCGCCAAGAAGAGTCAGATTCCGGTGATCGCCGACATCCACTTCCAGCCCAAGTACATCTTCGCCGCGATCGATGCAGGATGCGCCGCTGTGCGCGTCAACCCGGGGAACATCAAGGAATTCGACGGCCGGGTCAAGGAAGTCGCCAAGGCAGCCGGTGACGCGAACATTCCGATCCGCATCGGCGTCAATGCCGGTTCGCTCGATCCTCGCCTGATGAAGAAGTACGGCAAGGCGACACCGGAGGCCCTCGTGGAGTCCGCGCTGTGGGAGGCGGGTCTGTTCGAGGAACACGGATTCGGTGACATCAAGATCTCCGTCAAGCACAACGACCCCGTCATCATGGTCGCCGCGTACGAGCAGCTGGCCGCGCAGTGCGACTACCCGCTGCACCTCGGTGTCACCGAGGCCGGCCCCGCTTTCCAGGGCACCATCAAATCCTCGGTGGCCTTCGGCGCACTGCTGTCTCGTGGAATCGGCGACACCATCCGCGTGTCCCTGTCGGCTCCGCCGGCCGAGGAGATCAAGGTCGGTAACCAGATTCTGCAGTCGCTCAACCTGCGTCCCCGCAAGCTCGAAATCGTCTCCTGCCCGTCGTGCGGACGCGCGCAGGTCGACGTGTACACCCTCGCCGACGAGGTCACCGCAGGCCTGGAGGGCATGGAAATTCCGCTGCGCGTTGCCGTCATGGGATGCGTCGTCAACGGTCCGGGCGAGGCGCGCGACGCCGACCTCGGCGTGGCGTCGGGCAACGGCAAGGGCCAGATCTTCGTCAAGGGCAAGGTCATCAAGACCGTGCCCGAGGCGCAGATCGTGGAGACCTTGATCGAGGAAGCAATGCGCATCGCCGAGGAATTCGAGAAGGATGAGACCGCAGACGGCGGCGCTCCGGTGGTGACGGTCAGCTGAGCAGGATCGATCCGGTCGGTGTCCGGTTTGCCGCTCTGCCACCGAGGGAACAGGTTCTCTGGAATGATTCGCTACACGCTCGGTCGGTGTGTATGCGGTAGGTGGGTCAGGAGGTCGGCAGGTGCTCAAGCTCCTCGGTGCGAAGCCTCTCGGTAATCGGGACGTTGCGCATGTCTTACGGGTGCTCGATGCCGACCCGGTTGCCACCTGCATGGTCGCCGCGAGGGTGCAGGAATCCGGACTGGATCCGAGGTCGTTTCACGGTGAGATGTGGAGCCGGGGCGGACCGGACGAGTCATTGTGCTTCTACGGAGCCAACCTCGTCCCTCTGCTCGGATCGAGTGACGATCTGCGGTCGTTCGCCGACCGCGCGTGCCGCGGTCCACGGCTGTGTTCCTCACTGGTCGGACGAGCCGAACTGACACTGCCGCTGTGGGAGATGCTCGAGACCGACTGGGGCCCGGCCCGGGAAGTTCGTGGTGAGCAACCGCTGCTGGCCACGTCGGTCCGATCGTCGGTCACCCCCGATCCACACGTACGTCTCGTTCGCCCAGAGGAACTGGACGTGTATCTGACTGCGGCCGTGGCCATGTTCATCGAGGAAGTCGGAGTCGACCCGAGGCAGAACGACGGCGGCCGCGGATACCGGCGACGGATCTCGAGTCTGATTGCCGCGCAGCGTGCGTGGGCTCGATTCGAGGACGGTCGGGTGGTGTTCAAGGCCGAGATCGGGTCGCAGTCGGCGACGGTGGGGCAGATCCAGGGGGTATGGGTTCACCCCGATCGGCGTGGGCACGGTCTCGGTGCGTCCGGTACCGCAGCGGTGGTGAATTCGGTGGTCCGCCAGGGCCGCACCGCAAGCCTCTACGTCAACAGTTTCAACTACGTCGCCAGACGGGCGTACGCGAAGATCGGTCTGACCCAGGTGGCGACCTTCACGACCGTGCTCCTCGACTAGATCGGCCGTCGCTCGAACGGGTTGTGCCGAACCGCGATTCGTTGCCGCAGCCGGAGGCAGCGCCCTATTACTATGGGGCGCAATGAGATCACGTGGTGCAACCGAAGTGCGGTATCGGATCGGCGCGGTATCGGTGGTCGCAGCCGTCGTTGCTGCCGCCCTCGCCGGATGTACCCCCAAGCCCGACGGCCCGGAGCCGGCTGCCCAGGCATTTCTCGCCGCGTTCGAGTCCAACGACATCGCCGCCGCGGCCGCGGACACCGACAAGCCCGACGCGGCGGCCACGGCACTGACCGAGGCGTGGACCAATCTTCAGGCCGAGGCTCTGGAAGCGGAGACGACGTCGGTGCAGGTCGACGGCGACACCGCCACAGTCGGCTACAAATACACGTGGCAGCTGCCGAAGGATCGGGTGTGGACGTACGACGGTCAGCTGAACATGGGTCGCAGCGAGGGCGAGTGGGTGGTGCGCTGGACGGCGTCGGACATCCATCCCAAGCTCGGTGACACTCAGACGATGTCCTTGCGATCCACGGCGGCTCCGCGCGCACGAGTCAACGAGCGCTCCGGGACCGATGTGTTGGTGCCCGGGGTGGTGCACCGAATCAAATTCGACGCGGCCGATGCGAACAATGTGGTGGCCTCGGCGACGGCGCTGTCGACGTTGCTGACGCCGTTCGATGCGTCCATCACCGCGCAGTCCATCGTCGAATCCGCCACCTCTGTCGACGGCGACTATCCGGTGGCGTTGCTTCGAGACAGTGACTACCAGCCCATCTCGGCCGCGCTGACCGAGATCCCGGGAGTGACCGCATCCGACGAATCGGATCTGGTGTCCACCGACCCCACGTTCGCGCCGGACCTGGTCGGCCAGGTCAAGAAGGCCGTCATCGACGAGGTCGACGGCAAGGCGGGCTGGAGTGTGGTCACCACGAACCGCAACGGCGTCGACATCGATGTCCTCACCGACACTCCTCCGGAGCCCTCTCCGTCGTTCTCCATCAGTCTCGATCGCAACATTCAGGTCGCGGCGCAGCGTGCGGTGAACGCACGCACCGAGCAGGCGATGACGGTGGTCATCCAGCCGTCCACCGGGGCGATTCTGGCGGTGGCACAGAACCCGGCTGCCGATCGGGACGGACCGGTCGCGTCGGCCGGCCTCTACCCACCCGGATCGACCTTCAAGATCATCACCGCCGGTGCCGCCATCTCGAGCGGACTCGCGTCTCCGGGCAGCACCGTCCCGTGTCCGGGTCGAATCGTGATCGGTGAGCGCAGTGTGCCCAACTACAACGAGTTCGCATTGGGTGACGTGACGATGAGTACTGCGTTCACCCGCTCGTGCAACACCTCGTTCGCCAAGCTGGCCAGCGAGATGGCACCGGATGCATTGACCGTGGCGGCATCTCAGTTCGGCGTCGGGCCGGACTACGACGTCGTCGGGCTGCCGACCGATTCCGGTTCGGTGCCCCCGGCCGAGGAGCTCGTCCAGCGCACCGAGGACGGCTTCGGTCAGGGCCGAGTGGTCGTGTCGACGTTCGGTATGGCCCTGGCCGCCGCGACGGTGGCCCATGGCTCGACGCCGGTGCCGAACCTCCTGGTCGGACGCGACACCGTGATCACGGGAGAGCATCCGCAGATCGAGCCTGCGATGGTCGACGGGCTGCGCGGGATGATGCGTTCGGTGGTGACCAGCGGTACGGCCGAGCGCATCGCAGACCAGGGCGAGGTGTACGGCAAGACAGGCGAAGCAGAGGTCGACGGCGGCTCGCACTCGTGGTTCGTCGGCTACCGCGGAGACATCGCCTTCGCCACCCTCGTGGTGCGGGGCGGCAGCTCGGACAATGCGGTCGCGGTGACCCGAGAGATGTTCGAGCAACTGCCCCCCGGGTACTGACCGCTCGGGTACTGACCGCTCGGCGGTGTGCCCGGTTCAGGAGGGCAGCACACCGAGTCGACGGCAGGCCACCACGGCTTCGTATCGAGTGTGCGATTCGGTTTTGCGCATCACGCTGCGCAGGTACGACTTGACGGTCTCGGCACCGATCGACAGACGCGCGGCGACCTCGATGTTGGTGCAGCCCAGAGCAACTTGCGAGATCACGTCGATCTCTCGTGGTGTCAGCGACTGCGACACGTCCTGGGGCCGTGGGTCGTGCGGCATCTCCTGGCCGAACGACGCGGCCACGCGGGCTGCGACCGCGTCGAGTCTGCGCCGGATGGCCACGTCACCGACAGAGCGGGCGAGATCGGACAGTTCCTCGTGGACGCTGCGCAGTTCGGCCGTGCGGGAGAGATCCGAGTCGAGCATCGAGCGGGTGGTCGCCAGCAGACGGATCCTGCGGTCGACCTCGTCACGCACGGAGATCTCCTGGCCGAGACGCCTGGCGGCGGTCGTCATGATGTCGCCGACGCGATCTCCGAGGGGTCCGCGTTCGCGTAGGGCCGCGTACATCACTATTCGCGCCACACCGGCAACGACCACCGGTACCGCCAGTATCGATTTGAGGCCCTCGCCGAGTACCGGTCGGTCGAAGTGATGGGTGATCGACATCGACGCGCCGTAATCGCTCACGGCCGCGGGCCTGCGCTGTTCCATGACTCGCCCGCCGAGGCCGGATCTGGGTGGGATGGCGAGTCCGTCCAGGCCTCGGGTTCTGGTTCCGTGGAATTCACTCAGGTACAGGGTCTCCGAGGAGACCTCGCCGCCGAACACGACGGGCACGTCGGACGCCGCTGCCACCTGGCGCAGTTCGGCGCGCAGGGCATCGCCGTCACGGGGCCGCAACAGATTCGAATGGACCACGGAGCTTCCTTTCCCGTGTCGGATGCACGAGCGACGAACGTGATCCAGATCATATCCACAACGGCAAGCGCTGTTTCGACTGGCACGGGCCACTGCGCTGCGGTTCGGGGCCGAATACGAGCCGACTACTCTGGACGCCATGTCTGTGACCGCCGAGAGCAAGCCCCGTCAGCCACTCGTACCAGGCGTCGTATCGCCCGTCCTCGCGGTGCCCAAGTCCATCGAGCGCCCCGAATACGCCTGGAAGTCGACCGTGGCCGAAGGCAGTGAGCCCTGGGTCCAGACCCCCGAGGTCATCGAGAAGATGCGAGTGGCGTCGAAGATCGCGGCCAGGGCACTACAGGAAGCGGGCCGGGCGGTAGCACCGGGAATCACCACCGACGAGCTGGACCGGATTGCCCACGAGTACATGATCGATCACGGTGCGTACCCGTCCACGTTGGGCTACCGAGGGTTCCCGAAGTCCTGCTGCACGTCCCTGAACGAGGTCATCTGCCACGGCATCCCGGATTCCACCGTGATCGAGGACGGTGACATCGTCAACATCGACGTCACCGCGTACATCGACGGCGTCCACGGCGACACCAACGCGACCTTCCTGGCCGGCAACGTCTCCGAGGAAGCGCGCCTGCTGGTCGAACGTACGCACGAGGCCACCATGCGTGCCATCAAGGCGGTCAAGCCGGGGCGCGCGCTCAACGTGATCGGCCGCGTCATCGAGTCGTACGCGCACCGGTTCGGCTACGGCGTGGTGGAGGACTTCACCGGCCACGGCATCGGTACCACCTTCCACAACGGTCTCGTCGTTCTGCATTACGACCAGCCGTCGGTGGACACCGTCATCGAGCCGGGTATGACGTTCACGATCGAACCGATGATCAACCTGGGCACGATCAACGCCGAGATGTGGGACGACGGCTGGACGGTGGTCACGCACGACAAGAAGTGGACCGCGCAGTTCGAGCACACCCTCGTGGTCACCGAGACGGGCAGCGAGATTCTGACCCTCCCGTGAGCGGAGCCTGCGGAGTGAATAGAAATACGATGCCGTGAATCCGAAAGGCGCTCTGCTGGTTGCGGGGACGACATCCGACGCAGGCAAGAGTGTGTTGGTTGCCGGGCTGTGTCGGATGTTGGCGAGACGGGGCGTGCGGGTTGCTCCGTTCAAGGCGCAGAACATGTCCAACAATTCGGTGGTCACGCTCGATGGCGGTGAGATCGGTCGAGCGCAGGCGATGCAGGCGTCGGCCTGCGGTCTCGAGCCGAGTGTCCGCTTCAATCCGGTGTTGCTGAAACCGGGGAGTGACCGGACCTCGCAGTTGGTGGTGCGCGGGCGGGCCGTTGCGCAGGTGAGTGCGAGCAACTACATCGAGCATCGGCAGTCGTTGCGCGCTGTGGTGGCAGACGAATTGTCCTCTCTGCGCGAGGAATTCGATGTGGTGATCTGCGAGGGGGCGGGCTCGCCCGCCGAGATCAATCTGCGCGCCACGGACCTGGCCAACATGGGGTTGGCGACGGCGGCGTCTCTTCCGGTGATCGTGGTGGGGGATATCGATCGAGGGGGAGTGCTGGCTCATCTGTTCGGCACCGTTGCGGTGCTGTCTCCGGGGGATCAGGCGCTCGTCGCCGGGTTCGTGATCAACAAGTTCCGCGGTGATCCTGCTCTGCTGGCACCCGGTCTCGATCAGTTACGCGCGTTGACGGGACGTCCGACGTACGGTGTCGTTCCCTTCGCGGACGGATTGTGGATGGATGCCGAGGATTCACTCGGAACCGTTCCCGATGCTCCGGTGGGGCGGCCGCGTGCACCGCACGGCTCGCAGTGGTTGCGCGTCGCTGCGGTGCGTTTGCCGAGAATCTCCAACACCACCGATGTCGAGGCGTTGGCCTGCGAGCCCGGGGTGTCGGTCCACTGGGTCACCGAGCCGTCCCGGCTCGAGGATGTGGATCTGGTGGTCGTTCCGGGCAGCAAGTCCACCGTGTCGGACCTGGAGTGGTTGCGGCGCACCGGTCTTGCCGATGCGATCGCGGCACGCGGGGCTGCGGGCCTTCCGGTTCTGGGGATCTGCGGTGGCTATCAGATGTTGGGCCGAACGATCGACGACACCGTCGAATCCGGAGCGGGGGCAGTCCGGGGTCTCGGTCTGCTCGATCTCGACATCGAGTTCGCAGCCGACAAGGTACTCGCGCAGGTGGCGGGGCAGTCGATACAGTTCGGCCCGAATCCCGTGTCGGGCTACGAGATTCACCACGGCAGGGTCGCACGAAACGGCGACGACGCCTTGTCGACCACCGCGTCGGGTATCGCCGAAGGCAGCCTACGCGGCAGCGTTCTGGGTACCCACTGGCACGGATTGCTCGAGTCCGACGATTTCCGTCGTTCCCTGCTCACCTGGGTGGCAGAGAAGTCGGGTCGTACGGGATTCGAGGTGGCACCCGACACGTCGGTCGCGGCACTGCGGGAGCAGCAGTTGGATCTGTTGGCCGATCTGGTGGAAGACAACCTCGACGTCGACGCCGTACTCGACCTCATCGAGCACGGCGTCGATCCGGGCCTCGACACCATTGTCACGCAGTTGCTTTGAGCAGACCGAACCAGCTGGCCGCAGACAGTATCGCCGTGATGGTCAACGGAATGACGACCAGTAGCAGAATTCGCGGTGTGTCGGTGAAGAAATCGCCGACGTTGGGCCACCAGTTCTGCCAGGTCACGAGTACAGATCCGCCGCCGAAGACTACGAGCGCTCCGAGTCCGAGGGTGAACAATCCGTTGGTGCGGAACCGTCGATACACGACGCCGATGAATGCACCGATGCCGCCGAGGAGCAGCATGACGGTAACGAGTGCGGCCCACTGCACCAACGGATTGTCTGTCGCGTACCGAGCGATGCCGAACATTCGCAGTTTCAGGCCGAATCCATCCGTGGCTGCTTCGATCAAGGACAGCACGTAGATGATCGTGCCGAATGCAATCGACTGGCATACACCTACCAACGCTGTGGCGGTGAGGAATTCGCGGCGAGTGATGCTCAGACCCAGGGCATAGGGAAAGCACTGAGTGATCGCGGTGATGGAGAACGCCATGGCGAATCCATAGATCGAGAAGACGCTACCGGTGAAGTTGTATTCGGAGTCTGTGGTCGGGATGACCAGAAATATGCCGAAGGTGATCACGAAGGCAATCGCGAGAACCGCCATCGGCCACACGAATGTCGTTGCCCACGAAGTGTTGTGGATGCGAGCTACGTTCAGTATCCGTTTCATGACAACGCCTCCTCGGCGGTGGTGCGTTCGATGATCAACTGCTGCAGTGGAACAGCTTCGATGGTGAGCCCTGCGGCTCGGCCGTCGGATCTCTGCTGAGCAGTCAGTCGGGCGTCGATCGTCGTTCGTACGCTCGGTCCAAGAGCGGAGCGGTGCAGGGTCCGGTGAGCAGCGGCGAACGCGTCGACAGCCGGCGCAGGACCGGTGATCTCGAACGCACTCTCGCGCAGGGCATCCGACTCGTCGTCGAGCACGATCCTGCCCTTGTCTATGAGGATCACGTGTTCGATGAGATCGCTGACCTCATCGATGAGGTGAGTGGACAGAACCACGGTCCTGGGGTGCTCGGCGTAGTCGGCCAGCAATCTGTCGTAGAACAGGTGTCGCGAGACCGCGTCCAGTCCCAAGTAGGGCTCGTCGAAAAAGGTCAGTGGTGCACGCGACGCGAGTCCGATGACGATTCCGAGAGCCGACGTCATTCCTCGCGAGAGCTTCTTGATCTTGCGGCCGAGGGGCAGGTCGAAGTCGCGCAGCAACTCGGCGGCGAAGTCGCCGTCCCAGTGTGGAAGGACATGTGACGCGTGCGAGACGGCGTGCTTGACCTTAAGATCGTCGGGATACTTCTGGCTTTCCTTGACGAAGCACACGTGACCGAGCGCGTGAGGGTTTTCCCACGGACGTTGTCCGAACACCGAGATGTCCCCGGCGCTCTGGCGCATTTGAGCCGTCATCATCTGCATGACGGTGGTCTTACCCGCGCCGTTGCGGCCGAGGAAGCCGTAGATCTTGTTGCGTTCGATCTCGAAACTCACATCGTCCACCGCGGTGAACGAGCCGAAATTCTTGGTCAGGTGCGTGGCCGACGCAACGATGCTGCTGGGTTCGTCGAACGAGTCGAGGGTGTGGACGCTCATCGTGCTGCCTCCCAGTTGTCGAGCATGGTCTTGAGTTCGTCGACGGTCATGCCGAGCTTGCGGGCCTCGGTGACGAGCGGATCGATGTACTGGCGAGCGAAGAGGTCTCGGCGACGGAATCGAAGAGCGTCCCGAGCGCCTGTGGTCACGAACATTCCGATACCTCGTTTCTTGTAGACGACACCGTCGGCGACGAGCTTGGCGAGTCCCTTTCCTGCGGTGGCCGGGTTGATTCGATGGAATGCGGCCAGTTCGTTGGTCGAGGGGACCTGCTCTTCCTCTGCCAGGGAGCCGTCGATGATCGAGTTCTCGATCATCTCGGCAATCTGCAGGAAGATAGGCCTGCCCTCGTCCATCAGAACCGCCGCCGGTGCGTTGAGGTTGCTTGCCTCAGTGGTTCATTACTCATGTAACTAACCATAGAACTGACGCGTGGTCGGCGCAAGAGGCAGTACCGTCGTCCCCATGGAGTTCACGCATGTGAGTGCTGCGGGCGGGCAATGTTCGGTGCGAGTCGCAGGCCCGGACAGCAGGCACGCCGTACTCTTGCTTCCCGATGCAGGCGATCCGGTGGATGTCTACGACGCCGTCAGTGAACGGTTGCACAATTCGGATCTGAAAACTGTTGCGCTGGAGAGCATCGACGGCATCAGCGACGAGGCAATCCTGACGGTTCTCGACGAGCTGAAGCTGTCGTGGGTGCACCTCGTCGGCAGCGGAGCGGGTGCGGAAACGGCATGGACGTTGGCCGCCAAGACCTTCGGACGTTTCGCCAGTCTGATCGCGGTGAACCGGTGCCACCCCGCGATCGCGGACGAGCAGGGAACCGTACGTGGCGCGGATTGCCCCCCGGTCGAGCTGCCGACGACATTGGTCGTCGGATCCTCGTTGGGCCGCGCATCCGCCGACGCGAGCGGACGGTTCGTCTACGCGGACTTTCGCGTGGTCCAACTCGACGGCAGCGCGAATGTCGTCGCCGACGAGCCGGCTGCGCTGGCCACCGAGATCGTGCTCCGCACCAGCCCCTGGTGAACCGGAACTACAGTTCGAGTCCCAGGAGAGCGTTCTCGACCACCTCGGGAAGACCGGGGTGGATCCAGTACTGACCGCGGGCCATGTCCTGGGCGGACAAACCGAAGCTCATGGCCTGGATGAGGGGCTGGATCAACGTGGGGGCCTGTGCGCCGATGATGTGTGCGCCGAGGATCTTCCCGGTGCCCTTCTCGGCGATGATCTTGCACAGACCTTCGCTGTCCTCCATGGCCCAGCCGTAGGCGACATCTCCGTAGTTCTGGACCTTGACGGTGATGTCCAGGCCGGCGTCGCGGGCGTGCTCTTCGGTCATGCCCACCTCGGCGATCTGGGGATCGGTGAACACCGCAGCGGGAACGAACCGATGGTCGTTCTTCCGTAGCGTCGAGGTGTCGCCGTGCCACGCGTCCTGCAGCAGGTTGTACTGAACGACGCGAGCTTCCTGGTTGGCCACATGCTTGAGTTGGTAGGGAGACGATACGTCGCCGAGTGCGAACACTCCCTCGGCCGTGGTGCGGCCGAATTCGTCCACCACGATGCGGCCTTCGTCGTCGAGCTCGATGCCTGCCGCAGCCGGACCGAGACGGTCTCCGTTGGGCTCGCGGCCCACGGCGACGAGGAACGCATCGCCGAGGACCTTGGTGCCGTCGGCGAGTTGGACCCCGTGCAAGCCTCCCTCGGACAGGGGAGTGGTTTCGCCGGAGTCGAGGTGTACGTCCCACTTGGCGCGGGCGAGCTCGGTGAACCGCTTCGAGATGTCGGCGTCGAGTGCGCGAAGCAAGGCGTCCTTGCGGGCCACGATCGACACCTTGGAGCCGAGAGCAGAGAAGACGTGCGCGAATTCTGCTGCGATGTAACCGGATCCGAGAATCACCAGGTGCTCGGGTAGCTCGCGGAGACGCATCACATCACTGTTGGTGTGGTATGCGACACCCGAATCGGCGATGGCCTGCGGCACCGTCGGACGCGATCCGGCGGCGACGACGATCTGGTCGGCGGTGATCACGGCGCCGGTGCCGGTGTCGATGGTGCGCGGGCCGACGAAGCGTGCGTGACCCTCGAACAGGGTGAGATTGGGGCTGCCTTCGGCGCGGTAACGCTTGCCGCCCTCCGAGATCGGGTCGATGCGGCCGAAGACGCGATCGACGATGTCCGGCCAGCGCACCGCGTCCACGTGGGCGTCGACACCGTATTTCGAGGAATCGCGTACCGTCCGCGCAACCTCGGCGGCGTAGACGAACATCTTGGTGGGGATGCAGCCGACGTTGAGACAGGTGCCGCCGAAGGTCGAGTTCTCCTCGATCAGAGCGATCTTCTTGTCTTCGAAGCGCGAATCGGCGATCGAGTTGCCGGATCCGGAGCCGATGATCGCGACGTCGAAATGCTCGGTCATGAAATGTGCCCGCTCTCGGTGTGGTCCTTGCCCGACGCGTGGTCGGTGCTCTCGCTTCGGTGCAACCACTCGATCCACTCGTCCATTTCCTCGAAGGCCCGAGCGCGTGGAGTCTCGGTGGACAGAAAGACGTCGTGGCGGGCTCCCTCGATGGGCACGATCGTGGTGCGATCGCCCAGGCAGCCCGCCCAGCGCGCGATCTGGCGAACGTCGAGTACGGCGTCTGCAGCGTCGACTGCGGAGCTGTATCGGCGCGAGAAGTGCGTCACCTTGGAGCGCAGAATCAGTGCGGGGATACCGATGTCGAGGCCGCGATGAAGTTCGGCGTGTCCGTGGCGGACGGCGCGAATCCACCCGAAGGTGATGGGGAAGCCGGCCAGGGGCTTCCAGTCGAGGTCGTAGTCCCACTCGCCGTTTTCCGATGCCGCGAGCGACAACCCGTACGTATCGAGCCCGCCGCCGGGAACCTGTGCCTTGGACCGGAACCTGCCGATGACGTCGATCGCGGCGGTACCGACGCTGCGGATGGCAGGTGGGCCCTGCAGATCGAACCACGGGCTGTTGAGGACCACACCCGACAGGCCCAGCCCGGCCGATCCGCCCTCCTGACGGTTGAGACGGTTCAGCCACAGCGGCAGTACGAGGCCGCCGGTCGAGTGCGCCATGAGCAGGACCGGGGCACCCGGGCGTTCCGTGCGGACCAGGGCGAGAGCCTCGTTCAGCTCGGCGTCGTACATCGCCAGATCGGTCACGAAGTGTGCGGTCTGGCCCTCGCGGCGCGAGCGTCCGCATTTACGCAGGTCCAGGGCGTAGAAGGCGTATCCCTGCGCTGCGAAGTGCTCGGCGATGTGGCGCTGGAAGAAGTAGTCGGTGAACCCGTGGACGTAGATCACCGAACGCTCGAAGTTGGCGGCACCGGGCGGTTGGTACCGCACGAGAGTGGCCTCGACCTGCCCTTCGCCGTCCGGATCGTTGCCGAGTGGAATGGTCGTCTGTTCGTAGCCGTCGCCGAGGACGTCGGGCACCCAGGTAGTCACAGATCACAACTGTAGTGGGCACCGCGGGCGGCGTCCGAGGAGCACAATCGGAACCGGGTTGACGTGGTGTCCGACGGGGTAGGCCCAGCTAGTAACCTGACCGCATCGGGTGAAGTAGCCCTCTACAGCAGAGTTCTCCGGTCGATACCGCCACCGGCCGAGACCTCCACAGACAAGGAAGTCGATTCTCCAGTGTCCAAAGATGAGCAGGGTAAGCGGATCAAGACCGACGTCGTTCTGGTCGGTGCCGGAATCATGAGCGCCACCCTCGGTGCGCTGCTCCGTCAGCTCGAGCCGAACTGGTCGATCGACGTCTACGAGCGGCTCGACGCGGCCGCAGCCGAGAGCAGCGACGCGTGGAACAACGCGGGCACCGGCCACTCGGCACTGTGCGAACTGAACTACACGCCGCAGAACAAGGACGGCAGCGTCGATATCGCCAAGGCGCTCAACGTCAACGAGCAGTTCCAGGTGTCGCGTCAGTTCTGGGCACACGGCATCGAGACCGGTGTGCTCTCCGACGCCAAGAACTTCATCAACCCCATTCCGCACGTGAGCTTCGTGCACGGGGCCGAGAACGTGAAGTACCTCCGTGCGCGGTACGAGGCGCTCGTGGGCAACCCACTGTTCGCAGGCATGGAGTACATCGACTCCGAGGACGAGTTCTCGGCGCGACTGCCGTTGATGGCCAAGGGCCGTGACTTCTCCGATCCCGTGGCCCTGAACTGGAGTCAGGAGGGCACCGACGTCGACTTCGGTGCGCTCACCAAGCAACTGCTGAACTACCTGTCGTCCGCGGGCGGCACAGTGCACTTCGGACACGATGTGCGCAACATCACCAAGCAGTCCGACGGCAGCTGGGACGTCAAGGTCGCCAACCAGCGCACCGGCGTCAAGAAGACCGTCAACGCCAAGTTCGTGTTCGTCGGCGCAGGCGGCGGCGCACTGCACCTGCTGCAGAAGTCCGGAGTCGCGGAGATCAAGGGATTCGGCGGCTTCCCGGTCAGCGGCGAGTGGTTGCGGTGCACCGATCCGGCTCTGATCGAGCAGCACTCGGCCAAGGTGTACGGCAAGGCTTCGGTCGGTGCTCCGCCGATGTCGGTCCCGCACCTCGACACCCGCGTGATCAACGGCCAGCAGGGTCTGCTGTTCGGCCCGTACGCCGGCTGGTCGCCCAAGTTCCTCAAGCAGGGCAAGATCACCGACCTGCCCACCTCGGTGAAGCCCGGAAACCTGATGTCGATGCTCGGGGTCGGTGTGACCGAACTCGGACTCGTCAAGTATCTGGTCAGTGAACTGGCTCAGTCGCAGGCAGATCGTGTCGAGACGCTGCGCGAGTTCGCGCCCTCGGTGCTCGGCGAGAACTGGGAGCTGGTCACCGCGGGTCAGCGCGTCCAGGTGATCCGCAAGAAGGGTCGCGGCGGTGTGCTCGAGTTCGGCACCGCTGTGGTCAACGCAGCGGACGGCACCATCGCCGGACTGCTCGGTGCCTCTCCCGGCGCATCCACCGCCGTTCCGGCCATGCTGGACGTGCTGCAGCGGTGCTTCGGTGACAAGTACGACGCGTGGCAGCCCAAGCTCAAGGAAATGGTCCCGTCGCTGGGGGTCAAGCTGGCGCAGAACAGCTCGTTGTTCGACGAGGTCTGGGGCTGGACGTCCAAGACACTGCAACTGGAAAATGCTCGTGAGCTCGCACAGCCCACGGGTGTGTGATAGCAAAAGGTATGAATACGCAAGCAGCAGCTCTCAAACGATCATGGGCTCTAGACCTGTCCAACAGCACGTTGTACGACCTGTTGAAGCTGCGTGTCGAGGTGTTCGTGGTCGAGCAGGCGTGTGCGTACCCGGAGTTGGACGGGCGTGACCTGCTGACCGAGACACGGCACTTCTGGCTCGAACGGGACGGCGAAGTGGTGTGCACACTTCGCCTGCTCGAGGAGCACGACGACGCCGAGAAGGCGTTCCGTATCGGCCGGCTCTGCACGCAGCGCTCGGCCAGGGGACAGGGCCACACCACGCGAATTCTGCGAGCCGCGCTTGCCGAGGTCGGTTCGGCCCCGTGCCGGATCAACGCTCAGAGCTACCTCGTCGACATGTACGCCAAGCACGGCTTCCTGCCGGACGGTGAGGAAGTTCTCGAGGACGGCATCCCGCACACGCCGATGCGTCGGGGTGGCGGCACCGCCTGGAGCGAGAGCTGACCTCCCTGTAGTACGACAAGAACGAATGCCACACACGGCCCTACCGTGCGTGGCATTCGTTCGTTCGGCGGTAGTGTTCCGTTCGAAGTCGGTCGCGGAGAAGTCCTGTGTCAATCAGGCGCGGTCCCGCCACTGTGTTCAGGAGAATTTTCGCTCGAGGAGATTCCCCTGTCAGCCAGATCGCCGCTCGGCTTCGCGTATCTCGACCGAACGTCCGGCGCGGAACTCCGGGCACGAAGGGAATTGGCTGTGCAGCGAAGTGGGAGTGTTCCCGAACCGGGATATCCGTTCAGTGCGATCGTCGGTCAGGATCAGCTGAGGTTGTCGTTGATCCTGTGTGCCGTGCACCCCGGTATCGGCGGTGTACTGGTGCGAGGGGAAAAGGGCACCGCGAAATCGACGGTGGTGCGTGCCCTCGCGACACTGCTGCCCGCCGTGGAGGACGAGGACGGGTCGCGCCCGGCGAAGCTCGTCGAACTCCCGGTGGGGGCAACCGAGGATCGAGTGGTGGGGTCCATCGACCTCGAGAAAGTTCTGCGCGACGGCGAACGTGCGTTTCAACCCGGTCTTCTCGCGGCTGCGCACCGTGGTGTTCTCTACGTCGACGAAGTGAACCTGCTGCACGATCATCTGGTCGACGTGCTGCTCGACGCGGCCGCGATGGGTCGGGTGCACGTCGAGCGTGACGGTGTATCGCATTCACACCCAGCGCAATTCGTCTTGGTCGGCACGATGAATCCCGAGGAGGGCGAGCTTCGTCCACAGCTGCTCGACCGGTTCGGTCTCGCAGTGGAGGTGACGGCGTCCCGCGATGTGGATGTCCGCATGAACGTCGTGCGCCGCCGGATGAACTACGAGCGTGATCCGCATGCGTTCGCCGCCCAGTTCCGCGACGACGATATCGCTGTGGCCGAGCAAATTCTGGCCGCCCGGAAAATTCTCGACGACGTGGTGTTGAGCGACAAGGAACTTCGGCGTATTGCTGCGCTGTGTGCGTCGTTCGACGTCGACGGCATGCGCGCCGATCTGGTGTTGGCTCGTACCGCCTCCGCGCACGCCGCGTGGCGGGGCGCGAGCGAGGTGACCGAGGAAGACGTGCGGGTTGCCGCCGAACTGGCTCTGCCGCACCGGCGTCGGCGCGATCCCTTCGACGAGCCGGGCATCGACGACAAGCAGTTGGACGAGGCCATGCGGGACGCGGCCGAGCAGGCCGAGCAACAACCCGACCCGGAGCCCGACCCCGACGGCGGCGGGGGAGCGCCCGATCCCGAGGCTCCCGACGACGCCTCCCAGTCCCCGTCCTCCGACACGCAGTCCTCCGATTCGCACGACGAGCCGGCGCAACCACCGCCGTCCTCGGGGACCGGCAGCGAGAAGCAGGCAGGTACTCCAGGAGCGCAGTTCAGAGCGCGATTGCTCGAGGTTCCCGGAGTGGGCGAGGGCGCGCCGGGTCGACGCTCGCGGTCACGGTCCTCGCACGGGCGGTCGGTACGGCCCACCGTCGAGGCAGGTAAGGGTCTGCACCTGGTGGGCACTCTGTTCGCCGCGGCCGAGCAGCAGGTCGTCCGCGGCCGTACCTCCGGCCGGTTGAAGCTCGAGCCTGCGGATCTGCGGGGTGCGATCAAGGAGGGGCGCGAGGGCAACTTGATCGTGTTCGTCGTCGACGCCTCGGGTTCGATGGCTGCGCGAGATCGACTGTCTGCGGTGACCGGTGCGGTGCTGTCGCTGCTGCGCGATGCGTATCAGCGCCGCGACAAGGTCGCCGTGATCACCGTGCGCGGCACGGAAGCCGAGACGGTATTGCCGCCGACGTCCTCGGTTGACGTGGCCGTGACGCGATTGCGAAAGATGAAGACCGGTGGCAGATCCCCACTGGCGCAGGGCTTTCTGCAGGCACGTGAACTCGTTCTGCGAGAGCGTGTTCGGGACCCGCTGCGGCGCGCGCTGGTGGTCGCGCTGACCGACGGACGGGCCACCGGAGGTACCGACCCTGTCGGCCGGGCCCGGATCGCCGCGGGACGCATCGCGTCGGACAAGATCGCCTCCGTGGTCGTCGACTGCGAATCGGGAATGGTCCGCCTCGGACTCGCCGCAGATTTCGCGGCGTGCCTCGGCGGCGGTTACGTGGCCCTCGCGGATCTGTCGGCGGAGCAGGTCGCTGCCGTCGTTCGCGCAGCGGCGTAGGGGGTACGCGATGCCTCAGGGTGTACCGGCTCCCGGAACCGTTCCGCAGGACGGCCTCACGACGCGTCAGCGCCGCAATCTGCCCGTGCTCGCCGTGCACACCGGCCCGGGCAAGGGGAAATCGACCGCCGCATTCGGCATGGCGTTGCGGGCCTGGAATCAGGGTTTCGACGTCGGAGTGTTCCAGTTCGTCAAGAGTGCCAAGTGGAAAGTCGGCGAGGAAGCGGCATTTCGCACCCTCGGCGAATTGCACGAGAGCACCGGGGTCGGCGGAGCCGTCGAATGGCACAAGATGGGCGAGGGCTGGTCGTGGACTCGCAAGAAGGGCAGCGATGTCGACCATGCCGAGGCCGCGGCGGAGGGCTGGCAGGAGATCGCTCGACGAATCGAGCAGCAGTCGCACCGGTTCTACGTGCTGGACGAGTTCACCTATCCACTCAAGTGGGGGTGGGTCGACGTCGCCGAGGTGGTCGACGTCCTGACCCACCGACCGGGCAATCAGCATGTCGTCATCACCGGACGCGACGCGCCCCGTGAACTGATCGAGGCGGCGGACCTGGTCACCGAGATGGCCAAGGTCAAGCATCCGATGGACGCGGGACGCAAGGGTCAGCGAGGCATCGAATGGTGAACGCGTCCTGTCCCGCAGTGGTGATCGCGGCCCCCGCGTCGGGCAGCGGAAAGACGACGGTGGCCACCGGACTGATGGGTGCGCTGCGCAATGCCGGTCGCACCGTCGCACCGTTCAAAGTGGGGCCGGACTACATCGACCCCGGATATCACTCGCTCGCGGCCGGGCTCCCGGGCCGCAACCTCGACGCCGTGATGGTCGGTGCCGACCGCATCGGGCCCCTGTTCCGACACGGCAGTCGGGGGTGCGACATCGCGGTCGTCGAGGGCGTCATGGGACTGTTCGACGGCAAGATCGACATGACCGGACCGGGGGAGGCCTCCGCCGAGGGATCGACCGCACGAGTGGCCGCGATGCTCGGTGCCCCGGTGATCCTGGTGGTCGATGCCCGCGGACACAGTCAATCGCTTGCCGCTGTGCTGCACGGCTTCTCGACGTTCGACGCCAGCGTCCGCATCGGCGGAGTGATTCTCAATCGCGTCGGCAGTCAGCGGCACGAGGACGTATTGCGCCAAGCGTGCGAACGGGTGGGTGTTCCAGTACTCGGCGCGTTGCCGCGCATGAGCGAACTGGTCGTCCCGTCACGGCATCTGGGGCTGATCACCGCAGTCGAACACGGTGGTGCCGCAACCGATGCCGTCGACGCGATGAGCGCCCTCGTCTCCCGGTTCGTCGACATCGAGGCAGTGAGCGCCCTGGCTCGATCGTCGGTGACAGCACCGCAGTGGTCCCCGGAGAACGAGGTACACAGCTCCGATGGATCGCCCGTCGTCGCGGTTGCCGGTGGCCCCGCATTCACCTTCGGATACACCGAACACGTCGAACTGCTCCGCGCAGCCGGGGCCGACGTGGCCGTGTTCGATCCGCTGCGTGACGGATTGCCGCCCGGCACAGCAGGAGTCGTTCTTCCCGGTGGATTCCCGGAGGAGCATGCGGCCGCACTGTCGGCGAACGAACTACTGCTCGCGGACGTTCGAGCAGCGGCGGCCCAGGGATTGCCGATCCACGCCGAATGCGCCGGATTGCTGTATCTGGCACGGCGATTGGACGGTCATGCCATGGCCGGGGTCGTCGACGTGGACGCGGAATTCGGGAACACCCTCACCCTCGGATATCGCGACGCGGTTGCCCTCGAATCGTCGACACTGTTCGACGCGGGCACCCGCGTCACCGGCCACGAGTTCCACCGAACGAAGCTCGTCGCAGTGCGCGAGGCGGCGTCGGCTGCCTGGGGCTGGCACAAGCAGAGCCCCGACGGCAGAACCGCCGCGCGCGAGGGCTTCGTACAGGGCGGCGTCCACGCGTCGTACCTGCACACCCATGCCGCGGGCAATCCCGAGTCGATCACCCGATTCGTCTCCGCTGCCATCGACTACGCGCGCGTGTAGAGCCGGCCCAGAATGCGGGTGGTCGTCGGAATAGGTGCCCGAGCCGGCGTCGATGCCGCCGACGTCGTGGCCGCGATCTCCACAGTGCTGCAACCGGACTGGCATGTCGAGGCCATCGCCTCGATCGACCGAAAAGCAGAACTGGTGGCCGCGGTGGCGTCGAGCATGGGGGTTCGGGGCGTGACCTACTCGGCGTCGGAACTGTCGACCGTCGTCACGCCCACCGTGTCGGTCCGGGTGCTCCGTGCCGTCGGAAGCGCCAGCGTCGCCGAAGCAGCGGCGCTGCTGGCCGGTCGTTCGACGGAGTTGGCGGTACCCAGGTTCGGTCTGGACGGTGTCACCGTTGCCGTTGTCGCGCTCTGCCTTGACGGTGGACCGGGGGTTCGGGCCATCCTGTAGGTATGACCGAGACGATGAAAGCCGTTGCCTACACCCGCTCGCTTCCGATCGACGATCCCGCCAGCCTCACCGATGTGGTCATCGACGTGCCCACCGCGGGGCCGCGAGACCTGCTGGTCGACGTGAGAGCGGTGTCGGTGAACCCGGTGGACGTCAAGGTCCGTGCCGGCAGCGATCCGCAGGGCGTCCCGAAGGTCCTCGGGTTCGACGCCGCTGGTGTGGTGCGCGCCGTCGGTGCCGACGTCACCATGTTCGCACCGGGGGACGAGGTCTACTACGCGGGAGACATCGGCAGACCCGGGACCGACTCGCAGTTCCATGCGGTGGACGAACGCATCGTGGCGAAGAAGCCGACGACCCTCGATTTCGCACAGGCCGCGGCGTTGCCGCTCACCGTGATCACCGCCTGGGAAGGACTGTTCGACAAGCTCCGCATCACTGCCGAGACCACCGGAACATTACTGATGGTGGGAGCCACCGGAGGTGTGGGATCTGTTGTGCTGCAGCTGCTTCGGACCCTCGTTCCCGGTGTCCGCGTGATCGCGACGGCAGCGGACGAGGACGCCGTGGAGTGGGTCCGTTCTCTCGGTGCAGCCGACGTCGTGAATCACCGCCGCGATCTTCGCGACGAAGTACGTCGAGTGGCACCGGACGGCATCGACTACGTGTTCACCGCCCATTCCTCCGGGCAGGTCGAGATCTACGCCGACCTGTTGACGCCGTTCGGACAGATAGTCGCGATCGACGATCCCGAGACGCTCGACGTTCTCCCGCTGAAGACGAAGGCGATCTCGTGGCACTGGGAGTTCATGTTCGCGCGTCCGATGCACGACACACCGGATCTGATTCGCCAGCACGAGCTGCTGACCAGGGTGGCCGAGCTCGTCGATGCGGGTTCGCTGCGCACCACTGCCACGACGGTTCTGTCTCCGATCGACGCCGAGCAGCTACGCGAAGCGCATCGGTTGGTCGAGGCCGGGCACGTACGGGGCAAGGTCGTGGTCGCTGCCCGCTCGTGAGAACCGATCCGCGCCACTGACTGGCGAAAGCGGGCCGACGCGGGCAATGTGGAACCAATGACTTCCGACAGCACCGTCCTACTCGGCCCGATCGTTCGGTACGTCGGTACCGAGACGGCGACCCTGTGGTTCGAGATGGCCGAATCGGCGACCGTAACTGTCGTGACCGACGTCGGCGTCCGCGCAGAAGAACGAACGTGGGGCGTGCACGGACACCACTATGCGCTGGTGCCACTGGAAGGTCTGCCCGCCAACTCTCCGGTGCACTACGAGGTGTTCGTCGACGAGCGTCGAGTGTGGCCGCCGGAAGGCCGAAGGGCCGCCATTCACACGGTCGACGCCGAAGGGCCTGTCACGCTGGCATTCGGATCCTGTCGGCGAGGGGACAACTACAGCGACGAATCCTTGAAGGAGATCGGAGCCGACGCGTTGGCCGGGCTCGGGAACGCGCTGATCGAGGAGGACCCGAGCCGGTGGCCGCAGGCCTTGCTGCTCCTGGGCGATCAGGTCTACGCCGACGATCCGTCGCCGGAAATCGTCGAACGGCTGCAGGCGCGGCGTCGGTCCGGCGAGGGTCCACGCAGTGCCGTCGGTACCGACGCGGAGAACGAGATCTGCGATTTCGAGGAGTACTCGTGGCTGTACCGAGAGTCCTGGGGACTCGAGCCGGTGCGGACACTGTTGGCGAGCATCCCGTCGTGCATGATCCTCGACGACCACGACCTGCGCGACGACTGGAATTCATCCGCTTCCTGGCGTCGAGACATCGTGACGCGGCCCTGGTGGAACGACCGAGTGGTCGGCGCGTATTCGTCGTACTGGGTGTATCAGCACTTGGGCAACCTCTCGCCCAAGGAGCTTGCGCAGGATGAGATGTATGCCGCGGTACGATCGGCCGCCAGTGACGCAGAGCGCGAGAAGTTGTTGTCCGACTTCGCTTTACGAGTCGACCGGCGGCCCGAGACCGGACGCTGGAGCTTCTACCGCGACTTCGGCGACACGCGGCTGATCATGATCGATTCGCGCTGCTCTCGAAACCTGGATCCGGACAACAGAGAAATGGTCGACGAGAAGGAGTGGGCGTGGGTACGTGAACGCGCGCTCGAGACCACTCCGCGGCATCTGCTGTTCGGATCGTCGTTGCCCTACCTCATGCTGCCCGCGCTGCACTACCTGGAACAGTGGAACGAGGCTGTGGCGCAGGGCAGTTGGGGCTCGATGTCGGCAAAGGTGGCCGAGAAGATGCGGATCGGTCTCGATCTCGAACACTGGGCCGCTTTCACCAACTCGTTCAACGACATGGCCGCTCTGACGCGTGAGCTCTCCCGCGGCGAGAACAAACCCGCCTCGATCATGTGGCTGTCCGGAGACGTGCACTGCTCCTACGTGGCGAACGCGGACTTCGGTGTCGGCGGGCGCGAGGTACCGGCCACGTATCAGCTCACTATGTCGCCGTTCCGCAATCCACTCGATCTGCCGATTCGCGCGGTCAACAAGCTGGCCATCAAGCGTCCCGCCGCCCGAATTCTGTCGAAGCTGGCGCGCGCTGCCCACGTGGGCCCCTCCGGTGTCGAATGGGAGGCCGAGGCCGGGCCATGGTTCGCCAACGGCGTCATGCTGCTGACTCTGCACGGCGACTCCGCCCGGTTGCGGGTGCACCATGCTCATGTCGACGACGCGGGCAAGCAGGTGCTCACCGAGACGTCGACCCTGGCCCTCGCCTAGCGAACGGTAAACGATTGGCCATAGCCGGGCCGATGAGGTTGGCTGGTTCGTTGTGGCCCACCTCGAACTCAACGACATCGTCTACTTCCTGCCCGACGGGCGGCAGTTGCTCAACGGTGTCGGGTTTCGTGTCGGCGACGGTGCCAAGACCGCCCTCATCGGGCCCAACGGAACCGGTAAGACCACGCTGACGCGCATCATCGCGGGTGACGAGACCCCCGACGAGGGATCGGTGTCGAGTTCGGGCTCGCTCGGAGTGATGCGGCAGTTCGTCGGCCAGCTACGAGACGACTCGACAGTGCGTGATCTGCTGCTGTCGGTTGCGTCCCCGGCCGTGCGGACGGCCGCCGCTGCCCTCGACACCGCCGAGAACACGATGATCGAGGTCGACGACGAGAAGACCCAGATGAAATACGCGCAGGCCCTGTCGGATTGGGGCGATGTCGGCGGTTACGACCTCGAACCGTTCTGGGACAAGGTCACCACGGCGGCCCTCGGAATGCCGTTCGACCGCGCGAAGTGGCGCGCTGCATCGACTCTCAGTGGCGGTGAGCAGAAGCGCCTGGTGCTCGAAGCGTTGTTCGCGGGCTCGGACAATCTGTTGCTTCTCGACGAACCGGACAACTACCTCGATGTGCCGGGCAAGCGCTGGCTCGAATCGACCATTCGTGATTCCGACAAGTCCGTCCTGTTCATCAGTCACGACCGGGAGCTCATCGCCAACGCCGCGAATCGGATCGTGACCCTGGAACCGGGCGTCAGCGGTGCCACTTCCTGGGTGCACGGCGGCGGGTTCGCGACGTATCACGCTGCGCGTGAGGACCGGAATGCTCGGCTCGACGAACTGCGACGGCGGTGGGACGAGGAACTCGTCAAACTCCGTGCACTGGTGCTGCGCCTGCGGGAGAAGGCAAAGTTCAACGACGGGGTCGCTGCGCGCTACCACGCGTCCCAGACTCGATTGGCGAAGTTCGAGGAGGCCGGACCGCCGGAAGCGGTGCCGTTGAAGCAGCACGTCACCGTTCGTCTGCGCGGCGGCCGCACAGCCAAGCGCGCGTTGGTGTGTACGGCACTGGAACTGACCGGACTGATGAAGCCCTTCGACACCGAGATCTGGTACGGAGACCGCGTCGCCGTGCTGGGCTCCAACGGTTCCGGCAAATCGCACTTCCTGCGTTTGCTCGCCAACGGTGGAACCGATCCGGAGAAGGAGCACGAGCCGGTTCAGGAACTGGCACTCGATCCCGTTCCGCACACCGGCACCGCGGTGCTCGGCGCTCGCGTTCGGCCCGGCCTGTTCGCGCAGACCCACACTCGGCCCGATCTCGCGGGCAACACACTCCTCGACATCCTGCACATGGGCAACGAACACCGCGACGGCATGGGCCGGGAGGCCGCAGGCCGGGCACTGGACCGCTACGGTCTGGCCCGAGCCGCCGAACAGTCCTACGACAATCTTTCCGGTGGCCAGCAGGCGCGCGTACAGATTCTGCTGCTCGAACTCTCCGGGGCCACCCTGCTGCTGCTGGACGAGCCGACCGACAACCTCGACCTGATGTCCGCCGACGCACTCGAAGACGCCATCGCCGCGTTCGACGGAACCGTCATCGCCGTGACCCACGACCGCTGGTTCGCGCGCAGCTTCGACCGATTCCTCGTGTTCGGCAGCACCGGTCAGGCCTACGAATCGAACGAGCCCGTATGGGACGAGAAGCGGGTGCAGCGCGCGCGGTAGCGTTTCCTCTCGTGAACGCGACTGACTCTCCCTATCTGGTCGGCCTCAATCTGGAAGGTCGACGCGTCGTCGTGGTCGGTGGCGGCACCGTCGCGCAGCGCCGATTGCCGCTGCTCATCTCCTGCGGTGCCGTGGTTCACGTCATCACTCGGGAGGCCACACCCGCTGTGGAGGCGATGGCAACTGCCGGTCAGGTGACCATGGAGTTGCGTGACTATCGCGAGGGCGATCTCGCCGACGCCTGGTACGCCGTCGCGTGCACCGACGAGGCCGCGACCAACATCGCCATCGTCGCCGAGGCCACCGCGTCCAAGATCTTCTGTGTGCGAGCCGACATCGCCAAGGACGGCACCGCGGTCACCCCGGCGTCCGCCGAATGGGACGGGCTGACCCTCGGAGTGCTCGCCGGCGGTGAGCACCGTCGATCGGCCGCGGTACGCAACGCCGTCATGGAAGCCCTGCAGTCCGGTGTGGTCGCCGACTCGGACCGTGCGCCGTTGACGGGTGTCGCGTTGGTCGGTGGCGGACCCGGCGATCCGGACCTCATCACCGTCCGCGGGCGCAGGCTGCTCGCCTATGCCGATGTCGTGGTGGCCGATCGGCTCGCGCCGCCCGAGCTGCTGGCCGAACTGGGCCCGCACGTGGAGGTCATCGATGCCTCGAAGATTCCGTACGGCCGCGCGATGGCGCAGGAGGCGATCAACCAGGCGCTGATCGACGGGGCGAAGGCAGGCAAGTTCGTCGTCCGACTCAAGGGCGGCGACCCCTACGTGTTCGGCAGGGGATACGAGGAACTCGAAGCGCTCGCTGCCGAGGGAATTCCGGTCACCGTGGTGCCCGGCATCACCAGCGCCATTTCGGTGCCCTCGTCCGCCGGGATCCCGGTGACGCATCGCGCCGTCACCCACGAGTTCGTCGTTGTCAGCGGCCATGTGGCACCCGACCATCCCGATTCGCTCGTCGACTGGGACGCGTTGGCCAAACTCAAGGGCACCATCGTGTTGCTGATGGCCGTCGAACGCATCGGGCTGTTCGCCGACGTTCTCATCGCCGGTGGTCGGCCGTCCGACACCCCGGTGATCGTCGTCCAGGAAGGCACCATGCGCACCCAGCGTGAAGTTCGCGCGTCTCTGAGCACCGTCGCCGATGCGGTTCGCGACGCGGAGATCAGGCCTCCGGCGATCGTGGTCATCGGAACCGTTGCCGGTTTCTCTGTACACGCCGGTAACGTGAACGCCCGTGCCTGAATCATCGATGTCCGATACCTCCAGTACCGAGGTCAAGTACCCGGTGACGACCCGAGCGTTCGGGTTGGCGATCATCGTCCTGAGCGGCCTGCAATTGATGGTGGTGCTCGACGGCACCGTGGCCAATCTGGCACTTGCTCCGTTGCAGGCGGATCTGGGCCTGTCCGATGCCGGACGCAACTGGGTGCTCACGTCGTATGCCCTCGCCTTCGGCGGGCTGATGCTCCTCGGCGGCAGACTCGGTGATGCCTTCGGTCGCAAGAAGATGTTCCTGGCCGGCGTCGTGCTGTTCACCATCGCGTCCCTGCTGTGCGGGCTCGCGGTCAACGAGGCAACGCTGGTAGCGGCGCGCGCGCTCCAGGGCGTCGGAGCCGCGGTGGCGTCGCCCACGGCGTTCGCGCTGGTGGCGACCACCTTCGCGCCGGGCCCGGTACGAAACCAGGCCATCGCGATCTACGCGGCCATGACCGGTGTCGGCTCCATCGCAGGCCTGATCATCGGCGGTGCGCTGACCGAGGTGTCGTGGCGGTGGATCTTCCTGATCAACGTGCCGATCGGTGTCGTCATCGTGGTGCTCGCAGTCGTGTCGCTGCAGGAGACGGTGGGGGCGAAGCTACCGCTCGACGTGCCGGGAGCGATTCTGGCGACGCTGGGCTGCACCGGAGTGGTGCTCGCTCTGAGCGAGGGCACCGAACTCGGCTGGACCAATCCGATCGTCATCGTCTCGCTGATCGCCGGTCTGCTCTTCCTCGGGCTGTTCCTGCTGGTCGAGCGTCGTGCCGACAACCCATTGCTGCCGTTCTCGCTGTTCGGCAGCCGAGACCGGGTGGCGACGTTCGTGGCCATCTTCTTCGCCGGTGGCGTGATGTTCTGCCTCGCCGCCTACGTGGCACTGTTCGTCCAGGACATCCTGGGATACAGCCCGTTGCATGCGGGCCTGGCGTTCGTGCCGTTCGCCTTCGGACTCGGTGCCGCCGCATTCCTCGCCTCGCAGCTGGTGACGCGCATCGCCCCACGGTGGCTGATACTGAGCGGTGCCGTCATCATGGTCGGGTGGCTGATGGTGTCGGTCGCGACGATGAACGCCGACTCGTCGTACTTCCCCGGACTGTTCTTCCCCGTCATCGGCATCGGATTCGGCGTCGGCCTGACGGTCGTGCCACTCCCGCTGTGCGCCATCGCTGGAGTCAGCCCCACCGAGATCGGCCCGTTGACCGCCATCGCCCTGGTTGCCCAGACCCTCGGCGGGCCGCTGGCGCTGGCCGTGATCGGTGCGCTGGTGACCTCTCGAACCTTGTCTCTCGGTGGCATCTCCGGACCGGCAACGTTGATGAACGACAGCCAACTCGACGCGTTGAGCTCGGGCTACATGTTCGCGCTCTTCTGCTGCGCAGTCTGCGCCGTGGTCGCGGGAATCGCTGCGGTGTTCATTCGCTTCACCCCGGAGCAGGTCGCGCAGGCACAGGCCGCTCAGGAAGACGCCCAGAAGGGCTGACGAGCAGGGCCGATCACACGCCCAGTACGGCCTTGGCGATGAGGAAGTAGACGATCAACCCCGTCGCGTCGCAGAAGGTGGAGATGAAGGGCGTCGAGAAGACCGCCGGGTCCACCCCGATCTTCTTGGCGATCAGCGGCATCGCACCGCCGACCGTGGCTGCGAGAGTGCAGATCGACAACAGCGTCGTACCGATGACGACCCCGAGGTGCCAGTCGTAGACGAGTCCGGCGATGACGAAGCCCAGGGTGCCGAGCATCGCACCCATCGTCGCGCCGACGCGAACCTCGCGAAACAGCACCGAGGCGATGTCCCGCGGTCGCACGTCACCCAGCGCAAGTGCCCGCGTGACAGTGGTCGCGGCCTGCGAGCCGGTGTTGCCGCCGGTCCCGGTCAGCAGCGGAATGAACAGCGCGAGAGTGACGACTGCGGCGAGCGCGTGCTCGAAGATCTCTAGAACCTGCACCGTGAGGATGGCCGACAGCGCCAACACCAGCAACCACACCACGCGCGAGCGAACGATGGACAGCACCGGCGTGGACAGATACGGCCGACGCAGCGGCTCCGAGCCACCCGCGCGAGCGGCGTCCTCGTCCTCGGCTTCCTCCAGGATTCGAGAGGACTGTTCGAGTGTGAGAATGCCGATCAGCCGTTGCTCGGAATCGACCACCACCACCGCAGGACTGCGGTGCTCGAAGCACAGCCGTGCAGCCTCCTCCGCCGACGAATCGGCCTCGACCACAGGATGATCCGAGTACAGATCCCCGACCGGAGTGCTCGGTGCCGCCGTCGCCAGATCGGCGAGGGTCACCACCCCCAGCAGAGTTCGGTGATCGTCGGTGATCGGCAACAGATACACCGACTCGGCGTCCGAGCCGGTCCGCCGCACGGCGACGAGTGCGTCGCCGGCGGTCGCGGCGGTCCGTAGCCGAACGAACTCCGGGCTCATCCGGCGGCCGACCGACCCGCGGTCGTACCCCAGCATGGGCGCGGTGAGTGCGCGCTCGTCGGGGGACAGGCCCACCAACAGTCGATGCGCGACATTGGAGGGGAGTTCGTCGAGCAATTCGACACGGTCGTCCGGGTCGAGATCCTCGAACAGCGCGATCACATCGTCGCTGCGCAGACTCTCGAACAACTCACCGCGAACGGTGGCGTCGAAGCGTTCGAAGACCGCCACGGCCTCGTCCTTGGGCAGAAGGCGAAACAACACCGCGCGTCGAGACGAGTCGACACGCTCGAGCATGCGCACCGCATCGGTCGTCGACAGCTCGCCCATCAGAGTGGACAGGGCGGCCATGTCACGGGCGGTCAGGAGTTCGGACGTTCGCGTCATGATGTCGTCGAGAGTTTCGGGCACAGAACCATTTTGCCTTGCGAACGGGCGGTCGACTCACATACCTCAGCGCGAGAGATCGGCCCGATCCGCCGCAGCCTGGCCCGAATCCCATCCCTCGGCGTCCAGGCGTGGGCCGCGCATCGGCTTCGCCGTCGGGAACAGTCGATCGAATTCGGCTTCGACGGCGACGGTCTGTGCGGCGAGTATCGGTAGTAGATCACCGGATTCGTGACTCGCCTCCTCGAGGGCGTTCGCATCGGCGTCGGTCAGACGGTCTCCGATACGGACGGCGTACGCGTACAGGAATGCCTTGCCGAACGCCGCCGATCCGGCCTTCTTGCGCTTCTTCGCCTGCGGTGAATGCCCGAGGGCGCGTGTGGCCTGAACGAGCAGAGAGGTGAACAGCAACTCGGTTTGCTCCACGTCCACCGGCGCTCCGACCAGAGTTGCGACGGCGAACTCCGGGTCCCAGATCGCCTTGACGCGGTTGGCGGTTCCGACGACGTGCAACAGCTGCGCCTTGGCCGGGGCATGCGGGCCGTCGACATGAACGCGTCGGCCGTGAATATCGATGTGGCCCTGCGAGAGCAACATGGTGTCGATGGAGTAGCGCGTCATCAACTCCTGCGCCTTGGCCGTCAGCGTCTCGGCCTCCTCCTCGAAGTCCGTGGCGTCGGCCTTGGCCAGTAAGCCGCGAATCTTGCTCAGCATCTTGGTGTTCGGGGAGTCGGAACCGGAAACACCCGTCACCGTGGGACGAGTGCGCGGCCACTGGGACGGTTTCGGGCCGAGCTGAGGCCAACGGGGGAGTGTCTGCCATCGACCGAGCAGTGTGAGTACGTCGAGCCACTGATCACTGGCCGCGATGTAATCGGTCTTACCGGAAGAGGTCAGGTACGCGGTCAGGAAATCGGGCGTGGCCTCGACCCGGGCCGCAACCTTCGGGAACTGCTCGCAGATCGTGGACATCTGATCCACCCAGTCCTGTGGAGCCCGCGAGTCCGCGTCGGCGAGATCGGCCTGATGCAGCAGTACCGCGGCAGCGAGATCGGCCACGGCCACCGTGTGCTGACGCCGCACGACGTGCACCAGATCCATGGGCTGCCAACCGTTTTCGTACATCGTCTCGATCATGTTCGTCAGCGCGCGAGAGCCGAGTTCGGTCGCGTCCATCGAGACCAGTCGATCCGCGACGTCGTCGGCGACGCGTTGGCTCTTGGTCTTGCCGACCGAGGCGTCGGCGCCGCGGCGGAGCAGTCCAGGAATCTCGCTCATTCGGTGAGCACGATCAATTCGGTGCTCGATGCCACTTCGACTCGCAGTCCGGCCTTGGACGCCACGCGCGCAACGGCTTTCACGTCCTTCGGCTCGGCGGTGGTCAGAGTCAACGCGCGTGCCAGCAGGCCCTTGTGATGCTTGTTGAAGTGGCTCACCACCGAACGGGTGCCGTCGGGCTTCTCGGTGAGCACCGTGGCGGTGATCGCACCGGGGACGGGACCGAGCTGCTGGTAGGTGCCGGATCGGAGGTCGACGACGATCCCCTCGTCCTCGGCGTCGATGGCGTCGGAGAGTTCGGGCTTCCAGTGTGAGCGCAGGGTGCCGAAATTCGGAACGGTCGATCCACCGGAGAGTCGGTAGTACGGAATCGGGTCGCAGGCACGGACGGCTCCGAACAGGGCCGAGCCGATCCACAGCCGCGCGTCCGCTCGGGCGCGACCGGCCCGAGTGAACGACGCCGCATCGAGGGCGTCGTAGAGCACGCCGGTGTACCGCTGCAGCGCAGGTGTGGTCGGTGAGGTCCACACTCGGGCGTTGCGTTCGATCTCGTCCTTCTGGGTGGGGCCGAGGCCGAGCGCCGCGATCGATGCATCGACGTCGCCGGCGAGTTCCACCAGCGCGTCGGCGAGCTTTCGGCGGAGCGGTGTCAACGTGGGCAACGACAGTCGGTCCAGATCGAGAGGTGCTCCGGAACCGCCGTCGGACTTCGTCTCGGAGGGAGGCAACAGAATCAGCACGGGCACGAGGCTACTCACTGTACGGCCGCCTGCTCACAGGCACTGCGTGAGCGACTAGTCTGACAACCCGTGATCACCCGTCTTTCGCAGTTGTTCCTTCGTACCCTTCGCGACGACCCCGCCGACGCCGAGGTCGACAGCCACAAGCTGTTGGTCCGCGCCGGCTATGTCCGTCGTATCGCGCCTGGCGTCTACTCCTGGTTGCCGCTGGGTCTGCGGGTGCTGCGGCAGGTCGAGCGTGTCGTGCGCGAGGAGATGAACGCCATCGGTGCGCAGGAGATTTCTCTGCCCGCACTGCTGCCGCGCGAGCCGTACGAGACCACCAATCGGTGGACCGAATACGGCGACGCGTTGTTCCGGCTGCAGGACCGCAAGGGCAACGACATGCTGCTCGGTCCCACCCACGAGGAATTGTTCGCGTTGACGGTCAAGGCCGAATACAACTCGTACAAGGACCTGCCGGTCACGCTGTATCAGATTCAGACCAAGTACCGCGACGAGGAACGTCCCCGCGCCGGCATTCTGCGTGGCCGCGAATTCGTGATGAAGGACTCGTACTCCTTCGACATGGACGAGGACGGACTGAAGAAGTCCTACGCCGCCCACCGCGAGGCGTACCAGCGCATCTTCGCCCGCCTCGGTGTCAGCTACGTCATCGTCGCCGCGACGTCCGGTGCCATGGGAGGCAGTGCCTCCGAGGAATTCCTGGCCGAGAGCGACATCGGTGAGGACACCTACGTGCGCTGCATCGAATCGGGATACGCGGCCAACGTCGAGGCCGTCACCACTCCGGCACCGGCCCCGCTGCCCATCGAGGGGCAGCCGGCCGCCGTCGACCACGAGACCGGCGACACCCCGACCATCGCGACCCTGGTGGAGTGGGCCAACTCCGCGGATCTCGGACGCACCGTCACCGGCGCGGACACGCTCAAGAACATTCTGCTCAAGGTGCGCAACGCCGAAGGGGAGTGGGAACTGCTCGCCGTCGGCCTGCCCGGTGACCGAGAGGTCGACGAGAAGCGCCTCGAAGCGTCTCTCGAGCCTGCCGAGTTCGCCCTGTTGACCGACGCGGACTTCGCTGCCAATCCGTTCCTCGTCAAGGGGTACATCGGGCCCCGCGCGTTGCAGGCCAACGGTGTTCGCTACCTCGTCGACCCGAGGGTCGTCGACGGAACGTCGTGGATCACCGGCGCGGACGTCAAGGGCAAGCACGTGGTGAACCTCGTCGCCGGTCGCGATTTCGTTCCCGACGGCACCATCGAAGCAGCCGAGGTGCGCGACGGCGACATGTCTCCCGACGGTCGCGGCCCGCTCGTCAGTGCTCGCGGAATCGAGATCGGGCACATCTTCCAGCTCGGCTACAAGTACACCGATGCGTTCTCGGTCGACGTCCTCGGTGAGACCGGCAAGCCGGTTCGCCTGACTCAGGGTTCGTACGGTGTGGGCGTCTCCCGTCTGGTCGCCGTGATCGCCGAGCAGATGCACGACGACAAGGGTCTGCGATGGCCGTCGGAGGTTGCGCCCGCCGATGTCCATCTGGTGATCGCGAACAAGGACGACGCGGCTCGCGCCGGTGCGGAATCGATTGCGACACAACTCGATACGCAGGGCATCGAGGTACTCTTCGATGATCGCAAGGCCTCACCAGGAGTGAAGTTCAAGGACTCGGAACTGATCGGCGTCCCGCTGGTGGTCGTTCTCGGCCGTGGCTGGGCCGACGGCAAGGTCGAGATCCGCGATCGCTTCTCCGGTGAGAGTCGCGAGCTGGACATCGACTCGGCGGTCGGGGAGATCGTGAAGGCCGTGCGCCGCACTCCGTAGAACAGTCTCGCGATCTCTCTGCGCGGTTGTTTACCCGCTGGTAGCTTCGGGTCAACGACTATGAGAGGTCACCACGTGTCTCACTTTGCGCTGTTCGATCCCACGACCTTCGATCCGGCCGAGCTCGACGAGGATTCTCGCCGACAATTGCGTGCGCTGATCGACTGGTTCGAGAGTCGCGGCAAAGGCAGGCTGTTGGCGGACGATCTCGACAGCGTATGGCCGGCCGACTTTCTGGAATTCGTCGCCGAGCAGAAGTTGTTCGCGACGTTCTCCACGCCCGCCGTCTATGCGGACGGGTCGCCGAACACGCGCTGGGACGCCGCTCGCAATGCCGCGCTGAGCGAGGTTCTCGGGTTCTACGGTCTGGCCTACTGGTACACCTGGCAGGTTACCGTGCTGGGTCTCGGTCCCATCTGGATGAGCGCCAACGACGACGCCAAACGCCGCGCCGCACGCGAGCTGGACCGCGGCGGGGTGATGGCGTTCGGTCTGTCCGAGCGCGCGCACGGAGCCGACGTCTACTCCACCGACATGCTGTTGACGCCCACGACCGAGGACTCCGAGCTCGAGTTCACCGCGTCGGGGGAGAAGTACTACATCGGAAACGGCAACGTGGCGAACATGGTCTCGGTGTTCGGCCGACGTACCGACGTCGAAGGACCCGATTCGTACGTGTTCTTCGTGGCCGACAGTGCGCACCCGGCCTATCGGCTCCGCGAGAGCGTCGTTCACGGTCAGATGTACGTCAGCACGTTCGCACTCGAGAACTACCCCGTCCGGCAACAGGACATCCTGCACACCGGTGCCGACGCGTTCTCGGCAGCTCTCAACACGGTCAACGTCGGAAAGTTCAACCTGTGCACCGGATCCATCGGCATCTGTGAGCACGCCTTCCACGAGGCGATCACGCATGCGAACAACAGAATTCTGTACGGCAATCGGGTCACCGACTTTCCGCACGTGCGCAGTGCGTTCGTCGATGCCTATTCGCGCTTGATCGCGATGAAGCTCTTCAGCGCGCGGGCACTGGACTACTTCCGTGCCGCAGGGCCCGAGGACCGGCGCTACCTGCTGTTCAACCCGATGACGAAGGCGAAGGTGACCTCGGAGGGCGAAACCGTCGTGCGGCTGCTGCACGACGTCATCGCGGCCAAGGGCTACGAGAAGAACACCTACTTCCGCGAAGCCGCCCAGCTGATCGGAACACTGCCCAAGCTCGAGGGCACGGTGCACGTCAACGTGGCGCTGATGCTCAAATTCATGCCGGCCTACATGTTCTCGCCCACCGACTATCCGGACGTCGGTACCCGAACCGAGCCGGTCGACGACAGCTTCTTCTTCGCCCAGGGGCCGGCCCGCGGTGCGAGTTCGGTGCGGTTCCACGACTGGAAGCCGCTGTACGAGAAGCACTCCGGCATCCCCAACGTGGGACGCTTCTACGAGCAGGCACAGGCATTCACCTCGTTCCTCGCCGAGTGTGCGCCCGACGAGTCCCAGCAGAAGGACCTCGATTTCCTGCTGGTGGTGGGTCACCTGTTCTCGCTCGTGGTCTACGGTCACCTTCTGCTCGAGCAGGCCGACGAGATCTCGTCCGAGATGATGGACCAGATCTTCGACTTCCAGATCAGAGACTTCTCCGGCTATGCCGTCGCGCTGTACGGGAAGCCGTCATCGACTGGAGCGCAACAGCAGTGGGCGCTCGATTCGATTCGCAAGCCGTTGGTCGACGCGGGGCGTTTCGAGACGGTCTGGAACGAGGTCGTCTCGTACGACGGTCGGTACGAGATGCGTCCCTAGCGCCGACGCTCAGCCGGGATCGGCCGGGACCAGATTGGTTCCGAACGCGCACACCGTCATCTCGTGCAGTCCGGCGCTGTCGTTCGGATGCTCGAGCGCCTGCATCGACATGAGGACGTTGAGCAGCATCCCGTGCGCGATGAACTGCCGTGCCTGATCCTCGGAACAACCTGTGCCGGCACGTATCTGGCCGTAGATGGCACCCATTCCCTCCCGGGCTGCCCGGCCGATCTCGGGTACCGAGCCTGCGCCGAATCCGTGCATCATGACCATCAACAGGTCGCGATCGGCCACCAGATCGGCATAGGCGGAACCGAGATTCGCCCAGGTGCTGTCGTCGTCGGGGTCGAGCGGGCCCGCCGCCAGCACGGCATCGAACGCGGCCATGATGCCGTCCACGGAGCGTTGGAACACCAGACGAAACAACTCGACCTTGGTGCCGAACATGCGGACCACATACGGCTGAGAGACGCCCGCTTCCTTCGCGACCGCATCGGTACTGGTGCCGGCGTAACCCCCGCGCGCGAACGCGCGCATCGCTGCGTCGAGCACGAGCTCTCGGCGGTCGGCCGCATCCATGCGGGTGGCTCTGGGCTTGGGCGCTGACGGGTCGGACATGTTGACAGGTTATCAGTTGATAACTTACGGTCTCGAATAAGTAATCATTCGATGCTTACAAGCGTGAGACGGGACGACCACAATGACCGCCACAGACTCTCCACCTGCAGTGCAGCCCGCCACTCGGAACGTTCCCGTGTGGCTCGGCATCCTCGCAGCATCCCTGCCGATGTTCATGGCAACCCTCGACAATCTGGTGATGACCAGCGCACTACCGGTCATCCAGCAGGACCTGAACGCCTCTGTCGGACAACTGCAGTGGTTCCTCAACGCGTACACCCTCAGCTTCGCCACCTTCATGCTGACGGCGGCGACGCTCGGCGACAGGTGGGGCAGGCGCGCGGTATTCCTCGGCGGCATCGCGGTCTTCACTCTTGCCTCGGTGGCCAGCGCGCTCGCTGCGAGTCCAGCGATGCTCATCGCCGCGCGCGCCGTGCAGGGAATCGGTGCCGCCGCGATCATGCCGTTGTCCCTGGCGTTGCTCGCCGCGGTGGTACCGGTGGGCAAGCGCGCGATGGCAATCGGGATCTGGGGTGGAGTCTCCGGACTCGGCGTCGCGCTGGGACCGGTGGTCGGCGGAGCCGTCGTCGACGGGATTTCCTGGCAGGCGATCTTCTGGATCAACGTTCCGGTGGCCCTCTTCGCAGTTCCGCTGGCGTACGTCGCGCTGAAGGAAACAGCAGGGCGCATCCAACCGCTCGATCTGCCCGGCGTGGTCCTCGCAGGCGGCGGTGTCTTCCTCCTGGTGTGGGCGGTGGTCCACGGCAACGACGACGGGTGGGCGTCGGCCACGGTGCTCGCCGGTTTCATCGGCTCGGCGGTGCTGCTCGTGGCGTTCGTTCTGCGCGCCTCGCGCACCCGACACTCGGTACTGCCGCTCGCACTCTTTCGTTCGCGCAGCTTCACCATCGCCAACATCATCGGAATCACGTTCTCGCTCGGCATGTTCGGGGCGGTGTTCCTCCTCGCGCAATACCTGCAGATCGTGATGAACTACACGCCGTTCCAGGCGGGCCTACGCACGCTGCCGTGGACCGCCGCACCGATGGTGGTCGCACCGATCGCAGGTCTGCTTGCCGAGCGCGTCGGACTGCGTGGGCTGTTGGTCGGCGGCCTGTCGCTGCAGTCGGTCTCGCTCGTGTGGATGGCGCTGATCCTGGGACCCGACACCGAGTATTCGTCGATGGTCCCGGCCCTGCTGATGGCGGGAGTGGGCATGGGGCTGACGTTCGCACCGTCCGCCACCGCAGTGCTGCGGGACATGAAGGACGACGATCACGCCACCGCCAGCAGCGCCAACTCCACTGTGCGGGAGGTGGGTATCGCACTCGGCATCGCGGTATTGACAGCGGTGTTCATCGGAGCCGGTGGATCACTGACGCCCACCGGTTACACCGACGCCTTGGCACCCGCTCTGCTCGTCGGCGCTGGGGCAGTGGCGATCGGACTGGTGGCGGCGTTGTTCATGCCGGGGCGTTCCGTCGGATCGGCACACGTGCTCACGGTTGGCCGGGAAATGCCGTCGACGACGGACTGACTCCCAGAATTTGCTGCCACGTCGCGAGGCGAATCGCGGCGTCGGTCAGCGCTTGAACACCCATGTCGCGGGTCGCTCCCGACCTGCTGCGTTCGATCAGCGAACGCCACGCGATGCTGGTGTCGATCTCGGCTTGCGCGGCCAACTGCGCGGCCGAGATCGCGTCGGTCACCGGGAACGGGGACGCATACGCCGGATCGGGCAGCGGCACAGTGACACTCGCCGCCCGGAGTGCATCGATGGTCGCGTCTCGACGCGCGCGGTGGGCGGCAGTGTTCGACGCCACCAGATCTGCTCGCGTGGGATTGGAGAATGCCGCGACGACGCCGTAGGCGAACACCGCCGCATACTCGGCGGCCAGTGCATCGACGAGGCCTTGCTGTTCCGGGCCGAGATCGCTCATGCCAGCACCACCAGGGCCGAGACCGTGCACGAGGCGCTGATGGAACCGAGAAGGCCTGCTCGGTAACCGCTTTCGTTGCGAGCCGCATCTGCCGCGCTGCGAGCGGAGGCCGTCAACATCTCTCGCACGGCGGCGAGATCGGGCGGCGGCGTCGTGGGAACGGGTGTCGTGGTGGCCGTGACCGACGACGTCTCGGTCGAGGCACCGGTGGCGCGGGCGATCTCGGTGTCGAGCGCATCGGCGTGCTCGGTCCGCTGCGCCGCAACGATCCCCAGGGCGGCGGCGTAGTCGGCGATCACCGTCGCGGCCGCGGTGGCATCCGCGGCGTCGGCGCGGGCAGCGCGCAACTGCGCAGTCAGGGTGTCGAGGGCAGGACCCGAGATCGTCTCCTGACCGCAGGCCGCAACAGTCGACACGGTGGCCGCGGACAGAGCAGCGACGCCGGCGAGTCGGAACAACCCGCGGCGACTGAGCGCGAAGGGGACGGTCGGCGTTGGCACTCCGATATCGTGCCAGACCGCGGCGCTCGCACGTGCCGTGCCCGTGTGTCGCGTCGGCCGATCGTGGTCACGAGCACTGCCTGCGGGGCGGTAGGCTGTTGGTTCACCAAACGCAGTCCTGCTGCCGTACGCCGGATCGCCCACAACTACACACGAGGAGTTCGCGACATGCCTGTTCCGTCCAAGGAAAGGGTTGTCGAACTGCTCGCCGACCTCGTTCGAGAACGGGGTTACGACCTCGAAGACGTGAACGTCGTCGCCGCAGGAAAGCACAGTGCAGTGCGGATCATGGTCGATCGCGAAGAGGGAATCGACCTCGACGCTCTCCCGGAACTGAGCCGCGAGATCTCGGATGCCTTCGATGCCGTGACGGATTTCGGGGAAGCTCCGTACACGTTGGAAGTCACCACCCCCGGAATCGACCGCCCACTGACCGAGGCACGGCATTGGCGTCGGGCTCGCGGACGCAAAGTGCGTATCGAACTGGCCGACGGCAAGTTCGACGGTCGCGTCGGGGTACTCGACGGCGATTCGGTCACCGTGGTGATCAAGGAGAAGGGTGTGCTGTCGACTCGCCCCGTTGCCTTGTCCGATGTTGTGAAAGCTGTTGTACAGGTGGAGTTCTCCCGGCCGAGCGCCGAAGAGATGGACCTGGCGGGTGGCGTGGTCGGCAGTAGGCCGTCACCCGCGAACACCGATGAGATCGTGGACGTGGAAGCACCGGAAGAAGGGTCGGACAAGTGAATATCGACATAGCCGCATTGCGTGCCATCGAGGCGGACAAGGGAATTCCGATCGAGATGGTGATCTCGACGATCCAGACTGCGCTGCTGACGGCCTACCGGCACACCGAGGGTCACCAGTCCAACGCTTGGATCGACGTCGATCGCAAGACCGGCTCCGTTCGGGTGATGGCCAAGGAACTCGACGCCGACGGCAATCTGATCTCCGAATGGGACGACACCCCGGAAGGCTTCGGACGCATTGCGGCAACCACGGCGCGTCAGGTCATCCTGCAGCGCCTGCGCGACGCCGAGCACGAGCGGTCGTTCGGTGAGTACTCCACGCACGAGGGTGAGATCGTCAACGGTGTCATCCAGCGTGACACGCGTGCCAATGCGAAGGGCACCGTGATCGTCCGTATCGGAAGTGACGCCAACGGAGCCGACGGCCTGCTGCCGCCCGCAGAGCAGGTGCCGGGCGAGAGCTACGAGCACGGCGAGCGCATCAAGTGCTACGTCGTCGGAGTCGCCCGGGGTAACCGGGGTCCGCAGATCACGCTCTCGCGCACGCACCCGAATCTGGTGCGCAAGCTGTTCGCCCTCGAGGTTCCCGAGATCGCCGACGGCTCGGTCGACATCGTGGCAGTGGCTCGCGAGTCGGGGCACCGCTCGAAGATCGCCGTCGCGTCCACCGTGTCCGGGCTCAACGCCAAGGGTGCCTGCATCGGACCGATGGGTCAGCGCGTGCGCAACGTGATGAGCGAACTGGCAGGCGAAAAGATCGACATCATCGACTTCGACGAGGACCCGGCCACGTTCGTCGGGAATGCACTGTCCCCGTCGAAAGTTGTTTCGGTGACCGTCGTCGACGCGGTTGCCCGTGCGGCCCGTGTCGTGGTTCCCGAGTACCAGCTCTCCCTGGCCATCGGCAAGGAAGGGCAGAACGCCCGACTGGCTGCTCGATTGACCGGTTGGCGCATCGACATCCGCAGCGATGCGGCGGCACCCGAGACGACCAGCGCGTAGGGCCGGAATGCGGAGTTCGGGGCAATACAGCGGTAGAGTGGTCGATGGTTCGGTAACGACCTCTCCGCCCAGGGGCATGAACGCGAGTATCCGGCAGTGACAAGCCGGCCGATTCGTACATGCATCGGGTGCAGGGAGCGAGTGCCGGCCGCCGATCTGTTGAGGATCGTGGTTCGAGAAGCTGGTTCGCACGAATTCGCTCTCGTCCCCGATGTCCGGCATTCGATGTCCGGCCGTGGTGCGTGGTTGCACTACAACCGAGAGTGCCTGCACAATGCGGAACGACGCCGAGTCTTCGGTCGTGCGTTTCGGATATCGGGAAATGTGGAATCGTCCGCAGTGACAGCCGTGCTCGACGAGCACGAACAACTGCAGTTCGAGGACACGACAAGAGCAACACCCGTCGACAAGAACAGGCAACAGCACTGATGAGCACACCGTGAAGCACCAACGATGAACGTCCATCGGAGATAACCCGAGGTCGTGCGGGCACCAAGCCTCGCTCGGCCTCTCAGTGAGGAGAGCAGTGGCAGGCAAGGCCCGCGTGCACGAGTTGGCAAAAGAACTCGGTGTCACCAGTAAGGAACTACTCGCACGGCTCAAAGAGCAAGGCGAGTTCGTCAAGTCCGCATCATCCACAGTCGAAGCCCCCGTGGCGCGTCGACTGCGTGAATCCTTCCCGTCCGAGAACACGGACGCGTCGGCACCGGCCGCAGCTGCACCGAACGGTCGCGCAGCGGCCGATCGGGCAGCGAGCAGCACCGCGAAGCCGGGTGCCGCAAAACCGGGCGGACCCCGTCCCGGCCCCAAGCCGGCACCGCGTCCGGCAGAGCCGGAAGCACCCGCAGCGCAAGCTCCCGTGGAGGCAGCACCCGCTGCACCCGCGACTCCGGCTGCCGCGCCGGCTCCGGCCCCCGCAGCGCCTACCCCCGAGCCCGCAGCTCCGGCCGCTCCGGTCGAGCAGGCTCCCGCCGCGTCGGCTGCCACCAGCGACGCTGCCTCGGCCCCGGCCGCTCCGAAGCCCGCAGGTCCCGGCCCCAAGCCCGGCCCCAAGGCTCCGCGTGTCGGTAACAACCCGTACTCCTCGGCTCCCGTGGAGCGTCCAGCTCCTCGACCCGCTCCCGGTGCTCCGCGCCCCGGTGGCGGACGCCCCGCTCCCGGACAAGGTGGGCCTCGTCCCGCAACACCGTCCGGTGGCAGTCGTCCGGCTCCAGGGCAGGGTGGGCCCCGTCCCGCACCGGGCCAGGCCGGACCTCGTCCGAGCCCCGGCTCGATGCCTCCTCGTCCCAACCCCGGTGCCATGCCGACCCGTTCGGCACGTCCCGGCCCCGCAGCAGGTCGCCCCGGTCGTCCCGGTGGTGCTCCGGGCGGACGCCCGGGCGGCGGCGGTGGCGGTGGCTACCGCGGTGGCGGCGCTCCCGGCGCTCCCGGTGGTGCCCCCGCAGGCGGCGCTCCCGCAGGTGGTTTCCGTGGTCGTCCCGGTGGCGGTGGACGCCCCGGTCAGCGCGGCGCAGCAGCAGGTGCATTCGGTCGTCCCGGCGGAGCAGTTCGTCGTGGCCGCAAGTCGAAGCGGGCGAAGCGCGCCGAGTACGAGAGCATGCAGGCTCCCGCAGTCGGCGGCGTCAGGCTGCCCCGCGGCAACGGTGAGACCATTCGTCTCGCCCGCGGCGCATCGCTGTCGGACTTCGCGGACAAGATCGACGCGAACCCGGCTGCACTGGTGCAAGCCCTGTTCAACCTCGGTGAGATGGTCACTGCGACGCAGTCCGTCAACGACGAGACGCTGGAGCTTCTCGGCGGCGAGATGAACTACGTCGTTCAGGTCGTCAGTCCCGAGGACGAAGATCGTGAGCTGCTGGACTCGTTCGATCTCACCTACGGCGAGGATGCCGGCGGCGAGGACGATCTGGAGCAGCGTCCCCCGGTGGTCACCGTCATGGGCCACGTCGATCACGGTAAGACGCGACTGTTGGACTCGATTCGCAACACCACGGTGCGCGAAGGCGAGGCCGGCGGAATCACGCAGCACATCGGTGCGTACCAGGTGCTGACCGAGCTCGAAGGCAACGAGCGTCTCGTGACGTTCATCGACACCCCCGGTCACGAGGCCTTCACGGCCATGCGTGCCCGTGGTGCCAAGGCCACCGACCTCGCGATCCTGGTGGTGGCAGCCGACGACGGCGTCATGCCGCAGACGGTGGAGGCCATCAACCACGCACAGGCAGCCGACGTGCCGATCGTGGTCGCGGTGAACAAGATCGACAAGGAGGGCGCGAACCCGGACAAGATCCGGCAGCAGCTCACCGAATACGGTCTGGTCGCCGAGGAATACGGCGGCGAGACGATGTTCGTCGACATCTCCGCCAAGCAGGGCACCAACATCGATGCCCTCCTCGAAGCGGTGCTGCTGACGGCCGACGCGTCGCTCGATCTGCGCGCCAACCCGGACATGGACGCTCAGGGTGTCGCCATCGAGGCACACCTCGACCGTGGTCGCGGCCCGGTCGCGACCGTGCTCATCGCTCGCGGAACCTTGCGTGTCGGTGACTCGATCGTCGCCGGTGACGCATACGGACGCGTTCGTCGCATGGTCGACGAGCACGGCGAGGACGTCACCGAAGCGATGCCGTCTCGTCCCGTGCAGGTCATCGGCTTCACGTCGGTGCCCGGTGCAGGCGACAACCTTCTGGTGGTCGACGAGGACCGAATCGCTCGACAGATCGCCGACCGTCGAAATGCGCGCAAGCGCAACGCTCTGGCAGCCAAGAGCCGCAAGCGCATCAGCCTCGACGATCTCGATGCAGCTCTGAAGGAGACTTCGCAGCTGAACTTGATCCTCAAGGGTGACAACTCGGGAACCGTGGAAGCGCTCGAAGAGGCGCTGCTCGGAATCGAGATCGACGACGAGGTCGAACTGCGCGTCATCGACCGCGGTGTCGGTGGCGTCACGGAGACCAACGTCAACCTGGCGTCGGCATCCAACGCGATCATCATCGGCTTCAACGTTCGAGCGGAGGGCAAAGCCACCGAGCTGGCCAACCGTGAAGGCGTCGACATCCGGTACTACTCGGTGATCTACCAGGCCATCGACGAGATCGAGAAGGCCCTCAAGGGCATGCTCAAGCCGGTGTACGAAGAGGTTGCCCTCGGGCAGGCCGAGATCCGCGCGCTGTTCCGTTCCTCCAAGGTCGGAAACATCGCCGGTTGCCTCGTCACCTCCGGTACGATCCGTCGCAACGCCAAGGCGCGACTCATCCGAGACAGCGCCGTTGTCGCGGAAACCGTCACGATCTCCTCGCTCCGTCGCGAGAAGGACGACGCGACGGAGGTCCGCGAGGGCTACGAATGTGGTTTGACGGTGACGTACTCCGACATCAAGGTGGGCGATGTCATCGAGGCGTACGAGCTCCGTGAAAAGCCGCGCGACTAGAACGGATGCGGAGCCTTTCGGCTCCGCACCCGGTCGCGTCGGCTCGGTGGTGAAGCCAGGGGAGTGACACTGCGCTCCGACTTTCGAGCCGGTGGTGGTACGACAGATGTACCGCCACCGGCTTTGTCGTCGAAGCTGATCGAAGGACGTCAGCGTGTATCTGGGTGCTCTGGAGTTGGACGTGTTGTTGGGGGATGTGCGTTCGCTCGCCGAGAAACGGTCGATGGTGGAACCGGTGCTCGGTGATCTGCAACGGCTGGGAGTCTCGGCTGCCGAAACCGGTGAGCGAGAACGTATTCGGCGGTCCCTGCTGGGGGTTGCCGCGGCCGGTACCGACGTCGACCTACTGCACGACAAACTGGACGAGTGCGAACGGCATGTCGCCGAACGCCACGATCTGGAACTGTTGGCAGTACGCCGGAGAATCTTCGGACCCGAGGATTGATCCGGGAAGTCCGCCGAGCGCTGCTCGGCGGACGAGAAGTGCACAACCGCCGCTTCGTCGGAACAGAATCGACGTTCGGCCATGAAAGAGGAGTGTGATTGTCGTGGTGGATCAGGCCAGGGCTCGAAAGTTGTCCAAGCGAATCGCCGCCATCGTTGCAACGGCGATCGATCACGAGATCAAGGATCCACGGCTGGCATTCGTGACCATCACCGACACCAAGGTGACCGCCGACCTGCACGACGCCACGGTGTACTACACCGTGATGGGTGAAGACCTCGATACTCCGCCCGATCTGCAGGCCGCCGCGGCAGGGCTGGAGAAGGCCAAGGGCGTGCTGCGCTCGAAGGTCGGAGCCGGAACGGGTGTGCGGTACACGCCGACGTTGACGTTCGTGACCGACACGGTGCCCGACACCGCACGCCACATGGAAGACCTGCTCGAACGCGCCCGCGTGGCCGACGAAGAACTGGCCCGCGCGCGTGCGAACGCCAAGCCCGCCGGGGACCCGGATCCGTACAAAGCTCCACGCGAAGTCGCAGACACAGATGGTCATTCCGCAGGCTCCACTCCTGCAAGCGTCGAGCCCGCCGAAGCCGACTGACATGTCCTACGGTTCGGGGGCAGTGTCGGAGGCCGACGAGGATATGGCGCGGGCGATCGAGATGCTCGAACGTGCATCCTCGGTGACCGTGCTGTGTCATGTTCAACCCGATGCCGACACGATCGGTAGTGGGCTTGCGCTCGGTTCGGTGCTCGAACGTCGCGGCGCGACCGTTCAGGTGGCATTCGCAGCACCGGCGTCCCTGCCCGAGTCGATGGACGAATTACCGGGTAGACACCTTCTCGTCGGCGCAGACGAGGTCAGCGAGTCCGTCGATCTGGTGGTCACGGTCGACGCCGGAAGCAGGGGGCGGCTGGGTTCGCTGGGCGACCGACTCGATACGGCGTCGGCCAGCCTCGTCATCGATCATCACCGCAGCAACACACGATTCGGAACGCTGAATGTGGTGCACGCGTCTGCTGAGTCCACCACCGCCGTCATCGCGCGGTTGTTCGATCGGTGGGGCGTCGAGATCGATGCCGATCTGGCCCACTTGCTGTTCGCGGGTCTGGTCACCGACACCGGGTCGTTCCGCTGGGTTCGCCCGGGTTCTCATCTGCTGGCCGAGAGACTGTTGGCCACGGGGATCGACGGGGCTCACATCGCCCGCAAGCTGCTCGACACTCACCCGTTCGACTGGTTGCCGATGCTCGGGTCGGTGCTCGGTTCGGCATCGTTGCTTCCCGACGCAGCCGACGGACGAGGGCTGGTGTACGCCGTCATCAGGAGCGAGGATTCCGCCGGATTGCGGTCCGAGGAGATCGAGAGCGTGATCGACATCGTGCGCACCACCTCCGAGGCCGAGGTCGCCGCGGTACTCAAGCAACAGGATTTCGGGTCGGTCTGGGTGGTCTCTCTGCGGTCGAAGACCGAGGTCGACGTGTCGGCGGTGGCGTGCGCGCTCGGCGGTGGCGGGCACCGCAATGCAGCCGGCTACACCGCGACCGGCGACCTGCCCGACGTGATCGATGCGCTGCGTGAGGCCCTGTCGGCGTCGTGAGTTCCACCCCGGTCACGGCTCGAAAGATCCTCGGTCTGTCGTTGCCCTCTCTCGGCGTCCTCGCTGCCGAGCCCCTGTACCTGTTGTTCGACGCCGCCGTGGTCGGCCGGCTCGGCGCGCTCGCTCTCGCCGGCCTGGCCATCGGTGGGCTCGTGTTGGCCCAGGTCAGCACGCAGCTGACGTTCCTGTCCTACGGCACGACCGCGCGAGCGGCTCGCATGCACGGTGCAGGCCGCGAACGCGACGCCGTCGGTGAGGGTGTGCAGGCAACCTGGTTGGCCTTCGCGATCGGTATCGCCATCGTCGCGGTGATGCAGCTCGCCGCCGAGCCCGTGGTCTCGGTGCTGACCGGCGGAGGGGACATCGCTGCCGAGGCCGTCGCGTGGCTGCGCGTGGCACTGCTGGGTGTGCCGTTCATCCTGGTGTCGCTGGCCGGAAACGGATGGATGCGTGGAGTTCAGAACACGGTGACGCCACTACGTTTCGTCGTGTTCGGCTTCGGTGTATCAGCGGTGTTGTGCCCCCTCCTGGTCCACGGGTTGCTGGGATTCCCACGGCTCGGGCTGGTGGGATCGGCCGTGGCGAACGTGATCGGCCAGGGCGTCGCCGGTGCGCTGTTCGTCGGCGCAGTCGTGCGGGCGAGCACCGAATTGCGCCCGCATTGGTCGGTGATGCGCGCACAACTGGTGCTGGGCCGCGACCTGATCGTGCGCAGTCTGGCGTTCCAGGCCTGTTTTCTGTCCGCCGCAGCGGTCGCGTCGAGGTTCGGCGCCGCCTCGGTCGCCGCCAACCAGGTGGTTCTGCACATGTGGAACCTGGTGTCGTTGATGCTCGATTCACTGGCAATCGCCGCACAGACCCTGGTCGGAGCCGCCCTGGGTGCGAGCAGGATCGACGATGCGCGCGCCCTGGCGTGGCGATTGACGGCATGGTCGACGGTGTTCGCGGTCGTTCTCGCCGGTGTGTTCGCCGTCGGGCGGTCGTTCGTCCCGGATCTGTTCACCACCGACGCATCGGTCATCGACGAGATGCATGCGATCTGGTGGATATTCGTCGCGATCATCCCCATTGCCGGCGTGGTGTTCGCGTTGGACGGTGTGCTGCTCGGCAGCGGCGACGCTGCATTTCTGAGAAACGCGACCATGGCCTGCGCCGTTGTGGGCTTTCTGCCGTTCATCTGGTCGGCTCTGGTGTTCGACTGGGGACTGGTAGGGATCTGGACAGGGCTCGGCGTCTTCGTCGCACTGCGGATGCTTGCAGTCGCGGGCCGGGTACTGTCCGGAAAGTGGCTGGTGATCGGCAGCGATCGCCAACTCCGCCGATAGCCGTCAGGGTTGCGACGGCAACGCGGGGTGCAATGCCACCTCACGGCTCTTGACGACGAAGAAGACGGTGCCGCCGGGCTCGAGCCCGAGATCGGACACCGCGGCAGGGGTGATGTCTGCAGCCATGCCGGGAGACCCGTCGGGTTGCGGACGTGATCGAACACGAATGCCGGAGCCCTGCACCTCCATCTCCTCGATCACCACCTCGAACACGTTTCTCGGGCTGGCGTGCGGGGCCGTCGGGTGTACCGAGACGGCGGCGGGGGAGAACACCGCCACCAGTGCGGTTCCGGTGGTGTACCGCCCGGAGCCGTGGACCGTCAGTCCCCAGTTCGTGGTCAGGGACGTCGAGTCGTCGGCGTCGACAGCCCGTCCCGAGAGCAGGTTCACCCCCGCGATGCGGGCACCGAATTCGCTGCGAGGTGCGGTCAGGACCTCGGTGACCGAGCCTCGCTCGACGACGCGTCCGCCGTCGACGACCGCGACGGAATCGGCGAGCGCGACGACGTCGAGCAGATCGTGGGTGACGATCAAAGCCGTGCGACCGCTCTCGCGCAGCACCGTGCGCAGTACTCGTCGAATGCTCGGTGCCGTGTCCACATCCAGCGCCGCGAGGGGTTCGTCGAGCAGCAGCAGGCGTGGGTCGGCCGCAAGAGCGCGCGCGATGGCGATTCGTTGAGCCTGCCCGCCGGACAGCTGGCCGGGGCGGCGATCGGCCAGGTGGGAGGCTCCGACCGTGTCGAGCCAGGTATCGGCGACGGCACGCGCGGCGACGCGGTTCGCGCCTGCGCTACGCGGCGCGAAGGCCACGTTCGTACGAGCGTCCATGTGAGGAAACAGCAGAGCTTCCTGAGAGAGGGTCGCGACGCCTCGGGCGTGAATCGGGACGACGGTGTTCGAGACGGTATCGGTCAGCACGTCCTCGCCGAGTCGGACGATTCCTTCGTCGGGTGCCACCACACCGGAGACGAGCTGCAGCAGTGTCGATTTGCCTGCCCCGTTCGGTCCGAGGATGGCCACCGTCTCACCCTCGGGGACGTCCAGTTCGAGATCGATGCCGCGGACGCCGAGTGTGGCCCGCAGGTGCAGTGAGTTCACAGCGTTCCCGACGACCGAGTGCCGCGTGCGGTCACGACGACGAGTGCCGCTACGAGAATCAGTACCAGCGAGAGCGCTACCGCGGCATCGGGGTCGCTCTCGCGCTGCAGATAGATTTCCAGCGGCAGTGTCCTGGTCACGCCTTCGAGGGATCCGGCGAAGGTCAAGGTCGCTCCGAATTCTCCGAGTGCGCGCGCGAAGGCGAGGACGGTTCCTGATATCAGTCCGGGAAGTATCAGCGGAACGGTGACGCGCCGTAGGACGGTCGTGGGGGTGGCCCCCAGCGTCGCGGCCACCACGTCGTACCGGTCGCCGGCCGTGCGCAGTGCGCCCTCGACGCTGACGACCAGGAAAGGAAGCGACACGAACACCTGTGCCAGCACCACGGCCGAGGTGGTGAACGCTATTCGAATCCCGAAGGCGTCGAGGTGCTCGCCCAACAGGCCTTGTCGCCCGAAGGTGTAGAGCAGCGCGATGCCCCCGACCACCGGGGGCAGAACCAAGGGCAGTACGACGAGAGAGCGAAGGATCGAGAGCCCGCGAATCGAGCTGCGCGAGAGCACGATTGCCATCGGCACGCCCATAGCCACGCACACTGCGGTGCTGGCCGTCGCCGTCTTCAGGCTCAGGATCAACGCCGCGACAGCGGATTCGGAGGTGATGAGTCCGAGAAAATTGGACCAGTCGATTCGGGTGAACATCGCGGCCAGCGGTGCCACCACGAGGAGTGCACCGATGGCTGCCGGAACGAAAATCCACACCGGCACACCGACGGTCGACCGCCCGTTGTGTGCGACTCGTACGGTCACGGAGCTGCGAAGCCGGCTCGACCGAGTACGTCCTGCCCGACGGGGCCGGTGACGAACTCGGTGAATGCGCGAGCGGTGCCCTCGTTGTCGGACCCGCTCAGTGTCGCGATCGGGTAGGTGTTGACGGCCTCGCTCGACTCCTCGAAGGGCACCGCGGTCACGGCCTCTCCTGCCCCGGCAGCGTCGGTCACGTAGACCAGTCCGGCATCGGCCTGCCCCGAGGTCACCTTGCCCAACACGTCGGTGACCGAGGATTCTTCGCTCACGGCCGGGATCTGCGTGCCGGTAGCGGCCTCGACCGAGGCCGTCGCCGCGCCGCATGGCACCTGGGGCGCGCAGATCACCGTGAGAACGTCGGGATTCGCCAGATCGGCGAACGATGCGATGCCGTCCGGGTTTCCGGGGGCGGTCACGATGGTCAGCGTGTTGGACGCGAAGTCGACGGGGTCATCCGCAACCAGGCCCTCGTCGACCGTCTCGGTCATGTTCTTCGTATCCGCGGAGGCGAAGACGTCGGCAGGGGCGCCGGACATCAGCTGCGCGGCCAGATCGGATGAGCCCGCGAAGCTGAACTCCACCGAGGTGCCGGGGTGTTCGGCCTCGAATCGATCACCGAGCTCGGTGAACGTCGCGCGAAGCGATGCTGCGGCGAAGACCGTGATCTTGCCTCGGACCGCGCTGCCGTCCGAGGGTCCATCGGGCGCGGTCGAATCGGACTGCGAGCTGCACCCGACGAGCACGAGGGTGGCTGCAATGAGGAGCGCGAATACCGGGCGCAGTGTCTTCACGAACATCTCCTGTGTCCTACGGTGTCTCGACGATGACGGTCGTGGCCTTGACCACAGCGACGGTGACCTTGCCGGGCTCGAGCCCCAGTTCGCGAACCGAGCGGGTGCTCATCAGGGACACGATCGTGAACGGCCCGCACTGCATGCTCACCTCGCTCATCACCGCATCCGAGACGACCTCGGTGACCAACCCCACGAGTCGGTTGCGTGCAGAGCTTCCGCCCGACGCGATCTCCGGCGGAGGGACAGCATGTTCGCGCGCGTAGTCGGCCAGGTCCCGGCCGGCGATGACCTTGCGTCCGTTCTCGTCCTCGAGCGCCGGGAGCGCTCCGGTGTCGATCCATCTACGGACGGTGTCGTCACTGACACCGAGGAGTGCTGCGGCGTCTCGAACGCGGACCGGGGGCACCGTCATCGAGACGCCACCCGAGCAGACATCCGCAAACAAGTCATGAACGGCACCATATACCCGAATCTGCGGGTGTTTCGACCAGATCCTGTTTTCGGTGAGCCGTACCGTCCCACCGTCGACCGGGTTGCCGCATCACCCCGCCGGATACGTCGCGGAATCTGCAGGGAGTATTGGACGTTGGTACGTTCTCGGACGGTTCTGGCGATTCGACGCCGGCGGCCGAGCGCATCGGAAGGAATTTTCAGTGGCAGCGAAGCTGTGGGCAGTGAGCGACATTCACGTCGGACATCGGGGCAACCGGCCCGTGACCGAGGACATCTTTCCCGAATCGCCCGACGACTGGCTGATCGTCGCCGGCGACGTGTCGGAGAAGACCGACGACATCAAGTGGGCGCTCGAAATGCTCCGTAGCCGTTTCGCGAAAGTCATCTGGGTTCCCGGAAACCACGAGCTCTGGACGACGGTGAAAGATCCCGTCCAGATCCACGGGGCGGCTCGGTACGAGTACCTGGTCAACCTGTGCCGCGAGATCGACGTCGTCACCCCGGAGGACCCTTATCTGCGGTGGGAGGGTGAGGGTGGCCCGGCGACGATCGTGCCGATGTTCCTGCTCTACGACTACACGTTCCTGCCGCAGGGAGCGAGAGACAAGGAACACGGCCTGGCGATCGCACGTGAGAAGAACGTGGTCGCCACCGACGAATTCCTGCTGTCCTCGCAGCCGTACGCGACGCGCGATGCCTGGTGCCATGCGCGGATCGACGCCACCCGGGAGCGTCTCGATGCGCTCGACACCTCCGTTCCGACGGTGTTGATCAACCATTTCCCGATGGTTCGGCAGCCGACCGAGGTGCTGTTCTACCCGGAGTTCGCACTGTGGTGCGGTTCCACTCTGACGGCGGATTGGCACACGCGGTACAACGCGATCTGTTCGGTGTACGGGCATTTGCACATTCCACGGACGACCTACTACGACGGCGTTCGCTTCGAGGAGGTGTCGGTGGGCTACCCGCGTGAATGGCAGCGCCGCGGCCTACCGAAAAACGTTCTGCGACAGATTCTTCCGGTCCCCGAGTATCCGCCAGGCGCGTTGAACAAGTGGGGCGGGCACTTCACGGTGACGCCCGAAATGGAGGCAGAGGTAGAGAAGATGAGGGCAGGAAAGTGATCGAATCGATACTTCCCAACGGCGTCGTCTCGGCCGAATTGTTCGCGGACCCACCGGGTTTGACGCCCCATCCGCTCGAGGCCCCGCTGGTGGCCAAGGCGGTGGACAAGCGGAAGCGTGAGTTCACCTCGGCCCGACACTGTGCGCGGGTGGCGATGGAGAAGCTGGGTGTCGAGCCTGCGCCGATCATGCGCGGCAAGTCCGGTGCTCCGCAGTGGCCGAAGGGTGTGGTCGGATCGTTGACGCACTGCGACGGGTATCGCGGTGCGGTGTTGGCCTACTCGATGCAGGTGCGTTCGGTGGGAATCGACGCCGAGCCGCACGGACCCTTGCCCGATGGAGTGCTCGAGGCGGTGAGTCTCGAGGCCGAACGGGAGTGGCTCGCGACCGCGGGCCGCGAGGACGTGCACTGGGATCGAGTGTTGTTCTGCGCCAAGGAAGCGACGTACAAGGCCTGGGAGCCGTTGACCGGACGCTGGCTCGGCTTCGAGGACGCACACATCACCTTCGAGCGCACCGGCTCCGGTGACGACATTTCGGGAACGTTCCGTTCCGAGCTGCTGGTGCCGGGAGACACGGTGTCCGGGCCGCCACTGCGGGCCTTCGACGGTCGATGGATGGTGGCGGGCGGTCTGGTGATGACCGCGATCTCGGTGATGTGACGACCTGCTCCGCGAGCCTGGCACAATGCTCTCTCGTGAGTGCTCGCGAAAAGATTTCGTCCGGTCTCGTCGGTGCCGGCCTGCTGGTGGTCGACAAGGGGCCGGGAGTGACGAGCCACGATGTGGTGGCGTCGTGCCGAAAACTGTTGCGCACCAGAAAGGTCGGCCATGCGGGGACCTTGGACCCCATGGCGACCGGCGTGCTCGTGCTCGGCGTGGAGCGTGCGACCAAGATGCTGGGACTGCTCTCGCTGACCACCAAGTCGTACACCGCCACCATCCGGCTCGGCCGGAGCACGACGACCGACGACGCCGAGGGCGACGTCCTGGCCGATGTTTCGGCCGCGCATGTCTCCGACACCGAGATCTCGACCGCGATTGCCGCCCTGACCGGTGACATCGAGCAGGTTCCCGCCAGTGTCAGCGCCATCAAGGTCGACGGGCAACGCGCCCACAAACTGTCTCGCGCAGGTGAGGAATTCACACTCGCCCCGCGCAAGGTCAGCGTCACCCGATTCGACGTGACGGCCAGGCGCGACGTGGCGGAGGGCGAATCGGCGTTCGTCGACCTCGATGTCGAGGTCGACTGCACGTCGGGGACGTACGTTCGGGCCCTGGCGCGCGACCTCGGCGCGGCGCTCGGCGTCGGCGGCCACCTGACCGTGCTGCGCCGCACCCGCGTCGGACCTTTCACCCTCGACCACGCACGGACACTCGAAGAACTGGCAGAGGACCCGGCCGTGAGCCTGGACATCGATCAGGCGGCCCGAACGGCGTTCCCGCACCGGCAGATCGACGCGAGTGAGGCGGAATCGTTGAGCCAGGGACGGTGGCTGGATCCGATAGGAATCGACGGGGTGTACGCGGCGGTCGATCCCACCGGGCACACCATCGCTCTGCTCCAGGAGAAGGGCAAGCGCGCCAGTTCGGTCATGGTCGTGCGGCCTGCGACCTTGCGCGGGCACTGAAACATTCGGCACGGATGCGGCACCGGCCCGGCGATCAGGTCGCCGGAACCATCCAGATCGCCTCTGCGGCGCGGTGGCCGAGATCGATGGAATCGGTGGCGTCGGTGCGGGCCAGCTCGATGGCGACGGTGCCGGCGTAGTCGCGTCGTTCGACCACCGTGATCGGCAGGTCCAGCGTGATGCCGACGGAGTCGAAGTAGCGGAGCATCGCCGGGTCGGAGTCGGAAATTCTGGCGACTCGGCCGGACTGTCCGTCGAGGTAGTCGCTCAGGCGGGTCGCGGACGGGGCCTCGATCGCACCGTCGACGGACGGAATCGGGTCGCCGTGCGGATCGCGTTCGGGGTGGCCCAGTTTGGCGTCGATTCGATCCATCATCAGATCCGAGACGGCATGCTCGAGGATCTCTGCCTCGTCGTGCACTTCGTCCCAGCCGTAACCCAGCTCTCGGACCAGGTAGGTCTCGATCAGTCGATGTCGACGCACCATACCGATGGCAGCGAGACGACCCTTCTCGGTCAGTGAGATGGCTCCGTAGCGGGCGTGGTCGACCATGCCCTGGTCGGCGAGCTTGCGAATCGCCTCGGACACCGTCGAGGCGGAAACACCGATGCGCTCGGAGAGCATCTTGGTGCTGACCGAGTCCTCGCTCCACTCACTGGCCGTCCAGATGACCTTGAGATAGTCCTGCGCAACCGCGGACAGCTGGACGCCCTCGTCGGCCGGTGCGGGATCGTCTTTTCGTAGCGCCACGTCGCCGAGCTTAGGCAATCCAATGGAAAAAGACATCTCACCCGGCCGGAGCCACCGGCACCTGTCCGCGTTGTCGCAGAGCGCGGACGACGATGCCCTGTGAGGGGCTGAAGAGGTAGGCAAGGACGAAGACCAGTCCCTGGGTGAGCACGACGCTGCCGCCGGAGGACACGTCGAGGTAGAAGCTGGCGTAGATCCCCACCAGCGCGCAACCCACCGAAATGACCGGTGCCAGCACGAGCATGCGGCCGAAGCTGTGCGTGAGCAGATAGGCGGACGCACCGGGAGTGATCAGCATCGCCACCACGAGGATGACGCCGACGGCCTGGAGCGCGACCACGGTCGTCAGGGCGAGCAGGGTCAGCATGACGGCCGAGATCACCGACGGGTTGATGCCTACGGCGCGGGCCTGGGTGCGGTCGAAGGCGAAGAGAGTGAAGTCGCGACGCTTGACGATCATGACTACCAGCGCGATACCGCCGAGGACGAACACCTGAACCATGTCTGCCTGCGAGACTCCCAGCAGATTGCCGAACAGGATGTGGTTGAGGTCGATCTGACTCGGAAACTTGGAGATCAGGACGACGCCGAGCGCGAACAAGGTGGTGAAGACGACGCCGATCGCGGCGTCCTCCTTGACGATGGTGGTGTTGCGGACCACTCCGATGGCACCGACCGCGATGAGGGCGAACAGCAGCGCTCCGATCGCGAACGGTGCCCCGAACAGGTACGACAGCGCGACGCCGGGAAGAACTGCGTGCGAGACGGCGTCGCCCATCAGCGACCACCCGATGAGGACGAGCCAGCAGCTCAGCACCGCGCACACGATCGAGGCGGTGACGGTGACCAGAAGGGCTCGCTGCATGAAGGTGTACTCGAGTGGGTCCACGAGAAAATCGATCAGATACACGGTTCAGCTCGCTTCCGTGGTTCGGGTGGCAGGAGTTCGAGTGCCCGCACCCAACTCGCCGACCTTCGACGGGTCGATGCCGAAGGCCAGCGCCAGGTTCTCCGGGCGCAGTACGTCGATCGGACTGCCGTGCATCAGCACGCGCTGCTGCAGCAGGATCGCTTCGTCGCACAGTTCCGGTAGGGCATGTAGATCGTGTGTGGACACCAGAACCGACGCACCCTGTGCTGCGAGTTCGCGGAGCAGCCGGGTGATGGTTGCCTCGGTTTTCTTGTCCACACCGGCGAAGGGCTCGTCGAGCAACAGCAGCGATGCCTCCTGGGCGATGGCGCGGGCGACGAACGCACGCTTGCGCTGACCGCCGGAGAGCTGGCCGATCTGTCGGTTCGCCAGTTCGGCGAGGTCGACGCGCTGCAGAGCCTCGTCGACGGCCAGTCGATCGGCGGCTCGGGGAGTGCGGAGAAAATTCTGCTTCCCGTATCGGCCCATCATCACCACGTCGCGCACGCTGATCGGGAATGTCCAATCGACGGATTCCGCCTGGGGCACGTAGCTGACCGTGCCGGCCTTGCGCGCCTGCGCCGGGTCTCCGCCGAACACGGTGATCGAGCCGGAGTTGGGCTTGACCACTCCCATGACGGCTTTGAACAGCGTCGACTTGCCCGACCCGTTCATTCCGACCAACCCGCACACCCGGCCGGGTGCGAGGGTCAGGCTGGCATCGGTGAGGGCTACGACGTCGCGGTATCGAACGTTGACGGCGTCCACCGACAGCGCTGCCCCGGTCTCGTGCGGGGTCCTTTGACGCGGCTCTCCAGTGTGCTGGGTCATCGTTCTCCTACCAGTGCGTCGGCGATCAACCGTGCGTCGTAGCGCAGTAGATCCAGGTACGTGGGGACCGGTCCGGTGGCGTCGCTCAGAGAATCGACGTAGAGCTGTCCGCCGAACCGCGCGCCGGTGTCCTCGGCGACCTGCAGCTGCGCCTTGTCCGAGACCGTCGACTCGCAGAACACGGCAGGTACGTCGTTGTCGCGAACGAAGTCGATGGTGCGGACCACCTGCTTCGGCGTTCCTTCCTGCTCGGCGTTGACCGGCCACAGGTAGGCCTCCTGCAGATCGAAGTCGCGGGCCAGATAGCCGAATGCGCCCTCGCAGGTGACGAGCGCGCGCTGACGAGCCGGTAGCCCGGAGAGATCCGCGGCCAGTTCGGCACCGACCTCGCGTAGTTGTCCCACGTATGCGGCTGCGTTCGCGCGGTAGTCGTCGGTGTTGGCGGGATCGAGCGCGACGAAGGCGTCGGCGATGTTCTCGACGTACGTCTCGGCCACGACGGGCGACATCCATGCGTGGGGGTTCGCTTTGCCGGCGTAGGCGTCGTCGCGAATGTAGATCGGGTCCACGTTCGCACTCACCACGGCGTGGGGTGCGGGGATGCGCTCGACGAATTTCTCGAACCAGGCCTCCAGCCCGAGACCGTTGTCCAGGATCAGCTCGGCCTGCTCTGCGGTGCGTAGGTCTCCTGGGGTCGGCTCGTAGCCGTGGATCTCGGCTCCGGCTTTTGTGATCGATTCCACTCGGAGGTGATCGCCGGCGACATTGGCGGCCATGTCGGCGAGGACGGTGAAGGTCGTCAGAACCAGGGGTCTGCCGTCGTCGAGCACCGCCGGATCGTCCTCCCCGACGGCACGGGCGCAGCCGCTCGAGGCTGCCACCAGTAGTCCCACCACGGCCCAGCTCGCGAGAATCCGCCCACTGCGCGATCCACACCGGCGAAGAAAAAAGTTAGGCACACCGAAACATTTACCGTGGGGATACCTTTTTGTCCATACGTGCCGCGCGCGACACGCCTGTCCGAGAGTGACCGAGCGGCCGTCGGGCCGTAGGCTTCGCGGTGTGCAGAGATGGCGAGGTCTCGACGATGTACCTGCCGACTGGGGTCGGTGCGTGCTCACGATCGGCGTCTTCGACGGCGTTCATCGCGGACACGCACAACTGATCGGGCGAGCGGTGGCCGCTGCGAAGAAGCGCGGCGTTCCCAGCGTGCTCATGACGTTCGATCCCCATCCGATGGAGGTCGTGCGACCGGGAAGCCATCCTGCTCAGTTGACGACCCTGACGAGGCGGGCCGAACTCGCCGAGGAGCTGGGTATCGACGTCTTCTGCGTCATGCCGTTCACGCCCGAGTTGATGAAGCTCACTCCCGAGCGTTACGTGCACGAGATCCTGATCGAACGCCTGCACGTTGCCGAGGTCGTCGTCGGTGAGAACTTCACCTACGGGAAGAAGGCGCTCGGCACCGTGCCCATGCTGCGCAAGATCGGCGAACGGTCCGGATTCGCAGTCGACGGAGTCAACCTGCTCGCCGAGCACGCCGTGACGTTCTCCTCGACGTACATCAGATCGTGTGTGGACGCCGGTGACGTCGCTGCAGCCACCGCCGCGCTCGGGCGACCGCATCGCGTCGAAGGAGTCGTCGTGCACGGAGACGGCCGAGGTCGCCAAATGGGTTATCCCACAGCCAATGTCGCGCCGCCCATGTACTCGGCCATTCCCGCCGACGGCGTGTACGCGGCATGGTTCACCGTGCTCGGGCCGGGTCCGATCATGGGGACGGTCACTCCGGGGGAGCGGCATCCGGCTGCCGTATCGGTGGGCACCAATCCCACGTTCTCGGGTCGTACCAGGACCGTCGAGGCATTCGTCCTCGACGGTGAGGCCGACCTGTACGGGCAGCACGTGGCAGTCGACTTCGTCGACCGACTGCGCGGCATGGAGAAGTTCGACTCGATGGAAGCCCTCGTGGAGGAGATGGGCCGCGACGCCGAGCGGGCCCGGACGATCCTGGCGGCCAGCACGGCCTGATAGGCTGTCCCCTCGGTGCTCGCTGCGGTCCGCGGCGGCTGTACCGGCTTCGATCCCGTGGTCTCGACACCGGGCGCGTAGCTTCCTTTCACGCGGACGTCATTGATCAGGAGTAGTACCAGTGGCATTGACCACCGAACAGAAGAAGGCCGTTCTCGGCGAGTACGGCTTGCACCCCACCGACACGGGTTCGCCCGAGGCGCAGGTTGCAATGCTCACCAAGCGCATCGTCGACTTGACCGAGCACCTCAAGACGCACAAGCACGACCACCACTCCCGCCGCGGCCTGCTGCTGCTGGTCGGACGTCGTCGTCGTCTGCTCAAGTACATCGCGAAGGTCGACGTCACCCGCTACCGCTCGCTCATCGAGCGTCTGGGTCTGCGTCGATAATTCGCATCGACGCGAGGATGTCACCGATGCACGGTTCGACGCGCCGGTGCGCACCCGACTCGCAGCAATAGTGCAGTAGCCAACGAGGCAGTGCTTAGACTGTTCCTCGTTGGCTATCTGTGTTTGTACCGCAAGAACAGTTTCGCCAGCACGAGAAAGCGAATGCACAGCATTCGCACACCGCCGTGTATGCCTGTCATGCCGTGGTGACGGTCTTCGGTAGTGGCCTTTCGGATACGAGATCCGGTGGGCTTCGATCGATGGCCGCCTCCGCGCAGCCGCGTCCCGAGAGAAGCTCGGAGATGGACGGCACAGGTATGCCGCCACAGCCAGGAGGGCTGGTGGTGTGTCCACGCGGGCACGGCAAAGACGAGAGGACGAGAACAGAACACATGTCGGAAACCACAACCTTGGACGTCGAAGAAGGCGTCTACGAAGCAACTGCGATCATCGACAACGGCACGTTCGGCAAGCGGACCATCCGCTTCGAGACCGGCCGCCTCGCGCAGCAGGCCGCAGGCGCAGTCGCCGCGTACCTCGACGAGGACACCATGCTGCTGTCGGCAACGACCGCCGGCAAGCACCCTCGTGAGGGCTTCGATTTCTTCCCGCTGACGGTCGACGTCGAAGAGCGCATGTACGCCGCGGGCCGTATCCCCGGATCGTTCTTCCGCCGCGAGGGCCGTCCGTCCACCGACGCCATCCTCACCTGCCGCCTGATCGACCGGCCGCTGCGTCCGACGTTCGTCGACGGACTGCGCAACGAGATCCAGGTCGTCATCACGGTCATGAGCCTCAATCCAGCCGATCTGTACGACGTCGTCGCGATCAACGCGGCATCGGCCTCGACGCAGATCGCCGGACTGCCGTTCTCCGGTCCGATCGGCGGCGTTCGCGTCGCACTGATCGACAAGCAGTGGGTCGCGTTCCCGACCAACGAGCAGCTCGAGAAGGCCGTGTTCAACATGGTCGTAGCCGGCCGCATCGTCTCCGGCTCCGGTGCCGACGCAGACGTCGCGATCATGATGGTCGAAGCCGAGGCCACCGAGAACGTCATCGAGCTCATCGAGGGTGGCGCTACCGCCCCCAACGAAGCGGTCGTCGCCGAGGGCCTCGAGGCATCGAAGCCGTTCATCGCAGCCCTGTGCACCGCACAGCAGGAGCTCGCGTCCAAGGCAGCAAAGCCCACCGGCGACTACCCGGTTTTCCCGGCGTACCAGTCGGACGTCTTCGAGGCCGTCGAGAACGCCGCGAAGATCCCGCTCAACGAGGCGCTGACCATCGCAGGCAAGGCCGAGCGTGAGAGCAAGCTCGACGAGGTCAAGGCTCAGGTGCTCACGTCGGTCGGAGACAGCTTCGCCGGCCGCGAGAAGGAGATCGGTGCCGCATTCCGCGCACTGACCAAGAAGTCGGTTCGCCAGCGCATCCTCACCGATCACTTCCGCATCGACGGCCGCGGCATCACAGACATCCGGTCGCTGTCCGCCGAGGTCGCGATCATCCCGCGTACTCACGGATCCGCCCTGTTCGAGCGCGGCGAGACCCAGATCCTGGGCGTCACCACCCTCGACATGGTCAAGATGGCGCAGCAGGTCGACTCGCTCGGGCCCGAGACGTCCAAGCGCTACATGCACCACTACAACTTCCCGCCGTACTCCACCGGTGAGACCGGCCGCGTCGGGTCGCCGAAGCGTCGCGAGATCGGTCACGGCGCACTCGCCGAGCGCGCTCTGCTGCCGGTCCTGCCCAGCCAGGCAGAGTTCCCGTACGCCATCCGCCAGGTCTCCGAGGCACTGAGCTCCAACGGCTCGACCTCGATGGGCTCGGTCTGCGCATCGACCCTGTCGCTGCTCAACGCCGGTGTGCCGCTGCGTGCCCCGGTCGCCGGAATCGCAATGGGCCTCGTGTCCGACGAGGTCGACGGCGAAACCCGCTACGTCGCCCTCACCGACATCCTCGGTGCCGAGGACGCATTCGGTGACATGGACTTCAAGGTCGCTGGAACCAAGGACTTCGTCACCGCACTGCAGCTCGACACCAAGCTCGACGGCATACCCTCCAAGGTGCTCGCCGGCGCGCTGTCGCAGGCCAAGGATGCGCGCACGACGATCCTCGAGGTCATGGCCGAGGCCATCGACACCCCGGACGAGATGAGCCCGTACGCACCTCGCGTCACCGCGATCAAGGTGCCGGTCGACAAGATCGGCGAGGTCATCGGGCCCAAGGGCAAGATGATCAACTCCATCACCGAGCAGACCGGTGCCAACATCTCGATCGAAGATGACGGCACTGTCTACGTCGGCGCAGCGGACGGCCCGTCCGCACAGGCCGCGATCGACATGATCAACGCCATCGCCAACCCGCAGCTGCCGAAGGTCGGCGAGCGATTCCTCGGAACCGTCGTCAAGACAACGGCTTTCGGTGCATTCGTCTCGCTGCTCCCGGGCCGCGACGGACTGGTGCACATCTCCAAGCTCGGTAACGGCAAGCGCATCAACAAGGTCGAGGACGTCGTGAGCGTCGGATCCAAGTTGCGCGTCGAGATCGCCGATATCGACAACCGCGGCAAGATCAGCCTCGTTCCCGTCGAAGACGACAACGCTGCTGCTCCCGCCGACGCTCCCGAGGCACCCGCCGAGGTCAGCGCTGAGTAAGAAGCAACCGAGTCGAACGGTACGTCCCCTCGGGACGTACCGTTCGGCCGTTCCAGAGAGCACCGGCATCGACACGGGCGTGCAACGCACCACTCTGCCCGGCGGTCTTCGGGTCGTCACCGAGTTCGTGCCGGGCGTTCGCTCGGCGTCGGTCGGTGTGTGGGTCGGAGTCGGCTCGCGCGACGAGCAACCCAGTGTTGCCGGTGCGGCACACTTCCTCGAACATCTGCTGTTCAAATCGACGCCCACGCGCAGTGCGCTCGAGATCGCCCAGGTGATGGACGGTGTCGGGGGAGAGCTGAACGCGTTCACCTCGAAGGAGAGCACGTGCTTCTACGCGCACGTGCTCGACGAGGACGTGGCGCTCGCCATCGATCTCGTCAGCGATGTGGTGCTTCGCGGACGCTGCCGATCGGCAGATGTCGACGTCGAGCGCCAGGTGGTCCTCGAAGAGATCTCCATGCGCGACGACGATCCCGAGGATCTGCTGGGAGATGCCTTCCTGGAAGCCATGTTCGGTGATCATCCGATCGGGCGTCCGATCATCGGCTCCGTCGAATCCATCGAGTCGATGACCCGTGCGCAATTGCACTCGTTCCACGTTCGCCGCTACACGCCGCAGCGCATGGTCGTTGCTGTCGCTGGCAACGTCGATCACAAGCAGATTGTGTCGTTGGTGCGTCGCGCTTTCGCGGGCCATCTGGAAAAGGGGCTGCGACCGGCCGAAAGGCGAAGCGGCACAGCGCGATTGCGTAACGCCCCCACATTGAGCCTGACCACTCGTGACAGCGAACAGGCACACCTGTGCCTCGGCGTACGTGCGTTCGGTCGACACGAAGGGCATCGCTGGGCGTTGTCCGTGCTGAACTCGGCAGTGGGCGGCGGGCTCAGTTCTCGTCTGTTCCAGGAGATCAGGGAAGAGCGCGGACTGGCGTACTCGGTGTACTCCTCGGTGGACACGTTTGCCGACAGCGGTGCGTTCTCCGTCTACGCGGGTTGTCAGCCGGAGAACCTGGGCGAAGTGACCACGGTGATCAGGGAAGTGCTCGCCAAGGTCGCCTCCGAGGGCATCACCGACGCGGAGTGTGCGCGGGCCAAGGGTTCGTTGCGCGGCGGATTGGTTCTGGGACTCGAAGATTCAGGCTCTCGGATGAACCGGATCGGTCGTAGCGAACTGAACTACGGCAACCACCGCGACATCACCGATACGTTGGCGCGGATCGACAGTGTCGGCAACGACGAAGTACGCGAGGTCGCTGCCGTGTTGCTCGACCGTCCTTTCGGTGCCGCGGTGGTCGGCCCCTACAAAAACGTTCGCCAGCTACCGGCGTCGGTCAAGTCTCTGGTTCGGTAGCGTCGGCGATCGCGGCGCTATTTCCGTCAACGGAGGTCTACAGTCGCAGGGCGGTGAACTGTGGATTCTCCGGTACGAGGGCAGCGACCGCGCGCTCGACGATGACGTGTATGCCGCTACGGTCAAGGATTCAGCATGAACAGCGATGGGCGTACCGTCCTTGTCACCGGTGTGGGTCGACGCCTCGGTATCGGCTACGCCATCACTCGTAGGTTGCTGCAGGATGAGCGCGGCCGCGTCTTCGCGCAATCCTGCGATTCCTACGACGTGAGCGAGCCGTGGGGAGCAGGGACGCCGGGAGCAGTACAGGTTCTGGCCGAGTTGTCCACCGCGCCAAGCAGGCTCGGGCATCTGGACATCGATCTCTCCGATCCCGAAGCACCTGCCGCCCTGTTCGATGCTGCCGAATCCAGGTTCGGAGCCGTCGACTCGTTGGTCATCAACCATGCGCGATCACAGCTGGGCGACGTGGGGTCTCTGACGGCAGAGAGCCTCGACCTGACGTGGGCGGTGAACGTGCGCGCGTCCTTGCTTCTGGTGCAGGAATTTGCGGAACGGTACGTCGATCACCGCGACGGCGGACGCATCGTGCTGTTCACGTCCGGGCAGGGTGAGGGGCCGATGTCGACCGAGATTCCCTACGCGGTGACCAAGGGCGCGATCGCCGCGATCACACCGACCTTGGCCGATTCGCTGATCGAACGGGGTATCACCGTCAACACGATCAATCCTGGTCCGACCGATACCGGTTGGGCGAGTGCCGATCTGGACGCGTTCGTCTTGAGCCACATGCCGCGGGGTCGGTGGAACTCTCCGGACGAGGCCGCGGCGGTCGTGGCGATGCTGCTCTCGCCCGATTCGGGCTCGATCACCGGTCAGGTCATCGGTGCCGAAGGCGGATTCCGACGCTTCACGCCGTGACGCCTCGGTCAGAGCTTCTTCTTGCGCAGCAACAGCTTCCAGGGCACCAATGCCGACTCGAGCTGAACCGACAGGCTCATCTTGGATTCGCCCTCGCTGCGCTCCTCGAAGGTGATCGGCACTTCGGCGAGAGTGAGGCCGTGCTTGACGGTTCGGTAGTTCATCTCGACCTGGAATGCGTACCCGTTGCTCTCGACCGAGGCAACATCGATGGTGCGCAGGGTGCGCGCGTGCCACGCCTTGAATCCCGCTGTCGCATCCTTGACGCCGAGGCGCAGGATCGTGTTGACGTAGAAGTTCGCCCATGCGGACAGGGCCTTGCGGTGCCAGGGCCAATCGGCGGCGACCGCTCCGCCCGGTACGTATCGCGATCCGAGCACCACGGCCGCGTCGGTGGTGTTCAGTTTGTCGATCATCGCCGGGATCACCTCGGTGGGGTGCGACAGATCGGCGTCCATCTGAATGACGATGTCCGCACCCTCGTCGAGAGCCCTCGTCATGCCTGCGACGTATGCGCGTCCGAGCCCGTTCTTCTCCGTGCGGTGCAGAACGCTGACCTCGATGGGGCCGTCGATGGCCAACTTGTCTGCGATATCGCCGGTGCCGTCGGGCGAATTGTCGTCGACGACCAACACACCGAGCCCCTCCACCTGCAACCCTGCCAGCAGCTCGACGAGCTTGGGGAGGTTCTCACGTTCGTTGTACGTCGGTACAACGACGGTGGTCTTCGGGGCGACTCGTTCCGTACTCACCACCGTATGATCCGTGATTCGGGGTTCCGATCCAAATATCGGACACGACCGGCCGTGTCGGGTCGGCATCGTGGGTCGTTTTCGAGCGCCGGTCGACTCATGACCGAGTCGCGTCGACGAATACGCCGTCGCGCAGAATCGGAACGCTCGAACTCGAATCGACCTCGGCTGCGATGTCCACGTCTTCCGGGTGTCCCATCCCGGCCAGTTCGCGACCGGAGCCGCATTGCCGCAGCTCCGAGCCCACGTCTCGCTCGACGGCTCGCCACGCGGCCGCGGCTGCGCGCGCCTCCGGGGAGACACCGGCAGCTCCGGCGTCGACGAGGGCAGCGATGACTGCACCGGCACCCCACAGGTCCTCGACGGCAGGCCGAAGGGATCCGTCCGGCCACTTTTCACCGCCCGCTATGACCGCCGTCACTGCGTTTGGGTTCCTGGCACGTATCCACTGCGCTACGGCCGATGCGTTTCTGAGCGACGCGCCCACGCACAGCGGGGCCGTGCTCGCGAGCTCGTGGGCGATGGTGGATCCGTTCGGTGACGGCAGCACCAGTCGTGTCGGAGCAGGCGCGGCCCGGACGGTCGCCGGGCACAAGCTGATCAGGCCCGGTGAGGCGGCCGACCGCCCCACGGCGAGGACCGCGTCGAACTGCTCGGCCAACTGCGTGGCCCGGTCGTCGCGCCACCGACTGGGGATGACGTCGATGCCCGCGTCCACAGCAACCGTGAGAGTGGTGGTGAAGGACAGGACGTCCACGACGACGGCGACGTCTGCGCCGTCGACGATGGCGTCGGCACCGGACAGACCCCAGTCGAAGCGGAGCCCGAATGCGTTCTGGGACAGTACGGGGTCGGCCGGCATTGCGGAACGGTATCAAGTCCGGTGCCGGTGATACCTTCGGCGCGGGATCGAGTGGGGGAGGTAGACATGCAGCTGGACCTGGACACCAAGGTGATCGTCCTCGTGGCCGGTCTCCTGCTGCTGTGGGCATTGGGATTGGGGGTGATCAAGTATCACCAGATGTCGACGTCACCGGATGGCACTGCGCATCGTTATGTCGACATCGCCCATCGGGCAGCGTTGATGTACTCGTTCGCCGCCCTGGTGCTCGCAGTGCTGGCGCAGTTCAGCGCGTGGTCGGTCACGGTGGACCTGATCGCCGCGTCGGTGGTGCTGGTGTTCTTCGTCGCAGCCGTCGCGAGTTACACCGTCCACGGATTTCGGCGAGACACCGAGAACCAGTTCGTCGATCCCGTCCCGGGGACGCACCTGTTCATGGTGTCGTTGATCGTTGCCGAAATCGGCGGTACAGCGGTGCTCGTGGCCGGGTTCGCGTGGGAGCAGTTCGGTCCGAGCTGAGACCTGGAGCTACCGAGGGTCCAGGTAGAGCTCGGCGGTCTCGGTGGCTACCGCGGACACTGCAGCAGCAAGACCGGGCTCGAGGTCCAGCGCAGTGGCGAGTCGTTCTCCGCGCAGCCCTTGCGTTCGGAGTAGGTCCCAGGCATGTTCCACCAGCCGCACCGAGGTGGGGTGGTCCAACTCGGGACGGTTCGATCGCAGTGCGGTCGCAGCCCAATCCGCGTCGAAAGTTCCGTTGGGCGGACCGAACACACGCTCACCGGACGAATAGCTCTTCGGGTCCATACCCTCTGACGCTAGCAGGATCGGAGGTCGGTGCAATCATGACCGAATCGCGTCGACGCAGCACTACCGAACCGATCGGTTTCTTCAGTACGGTGAGGCGATGTACGACGGCCACCGCAGGGCTCCGGTCGCGCTCTCGGTCGTCGGATCACTGATACTCGGTTTTGTCGCGGGCTGTGCCGGCGCAGGGGGCAGTGGCCCGGTCGACGAGGTCTCGGCCGACACGAACTACACCACGGTCACGGGTTCGGGACCTGTCGGGTACGTCGACGGACTCCGACGACACCTTCTCTCCGTATGCTGGGCCGGAACGGGTGCGAGGTGACGCGGAGTCTACGATCGTCTCGGCCGATTTTCTGGCTGATCCCGGCGGAATCTCGCATGCTTTCATCGGAGTTGCGGCCGATCGACCCGCGTTCACGGTGACAACCACCGAAGAACCGGCCGCGGTCGTCGTCACCGTCGAGAACTGACCGGCGCAGCAACGTCGAATACATGTCGGCCGTGGCTGTTTCGATCCGTATGCCGGGGACCGCGCGGTAGCATCGCGATGTGTCCGACGCCACAGCGGGAACGAGTCCATCCGGTCGTGTCCGCGTGCTCGTGTACAGCAGCAATGCCGCAACCCGCGCCCAGGTGCGGTCTGCCGTCGGAACTCGACCGGATCCTGCACTCGGTGACATCGAGTACGTCGACATCGCCACGGCAGCCGTTGTCATCGAGCACATGGATGCAGGCGATGTCGCGTTGGCGATTCTCGACGGCGAGTCCTCACCTGTCGGCGGTCTGGGTCTGGCGAAGCAGTTGAAAGACGAGATCCTCGACTGCCCACCGGTGTTGGTACTCATCGGACGTCCGGACGATGCGTGGTTGGCCGAGTGGTCGCGCGCCGAGGCTGCCGTTCCGCACCCGCTGGATCCGATCCGGCTGGGTCGAGCGGTGGTCGATCTGCTGAAGCAGCGCTCGGTACGCGTCGGTGCCCGGGTCTCTCGATCGCGCTAGATCAGACCGTTTTCTCCGATGCAGGCACAGTCAGCACGAACCGATGGATCACGCCGGCGACGACTGCTCCGAGTACGGGGAACACCACGAACACCCATAGCTGGGACAGGGCAGGTCCGCCGGCGAGGAGGGCCGGGCCGAGGGACCGAGCAGGGTTGACCGACGTCGAGTCGATTCCGATGCCCAGCAGGTGAACCACGGTCAGTGTCAGGCCGATCGGAATGCCGGCTGCCACGACGGGGTGAACGGTGGGGGCCGTGGTGGCCAGAACGACGAGGACGAGCAGGCCGGTCGCGATCGTCTCGAACACCGCGACCGACGCCAGCCCGTATCCTCCGGGCGAGGCGCTGCCGAATCCATTGGTGCCCAGACCGTCCGCCGCCATGTCGTATCCGGGACGGCCGGATGCGACGAACAGTACGATCAGCGCGCCGATCAGTGCACCGACGGCCTGAGCGACGATGTAGAACACAGCCTTGATCGGGGTGATGGCGCGAGCGATCAGGGCTCCGATCGTCACAGCCGGGTTGATGTGGCATCCCGAGATCGGTCCGATCGCATAGACCAGCGCGAGCAGCGTGAGGCCGAATGCCAGGGCGATGCCCGGGGTTCCGACGGTGTCGCCCGCGATCACGGCGGTGCCGACGCCGAAGATCACGAGCAGGGCAGTTCCCAGTCCCTCGGCGGCGAGCGCCGAGACGGAAATCGATTTCATCATTTCTCCTGTTCCATGTCGGCAGCCTGGTTCGGCCGGCCGAGATCGTCGGGAGGTTTGTCGTTTTCGTCGGTGCGGATCGCATGGGGCCGACAGGTGATCTGAGTCACACTGCATGGGGCGGACGAATTCGGGTGATCCATGCGCGTCAACGCTTTACGAAAACTGGACTCGTCGAAATCCCGCGAGATCGACACCGAACCCATACTGTGTGGTTCAGGTCACATTGGTACGGCCGTCGCATTTACTACGCGCCGGCGCGGTAGTCGATCGAGGGAGAAGATGCCGGGATGAACGCCTACGTTCCGATCCTCGTTCTCGGTGCCATTGCGGTCGTGTTCGCGGTGTTCTCGGTGATGGTCGGCACCATGGTGGGACCCGCGCGGTACAACCGAGCGAAGTTCGACGCGTACGAGTGCGGCATCGAGCCCACGATGCATGCGCCGACGGGACAACGATTTCCGGTGAAGTTCTACCTGACCGCGATGCTGTTCATCATCTTCGACATCGAGATCGTCTTCCTGTATCCGTGGGCCGTCCATCTCGATGTGCTGGGCGCGTTCGGACTGGTTGCCATGGCACTGTTCGTCGTCAACGTGTCGGTGGCCTACGTCTACGAGTGGCGGCGAGGCGGACTCGGATGGGACTGACGTCCAACCACTGATCGGCGACGGCACGATGCACGGTTCTCACCTCGAACGGATGCGGAAAGAGTGTGATCGATGGGACTCGAAGAGAAGCTACCCAGCGGATTTCTGCTGACCACCGTAGAGGGGTTGGCCGGATATGCCCGTAAGGGCTCGTTGTGGCCCGCGACCTTCGGTCTCGCGTGCTGCGCGATCGAGATGATGGCTACCACCTCCGGTCGGTTCGATCTCGCACGATTCGGCATGGAAGCGTTCCGTGCGTCTCCGCGCCAAGCGGACCTGATGATCGTGGCCGGCCGCGTCAGCCAAAAGATGGCACCTGTGCTGCGGCAGGTGTACGACCAGATGGCGGAACCGAAATGGGTTCTGGCCATGGGCGTCTGCGCGTCCTCGGGCGGAATGTTCAACAACTATGCGGTGGTGCAGGGTGTCGACCACATCGTTCCCGTCGACATTTACCTACCCGGTTGTCCGCCCCGACCCGAGATGCTGCTCAACGCAATCTTGGAGCTGCACAAAAAGATTCAGCAGATGCCGCTGGGTGTCAATCGCGAGCAGGTTCGCGCGGCCGCCGAGGCTGCGGCGTTGGCGTCCACCCCGACCATCGATCTGAAGGGGCTGCTGCGATGACGGCGGACGGGCCCCGCGGGATGTTCGGCGTCCGGGGGAGCGGTGACACCTCCGGCTACGGCCGGTTGCAGCCGCCGGTGGCATCGGTGGACACGGCTGTCCGGCCCTACGGCAGCTACTTCGACGCCGTGGTCGATCGATTGGCCGCGGTCCTCGACACCGGTGACGCGGCCGTACCCTTCGAGGACGCCGTCGAGCGTGCCGTGATCTTTCGCGACGAACTGACGCTGCATCTCTCGCGAGAACACGTGCCCGCCGTCGCCCGCGCTCTCCGTGACGACGAGGAACTGAGATTCGAATTGTGCACGGGGGCATCGGGTGTGCACTACCCGGATCAGGTCGGCCGGGAACTGCGCGCGGTCTACCATCTGGTGTCCATCACCCACGGACGCCGCCTGCGACTCGAAGTCGCTGTACCCGATGCGGATCCGCACACACCGTCGCTCTGCGCGGTCTATCCGACCAACGATTGGCACGAACGCGAGGTCTACGACTTCTTCGGCATCGTGTTCGACGGTCATCCCGCGCTGACGCGGATCGAGATGCCGGACGACTGGGTCGGGCACCCGCAACGCAAGGACTATCCCCTGGGCGGTATTCCCATCGAGTACAAGGGCGCTCGGGTCGCGCCTCCCAACGAGCGCAGGTCGTACAACTGATGAGCGCAACGGACGAAACAATCTATGCAGTGTCGGGCCAGGACTGGGACGACGTGGTCGAACTTGCGCGCGGGTCGACCACGGAACGCATCGTGGTCAACATGGGTCCGCAGCACCCGTCGACCCATGGTGTGCTGCGGTTGATTCTCGAGATCGAAGGCGAGACCGTGACCGAGGCCCGGTGTGGAATCGGTTACCTGCACACCGGTATCGAGAAGAATCTCGAGTATCGCAACTGGACTCAGGGCGTCACGTTCGTCACTCGGATGGACTATCTCTCGCCCTTCTTCAACGAGACCGCGTACTGCCTCGGGGTGGAGAAGCTGCTCGACATCACCGACGACATTCCCGAGCGAGCGACGGTGATCCGGGTGATGCTGATGGAGCTCAATCGGATCTCGTCGCACCTCGTGGCATTGGCCACGGGTGGAATGGAATTGGGTGCCGTGACGGCGATGCTGTTCGGCTTCCGGGAGCGCGAGCTGATTCTCGACGTCTTCGAGGCCATCACCGGACTTCGAATGAACCACGCCTACATCCGTCCCGGCGGCTTGTCTCAGGACCTGCCCGCCGATGCGATCGACAAGGTTCGCGAGTTGCTGCGGGTTCTTCCCGGACGGCTACGCGATCTCGAACTCATGCTCAACGACAACCCGATCTGGAAGGCCAGAACCGAGAACGTCGGCTACCTGGACCTCACCGGATGCATGGCCCTCGGCGTCACCGGGCCGGTGCTCCGATCGACCGGACTGCCCTACGATCTGCGCCGGTCCGACCCCTACTGCGGGTACGAGAACTACGAGTTCGATGTCGTCACCGACACCGGATGCGACTGCTACGGGCGCTATCTGATTCGCGTCGAAGAGATGAAGGAATCGCTCAAGATCGTCGAGCAGACTCTCGATCGTCTTCGGCCCGGACCGGTGGTCATCGACGACAAGAAGATCGCCTGGCCGGCCGAACTCGTCTCCGGACCCGATGGTCTCGGCAATTCTCAGGACCACGTGCGCACCATCATGGACACCTCGATGGAGTCGTTGATCCACCACTTCAAATTGGTGACCGAGGGCATGCGTGTGCCGGCGGGCCAAGTGCTGTCCACGGTGGAATCGCCGCGAGGCGAACTGGGTGTGCACATCGTCAGTGACGGTGGAACTCGGCCGTACCGAGTGCATTTCAGAGACCCCTCGTTCACCAACCTGCAGGCGGTTGCCGCGATGTGCGAGGGCGGCATGATCTCCGATGTCATCGCTGCCGTTGCCAGTATCGATCCGGTGATGGGCGGGGTGGACCGATGACCACGCCACGCTCGGAGCCGGTGCTCGTCCAACTCGGAGCTCGCCCCGAGGAAGCAGTACAGCTGTTCGGCCCCGACGCCCGTGCGTCCTATCCCGCCGACGTGCGTGCTCGCCTGCGCGCCGACGCCGAGATCATCCTGAGTCGTTATCCTCAGGCCCGATCGGCGTTGCTACCGCTGCTGCACCTGGTGCAATCCGAGGACGGATATCTCACGCCGGCCGGAATCGAATTCTGTTCGGACGTACTCGATCTCACCGGAGCAGAGGTCACCGCGGTCGCGACCTTCTACTCGATGTACCGCCGCGAGCCCACCGGAAACTATCGAGTCGGAGTGTGCACCAACACCCTGTGCGCCGTCATGGGCGGCGACGCCATCATGGACGCGCTGCGGGATCACCTCGATATCGACCACGGCGAGACCACCGCCGACGGTGCGATCACCCTCGAGCACATCGAGTGCAACGCCGCGTGCGACTTCGCACCGGTGATGATGGTCAACTGGGAGTTCTTCGACAACAGAACTCCGGCGTCGGCACGGGAACTGGTCGATGCGCTTCGATCCGGTGCGCAGGTGACCCCGACCCGCGGCGCTCCGCTGTGCACGTTCCGCGAGACCGAGCGAATTCTTGCCGGGTTCGCCGACGATCGGCCGGGTGCACTCGAATCCTCCGGCAGCGCAGGCGAAGCCAGTCTCGCGGGTCTGCGGTACGCCCGTGAGCACTCGATGACGGCTCCCCGGGCCGTCACCGGCTCTTCGGACGATCATCCCGATCTCGGTGCCGAAGCAGTGGCGCAAACGGTGCGCGAGAAACCGGCTCCGGCTCCTTCGGCGACCGTTCCACCGCAGCCGACGAACACCACCGAAACCGATCCACCGACGAAGGGGAAATGACATGGCCCTGACACCGGTGTTGAGCGAGTTCTGGGGCGAGAAGGACTCGTGGACACTCGACACCTACCGCAGTCACGACGGCTATCGGGGGCTCGAGAAGGCCCTCGCCATGGACCCCGACGATCTCATCGCGTTCGTCAAGGACTCCGGCCTGCGCGGCCGTGGCGGTGCGGGATTCCCCACCGGAACGAAGTGGAGCTTCATTCCACAGGGTGACGGGAAAGCTCACTATCTGGTGGTCAACGCCGACGAGTCGGAGCCGGGCACCTGCAAGGACATGCCCTTGATGATGGCGAGCCCGCACACGTTGATCGAAGGAATCATCATCGCGGCCTACGCAATACGTGCATCGCACGCATTCGTCTACGTTCGCGGCGAAGTGGTACCGGTGCTGCGCAGACTGCAGGCCGCAGTTGCCGAGGCCTACGCCGCCGGCTACCTGGGCAAGAACCTCCTCGGATCGGGGTTCGACCTCGAGCTGGTGATCCATGCCGGGGCCGGGGCCTACATCTGCGGCGAGGAGACGGCGCTGCTCGACTCGCTCGAAGGGCGACGAGGTCAACCCCGACTGCGTCCACCGTTCCCCGCGGTGGCAGGCCTGTACGCGCGGCCGACGGTCGTCAACAACGTCGAATCCATCGCCAGCGTCCCGGTGATCCTGAGCAAGGGCATCGAATGGTTCCGGTCGATGGGAAGCGAGAAATCACCCGGGTTCACCCTCTACTCGATCTCCGGCCACGTGTGTCGGCCCGGCCAGTACGAGGCCCCGCTGGGCATCACTCTGCGGGAACTGCTGGACTACGCGGGCGGTATCCGGCCCGGTCACGAGCTCAAGTTCTGGACACCGGGAGGATCGTCGACACCGATGTTCACCGGCGAACACCTGGACGTGCCGCTCGACTACGAGGGCGTCGGTGCCGCCGGATCGATGTTGGGTACCAAGGCCTTGCAGATCTTCGACGACACGACCTGCGTCGTGCGAGCAGTGTTGCGATGGACGGAGTTCTACGCACACGAATCCTGCGGCAAATGCACGCCGTGCCGAGAAGGAACCTACTGGCTGGTGCAGATACTGCGCCGCCTCGACGGCGGAACCGGTACCGAAGCCGACCTCACGACAGTGCTCGACATCGCGGACGGCATCGCCGGAAAATCGTTCTGCGCGTTGGGAGACGGAGCCGCAAGCCCGATCGTGTCCTCGCTGAAGTACTTCCGCGACGAATACATCCGACACGTCACCGAACAGGCATGCCCATTCGATCCACACCGATCGACCCTGATGGCAGAGGAGCTGACGTCATGACGGCAGCAGCACACGGTCGTTCCGCAGGCTCCACTCCTGCCCCCGACCAGTCGGTCACTCCGGTCGAAATGGTGACACTGACCATCGACGACCACGAGATCAGTGTTCCCAAGGGCACGTTGGTGATTCGCGCCGCCGAGCTGATGGGCGTGCAGATTCCGCGCTTCTGCGATCACCCGCTGCTCGATCCGGTGGGGGCGTGCCGGCAATGCCTGGTCGACGTCGAAGGGCAGCGCAAGCCGTTGGCGTCCTGCACCACGACAGTGGCCGAGGGCATGATCGTGCGCACCCAAGTGACATCGGAGTCGGCGGAGAAGGCGCAACGGGGCGTCATGGAGCTGCTGCTGATCAACCATCCGCTCGATTGCCCGGTGTGTGACAAGGGCGGTGAGTGTCCGCTGCAGAACCAGGCGATGGCTGCGGGCCGGGCCGAGTCCAGGTTCGTCGAGACCAAACGCACGTACCCCAAGCCGATTCCGCTGTCGGCCGAGGTGTTGCTGGACCGCGAACGATGCGTCCTGTGTGCGCGATGCACTCGCTTCGCAGCTCAAGTGGCCGGCGATCCGTCCATCGAGCTACTCGAACGTGGTGCGATTCAACAGGTGGGGATCTTCGGCGACGAGCCGTTCGACTCCTACTTCTCGGGCAACACCGTGCAGATCTGTCCGGTGGGTGCGCTGACCAACACCGAGTATCGGTTCCGGGCGCGCCCGTACGACCTCACCTCGTCGCCGAGCGTGTGCGAGCACTGCGCAGGGGGCTGTGCTCAACGCACGGACCATCGACGCGGCAAGGTCCTGCGACGGCTGGCCGGTGACGATCCCCAGGTCAACGAGGAATGGAACTGCGACAAGGGCCGGTGGGCATTCAAGTACGCCACCGAACCCGACCGCATCACCTCGCCGATGATCCGCGACGAATCCGGGGAGTTGATCGAAACGTCGTGGTCGGCTGCATTGGCGGCTGCGGCAACGGGATTAGCCGGGTCGGTCGGACGTGCCGCGGTACTCGTGGGCGGACGATCGACTCTCGAAGACTCCTACGCCTATGCCAAGTTCGCCCGAAAAGTTCTGGCCACCAACGACATCGACTTCCGCAATCGGGATCACAGCGCCGAGGAAGCAAGTTTCCTGGCCGGTCGTATCGCGGCGACCGGGTTGGGGGTCACCTACTCCGATCTCGAGAACGCCCCCGTGGTGCTACTGGTCGGCTTCGAGCCCGAGGAAGAGTCACCCCTGGTGTTCCTGAGGCTACGTAAGGCGCACCGCGCGAGCGCAGTGGTGGTGGCATCGATCGCGCCGTTCTCCACCCGGGGCCTACGCAAGCTGGACGGCGTCCTGCTGCAGTCGATTCCCGGCGAGGAGCCGGGCTGGCTCGATGCGTTGCACGTCGGCGATCGCGGCACCGAATCGATTGCACACCTCCTCCGGGAGCCCGGTGCGATCGTCCTCGTGGGCGAGCGGCTCGGCTGCGTTCCCGGTGGTCTGGCGGCGGTATCGAAACTGGCGGACGACACCGGCGCGAGCCTGGCCTGGATTCCTCGACGCGCCGGCGAACGCGGTGCGCTCGACGCAGGGGCGCTGCCGAACGTCCTGCCCGGCGGGCGTCCTGTTGCCGATGCGGCTGCGAGCGCCGAGGTGGCCGCGGTGTGGGGAGTGCCCGAGTTGCCGGCGGAGGTGGGCCGCGACACGGCGGCGATCCTGGCCGACGCAGGACCGGATCGCGCTCTGGTCACTGCGGGAATCGATCTCGACGATCTGCCGGACCCCCAGGAGGCACTCGACGCATTGGACCGATCGGCGTTCGTGGTGAGCCTCGAACTGCGCCACAGCGCGGTCACCGAGCGGGCCGACGTGGTGTTCCCAGTGGCACCGGTGGTCGACAAGTCGGGAACTTTCGTCGACTGGGAAGGCCGACCCCGTACGTTCGACACTGCACTCGGTGCAGGCGCGGTGATGCCGGATCAACGCATCCTCGACGCCATCGCCGCGCAGATGGGCGTCGAACTGGCCGTGCCCGACGCGGCGGCGGCACGCGCCGAGTTGGCTCGCCTCGGTGTGTGGAACGGCCCGCGCACCGCGGTGGCCCGGGTGGCACCCCACGCGGACGTTCCGACCCTCGGTCCGGGACAGACGATTCTGGCCACGTGGCGGATGCTCATCGATGCGGGACGAATGCAGGACGGGGAGGACAATCTCGCCGCGACCGGTCGCGCACCTACCGTTCGGCTGTCGGCGGCAACGGCCTCGGCCATCGGAGCCGAGACCGGCGATCTGGTGAGTGTTGCGACGGACCGTGGCTCGATCACGTTGCCGCTGACGATCACCGATCTGCCCGACACCGTGGTGTGGATACCGATGAACTCGCCCGGTTCGACGGTGTATCGCTCGCTGGGTGTTCGGTCCGGCGCAGTGGTGAGTATCCGTCGCAGTTCTGCGGAACGACCCCAAGGTAGGCAGTCATGATCGTGGCCGCGCCGACCGATCTGTCGATGTTCGGCAACGATCCGTGGTGGTTGGTTGTCGGTAAAGCCCTGGCGGTCTTCGTCTTCCTGGTGCTGACGCCGCTGGTCGCGATCTACGCCGAACGCAAGATCATGGCGTGGATGCAGATGCGGGTGGGGCCCAACCGGGTGGGCCCGTGGGGTCTGTTGCAGTCGCTGATGGACGGGATCAAGCTGGCGTTGAAGGAGGGGATCACTCCGACCGGCGTCGACAAGCCGATCTACGTTCTGGCTCCGATCATTTCGGTGGTTCCTGCGTTCATGGCCTTCGCGGTGATTCCGTTCGGTCCCGAGGTGTCGGTGTTCGGTACGACGACGCCGCTGCAGATGACCGACCTGCCGGTGGGTGTTCTGTACATTCTCGCGGTCACGTCGGTGGGTGTGTACGGGATCGTGTTGGCGGGGTGGGCGTCGGGTTCGACCTATCCGCTGCTCGGTGCGCTGCGTTCGACGGCGCAGGTGATTTCCTACGAGGTCGCGATGGGCCTGTCGTTCGCGGCGGTCTTCCTGTACGCCGGGACCATGTCGACTTCCGGAATCGTTGCTGCGCAACAGAACACCTGGTACATCTTCCTGCTTCTGCCGTCGTTCCTGGTGTACGTGACGGCGATGGTCGGCGAGACCAACCGCGCTCCGTTCGATCTGCCCGAGGCGGAGGGTGAGTTGGTGGGCGGATTCCACACCGAGTACTCGTCTCTTCGTTTCGCCATGTTCATGCTCGCCGAGTACATCAACATGGTCACCGTCTCGGCGCTCGCGACCACGCTGTTCCTCGGCGGCTGGCAGGCGCCGATTCCGTTGAGTTTGTGGAGCGGTGCCAATTCGGGGTGGTGGCCGGTGCTGTGGTTCACCCTCAAGGTCTGGGTGTTCCTGTTCGTGTTCATCTGGCTGCGTTCGACGCTGCCGAGGCTGCGCTACGACCAGTTCATGAGCTTCGGCTGGAAGATTCTCATTCCCGTTGCGCTGATCTGGGTGATGGTGATCGCGACGGTGCGGGTACTCGGGGCCGATCGTTACGACGTACCGCTGGTCACGTTCGTCGTGTCGATGATCTTCGCGGTGGCCGTCCTGGGTTCACTGCTGCTGATGGTGCGCAGGCGTGCGCGGGAGCGGAACGTGCCGCCTGGTGTGCCCGTTGCCGAGTTCGACGCTGTGGCAGGCGGATTCCCGATACCTCCCATTCCCACCCAGGGCTCGACTTTCCCGAGCCGGCACGCCGGTGTGCGCTCATCCGCCGCCAGGTCACCGAAGGAGAACGCCGATGCCTGAATTTCTCGGTCCCATAGCCGGTTTCGGAGTCACCTTCGCGACGATGTTCAAGAAGGCCGAGACGGAGTTGTATCCGGAGGAGAAGAAGCCGACGGAGGTTCGCTACCACGGTCGTCATCAACTCAATCGGTACGCCGACGGTCTCGAGAAGTGCATCGGTTGCGAACTGTGCGCGTGGGCCTGCCCGGCCGACGCCATCTATGTCGAAGGAGCCGACAACACCGAGACCGAGAGGTTCTCTCCGGGTGAGCGCTACGGCGCGGTCTATCAGATCAATTACCTGCGGTGCATCGGGTGTGGATTGTGTGTGGAGGCCTGCCCGACCAGGGCTCTCACGATGACCAACGAGTACGAACTCGCCGGTGACAACCGAGCCGATCTGATCTACGAGAAGGACTCCCTGCTGGCTCCGCTCGAGCCGGACATGGTGGCCCCGCCGCACGCGATGGCTCCGGGCCGTTCGGCGGAGGACTACTACCGCGGCATCGTCACCGGCGACGAGAAAACAAACGAAACCGAGGGCGGTCCGGTTCGATGACTGCCATCGCTCAGCTCGCCCTCGAGGCCACGTCCACCGGTGAGGCAGTGCAGTTCTGGACCCTCGGCGTCGTAGCCGTCATCGGTGCACTCGGCGTGGTGATGAGTACCAAAGCCGTCTACTCGGCATTGTTCCTCGCTGCAACGATGGTGGTGCTGGCGACCTTCTACATGGCGCAGGGGGCGTTGTTCCTCGGTGTCGTGCAGATCGTCGTCTACACCGGCGCGGTCATGATGCTGTTCCTGTTCGTGCTGATGCTCGTCGGAGTCGACACCTCGGAGTCGCTGACCGAAACCCTGCGCGGGCACCGCATCGCGGCCGTCGTCATCGGAATCGGTTTCGGGCTGTTGATCATCGGGGTGCTGCTGCGCGATTCGGTCCGGAACGGTCGGCTCGACTTCGCCGGTCTCGACGCCGTCAACTCCACCGGAAACGTCGAGGGCCTGGCCGAGCTGATCTTCGTCGAGTACGTGTGGGCGTTCGAGTTGACCGGGGCACTGCTGATCACTGCCACCATCGGGGCGATGATTCTGGCGCACCGGGAAGCTCTGGGACCGGTCAAGGGTCAGCGAGAAATGGCCCGCGGCCGATTTCGCGATGGTTCGAGGGTGACACCGCTGCCGAGTCCAGGGGTGTACGCCCGCCACAACGGGGTGGATCGCCGCGCTCTGCTGCCCGACGGAACCGAATCCGAGTCCTCCGTCAACGCCATGTTCGCCGATCCTCGGATCGAGCGTGACGAGCGATGAATCCGGAGAACTATCTCTACCTGTCCGTTCTGCTGTTCACGATCGGCGCGGCAGGCGTCATCGTCAGGCGCAACGCCATCATCGTGTTCATGTGCATCGAATTGATGCTCAACGCAGTCAATCTCGCGTTCGTGACGTTCTCCCGCATGCACGGCAATCTCGACGGGCAGTTGTTCGCGTTCTTCACCATGGTGGTCGCCGCTGCCGAGGTGGTGGTGGGCCTGGCCATCATCATGGCCATCTTCCGTTCTCGGCGTTCTATCTCCATGGACGAGAATTCACTGATGAAGAACTGACGGGGGAACAACGATGTCGATCCTGTGGCTTCTTCCGGCTCTGCCGGCGTTCGGTGCGGCGTTCCTGTTGCTCGGTGGCCGGCGCTGCAACTCCTGGGGGCATCTGGTCGCGACGGCGGCAGCGGTGTCGTCGTTCGTGGTGGCCGCGGTGGTGCTCGCCTCGATGCTCGGGCGTGACGAGTCGAACAGGATGCTCACCCAGACCCTGTTCCGGTGGGTTCCGGTCGACGAACTGCAGGTCGACTTCGGCTTGCGCGCAGATCAACTGTCGATCTGTTTCGTCCTGCTGATCACCGGAGTCGGGTCGCTCATTCACGTGTACTCCATCGGCTACATAAGCCACGACGCCGAGCGGCGGCGCTTCTTCGCGTACCTCAACCTGTTTCTCGCCGCCATGCTGCTGCTTGTTCTGGCCGACAACTTCCTCGGCCTCTACCTGGGGTGGGAGGGAGTCGGTCTGGCGTCGTATCTGCTGATCGGCTTCTGGCAGCACAAGCCGTCGGCTGCGTCGGCTGCCCGAAAAGCGTTCGTGGTCAACCGAGTCGGTGACATCGGCCTGGCCGTTGCGCTGATGATCATGTTCGTGAACTTCGGCTCCGTCCAGTACGACGACGTGTTCGCCGGAATCGGCGAGGCGAGCGAATCGGTGGCCACCGCCATGGCGCTGATGTTGCTGTTGGCGGCGTGTGGAAAGTCGGCGCAGGTGCCGCTGCAATCGTGGCTCGGGGACGCCATGGAGGGCCCGACACCGGTGTCGGCACTGATTCACGCGGCCACGATGGTCACGGCCGGGGTGTATCTCATCGTGCGCTCCGGACCGGTGTTCGAGGCGTCGCCCACCGCCCGCGCGGCCACCGTCACCGTCGGTGCGGTCACCTTGCTGTTCGGTGCCGTCATCGGTTGTGCGAAGGACGACATCAAGAAGGCGCTCGCGGCGTCGACGATGAGTCAGATCGGGTACATGGTGCTCGCGGCCGGGCTCGGCCCCTCCGGGTACGCCTACGCCATCGTGCTGTTGATCTCGCACGGCTTCTTCAAAGCGGGCTTGTTCCTGGGCGCGGGCTCGGTGATGCACGCGATGAACGACGAGACCGACATGCGACAGTTCGGTGGACTCCGCGCCGCGATGCCGATCACGTTCGTCACGTTCGGCCTCGGCTATCTCGCGATCATCGGACTGCCGCCGTTCTCCGGCTTCTTCGCCAAGGATCCGATCATCGAGGTCGCATTCGCCGCCGAGGGAGTGGCAGGTCCGATTCTCGGCTGCGTGACATTGCTCGGTGCAGGGCTGACGGCCTTCTACATGACTCGGGTGATGCTGTTGACGTTCTTCGGTCCGAAACGCTGGTCCGCGCAGGCACATCCGCACGAGACGACGGCGACGATGACCGTCCCGATGATCGTGTTGGCCGTCGGCTCGGTGGCGTCGGGAGCCTTCCTCGCGGTGGGTGGGCGCCTCGAGGCATGGCTGCAACCGGTGGTGGGATCGGAACACGAGGAGCACGCGATTCCGGCCTGGGTGGTCACCGTCGCCGTCCTGGTGGTCGTGCTGGTCGGTGCGAGCATCGCGTACCGCAAGTACATCGCGAACGAGGTTCCGCCGACACCACCCGAGGATGTCTCGCCCCTGACCCGAGCTGCACGTGCCGATCTCTACGGAGATGCCGTCAACGAGGCGGCATTCATGCGGCCAGGACAAACACTCACGCGCGCACTGGTGCACGCCGACAACGGTATCGACGCCGTCGTGGACGGGGTGGGGAGCTCGATCGGTGGCGCATCGACGCGGTCCGGACGGCTGCAGACGGGCTATGTGCGGTCGTATGCGTTGGCGATGTTCGCGGGAGCCGTTCTCGTGGTACTGATGGTGGTGGCTCTGTGACGACTCCCTGGTTGACCGTCCTGTGGGTGCTCCCGATGCTCGGTGCGATCGTCGTCGCCCTGGTGCCCGCCGCTCGCCCGACCGTCGCGCGCAGTGTCGCAGTGGGTTTCGCTGCCGGAACACTGGCCGTGTCGGTCGCCCTGGCAGTGTCGTTCGACTCCGGTGGTGATCGGTACCAGTTCGTCGAAGACCATTCGTGGATAGCGGCTTTCGGTGCGCGGTACACCCTCGGACTCGATGGAATCGGCCTGGTCCTGGTGTTGCTCAGCACCGTTCTCACACCCTTGCTGCTCGTCGCGGGCTGGTACGACGGCAGTCGCGTCGCGAATTACGGCTCCCGTCGGGTGTCGCACACGTACATGGCGTTGATCCTTGTGGTCGAGTCGATGGTGCTCGTGTCGTTCCTCGCGTTGGACGTGTTGTTGTTCTACATCTTCTTCGAGGCGATGCTGATTCCGATGTACTTCCTCATCGGTGGTTTCGGGGGAGTGCATCGAACGCGCGCCGCGGTGAAGTTCCTGTTGTACAACCTGTTCGGCGGTCTGATCATGTTGGCTGCCGTCATCGGCCTGTACGTGGTGACCGCGCGACCCGACGGGCCTTTCGACGGCGGGACATTCGATCTGCGCGCGATCGCCGACGCGGCGGCATCGGGCGGACTCGGTGTGGATCCGATGGTTCTGAACGCACTGTTCCTCGGATTCATGTTCGCGTTCGCTATCAAGGCACCGTTGTGGCCGTTCCACTCGTGGCTACCCGACGCCGCAGTGCAGTCCACACCCGCCACGGCGGTGCTGATGATGTCGGTGGTGGACAAGGTGGGCACGTTCGCGATGCTGCGGTTCTGTCTCGAACTGTTCCCCGGCTCGTCGCAGACGTTCGCGCCGTGGATCATCACACTCGCAGTCATCGGCATCGTCTACGGCGCGATACTGGCGATCGGCCAGACCGACATGATGAGACTGATTGCCTACACGTCGATTTCGCACTTCGGATTCATCATCCTCGGTATCTTCGCCATGACCGGTCAGAGTCAGGCCGGTGCCACGCTGTACATGGTCAACCACGGAATCTCCACGGCCGCACTGTTCTTGATCGCAGGCTTCCTCGTGTCGCGTCGAGGATCACGAGCGATCGCCGACTACGGCGGTGTGCAGAAGGTGGCACCGGTGCTCGCCGGAACGTTCCTGATCTCGGGACTCGCCACGCTCTCGCTACCCGGCCTCGCCCCGTTCGTGAGCGAATTCCTCGTGCTGATCGGCACGTTCGGTCGATACGGAGTCGCCGCGATTGTGGCCGCCGGAGCCCTCGTGCTGTCGGCGATCTACATACTGTGGCTCTACCAACGCGTCATGACCGGGCCGGTCCGGGAGGGCAACGAGACGGTGCCCGATCTCGTTCGCCGTGAGCTGGCCGTGGTGGTGCCGCTGATCGCGTTGCTCATCGTGCTCGGGGTGTATCCGAAACCCGCGCTCGATGTCATCACTCCGGCAGTGCAATCCACGATCGTCGACAGTTCAGGAGGTCAGCGATGACCACACCCGAGGTGCAGTACGGTCTGCTGGCACCGATGCTGATCGTGTTCTCGGTCGCAGTTCTCGGTGTTCTCGTAGAGGCGTTCGTGCCGCTGCGAGCCCGTCGGATCACGCATGTGGGTCTCGCTCTCGCGGGACTGGTGGCGGCGCTGGCGGCCATCCTGGGTCTGGCAGGCACCGAGGCGTCGGCGATGTCCGGCGCGGTTGCGATCGACGGGCCGACGCTGTTTCTGCAGGGAACCATTGTGCTGGTGTCGATTCCGGCGATCGCGCTGTTGGCGGAGCGCACCGTTGCAGTCACCGGGGCCGGTGCCGAGCGTCGCATCGATTCGTTCACCCCGCAGGCATCGACCACTCCGGGCAGCGTGGCGGAGAAGGAGGCCATCGATGCAGGCGTCGCCCAGACCGAGGTGTTTCCTCTGGCGATGTTCGCGATCGGTGGCATGTTGCTCTTTCCGGCGGCCACGGATCTGCTGACGATGTTCGTGGCGCTGGAAGTGCTGTCCTTGCCGCTGTATCTGCTCTGCGGACTGGCCAGGCGACGGCGCTTGCTCTCGCAGGAAGCTGCCCTCAAATACTTTCTGCTGGGCGCGTTCTCGTCCGCATTCTTCCTGTTCGGGGTTGCCTTCCTGTACGGGTACGCCGGAACCGTTCGGTTGGACGGCATCGCCGACGCCATCGCGGTGGACGGTCAGGGCAGATCGCTCGCGCTGATCGGAACCGCCCTGCTCGCGGTGGGTCTGCTGTTCAAGGTCGGTGCCGTGCCGTTTCATTCGTGGATTCCCGACGTCTACCAGGGTGCCCCCACTCCGGTGACAGCTCTGATGGCCACGGTGACCAAGGTCGCGGCGTTCGGTGCGATTCTTCGCATCTTCGGGGTGGCGCTTCCCGGTCTCGAATCGAGTTGGCGGCCGATGCTGTGGGTCGTGGCCATCGCGACCATGGTGTTGGGTTCCGTTGTCGCGGTGACGCAGACCGATGTCAAACGGATGCTGGCGTACTCGTCCGTCGCGCACACCGGGTTCATCCTCACCGGAGTGACGGCATTGGGTGATTCGGGTGAAGTGGGTGATTCGGGTGTGTCGGCCACGATGTTCTATCTGTTGGCGTATGCCTTCAGCACTCTCGGAGGGTTCGCGATCATCGGTTTGGCGCGCGACGAGCGCGGTGAAGTGAGCGATCTGGAACGGTGGGCCGGAATCGGTCGTCGGTCACCGCTGGTGGCGGCAGTGTTCGGGTTGTTCCTGCTCTCGTTCGCCGGCATTCCGCTCACCAGTGGATTCATCGGCAAGTTCGCTGTGTTCAGCGCTGCCTCGGGCTCTGGGGGAGCGGCACTGGTCGTGGTCGGAGTGGTGTGCAGCGCGATTGCAGCGTTCTTCTACGTGCGGGTGATCGTGCTGATGTTCTTCACCGATCCGGGAGAGCGGACCGCAACGATCGTGCGGCCGACGGCGTCGGTGTCGTGCGCGATCGGGGTCTCGGTGGTGGTCACCGTGGCCCTCGGAGTCTTCCCGCAGCCCGTTCTCGACCTGGCTGCGCGTGCCGGGAACTTCCTGTAGCCGTCGAGCAATCAGTTCGGAGATTTCATTCGCTGCTTCCACGTGTGCGAGCCGGTACCGACCGGGAGTCCACCGATGGCTCCCGCGAGTCCGAACGTAGGCATGTTGACGTAGATCGCCTCACTGTTCTGTGCTGTCGCGGTATAGGTTTCGTGCCACACACCGACATGGCGGGTCGCGGCTACCGATCGATTGAAGGCGCGCCAGGCGGGTGCATGTGGTGCGTCGGGGTCGGAGGCGAACCGGGTGAGGTCCTCGGCGTTGCGCCAATAGCTGACCAGCATGGTGGTGCGTCCCAACCACGAGTGGTAGCCGAGCATCCCGGATGCGGGATCCCGCTCGAGATGGCCGAGCATCCGCGGCATCGCCCGCACCGCGGGTAACCAGGAGCGAACGGCAAGGGGATTGTTGATGCGCATTCCGATGAGGAAGACCGTGACGGTGTCCCGTTCGGATTCGACCGTGGTGCGGCCGTCGATGATGGTTGGCATGACGTGTTCCCGTCCGTTCGATGATCGAAGCGTTGTGTGACACTGTTATAAAACACCGTTGTGGTAGGTTTCGCAAGTGGCGAGACCAAGAATTCACGACGCCGAGTTGCGGACCCGGCTACTCGAGGCCGCGGCGGAAACCGTTGCGCAGCAAGGCGTCGACTCGTTGTCACTACGTAAACTCGCGGCTGCGCAGAGCACTTCGACCACCGCGATCTACTCACTGTTCGGTGGTCGCGCCGAGCTGCTCGTGGCACTGTTCGCCACGTCGTTCTCGAGTTTCGGGGACGCTCAGCGCGGGGTTCCGGTCACCGGCGATCCCGAGGTCGATCTGCGTGAATTGGCTATCGCGTACCGAGAGTGGGCGCTACGTAATCCGCATCTGTACGCGGTGATGTTCGGCGGAGTACTCGGTTCGATCGATGTATCCGACGAGGCGCAAGTCGCATCCGCGGCTATGGATCCGCTCCGGGCGGCGGTGGCACGCGCCGTTGCGGACGGCATCATGGCCGGGGCGCCGGTCGAGTTGATCAGCCACTCGTTCTGGGCGATCGTGCACGGTCTGGTGTCGTTGGAACTGGCGATGCCGACGAACTCCGACGACGAGACCCGTCGTGCGATGTTCGAAGCCGGGACGGAGTCGGTGCTGCGAGGGTGGACGCGTCAGTAGGTGCGCGGGATCCCGAGGATCTTGGTGGCATCGACGGTCATGCCCAACCGTGCCGTCGGAGCGAGTGCAGGCAGATCCGGAAGATCGTCGGGAGTTGCTGTCGCAGCGCCGATCACGTCGCCGCCCGCGATCTCGAAGTCGGAGATCGCTCGTCGAAGATGACTGGGGGTCGTCGCCAGCACGAGATCGTCGACGCCGATCTCGGCGGCCAGTGCGGTAGCTCGCTGTGCGTTCTGCACCGTCGAATTCGCGGTCGATTCGGTGTGAATGCGGTCGGCCGCGATGCCTTCATCGACGAGCCATCGCTGCATCGCCTCGGCCTCGGTGACGCCGCTCTGCGGATTTCCGCCGGTGACGATGATGGGGGACTCGGGGGAGCGCTCCGCGGCGGCGACGGCCGAGCGCAGACGCTCCACCAACTCCGGGGTCGTGCTGCCGTCGCCGTTCAGGCCCAGACCGAGTACCACGATCGCGGTGCGGGGTCCGTCGGTGATCGGGTCGAAGTCGATTGTCTCCGTCGCGGCTTCGTCGATGACGGCGATGGCCCGGTCGACTGCATCGGCGAGGGCGGGAGACAGCGTGTGCAGGCGAGCCGAGTGTTGCGCAAGCGCATCGGTATCGGCGGTCGCGTTGGCATAGAACGTTTGCAGCGCTGCCACGTTGGCGTCGTCCGGGGCGGCGAGTGCGAGTGCGTCGAGGGCAGCGAAACCGTCGTCGTAGCGCCCCTTCACCAGTGCGTCCTGCGCGCCGTTGTACTGATCTGCGTCGGCCGAGCGGACCGACTCGGCGGCGGTTGCCGGGGCCGACGCCTCGGGATCGGCCACTGCCGTGAACGAGCCGAAACCGACGGCGAGGGCAGCGGCACAGGACACGACGGCAACGCGAACGGTCGGGTGTCCTCGGCCTTGTCGCACTGCTGACGTCCTTCCGAACGGTGACGGGTTTCCGCCACCCTAGCTCAGTTCGGTGCCTGTGTGACTGGTGTGAGCAGAGTTGTTCGAGTTACATGAATGTACTTCTGAGCAGGGATTGTCCTGCCCTCACATCGTGACAGGGGCGCGTCCGCGATCGGCGGGTTCGATGGTCACCTCGGCATCGGGAAGGAACACCCGTTCGGTCGTCGTGGTTCCGTCGACGCCGTCGGTCACCGTCACCGCCACGCTCTCGGCAACCTGGCCCGCGCTCTCGATGAACCCGGTCGCGACACCCTCCTCTATGAGCAGGTGATCACCCACCAGGAGAAGAAGCTCGTCCGCCGTCACCGTTCGTCTGCCGCCCACATCTTCGATAGTCATGAATCCCAGCGTAATGCGCTGCGCTGCACTGTGCTGTTGCATGTCCGACACAGTGCCGTCGCATGTTCGACAATCGCAGCAGGAAAAGGGGCGGAGGCCAATGCCTCTCAGCGGGGAGGACGGTATGTTCGCGCATCGGTCCGCGGGAAGACGAGGTTCACGAACGGATCGACGGGACCGCCGGGCGCTGAGGGCATAGCGTAGACACACGACACGACCCCCATACGGAAGAAGGTGTTTCGGTGACCGACTCCGATGCAGGATTCGACCCGACCGCGCTGCGGCCCTCGTTGTTCGTCGACGGGCAGTGGCAGGGATCCGGTGACGGCGGAACCCGAGACATCGTGAACCCCGCGGACGGCAGCACGGTCGCCGTCGTGGACGAGGCCACTCCGGACGATGCTCTGCGCGCGGTGGCCTCGGCGCGGGCGGCGTTCGACGACGGGCCGTGGCGGTCGGTGACGGTGGGTGAGCGCAGCAATCTGTTGAATCGCATCGCAGATCTGCTCCAGAGAGACAAGGCCGAGCTCGCGCGTATCGAGACTCTCGATACCGGAAAGACGTTCGGCGAGAGTGAAATCGACATCGACGACGTGACGTCGGTCTTCCGCTTCTACGCCGATCTCGCAGTGGTCGAGGCCGATCGTCTGATCGACGTCGACCGACCCGAAATCATCAGCCGAGTGGTGCACGAACCGATCGGCGTCTGCGTCATGATCGCGCCGTGGAACTATCCGCTGCTGCAGATCTCGTGGAAGATTGCCCCGGCGCTGGCGGCCGGCTGCACGATGGTGCTCAAGCCGAGCGAGGTGACTCCGCTCAGCACCATCGCGTTCACCAAGTTGGTGGAGGAAGCCGGAGCGCCGGCCGGTGTGGTCAACCTGCTGCAGGGCAGCGGCGCGGTTCTCGGGGACGCGCTCACCAGGAACCGCGACGTCGACTTCATTTCCTTCACCGGTGGGCTGGCGACAGGTAGGCACATCTTGGCCGCGGCGGCCGAGAACGTCACCAAGGTGGCCGTCGAGCTCGGTGGCAAGAATCCACATATCGTGTTCGCCGACGCTGTGGCCGACGATCAGGCATTCGCCGACTCGGTCGACAACGTCCTGACCGGAGTCTTTCTGCACTCGGGCCAGGTGTGTTCGGCCGGCACTCGACTCATCATCGAGGAATCGGTCGCCGACCGCTTCGTTGCAGCCGTGGCCGAACGCGCGAAGACCATCGTGATCGGTCCGGGGATGGACCCGGCGAGCGAGACCGGGCCACTGGTATCGCAGGCGCAGCGCGAGAAGATCGAGGCCTTCGTCGCGGGCGGGATCGACGAGGGCGCAACGCTGGTCATCGGCGGAACGAAACCGGACAATTCGGCTCTCGACCAGGGTAGCTATTTCCTACCGACGATTTTCGACCACTGCGATCGGTCCATGAATATCGTGCAGGAGGAGACATTCGGGCCCATACTCACAGTGGAGCGCTTCGATACCGAGGCCGAAGCACTCCTGTTGGGCAACGATACTAATTACGGTCTCGCCGCGGGAGTTCGGACATCCGACGCCGCGCGAGGCGAAAGAATGGTACGTGGGCTTCGCCATGGCACGGTGTGGCTCAACGACTTCGGCGTCTACACCGCGGCCGCAGAATGGGGCGGCTTCAAGCAATCCGGTAACGGCCGCGAACTCGGTCCGTCCGGAATGTCCGAATATCAAGAGGCGAAACATATTTGGCACAACACCTCGCCCACGGCGGCGGGGTGGTTCGGCACCCGATAACGAAAAGATCGGAAAGGCCAGGCGCATGGCACTACTGAACGACAGTTCGAGCGGAATGGACGACTTCGGCTACAAGGAGTCACTCGATCGAAGCCTCGGCAAATTCGCCAGCTTTGCCGCGGGCGTCAGCTACATCTCCATTCTCACCGGTACGTTCCAGCTGTTCTATTTCGGATTCGGTGCGGCCGGACCGGCGTATCTGTGGTCGTGGCCTGCAGTGTTCGTCGGTCAGCTCTGCGTGGCACTGTGCTTCATGGAACTGGCCGCGAAGTATCCGGTAGCGGGTTCGGTGTACAACTGGGCGAAGCTGTTGGGCCGCAGAATCGTCGGATGGTCTGCGGGCTGGTTGATGCTGACGGCCTCGATCGTGACGCTGTCCGCCGTGGCGCTGGCATTGCAGCTGAATCTGCCCCGTATCTGGAGCGGATTCCAGATCATCGGTGACGGTTCCGGTGCCAGTGATTTCGCGGCCAACGCGGTGCTGCTCGGTGCGATCCTCATCGCCATCACCACGACGATCAATGCGCTCGGGGTCCGGCTGATGGCGATGATCAACAGCGCAGGAGTGTTCATCGAGCTCATCGCGGCCGTGTTGATCGCGATTCTGCTCGCGGCCAACATCAACCGCGGCCCCGAGGTGTTCTTCTCCACCAACGGCTACGGTGCCGGTGAGAGCGGCGGGTACCTCGGAGCCTTCCTGGTGGCGTCGTTGGCGTCGGGCTACGTGATGTACGGCTTCGACACTGCGAGCTCGCTCGGAGAGGAGACCGTCGAACCCCGGCGTACCGCGCCGAAGGCCATCCTGCGCGCCATTCTCGCCTCGTTCGTCATCGGTGGAGCCATCCTGGTGTTCGCCGTCATGGCCGCGCCGGACCTCAACGATCCGTCGCTCGGCAGCCCGGACGGCAGTTTGCAGTCCATCGTCGAAGCGGTGATGTGGGGCCCACTGGGCACCGTCTTCCTCATCTGCATCGTCATCGCGGTCTTCGTCTGCTCGCTGGCGGTGCACACCGCGGCGATTCGGCTCACGTTCGCCATGGCGCGAGACAACGCGCTGCCCTTCGGTGAGAGTCTGGCCAAGGTGAACCCGAAGACCCAGACCCCGGTGGTGCCCGCAGTGACCATCGGCGTGCTGGCCATCGTCATTCTCGTCGTCAACATCGGTCAGCCGCAGATCTTCACCGTCCTCACGTCGATCGCGATCATCATGATCTACCTCGCGTATCTGATGGTCACCGCGCCGCTGTTGGTCAAACGAGTCAAGGGTGAGTGGCCGCCGGAGGACCTGAAGCCCGGCGGGTACTTCACGATGGGCAGGTGGGGCCTGCCGGTGAACATCGCGGCAGTGGTGTGGGGCGCAGGGATGGCGATCAACCTCGCCTGGCCGCGCGAGGCCGTGTACGGAACCCCCTGGTACAACACGTTCGGTGCGTTCGTCTACATCGGCGGCATTCTGGGCATCGGCCTGCTGTGGTACGCAGTCAAGGGACGCAAGCACATCGGCACTCTGAAATCACATGCCTCCACGGGCGACTAGAAGGAGCGTGCAGTGACAGACACCCAGTTCGATTACGTCGTCGCAGGTGGCGGGACGGCGGGGTGTGTCCTCGCTGCTCGGCTCAGCGAGGACCCCTCCGTCAGTGTCTGCCTCGTCGAAGCAGGGCCGACCGACGTCGGCGACAAGGCAATTCTCGAACTGGCGGAGTGGATGCATCTACTCGACTCCGGCTACGACTGGGACTATCCCGTCGAACCGCAGGAGCGCGGCAACAGCTTCATGCGGCACGCGCGGGCGAAAGTGCTCGGTGGCTGCTCCTCGCACAACTCCTGCATCGCCTTTCACCCGCCGGCGGAAACCCTCGACGATTGGGCGGCTGCGGGCGCGACGGGATGGGGCGCGTCGGACATCCTTCCGCTCGTCGCGCGAGTCGAGAGCAACGACACCGGTCGCGGACAGGACGGGCCGGTGCGGATTCGCGACGTGCCACCGAACGATCCGTGCGGTGCGGCAGTGCTCGAATCGGCCGCCGGGATAGGTCTTCCGACGGTCGCATTCAACCGCGGAACGCCGGTACTCAACGGTGCCGGCTGGTTCCAGATCAATGCGGGCGAAGACGGCTTGCGTATGTCGACCTCACACGCCTACCTGCATCCGATCATCGGCACGCGCCCCAACCTGGAGGTGCGAACGGACTGCTGGATCAGCGAGATTCTGATCGACGAATCGCTGACCGCGACCGGAGTGCGGTACCAACGCCCCGATCTCACCGGCTACGACACCGTCTCGGCGCGTCGCGAGGTGATCGTCACCGCCGGTGCCATCGACACGCCGAAGTTGTTGATGCTCTCCGGAATCGGACCGGCGGCACAGTTGCAGGAGATGGGGATCACCGTTCGGGTCGATTCACCCGGAGTGGGCGAGAACCTCGACGACCACGTCGAGGGGCTGGTGTTCTGGGAGGCGAGCAAGCCGATGGTCACCACGTCCTCGCAGTGGTGGGAGATCGGCGTGTTCGCGCAGACCGACGACTCGCTGAACTACCCGGACATCATGATGCATTACGGCAGTGTGCCGTTCGACATGAACACCCTTCGTTGGGGCTATCCGACCACCGACAACGGTTTCTGTCTCACGCCCAACGTCACCCAGGGGCGCTCGCGGGGCACTGTTCGGTTGCGCAGCAGGGATTTTCGCGATCGGGCCAAGGTTGATCCTCGCTACTTCACCGACTCCGACGGCCACGACGACGCGGTGATGCTCGCCGGTCTGAAGCTGGCTCGTCGGATTGCCGCAGACGGTCCGCTCGCAGGGTGGATCGAACGAGAGCTTGCCCCCGGACCCGATGCTGTCACCGACGACGACCTGCTGGACTACGTGCACAAGACCCACAACACGGTCTATCACCCGGCAGGCACGGCGCGGATGGGATCGGTGGACGACACCATGGCCGTGCTGGATCCCGAGTTGCGCGTCAAGGGCATCGCGCACCTGCGCGTGGTCGACGCGTCGGCGATGCCGAAGCTGCCGTACGTCAATCCCAACATCACGGTGATGACCATGGCGGAGAAATGCGCCGACCTGATCCGTGGCGGATAGATCGGAGCTGGCCGATTTTCTCGGCGCGCATCCACCGTTTCAGGGCGCGCCACCGGCTGTGCTGGCCGAGATGGCCGCAGCAGCCGTCGAACGCGAGTACGGCAGTGGCGCATGGGTTGTGGACCGTCCACAGATGGACGCCTCGGCCGATGCCGACACCGTGTGGGTGGTGCGTACCGGGCGCGTGGTGATCACGCACCCGGACGACACCTCACGCACCGACGTTCCCATCGACACGATAGGTCCGGGTGGGGTATTCGGATTCTCGGCGCTGCTCTCGGGTGGAACCGTCGAATTCTGTGCGCGGGCAACCGAACCGAGTGTCGTTCTGCAATTGCCCGGTGCGCTGGTTCGGCCGTTGTTCGCCACGCCCGCCGGTCTGGCGTTTCTGGCCGATGCCGTCAACTCCTCTTCTGCGTACCGTGGGGGACCGGCGGAGGGCAGCGCCGGTCGGACCGTCGGTGAATTGGTCTCTGCGCCTGCGGTGTTCACGCCCGTCGGAACCACGGTCCGAGATGCGGTCCGGCACATGACCGAGCAGGGCAGCTCCTACGTTCTGGTTCCGCTGCGGGGATCGCGCCACGGCATCTTCACCGACCGCGACCTCCGAATTCGTGTGGTGGCCGCCGGTATCGGCGTCGATACGCCGATCGAGCGGGTCATGACGTCGCCCGCCGAGACCGTCACGGCGGACCGGTTGGCCGGCACCGTGCTGATGGACATGCTCGAGCGAGGCCTGCGGCACATGCCTGTGGTGTCGACCCGCGGTGAGGTACTCGGCGTCGTCGAGGATTCGGATCTGCATGCCGCGTCCACCCGACGCAGTTTTGTGGTCCGGCGAGCTGTGGCATCGGCGTCGACCTCCGCCGAACTCGCCGACGCAGGCAGGCTCGTGCCCCGCCTGGTGGTGGATCTGTTCGAAGGCGGAACCGATGCGATGGCGGTCAGCGCGATCCTCTCCGTCGTGGTCGACAGCCTCGTTCGCCGGGCCGTCGAGATCGAATGGACCGCACGTCCGGACGTGCCGCGTGACCACTTCGCCTGGATCACTCTCGGCAGCGTGGCGCGTCGAGAAGCGATGCCCTCCTCGGACGTCGACAGTGCATTGACCTGGGCGGATGCCACCGCAGATCCCGATGTGCGAGGGACATCGAACGCGGTGTCGTGGACCCGCGACGAGGCGTTGATGGACTTGGCCGCCCGTGTGCACGTGAGCCTCGACAGTGCCGGATTGCCGTCGGACACCAACGGCGCGGTCGCGAGCTCGCCCCGATTCGCGCGCTCGGCCGGTCAATGGGAAAGGGCCGCTGCCCATTGGCTCAGCAACCCGTTCGGCGAACGTGGCAATCCGGCGGAAGACTCCGGCCTCATCATGTCCTCGTTGATGATCGACGGCAGAGTGGTGTGGGGCCCGAAAGAATTGCACACGGTGCCCGAGGCCTACCGACGACTCCTGGTCGATCACCCCGACGCCCTGCGGTTGCAACTGCGGGACGCCCTCGCCGGACGGGCTCGGCTGCGATCGCTTCGAGACGTGTTGGCTCGGCGCGGCGGCACGTTCGACCTCAAGGCCCATGCCCTGACGCCCATCGTCAACCTCGCTCGGTGGGGTGGGCTGTCGGTCGGCATGGCATCGGCCTCGACCCCCGCGCGGCTCGCGGCGGCGTCGGGCAACGGCATGCTCTCCGAACGAGATGTCGCTGCACTGTCCGAGGTGTTCGAGCTGCTGCAACGGCTCCGACTGTCGCATCAGATCGACCAGATCACGGCCGGCCACCGACCCGGTGACGTGCTGATCATGGCAGATCTGTCACCTCTGGAGCGGAGTCTGCTCACCGACGGCATCCGCGAGATCGCCGCGGTGCAACGACGCGTCGGGTATCTGGCGGCCAACGTCGGCGTGCATCGATGACCGGCAACGACCAGACTGTGTGCCGTGACCACCAATCCCGTGAGCGTTCCCATCCCGTCGACCGTCGAACACCATCGGTTGGCGGAATCGCCCGGGGTCAGCGGACCGTGGCGTCAGTGGGGCCCGTACCTGGCGGGGCGCCAGTGGGGCACCGTGCGCGAGGACTACTCGGAGGACGGCAATGCCTGGGCGTCGTTTCCGTTCGATCAGGCGCACAAGCGCGCCTACCGCTGGGGCGAGGACGGTATCGGCGGAATCTGCGACCGCTTCGGGTTCCTGAACTTCTCGTTCGCACTGTGGAATCGAAAGGACCCGATCCTCAAGGAACGGTTGTTCGGCCTCGCCAACGAGGAGGGCAATCACGGCGAGGACGTCAAGGAATACTTCTGGGCCGTCGACGGAACACCGACGCACAGCTGGATGCAGTGGCTCTACCGCTATCCGCACGCGGAGTATCCGTACGCCCGCCTGCGGGAAGAGAATGCTCGACGCGGACGTGACGACCGCGAATACGAGCTGGCCGACACCGGCATCCTCGACGAGAACAGATTCTTCGACGTCCAGGTCACGTACGCCAAGGCCTCACCCGACGACATCTGCATCACCATCTCGATCACCAACCACGGCCCCGAGGCGGCGTCGGTCGATCTACTGCCGCACCTGTGGCTGCGCAACACCTGGTCGTGGGGACGCGACGAGCGTGGCGGCACGCTGACGCAGCTGAGCCCGCCGGACCTGATGGCAGGTGGACTCGAAGCCATCGCCGTCGACCACGGATTCCTCGGTCGCTACTACCTCAGTGCCGAGGGAACACCGGCAGTTCTGTTCTGCGACAACGAAACCAATGCCGAGGCTCTGTGGGGGCAGGAGAACATCTCGGCGTACCCCAAGGACGGCATCGGCCGCCGAGTCGTCGACGGGGAGCTCGATGCGGTCAACCCCGAGCAGACCGGTACGAAGGCTGCGTTCTGGTACCGCTTCGACGACATCGCCCCCGGTGCAACGGAATCGGTTCGATTGCGGTTGTCGCCCAACCGGCCGGACGAGCAGACGTTCGGGGCCGGATTCGATGCCGTCCACGCCGACCGGCAGGCCGAGGCCGACGAGTTCTACGGTGCCGTGATCGGAGCCGACCTCACCGATGTCGACCGGCATGTTGCGCGGCGCGCCTACGCCGGTTTGCTGTGGACCAAACAGCTCTACCGATACGACGTGGAGGAGTGGATCGAGGGCGACAAGGTCGGCGCTCCGGCTCCGGACTCGAGGCAGGACCCGGGTGGGCGCAATGCGCACTGGCGTCACCTGGCGTTGGCCGATGTGATCTCGATGCCCGACGAGTGGGAGTACCCGTGGTTCGCGGCCTGGGACCTGGCTTTCCACGCGATTCCGTTGGCGCACGTGGACGCCGATTTCGCCAAGGAACAGTTGGTGCTCATGTGCCGGGAATGGGCCATGCACCCCAACGGCCAACTGCCCGCGTACGAGTGGGAGTTCGGTGACGTCAACCCACCCGTGCACGCGTGGGCGGCATGGCACGTCTATCGCATCGACGGCTACCGCGATCGCGAATTCCTGGTGCGGGTGTTCACCAAGCTGCTGCTCAACTTCGCCTGGTGGGTCAACCGCAAGGACTCCGAGGGCTCGAACATCTTCGAGGGTGGATTCCTCGGCATGGACAACATCGGACTGTTCAATCGATCTGCCCCACTGCCACCCGGATTTCGGCTCGAACAGTCGGACGCGACGAGTTGGATGGCGTTCTACTGCCAGCAGATGTTCAAGATCGCGCTGGAACTCGCGCGACACGACAGCGCCTGGGACGACGTCGCGACCAAGTTCTTCTCACACTTCCTCTCGATCGCCAAGGCAGTGAACTCCTTCGGATCGCAGCACATTTCGCTGTGGCACGAGGAGGACGGGTTCTTCTACGACGTCCTGGTTCAGCCCGAGGGCGATGCGGTACCGATGCGCGTGCGGTCCATGGTTGGACTGCTGCCCATCCTCGGTGCCACCGAGATCCCGCCGTGGGTCGAGGAGGAATGTCCCGATCTCACCGCTCGCCTGCGCTGGATTCAACGCAGGCGACCGGAGATGGTCAGCCCGCTGCTGGCTCGGCGTGAGGGCGGCGAGGTGCGCATGCTGCTGACACTCGTCCAACCCGAACGGCTCAAGCGCATCCTGGCTCGCATGTTCGACTCCGAAGAGTTTCTGTCGCACTTCGGGATTCGTTCGCTCTCGGCCTCCTACCGCGAACCGGCCACGTTCGACGTGGACGGCCGGAGCCTGTCCATCGAATACGAGCCGGGGGAGTCGCGCACCGGAATGTTCGGTGGCAACTCCAACTGGCGCGGTCCGGTGTGGTTCCCGGTGAACGTATTGCTGGCCGACAAGCTGCGCGCCTACGGCCGGTACTACGGCGACTCGTTCACCATCGAGATCCCCACCGGCTCGGGCAACCATCGCACCCTCACCGATGCCGCCGATCTCATCGACAACGGTCTCGCCGGGCTGTTCCGACCGGTGGACGGCAAGAGACCCGCCGACGGCGAGCGCATCGAATCCAGCCTCGACCCGCTGTGGAGCGTGCACCCCAGCTTCAACGAGTACTTCGACGGAGACACCGGCGAGGGACTCGGGGCCACGCACCAAACCGGGTGGACGGCACTGGTTGCGCACCTGCTCAGGCCCCGTCTGCCACTCTGAGGGCCTGCGGCCCATGTGCATGGAAACTCGTAGCCCACTACGAAGTTCCACGCACATGCGGCGGAGCCGCATAGTCTGGCGGGATGAAGATTCGCGGCGCAGTACTCGAAGAAATCGGCCGATCTCGTCCCTTCGCGGACTCGCATCCCATCACCGTCTCCGACCTCGAGCTCGGCTCGCCGGGCGAGGGGGAGCTGTTGATCAGAATCGAAGCCGCGGGACTGTGCCACTCGGATCTGTCGGTGGTCGACGGCAACCGAGTTCGTCCGGTCCCCATGCTGCTCGGCCACGAGGCAGCCGGGCGGGTCGAGGAAGTCGGGGCGGGCGTCGACGACATCGCAGTCGGCACCCGCGTCGTCATGACGTTTCTGCCGCGCTGCGGTGAGTGTGCCGGGTGTGCCACCGACGGCCAGATGCCCTGCGTCACCGGCAGTGCGTCGAACAATGCCGGGACACTGCTCGGCGGCGGCATCAAGTTGCATCGTGACGGGGAAGAGGTCAAGCATCACCTCGGAGTCTCCGGATTCGCCACACACGCGGTGGTGAGCCGAAAGTCCGTGGTGCCGGTCGAGGACGACATCCCGGCCGATATCGCAGCAGTCCTCGGTTGTGCGGTGCTGACCGGCGGCGGCGCGGTGCTCAACGCCGGTACTCCGAAGCCCGGTCAATCGGTGATGGTGGTGGGCCTCGGCGGCGTCGGCATGGCAGCTGTCCTGACGGCCGTCTCGGTGGGTGCCGGTGAGGTGATCGGAGTCGACGGGGTCCCGGACAAGCTTTCCACCGCAACCGATCTGGGCGCAACGCAGGTGTATTCGCCGGCCGAGCTCGCCGAGAAGGGAATCAAGGCCGATATCGTCATCGAGGCCGCCGGCAACGCCCGAGCCTTCGAAACTGCCGTCGCTGCAACGGCTCCCGGCGGCAAGACCATCACCGTCGGTCTTCCCTCACCCGACGCCCGCTCGTCCATCTCACCGCTGGGCCTGGTGGCGGAGGCGCGCACGATCATCGGCAGCTACCTGGGCTCCGCTGTACCGGCACGCGACATCCCGACCTACGCCCAGATGTGGCGTGAGGGACGGCTTCCCGTCGAGAAGTTGATCTCGTCGAGAATCACGTTGGACGAGATCAACCGCGGCATGGACGAATTGGCCGACGGCAACGCGATCCGTCAGGTCATCGTATTCGACTGAGTTTCAGCTGTCTTCGACCGAGCATCAGCGGTGGGCCGCCGTGGCGACCCACCGCCCGCGTTGCTTCGAGATCTCGATGGGATGGTCGAAGCACTCACTGATGTTGTCGGTGGTCAGTACTACGTCGACGGCTCCTTGCGTCTGCACTCTTCCGTCGCGGACGAGCAGGGCGTGGGTGGTCGAGGTCGGGATTTCCTCGAGGTGATGCGTCACCAGAATGCTGGACAGGGTCGGATGTTCGGCCCGCAACGAGTCGAGTGCACTCAGAAGTTGTTCGCGGGCAGCAAGATCGAGCCCGGTGGCAGGCTCGTCGAGCAACAGCAGCGCCGGGTCGGGCAATAGTGCGCGCGCGATGAGCGCTCGGCCTCGTTCGCCCTGCGAGAGCGTGTGCCACGACGCGTCGGTGCGATGGGCGACGCCGAGGGATTCGATCAGACGGTGAGCGCGGGCGATCTGGTGGTTGTCGGCCGACCATCTCGGGATCAGATCCGGAGTGTTGGTCAACCCGGTCAGCACCACCTGGAACAGCGTCAGCGGAGCCTCGATCTTCAACCGCGGGTCGACGTGGCCGATGTGCGTCCGCAATTCGCGCATGTCCACTCGTCCGAGGCGATGGCCCAGAACGTGCACTGCGCCGTGCGTTGGATGGACGAGCGCGCCGAGCAAGCTGAGCAAGGTGGATTTGCCCGCGCCGTTGGCACCGAGCAACACCCAGTGCTCACCCTCCTCGACCCGCAGCGAGGCATCGCTGAGCAGGTATCGGCCGCCGCGAACGAGATCGACGCGGTCGGCGAACAGGACGGTGGATGGCACCGGACGACCGTAGCTGCTGGGACGGATCGTGGAGAAGTAGGCTCTGAGGTCGGTAGAACCGACAAGACGACGAAACGAGTGTGGGTACGACGTGAGTGCAACGGCACCTGTTCGAGTAGGGGTACTGGGGTCACGCGGCAAGGTAGGGCAGGCCATCTGTGCCGCCGTCGAGGCAGCCGAGGATCTCGAGCTCGTGGCGACCGTCGACCAGGGCGATCCGCTGGCGAACTTCGTCGATGCGAACGCCCAGGTGGTCGTCGATTTCACGCACCCCGACGTGGTGATGGACAACCTGCAGTTCCTGATCGAGCAGGGTATCCATGCAGTGGTCGGCACCACCGGATTCGACGAACGGCGGCTCGAGCAGGTTCGCGAATGGCTGGCGGGATCGCCGCAGACGGGTGTACTGATCGCACCGAACTTCGCCATCGGCGCGGTGCTGTCGATGCGATTCGCGCAGCAGGCCGCTCGGTTCTTCGACTCGGTCGAGGTGATCGAACTGCACCACCCCAACAAGGCCGATGCGCCGTCGGGCACGGCGTACCGCACCGCCGCGCTGATTGCCGAGGCACGCGCCGCCGCAGGCACTCCGGCGAGCCCCGATGCGACGACGACCGAACTCGACGGCGCACGTGGTGCCGATGTGGACGGAGTGCGTGTGCACTCGATCCGGCTCGCGGGACTGGTTGCGCATCAAGAGGTTCTGCTCGGCACGCAGGGTGAGACACTGAGCATTCGGCACGATTCGCTCGATCGCACGTCGTTTGCGCCCGGTGTGCTTCTCGGAGTCCGCGAGATCGCCGGACGACCGGGGTTGACCGTCGGCCTCGATCCGCTGTTGGATCTGTGAGCTGATCGACGGTGAACAAAACGACGAAGGTGCTCGCCATCCTCGCGGTGATGGTGCTGATTCTCGGCTTCTACTTCTTTCTGCTCGGCCAGCGCGGTGTGACGCTGATCCAGAACGGTGGCGTGGCGAGCATCTCCCTCGGGATCGGGGTCCTGCTGCTGCCGATACTCGGGCTGTGGATCGTGTGGGCCACCCTCAAAGCCGGCTTCGACCACCAGCGGCTGGCCTCGCGCATTCACGAGGAGGGCCTCGAACTCGACGTCGCGGATCTTCCGCGCAGGCCGTCGGGACGAATCGAACGTGATGCGGCGGACGAGTTGTTCCAACAGGTCAAGACCGAGTGGGAGAAGGATCCGGACAACTGGCGCAACTCCTACCGACTGGCTCGCGCCTACGATTACGCCGGTGACCGTGGACGGGCCCGCGAGACGATGAAGCGGGCTGTGGCACTCGAACGGGACGAGAACTGACCTTCGATGACGCGCACCCTGCTGGTCGTTCATCACACCCCGAGCCCGCTCACCCACGAGCTTCTCGAGGCAGTTCTCGACGGCGCTCACGACCCCGAGATCACCGGCGTGGACGTGCGCAGTGTGCCTGCTCTCGGCGCGACCGTTCCCGACGTACTCGGTGCCGACGGCTTTCTCTTCGGAACACCGGCGAATTTCGGATACATGAGCGGGGCTCTGAAACACTTCTTCGACACCGTGTACTACCCGTGTCTCGGTGCCGTTGCCGGAAAGCCCTACGCTGCTTGGGTTCACGGCAACGACGACACCGTGGGTGCCGGACGGGCGATCGAGAAGATCGCGTCGGGCTGGGGTCTGGAGAAGGTGTTCGGCACCCTGCACGTCGCCGAGAGCGGCAAACCTGCACGTGAACGCTGCTACGAACTCGGCGGAACCGTTGCGGCGGGGTTGTCGATCTGAGGGCTTCCTCTCGAGCTCCTTCGGTTGCCCACACACCCGACCCGAGAGATGCGACGTAGCCGACGCGCTGAGGTCCCTAGTGGCGCGTTACTGATTCAGTCGGAGTCGGCGGGGGAGTCCGGGCGCAGGATGTCGTCGGCCGGGATCGGCAGCGGAATCTCGAGCAGGCGCTCCGGCCAACTCGGATACGCGGGCCTGATCCACACTCGATTGTCGTCGAGCTGCGTCATCAGCACCCGCCGCCACGGCCAGTCCTCCTGCGGTGCACTCAGATCGGTCTCGGATTCGAGTGGCAGGGGTGCCTTGGTCCAATGTGGAGCCGACAGCGATGCCAGACCGCGATCCTCGAGCTGGGCGATCGCAGTCTCGATCGGCACGCCGTGCGCAACGGTGATGCCGGCGGGATTGACGGCATCGACGGTGTAACCGTCGTCGTATTCGTCCTGTGCACTCGTGTCGTGGGCGACGGTCCACCCGATCACCTCACCGTCGGAGGCTCGTCTCACCGGCAATCTGCTGCGCCACCGCTCGATATCCACTGCCGCGAGGATACGCGGCCAGAAAAGTGAGTTCGGTGAAGAAACTATTGGCAGTTGTGAGCGAGCAGGGCGGTACACGTGTTTGACTGCAGAAGATACTGCACGCTTGTACCGCTTTCTATCTCAAGGGATTTCGATGACCCTCCGCATTCTCGATCGCTCCGCCATCGTCGCGACACCCGAGTGGAGCCGCTGGTTGATACCCCCGGCCGCGCTGTCCATTCACCTCGCGATCGGATCCGCCTACGCCTGGAGCGTGTTCAAGAACGCCATCTCGCAGCCCGACGCACTCGGGCTCAGCGGCACCGTCACTGCCATTCCGTTTCAGCTCGCCATCGTGATGCTCGGCCTGTCCGCGGCGATCTTCGGAACCCGCGTCGAGAAGAACGGTCCGCGGTGGGCGATGGCCGTCTCCCTGGTCTTCTTCGTCTCGGGACTGCTGCTGTCCGCGCTCGGCATGGCCCTCGGACAGTTCTGGCTGGTGATCTTCGGCTACGGGTTCGTCGGCGGTATCGGCCTCGGAATCGGCTACATCTCACCGGTCTCGACCTTGATGAAATGGTTCCCGGACCGGCCGGGCATGGCCACCGGTATCGCCATCATGGGCTTCGGCGGCGGCGCACTCATCGCGTCGCCCCTCACCAGCCAGCTGATGGTGAACTTCGGCGGTTTCACCGACGGGTCCATCGCCAAGACGTTCCTCACGCTCGGCGTCGGATACGCGGTGTTCATGGCACTGGGAGTCGTGCTGATCAGAGTGCCGGCCGAGGGATGGACCCCGGCCGGATGGACCCCGCCCGCGTCATCGGCGATGATCTCGACGCACAACGTCTCGGCCGCGAACGCAGTGAAGACTCCCCAGTTCTGGCTGCTGTGGGTCGTCCTGTGCTTCAACGTGACTGCCGGAATAGGCATTCTCGAGCGCGGATCGGGCATCTATCAGGACTTCTTTCCCGACGCGACCTCGCCCGAATCTCTCGCCGCTGCGGCTGCCGGTTTCGTCGCGTTCCTCTCCCTGACCAACATGATCGGACGGTTCGTCTGGTCTTCGGTGTCCGACGTGGTGGGGCGTAAGAACATCTACCGGATGTACCTCGGTGTCGGCGCTCTCCTGTACCTGTACATCGCGTTGTTCACCAACACCAACAAGATCCTGTTCATGGTCTCGGCCTTGCTCATTCTCTCGTTCTACGGTGCGGGATTCGCCACGGTTCCGGCCTATCTCAAGGACCTCTTCGGTACGTATCAGGTGGGCGCGATCCACGGACGACTCCTCACCGCGTGGTCGGTGGCCGGTGTCCTGGGGCCGCTGATCGTCAACGCCATCGCCGACGCCGGAGAACCCGGAACCACCGGCCGATACCTACCGGCGTTCTACGTGATGATCGGTCTGCTCGTGGTCGGCTTCCTTGCCAACGAGGCGATCAAGCCGGTCGCATCGAAGTACCACGAAGCCGATCCGGCGAAGGCCGCGACGACCACAGGAGCGAAGGCATGAGCGGCGGACGCAAGCAGGTCACGATGGCGGTCGCATGGGCGTGGGTTGCCGTGCCGTTCGCCTACGGACTGTACGAACTGATCCTCAAGGCGGCGAACCTGTTCAGCACGTGAGTCGACGTGTCGGTGGGCCGTGACAGGCTGGTCCGATGCAGGAGATGAGTGCCGCCGCCGCGCGTCGTACCGCCCTGGCCGCCCAAGGGCTGGCGTCGAGGCGGTCGCGTACTCGGCCGGCGAGCAAGGCCGCGGTTCACGCAGCCATCGACACCACCGGGCTGTTGCAGATCGACTCCGTGTCGGTGGTGGTGCGCGCGCACTACGCACCGGTGTTCAGCCGCGTCGGTGCCTACGATCGCACTGTCGTCGACGACGCCGCATGGACCGACACTGCGCGTCGACCTCGTCGAATGGTGGAGTACTGGGCCCACGAGGCCGCATTGCTGCCCGTGGACGACTGGCCGCTCATGCGATGGCGAATGGAGCTGTATCGACACGGGCGGTGGGGCGGAGCTGCTCACATCCTCGATCGCGAACCGACTCTCGTCGACGACGTCCTCGCGGTGATCGGCGACATCGGTGCGGCCAGCGCGGGTGAGATCGAGAAGCACCTCGAACTGGACACCCCCGGTCGCAAAGGTCCCTGGTGGGATCGCAGTGATGTCAAGGTCGTCTGCGAACAGCTGTTCGCGGCCGGCGTGGTGACCGTGCCGACACGGACGGGATTCGTGCGCCGGTACGAGCTCAGCGAACAAGTGATCCCGGAGAACGTTCTGCACAGGCGCGTCGACGAACCGGACGCGGTACGGCAACTGATCGAAAAATCCTCTCGGGCATTGGGAATCGGTACCGAGCCGGATCTGAGGGACTACTACCGGCTCTCGCAGAAGCAGGCCAAGGCGGCGATCGGCGAACTTGTCGAGGACGGCGTACTCGAACAGGTGACCGTCCGAGGCTGGAACGCACCGGCATACCTGCACCGCGACGCCAGGACACCGCGAACGGCCACCGCCGCCGCACTGCTGTGCCCGTTCGATCCGATGATCTTCTTTCGGCCCCGGGTGCAGCGAATGTTCGACTTCCACTACCGAATCGAGATATACACCCCACAGCACAAGCGAGTTCACGGCTACTACGTGTTTCCCTTTCTGCTCGACGGGCATCTGGTGGCTCGCGTCGATCTCAAGGCAGTGCGAGCGCAGTCCGAACTGCACGTGATCGCGGCCTACGTCGAAGGCGACCGCAACGCCGGTGACATTGCGCCTCGACTACGAGACGTCCTGCGAGAGATGGCGGACTGGCTCGAACTCGAACGCGTGGTGGTGGGGGACCGGGGAGACCTCGTCGCCGCACTGCGATGACGTCGGTCGGGGGTTCGATTCTGCCGAAGTGCAGGTCGGCAGAATCGGTGTCACTATTTCCAGTGTGACTTCGCGACGGACAGACACCGCCCCCGAACTCCCACCCCAGGTCGTCGTCCTGTTCGGGGCGACAGGAGACCTGGCCAAGCGAAAACTGCTGTCCGGGATGATGCATCTGGCGCTGTCCGATCTCGCGCCGAACATCCGGGTCGTCGGCACATCTCTCGAAGAGATGTCGACCGACGAATTCCGCGCTCTCGCTCGCGAATCGATCAACACCCACTCGAGTCGCAAAGTCGGCGACGAGCAATGGAATCGTTTCGCCTCGCGACTGACCTACGTGTCGCAGCAGGCAGGACCGGCGGCGTTGGGGGAGGCCGTGGCCGAGGCCGAGATCGACCTCGGAGGAAGCGCCGAACGGCTGCACTACCTGTCTGTTCCGCCGAGAGCTGCTCTGGCAGTGGTGGATACGCTCGCATCGGCAGATCTGGTGAAGCGCTCACGGATCATCATGGAGAAGCCGTTCGGCACCGACCTCGAGAGCGCGATCGCGCTGAACGCTCGGGTTCACCAAACGTTCGACGAGGATCAGGTCTTCCGGATCGATCACTTCCTCGGCAAGGAACCCGCTCAGAACATCCTGGCCTTCCGGTTCGCCAACGGGTTGTTCGAGCCGATCTGGAACCGCAACTTCATCGATCACGTCCAGATCGACATCCCGGAGAAGCTCGCACTGGACGGCCGAGCCGGTTTCTACGAATCCACCGGCGCGTACAAGGACATGGTGGTCACGCACCTGTTCCAGGTGCTGGCGTTCATGGCCATGGAACCGCCGACGGCGCTCGAACCCCGCGCCATCAGCGAGGAGAAGAACAAGGTCTTCCGATCCATGCTGCCCCTGGACCCGAAAAACGTTGTGCGAGGGCAATACTCGGGATACTGATCAGAAGAGGGCGTAGCCCCCGACTCCGATACCGACACCTTCGTGGCTCTCAAGTGTGAAATCGACAATTGGCGCTGGGCCGGTGTGCCCTTCTATCTGCGCAGCGGTAAGCGACTCGCCGAAGGGCAGCGCATCATCTCGATCGCCTTCAGGGAACCACCGAAGAGCATGTTCCCGGCCGGCTCGGGTGTGGGAGCGCAAGGTCCCGACCACCTGACCTTCGACCTCGCGGACGCCTCGAAGGTCTCGCTGTCGTTCTACGGCAAGCGGCCCGGTCCCGGTATGCACCTCGACAAACTCAGCATGCAGTTCGCGATTCACGAAACCGAACGAGTCGGAGACGTACTCGAAGCCTACGAACGGCTGATCCTCGACGCCATGTACGGCGATCACACCCTGTTCACCACGGCCGAGGGTATCGAGCGGCTGTGGCAGGTCTCCGAACCGCTGCTCGCCGATCCACCCCCGGTCCGGTCGTACGCACCGGGGTCATGGGGGCCCAACGCGATCCATCAACTCATCGCCCCACACGCGTGGCGGTTGCCCTTCGAGCGGGAGTGGCGCGAGAAGAAGTAGGCCGATCAGTTGTTCCAGCCACGGTCCTTGCGCATCTGATCACGCAGTGCGCCCTGAACTGCCTGCGACAACCACGAATTGAGCGACACTCCGCTGTTGTTCGCGGCGTCCTCGGCCCGTTCCTTGATCTGCTCGACCAATCGCAGCGTCACCCGTCGGACCTCACCGGACACGTCGTCCATGGTCGGGTAGTCCTCGGTGACGGGCTCTGCCGGATCGCCGTCGTGCAGACCGGGCAGCGGGCCGTCGCGTCGAACATCGGCGTGCGCCTGCGTACCGTCGAGGCGAACGGTGACCGTATGACCATCCAGGTCGTTCGATATCTCTGCCGCGAAGTCCGACAGTGCCGTGAGCAGCATCAATCTGGCCGACGCCTCCGCCGTCTTGCCGAGAGCTTCGGCCGTTTGGCGGGTGTGCTCGTCGCCCAGAGCGGCCGCTGCGAGTAGATCCGTGCGTAGCGACGCGGTGTACTTGTCCAGTTCCATGACGCCAGTGTGGCGTCATAGTTGACGTCGGTCAAGCGCGCCTGGTGACGTCATGTGGCGGCACCGTGACGCCATCGTTCGCCGGGCATCGGTGCCGCGTTTAGGGTTGTGCGGTGTCAGCAGAAAACGAAGGTAGAGCTGTGCCGCGGACGGTTGCGCTGAAAGTGCAACTGGTCGCCCGAACCGAGTTCGTTCCGCCCGTCGACATTCCCTGGGAAACCGACGCGGACGGCGGGCAGGCATTGGTCGAGTTCGCCGGTCGTGCCTGCTACCAGAGCTGGTCCAAGCCCAATCCTCGGACCGCGACCAATGCGTCGTATCTGCGTCATCTGCTCGACGTCGGACACCTGTCGGTTCTCGAGCACGCGAGCGTGAGTTTCTACATCACCGGAATCTCGCGATCGTGCACACACGAACTGATCCGGCACCGGCACTTCTCCTACTCGCAACTCTCGCAGCGATTCGTTCCCGAACACGACGCCAACGTGGTTCTTCCACCGGCTGTCGAAGGCGATCCCGAGCTCGAGGCGCTGTTCGCGTCTGCGACCGAGGCGAGTCGGGCGGCCTACACCGAACTGCTCGGTGCGCTGGAGGGGAAACTGGAATCGGTCACCAACGCCGCTCTGCGGGGTAAGCAGGCGCGGCAGGCGGCTCGGTCGGTGTTGCCGAACGCGACCGAGACACGCGTGGTGGTGAGCGGAAACTACCGAGCATGGCGGCATTTCGTGTCGATGCGCGCCTCCGAGCATGCGGACGTGGAGATTCGACGCGTTGCCGTCGAATGTCTGCGTAAGCTCGTGGGAGTGGCTCCCGACGTGTTCGGCGACTTCGAGATCTCGACGCTGCCGGACGGTACGGAAGTCGCCCGCAGCCCGTTCGTGACCGAGGTCTGAGTACGAGGTTCGGTTGCGGCGTAGACCGGGTATGGCTGGACCTTGTCGGCGGGGAGTCCCGCTGCGCGAGAGTGGGCAAAGCACCGGGTAATCTGCTGCCATGACCTACGGTGACGCCGCTCCTTCCGTTGCGCCTGTGTTCGGTACGGTGCTCACCGCGATGGTGACCCCGTTCACAGCGGACGGCAAGTTGGATATCGATGCGGGCGTTCGGCTGGCACATCATCTCGTCGAGCAGGGCAACGACGGACTGGTTCTGGCCGGCACAACGGGCGAGTCGCCGACCACCACCGAGAACGAGAAGCTCGAACTGCTCCGCGCGGTGATCGCCGCGGTCGGTCATCGGGCACGCATCATCGCCGGAGCCGGCAGCAACGACACCGCACACAGCGTCGAGCTGGCCCGTGACGCCGCCCGTGCAGGCGCACACGGTCTTCTGGTCGTCACCCCGTACTACTCCCGCCCGCCGCAGGCCGGTCTGTACGCGCACTTCACCGCGGTCGCGAACGCCACCGACCTGCCCGTGATGCTCTACGACATTCCGCCGCGGTCGGTCGTTCCCATCGAGACCGAGACGTTGCGTCGACTCGCCGAGCATCCACGGATCCTCGCGGTCAAGGACGCCAAGGGCGATCTGAACGCAGGTGCCGAACTGATCGCGTCGACCGGGTTGCAGTTCTACTCCGGCGACGACCCGCTGAACCTGCCCTGGCTCTCGGTCGGAGCAACCGGCTTCGTCAGCGTCATCGGCCACCTCGTTCCGGCTCGCCTCCGCGAGCTGCACACCGCCTTCATGATGGGCGACATTGCGCGTGCTCAGGCGATCAACGTCAGCCTCATTCCGGTCATTCGTTCGGTCGCGCGCCTCGGCGGCGTCAGCGCATCGAAGGCCGGCCTTCGCCTCATCGGAATCGATGTCGGCGAACCACGACTTCCCCAGGTGCCACCGAGCATCGACCACATCGAATTGCTCGCAGCGGAGCTGCGGGCGGCAGGAGTTCTTGTATGACACGACCGAACAGATCGCGCGGACGCGCAACCCGAAACGCCGGACCGCCGTCCGAGCGGCCGGCCCCCGCACAGGGCCGACCGTCAGGCGCCCGCCAGGGCAAGCCGATGGTGCAGAACTCGGCGCGGACTCAGCGTCCCGACAAGCGGCGCGAGTTCGATCCGACACAGCGACTCGGAACTCCGCCCAAGGCACCGTTCAAGGGCCTGCGTGTGGTCGCGCTGGGTGGTATCGGCGAAATCGGCCGCAACATGACCGTGTTCGAGCACCAGGGCAAGTTGCTGATCATCGACTGCGGCGTGCTCTTTCCCGAGGACCAGCAACCCGGTGTCGACCTGATCCTGCCCGATTTCCGGCACATCGAGAACCGCATGGCCGACGTCGAGGCCGTGGTCCTGACGCACGGCCACGAGGATCACATCGGAGCAGTCCCGTTCCTGCTGCGCCTGCGGCCCGATCTGCCCGTCGTCGGATCGAAGTTCACGCTCGCCCTGGTAGCGGCGAAGTGTCGTGAGCATCGGCTGCGCCCGAACCTCGTCGAGGTCATCGAGGGTCAGCACACGCAGCACGGCCCGTTCGATTGCGAATACTTCGCGGTGAACCACTCCATTCCCGATGCGCTCGCCATCGCCATCAGGACCGATGCCGGGCTGGTGCTGCACACGGGTGACATCAAGCTCGATCAGCTGCCGCTCGACGGTCGTCTGACCGACCTGGCCGGCTTCTCCCGGCTCGGCGACGAGGGTGTCGACCTCTTTCTGGTCGACTCCACCAATGCCGAGGTGCCCGGATTCGTCACGCCGGAACGCGAGATCGGCGGAGTACTCGACACCGTCATCGGCAAGGCGAAGCAACGCGTCATCGTTGCGTCGTTCGCCAGCCACGTGCACCGCATTCAGCAGGTCATCGACGTCGCCGAGCGGTACAACCGCCGCGTGGCGTTCGTCGGCCGGTCGATGGTCCGCAACATGCAGATCGCTCAGGATCTCGGCTACCTGCGTGTGCCCGACGGTCTCGAGGTCAATGTCGACACTGCCGCAACGCTTCCCGACGACCGGTTGGTGCTGATCTCCACCGGTTCGCAGGGCGAGCCGTTGTCGGCGCTGTCCCGGATGGCTCGCGGCGAGCATCGACAGATCAACGTCAAGGCGAACGATCTCGTGGTGCTGGCGTCCTCACTCATTCCCGGCAACGAGAACTCGGTGTTCGCGGTGGTCAACGGCCTCGCCAAGCGGGGTGCGACCGTCGTGACGCAGCAGAATGCGAAGGTTCACGTCTCCGGCCATGCGTCGGCGGGAGAGCTGCTCTACCTCTACAACGCCGTTCGGCCCACCAATGCCATGCCGGTGCACGGCGAGTGGCGTCACCTGCGCGCCAACGCGGCGCTGGCCAAGGCGACGGGCGTACCCGAGGAGCGAGTGGTGCTGGCCGAGGACGGCGTGGTGGTCGACATGGTCGACGGTCTCGCCGAGATCGTCGGACAGGTGCCTGTGGGGCACGTCTACGTCGACGGCCTCTCTGTCGGTGACGTCGGCGATTCGACGCTGTCCGACCGACTGGTGCTGGGCGAGGGCGGTTTCATCGCGATCAGCGTCGCCGTCGATTCGGCCACCGGTCGTGCAGTGACCGCGCCCGAGGTGTCCGGTCGCGGATTCTCCGACGATCCGGCTGCACTCAAGGAAGCCGGTCAACTCGTCGAGTCGGAGTTGCAGCGTCTGGCGTCCGACGGCGTGTCCGATACGCACCGCATCGCGCAGGCAGTGCGTCGTGTCGTCGGTCGGTGGGTGGCGGACAAGTATCGCCGCAAGCCGATGATCGTTCCGACGATCATCGCAGTCAAGCCGCAACCGCAGTCGAACTAGGCGCTCCCACAGCCGAACTGGACGCGATCGTCTAGACGAGCAGTCGCCAGAGTCCGATCAGACCGAGGACGACGATGGCGCCGCGCAGGGCCGCCGGCGAGAGCCGGCGGCCGTAGCGCGCTCCGACGGCTCCACCGATCAGCGAGCCGACCGCGATCAGTCCCGCTGCCTGCCAGCTGATGTCGTCGAAGCGAAAGATCGTGTACGTCACCGCTGCAACGACATTGACGACCAATGACAGAAGATTCTTGGCTGCGTTCATCCGCTGCATGGTCTCGGGGAGCAGCGCTCCCATCACCCCGATGAGCAGGATGCCTTGTGCGGCAGTGAAATAGCCGCCGTAGATGCCGACCAGCAGAGTGCCGCCGGTGACCAAGGCCATCCGGGTACGGCTGATGTGGTTCGCGGCCTTGCCTGCGGCTTCCGATCGCCGTTTGGCCCAGGCCTGGATTCTCGGTTGTGCGACAACGAGAATCAGCGCGCCGATGAGCAATACCGGAACCACTGCGGCGAACACGGTTTCGGGTAGATGGAGCAGCAGCCAGGCACCGCCGAGCGCGCCCAAGAACGAGGCAGGCAACTGCCACCGCAGTCGATGCCATTGTCCACGCAACTCTCGGCGATAACCCCACGTACCCGAGACGCTTCCCGCCACCAGGCCCACCGCATTGGACATGGTGGCGACCACCGGGGGATAGCCGAATGCGACCAACGTCGGAAACGTGATCAGCGTCCCGGAACCGACGACGGCGTTGATGGCTCCGGCTCCGAGTCCGGCGAGCAGGATGACGAGAATTTCCGATACCGGCACTGTTGGGAGGCTACCGACGCCGCAGGTGCATCGAACATCGGGGAGTGTGGGGCGGCGGGATGCCGTCGGATCGCTCGGGACGTACCGTGGACCGCGTGAGCCTCGCCCAGGATGAACGTTCCCAACTGGTCCAGACCCTTCTCGACGTGGGTCCCGATGCGCCGACGCTGTGCGGAGAGTGGACCGCAGCCGATCTGGCGGCGCATCTCGTCGTCCGGGAACGACGCCTGGACGCCTCGCCCGGCATATTTCTCTCTCCGCTCGCGGGGTACACGGAGCGCGTCCAGCGATCCGTTGCGAACAAACCGTTCACGACGGTAGTGGAGGACATACGGACGGGGCCGCCCATGTGGTCGCCGTTCGCACTGCTGGACCCCCTGATCAATCTCGGTGAGATGTTCGTTCATCACGAGGATCTCCGCCGGGCAGGCGAGAGCTGGACTCGACGAGTGTTGCCGGCCGCGGTGGAAACGCGCCTGTGGCCGCAAGTTCGGTTGATAGGCCGGGCCGGACACCGTTCTGCGCCGATTCCGGTTCACGTCCGCACCCCGGACGGCCGCACGGCCACGTTCAAGGGTGGATCGGGCCCGGGCGTGACCGTGGTGGGGGAGCCGTCGGAACTGCTGCTCTACGCGTTCGGGCGCGATCAGATCGAGGTGCTGTACGAGGGTTCGGCGGACGACGTGGCTGCCGTGAAGGCACTCGATCTGAGCTTCTGACACATTCACCCCCGCTGTTACTGGTGTTGCGGATGGTTTCGACGGGGCTGTTGCGACTAGCCTGAGGGCATGGCAGGAAAGACCAGCACCTCCACCGCCAGAGCCGGATCCAGCGGATCCGGCTCCTCGCGCGCGTCCGGCACCGCCCGTAAGTCCGGTGGCGGGCGTACTGCGCGCACCGTGACGACGCCGAAGAAGCCCACCGCGCCGCGCAATCCCGCGACGTCGCGTGCGAACGCGTCCTCCCGCGGTAAGGCCCCTGCCAGGGGTGCGTCGACGTCTCGGCGGCCCGCGGCGAAGAAGAAGTCACGCGGTGCCCTCGACGCGATCGGGCGAGGTATCGCCTCCACCTGGTCGATGGCAGCACGCGGAGTCGGTGCCACGACGCGGACGGTGAGCAAAGCCGCCGACATCGAGCACGGCCACCGGCGGGACGGGATCGCCCTCGGACTGATCGCCGCCAGTGTCGTCATCGCCGCGAGTGTGTGGCTCAGCGCCGGGGGACCGGTCGGCGAATGGATCGAGGTGGGTATCCGCGCCGTCATCGGTGGAGCCGGCTACGTCGTGCCCGTGCTCGGAGTCGCCATCGCCGTCGTTCTGATGCGCTCCGAACCGCATCCCGAGGTACGGCCGCGACTTGTTCTGGGATCGATCCTGCTCGGCCTGCCGATCCTCGGACTGTGGCACATGGCCGCAGGCTCACCGACCGACGCCGCCGGCCGATCCGAGGGCGCAGGCTTCGTCGGATACGTGGCAGGTGGACCCATAGCCGACGGCCTCACCGTGTGGCTGGCCGTGCCGTTGTTGCTGCTCGCCGGCCTGTTCGGAGTGCTGCTTCTCACCGGCACCACCGTGCGCAATGTACCCGATCGGATGCGTGCACTGTTCGGCACCGACAGCCGCGGCGACGAATACGACGAGTACGACCCGGCCGACTTCGGCTCCGAATTCGGTGACGAGGGCTACGGCGACTACGACAGCAACTTCGACGCCGACGGCTACCCGGTCCACGGAGGCGCGGACCCCTACGACAACTACCCGACCGAGGAATACATCCCGGTCGTCAAGCCGTCACGCGCGCGCAAGACCCCGCCGCCCGAGGCTGCCACCGAGGTCATCGCACCCGCCGCCGCTGTCCCCGCACCTGCTCCCGAGCCGGTCGCGCCCCCGCGGCCGAAGCCCAAGCCGATCGTGAAGGCGGCCGAACCGAAACAGCCGGCCGAGGACGACAAGATCGTCGTCGATCGCGTCGTCGACGGGGATTACACGCTGCCGTCGCTGTCGCTGCTGATCGACGGAGATCCGCCCAAGACCCGCAGCCAGGCCAACGACGCCATGATCGAGGCGATCTCCGAGGTACTCGAACAGTTCAAGATCGATGCCGCGGTCACCGGTTTCACCCGCGGCCCCACGGTCACCCGCTACGAGGTGGAGCTGGGCCCCGGCGTCAAGGTCGAGAAGATCACGGCACTCGCACGCAACATCGCCTACGCCGTCGCCACCGACAACGTTCGCCTGCTCGCGCCTATCCCTGGCAAGTCCGCGGTCGGTATCGAGGTGCCCAACTCGGACCGTGAGATGGTCCGTCTGGCGGACGTGCTCACTGCGCCGTCGACGCGTAAGGATCACCATCCGTTGGTGATCGGACTCGGTAAGGACATCGAGGGCGACTTCGTCAGCGCCAACCTCGCGAAGATGCCGCACTTGCTGGTGGCCGGATCGACCGGTTCCGGTAAGTCGAGCTTCGTGAACTCGATGCTCGTCTCGCTGCTCGCACGGGCGACCCCGGACGAGGTTCGGATGATCCTGATCGACCCGAAAATGGTGGAGCTGACGCCCTACGAGGGAATTCCGCACCTCATCACCCCGATCATCACGCAGCCCAAGAAGGCTGCCGCGGCGCTGGCCTGGCTCGTCGAGGAGATGGAGCAGCGTTACCAGGACATGCAGATCAACAAGGTCCGTCACATCGACGACTTCAACAAGAAGGTGCGGTCCGGCGAGATCACCGCACCACTGGGCAGCGAACGCGTCTACCGGCCGTATCCCTACATCCTGGCCATCGTGGACGAGCTGGCCGACCTGATGATGACTGCCCCGCGTGACGTCGAAGAGGCGATCGTGCGGATCACCCAGAAGGCGCGCGCCGCCGGCATTCACCTGGTGCTCGCCACCCAGCGTCCTTCGGTCGACGTCGTGACGGGCTTGATCAAGACGAACGTGCCGTCGCGTCTGGCCTTCGCCACGTCGTCCCTGACCGACTCCCGCGTCATCCTGGACCAGCCGGGTGCGGAGAAGCTCATCGGTATGGGAGACGCGCTCTTCCTGCCGATGGGTGCGGGCAAGCCGACGCGTCTGCAGGGTGCGTTCATCACCGACGAGGAAATCGCCGCCGTCGTCGACTTCGCGAAGAACCAGGCCGAGCCGGAGTACAACGAGACCGTCACCGCTGCGAAGGTCTCGGACAAGAAGGACGTCGACCCGGACATCGGCGACGACCTCGACGTGCTGTTGCAGGCGGTCGAACTGGTCGTGACGAGTCAGTTCGGTTCGACGTCGATGCTGCAACGCAAGCTTCGAGTCGGCTTCGCCAAGGCCGGGCGATTGATGGACCTGATGGAGAACCGCGGAGTGGTCGGCCCGAGCGAAGGCTCGAAGGCCCGCGAGGTACTCGTCAAGCCCGACGAGCTCGACGGTTTGCTGTGGTCAATCAAGGGCGGCGACCCGGACGAGCAGCCCGCGTCGGAGGAGTTCTGACCGCTTCCCGGCCTGGGTGAATGGATCACTGCAGCCGTCTCGGCGGTGCAGTGGTCCATTCACGCGAACGGGGGGGGAGTGGGGCAGATCAGGACGTGAAGGTGCCCATGACGGGCGTCCATTCGTGGAAGGTCGCCGACTCGATCAGGTTCTCCACCGCGAACGGGTCTTGCGCGAACAGCTTCTCGACGGTGGCAGCATCCGCGCCCTCCACCAGCAGGAGCGCACCGCTGCCGTCGGCGTACGGTCCACTCGACACCAGAGTTTTCCGGTCTAGTAGGTCGGCCAACCAGGCGCGGTGCGCTGCGCGGTGGGTGTCGCGTCCGTCCGTGGTGGCGGGTGAGTAGGTGTAGCTGACGGCGATCAGGGGCATGGAGCTCTCTTCCGGATTCGAGGGGTGATCCCGGAATTCTGTCAGAGCGACAGCAGCATCCGCGTGTTGCCCAGAGTGTTCGGTTTGACGTAACTCAGGTCCAGGAACTCCGCCACGCCGGTGTCGTAGGAACGGCACATTTCCGCATAGACCTCGGCCGTCACGGGGGTTCCGTCGATCTCGGCGAACCCGTGTCGAGAGAAGAAGTCCACCTCGAAGGTCAGCACGAACACTTTCTGCAGCGCCAGATCACGAGCGACCTCGATCAGTTTGGCGACGATCAGGTGGCCTGCGCCGTGCCCCTTGGCGGCGGGATCGACGGCGACCGTGCGAACCTCGCCCAGATCGGCCCACAGCACATGCAACGCACCGCAGCCGATGATCTCGCCGTCACGCTCGGCGATCCAGAACTCCTGCACCGCCTCGTACAGGGTGACGAGGTTCTTCTCGAGCAGAATGCGTCCGGCGTAGATGTCGATCAAACGCTTGATCTCGGGGATGTCGGAGGTTCTGGCTCGACGCACGACGAGGGTGCCGTCGTTCGCGGAGCCGAGGTCCGCGATGTCGGATTGCACGTCGGATTCGGGGTCTGCGATGTCGCGACTCGCCCGATTCGGCCCAGAAGTCATGGGGTGAACAGTAGTCAGTACCGCAACCGATAAACTTTTCGTGTGTCGTTCAGTGAGCTGTGTCCCCGTCTCGGCGGATCGGTGCTGCGCCGAAGCCGACACACCGACCGGTACGTCGTCGACGGCGCGCGGTTCTGCCGATGAGCGGGCCGGTGACGCCCGATCACGGCGTTCCATCCAGTGGCGAGATTCCGGGCAACCGTCCCTCCGGTGCTTCGGTCCCACGTGATTCGGGACTGCCTCACGGCAACGCTGTCACCGGTGGTCCGGACGAAGTGCCGTTGCTCAATATCGCGAACGTCCTGACGGTGCTCCGAATCGCACTGGTGCCGGTCTTTCTCGCGGCACTGTTCGTCGGTGACGGCCACGACACATCCTGGCGGCTGGCGGCAACCGCGATCTTCGCTGCTGCTGCCATCACCGACCGGATCGACGGTCAGTTGGCCCGCAAGTACGGTCTCGTCACCGATTTCGGGAAGATGGCCGACCCCATCGCGGACAAGGCTCTGATCGGTGCCGCGCTCGTCGGACTGTCGATGTTGGGCGACCTGTCGTGGTGGGTGACGGTGATAATCGGTGTGCGGGAAATCGGCATCACCGCGGTGCGGTTCGCCGTCATCCGCCACGGAGTGATCCCCGCAGGGCGCGGCGGCAAGGTGAAGACTCTGGTGCAGACGTTCGCGATCGGGGTGTACCTGTGCCCGCTGCCGAGCGTGTTCGACCCGGTCGCGGTCGCCTTGATGGCGCTGGCGGTACTGCTCACCGTCTACACCGGTATGGACTACGTGGTGCAGGCCGTTCGTCTGCGCCGAGGCGTGTCCTCCGCGTGAACTCGTCGGCGGGCTACAGTCGTGGTGGCCGTGTCGCAGCTGTTTCGGCGCGTGTCGCAGTGAACGGGCATATAGGGTCGGGAACCAATCGGACCGACTGGGACGTTGAACATCGTGACGGCTCCGGACGAACGAGATGTGAACGTTGTCGTCTCGACGGCACAGCCGTCGGCACGAACACCAACGAGGAGGAGCGAGATGGCGCTGCTATTGCGTGAAGCACTCGGCGACAGTTTGCGGCGTACTCGCGTCGCACAGAGCCGAACCCTGCGTGAAGTCTCGAACACCGCACGCGTCAGCCTCGGATACCTTTCCGAGGTCGAACGCGGTCGCAAGGAAGCGTCGAGCGAGCTCCTCGCTGCGATCTGCGACGCCCTCGCCGTCCCGCTCTCGGACGTCATGAGCGATGTCAGTGTGACACTGTCCGACGCCTCGACCGCCGCCGCGCGGCTCGACGAGGCGGCGGTCGCCACCCGCATCGACGGCGATACTCGCGTCGTGATTCCGGCACCTGCTGCCAGAGCACTCGCCGCCGCCTAAGATCGGAAAAGTACCCAGTTTCCACTCCTGACCCAGACCACGCACCCGACTTTCACAGCACGGACAGGTTCATTTCGGTCACTGCGAGAGCAGCCGACCCGTACGCGGCCACCGCGGCGCAACAGATGGAGGCAGGACCACCCCATGGCTAATCCTTTCGTCAAGGCCTGGAAATACATGATGGCGCTCTTCAATTCCAAGATCGACGAGAAGGCCGACCCCAAAGTTCAGATTCAGCAGGCGATCGAAGACGCACAGCGACAGCATCAGGCTCTGTCCCAGCAGGCCGCGTCGGTCATCGGTAATCAGCGCCAGCTCGAGATGAAGCTCAGCCGTCAGCTGGACGAGGTCGAGAAGCTCAACGCGAACGCGCGGCAGGCGGTGACGCTGGCCGATCAGGCCGCCACTGCAGGCGACATCGAGAAGGCCACGCAGTACACGAACGCAGCCGAGGCGTTCGCAGCACAGCTGGTGACCGCCGAGCAGAGTGTCGAGGACCTCAAGGTCCTGCACGACCAGTCCTTGCAGGCAGCCACCCAGGCGAAGAAGGCCGTTGAGCAGAACGCCATGGCTCTGCAGTCGAAGGTCGCAGAACGCACCAAGCTACTGAGCCAGCTCGAGCAGGCGAAGATGCAGGAGAAGGTCAGCGAATCCCTGCGGTCGATGGACAGCACGCTGTCCGCGCCCGGCAACACCCCGAGCCTCGACGCGGTGCGCGACAAGATCGAACGTCGCTACGCAGATGCCCTCGGATCGGCAGAGCTGGCCCAGAACACCGTGTCGGGTCGCATGATGGAGGTTCAGCAGGCGTCGGTGCAGATGGCGGGTCACAGCCGCCTCGAACAGATTCGTGCATCGATGGCAGGCGACTCGTTGCCGTCGGGCAATGCCGCGGCGAAGCCCTCGATCTCGAAGTCCCCGGACGCGACGCCCGAGCCGCCGGCTCAGGCATAGATCGAGCCGGCGAACAGCTCGGACGTCCGACAGCAACGTCGACATGAACAGTAGAGAACACGAATCCGGCCGGTCGCGTAAGCGGCCGGCCGTTTCGCTCGATCGCGAGGCCGTGACCGCAGCCGTCACCGAGTCCGGTGCCGTGGTCAAATCTCTGGCGGAGTCCGCTCGGAGTGTCGGGACCTCGATTCTCGACGCCGCAGGGCGCCGAAGGGATCCCCGCGTCAAGCACCTGAAGAAAATTCGCCGCGCCAGACGACGCGGAATCAGGTTCGGTGCCGCGTCCACGACGACGGCCGTGGGAACTGCGGGGATGGCCGTGCTGTCGGCACCGGAGTGGACTCTGTTCGTGGGCGGCGGTAGTGCTGCGCTGATGGCCGTCCCGGCCGCATTCGCGGTGACGCGGTTGCGGCGTCTTCGAGCGCAGCCGGTGCCGGTGGGACTACCGACCAAGCGCGTGTTGCCTCAGCGCGGATCTGCCGCGTACGAGTCGATGACCCGACTGGCCGGTGCCGAGCAGAGTCTGTTCGAGCTACTGGGAATCCTGGCGAGGTCCGAGACGATCGGTGCCGAGGACGTCGAGGAGATGATCGGGGTGACCTCCGACGCAGCCCGCGGCCTCGAAGGAGTCGCCGTCGACATCGCCGCTCTGGAACGTGCGGGGGCGGCAAGCGCTGTGACCCGCGAGCACCTGCGCGGCGGAATAGCCTCGGCTGCAGCCGAACTCGCCACCGGTGTCGATCAGTACGAGCAGCTCGTGGCCGCGGCCGCGCGGATGACCGGACCGGCAGGATCGGCGTCGACGACGGTCGTGGAATCGCATCGACGCGAGCTGCTGTCGGCTACGGATCGACTGCAGGGGTGGGCCGAGGCGCTCACCGAACTCGACCAGATTCGGTCGCGGCACCGCTGAGACAATTCAGGGTTCACCCCGATGTGTTCGTCGCGCGCGAGTGCCAGTATCGAAGTACGCGAAACGACACGGTGCGCGGCGACACGGTAGGAGCACTCATGTTCTGGAAAGTACTGGGATTCATCGTTCTGATCTGGATTGCGCTCGCGCTTCTGGGCACCATCATCAAGGGTGTCTTCTGGCTCGTGGTGGCCGGCGCGATCGTGTTGGGCCTGGTATGGCTGTACAAGGCGATCTCCTCCGACAACGATCGCTCGTCGCTGAAGTTCTGACGCGGCGGCTCGGTCACCCGCGAGCCAAGGGATCCTGATTCACGAACACCCGAAGTGCCCGCGGCACGCAACGCGCGGTGACAGGTAGTTCGGCGACTCGCTCACCGTCCGCATAGGCGACGATTCCGTCGCATCGCAGCGTGACCTGCGTCGAGGTGTAGGTGTCCACCTCGGGCCGGTCGATGTGTGTTCCCCGGTAGAGCGTGGGGGACAGTCCGAGCAGTCGAGTCCGGCTCACCCCTCGGATGACGGTGACGTCGAGAAGCCCGTCGTCCACGAGCGCGGCGGGGCACACGACCATCCCGCCACCGTAACTTCTGCCGTTTCCGACAGCGACCAGGGTGGCGTCGAGACGAAGCTCGGCATCGTCCAGTTCGATGACGTACGGCAGCTTTCGGAGGGACGCCAGCTGAAGCATCATCGCTGCGTTGTACCGCAGCGGTCCGCGTGGCCAGCGCAGTCGCTTGGCCCTCTCGGTGACCAGCGAGTCGAAACCACTGGACAGGACGGTGGCGAACCAGCGCTCGCCGATCCGTCCGAGATCGATTGCGCGGGTGACGTTGTCGGCGACGATGTCGGCGGCGTGAACAGCATTGCTTCGAGGCAGTCCCAGAGACCGTGCCAGATCGTTGCCGGTACCGGCCGGGATCAGGCCCATCGGGACGTCGGTGCCGGCCAGTACTTGGACGACGAGATTGACTAGCCCGTCGCCGCCGACGGCGACCACCGCGTCCGTACCGCTGCCGACTGCCTTCTCGAGCAAAGTCAACGCATCCCCGGGTGTGCGGCCTTCGATGGCCGTGACGTGAAGTTCACGCTCCCGCAGTCGAGCCACGGCGCACCGTCCGGCGTGCCCCGCGTGCCCACCGCCGGCCATCGGATTGGTCAACACCGTCACCGATCGGGTCATGCTCGCAACGATTTTTCGATCACATCGATCAGCTTGCCAGGGTCGACGATTGCCGTGGTGGTGACCGAGGCGATTCCTGGTCGAATGCCCCCGACGCAGATTGCGCATGCGTGTTACCGGCGATCTTCGGGCCCGATGTGCGTGTAACCGTGAGGTACTGTAACGAAATAGACTGTTACTACGCGTAATACGGTCTTTTTGTCCGAATCGAGAAAGGTGGCACGTGATCGAGCAGCCGGCGTCGAGTCCTGTCTCGTCGGAGCAACCGCAGTCGTCGTCCGTGACCGCTGCTCCCGAGAAGTCGGTCGAGAACACCGTTCTCGACGCGGCCCGGTCCTGCATCCTCGAACACGGAGTCAAGCGCACGACCTTGGCCGAGATTGCGCGTCGCGCCAAGGTCAGCAGGCCCACCGTGTACCGAAGATGGGCCGATACACGAGCTGTGGTGTCGAGCCTGCTCACGCGAGAGATCGGTGCCCTGATTCCGAGCTTCGACGCTTCGGCACCGGCTCGTGATCAGCTCGTGACTGCCGTGGGTGACGTTGCCGACCGCATTCGACTCCATCCGCTTTTCGTGAAGATTCTGCGTTCCGATTCCGACGTGCTCGCCACGTACATTCTGCATCGGCTCGGAACCAGTCAGGCGTTGATCATCGATGCACTGGCTTCTCTGGTCGTTGCCGGACAACGTGATTCCTCGATTCGTGCGGGGGATCCCACCACTCTGGCCACGTTGGTGTTGCTGATGGTGCAGTCTGCGGTCCAGTCCGCGGAGATGGTGTCCGAGCGGGTGTCCGGTGCCGAGGTGACACGCCAGATGGCGTTCGCCGTCGACCGTTACTTGCGACCCGAGGGTGCGTGAACGAGGCTGCGTCTTGACCTGACCGCCCCTCTCGCGACCTGATCTCGGCACACGTCGAGCGGTACGGCTCGAGTGTGGCACGCTGGGTCGGTGCGAGTAGCAGTGGTGGCCGGGCCCGATCCGGGGCATGCCTTTCCGGCGATCGCCCTGTCTCTGCTCTTCCGCGCGGCCGGCGACGAACCGATCCTCTTCACCGGTAGCCGCTGGGTACCCGCCGCGCACGCCGCGGGCCTGCGAGCGCTTCCGCTGGGTGGACTCGCACCGCGGCCGGAAGACGACGATCTCGATGCCGGACAACGGATCCACTCTCGGGCGGCGTTCGTCTCGACCGAGTTGCTACCCGACCTCGAGCGGGAGAACGTCGATCTCGTCGTGTCCGACATCCTCACCGCAGGGGGTGGCATGGCCGCCGAGCGTCTCGGTATCCCCTGGGTCGAACTCTCGCCCCATCCTCTGTATTCGCCCTCGAAAGGGTTGCCTCCCATCGGAAGTGGCTTGGCTCCGGGTATCGGGATTCGGGGCAGGCTGCGCGATGTGGTGATGCGCGCGTTGACGGCACGCTCGATCGCTCAGGGGCGCGTACAGCGTTCCAACGCACGGACGAGCATCGGGTTGCCTGCCGAGGACCCGGGCCCCGCTGCTCGGCTCGTTGCCACCATTCCCGCGCTCGAGGTGCACCGTCCCGACTGGCCGGCGGAGGCGCACGTGGTCGGCCCGCTGCTGTGGGAGCCGACGGACGACCTGCTCGATGCTCCCGACGGCTCGGCACCGCTGGTGATGGTCGCGCCGTCGACCGCCTTCACCGGTGCGGAAGGAATGCTCGAGATGGCGCTGAAAGGGTTGGACGGCAAGGGGGTGCGGGTCGTGGCCTCCGTTCTCGACGGAGGTCCCAACGCTCTCCCGAGCTGGGCGAACGCAGGCCTCGGCCGCCAGGACGAACTGCTGCGCCGTGCCGATGTAGTGGTATGCGGCGGTGGCCACGGCATGCTGGCCAAGTCTCTCGTCCACGGCGTTCCGGTGGTGGCCGTCCCCGGCGGTGGTGATCAGTGGGAGCTGGCGAATCGGGCCGCCCGGCAGGGGAGTGCGGTCATCGTACGACCCCCGACGCCGACCTCGATCGCCGACGCGGTGGCCACGGTGCTGTCCGATCCGCGTTTCGCTCGGGCAGCGGGGGCGGCGGCGGACGGGTCGCAGTCCGTCGAGGATCCGGTGTCGGTGTGTCGTCACGTGCTCGCCCGCAGCGGTCCACGGAGCGGGCGCTAGGGTTGTCGTTGTGCGTCTGACCGAATTTCGTGAACTCCTCACCGAGGAGTTCGGCTCCGTTCGAGGAAACTCCCTGCTGGCCGATCATGTGTTGTCCGGCATCGGTCGCACCGGAGCGCAGGCCATCGAGGACGGCGTCGACCCGCGAGAAGTGTGGCGCTCGATCTGTTACGAGTTCGACGTTCCGAAAGAGCGCTGGTAGTACCGCACCGGTCCGGTCGATCTTTTCCGGCGTGTCGAAAGCCGAGGTAGTTGACTCGAACACGTGTTCCCCTATGCTGATGTCAACGGTTGCTGAGCGGTCTCGAGAAACTTCTTGTCGGTACCCCGTTCTAGCGTTACCGACGACAAAGCTGATCGATACGACACAGCTGAACGACACGACACAGGGAGCTCACGATGGCTGCATACGATCGCGACAAAGCGCTCGATCTCGCACTTGCGCAGATCGACAAGAACTTCGGCAAGGGCTCGGTGATGCGCCTCGGTGACGAGGTCCGACAGCCCATCGCCGTCATCCCCACGGGATCGATCGCGCTCGACGTGGCACTCGGCATCGGAGGGTTGCCGCGTGGACGTGTCATCGAGGTCTACGGTCCGGAATCCTCGGGTAAGACCACCGTCGCCCTCCATGCAGTGGCCAGTGCTCAGCGAGCCGGCGGCATCGCTGCCTTCATCGACGCCGAGCACGCTCTGGATCCGGACTACGCGAAGAAGCTCGGCGTCGACACCGATGCCTTGCTGGTGTCGCAGCCCGATACCGGTGAGCAGGCTCTCGAAATCGCCGACATGCTGATCCGATCGGGTGCTCTCGACATCCTCGTGATCGACTCGGTGGCGGCATTGGTACCGCGCGCCGAGATCGAGGGTGAGATGGGCGACAGCCACGTGGGTCTGCAGGCCCGCCTGATGAGCCAGGCGCTGCGCAAGATCACCGGTGCCATGAGCAACTCGGGCACCACCGTCATCTTCATCAACCAGCTGCGCGAGAAGATCGGCGTCATGTTCGGCTCTCCCGAAACCACCACCGGTGGTAAGGCATTGAAGTTCTACGCCTCGGTTCGCCTCGACATCCGCCGCATCGAGACCCTGAAGGACGGAACCGATGCCATCGGTAACCGAACCCGGGTCAAGGTGGTCAAGAACAAGGTTGCACCGCCGTTCAAGCAGGCCGAGTTCGACATCATCTACGGCAAGGGCATCAGCCGCGAAGGCTCGTTGATCGACATGGGCGTCGAGCACGGCTTCATTCGTAAGTCGGGTTCGTGGTTCACCTACGAAGGTGACCAGCTCGGTCAGGGCAAGGAGAACGCCCGCAAGTTCATGCTCGAGAACCCGGACGTACGGGACGAGATCGAGAAGAAGATCATGGAGAAGCTGCAGATCGGCGCGGACGTCACCGCAGAGGAGCCCGCAGCTGCTCCGGTCGACTTCTAACCTGTTGTCGCTGTGCAGCAGCGAGACGAAGGCGGCGGCACCGAGGCGCAGGCGAAAGATGTCTGCCTTCGGTTGCTGACCGACCGAGCGCGAAGCAGGCACGAACTCGAAGCGAGCCTGGCCAAGAAGGGTTTCACCGCAGAGATCGCGAACGCCGTTCTCGACCGGCTCGAGAAGGCCAAGCTGGTCGACGACGAATCCTTCGCTCAGCAGTGGGTCCAATCCCGGCACAAGTACTCCGGCAAGGGCAAACGTGCATTGAGCATGGAGCTCCGCAACAAGGGAGTCAGCAACGAACTCGCTGTGGATGCACTCGATCTGATCGATGCCGACGACGAGCGTCAGCGCGCAGCCGAGTTGATACGCAAGCGATTCCGCACGCTGCAGTTGCCCGATCCCAGCGGACCCGATGCTCGAACCGAGCGAGACAAGGTTGTGCGCAAGCTGGTCGGCATGCTCGCCCGCCGCGGCTACTCGCAGTCGATGGCATTCGCAGTGGTCAAAGAGCAGCTCGACTGCGCAGGTGCCGATACCGAAGACTTCGACGGCCCCGACTCGATGTGATCGTCCACCTCGAGCCGGTGCCGTCGAGAAACAGTAAGGCCCGCAACACCATCGGTGTTGCGGGCCTTACTTGTCGAGGGCCTCGACCAGTTTCAGTGTCGTGTGGTCAGGCTGCCTGACCACCGTCGAGAGCCGGAACCACTTCAGTCGCGCCGGCCTTGCGCTTGCGAGAACGCAGACGACGTTCCACCACGGTGGCCAGCTTCGTCAAAGCGGAGTTGATGATGATCATGATGACGGCGACAATCACCAACGACGGCAGGTAGTTGCTGTAGAACGCGCCCACCTGCTGCCCGGAACGGACGACTTCGACGTAGCCGATGACGTAACCCAGCGCCGAGTCCTTCAGTGCTACCACCATCTGCGAGATGATCGCCGGAAGCATGGCGGTGACGGCCTGGGGGAGCAGAACCAGGAGCATGACCTGGCTCTTGCGCATGCCCAACGCCGACGCGGCTTCGCGCTGGCCCTTGGGCAGGGAATTGACGCCGGCACGCACGATCTCGGCAATGACCGAACCGTTGTACAGGGTCAGACCCGTGACCACCGCAGCCAAGGCCAGGTACTTGACTTTGAAGACCTCGTAGTCGGCGTAGACGGCGTACAGGAAGATCATCAGGATCAGCACCGGAACGGCGCGGAACACCTCGACGAATGCGCCACTGATCACTCGCACGACTCGATGATCGGACAACCTGCCGATACCGAGTACGGCACCGAGGATCAGGGCGAACACGATCGACAGGGCCGCTGCCACCAGCGTGCCCTGAATACCGGGCAACAGATAGGTGGTCCACGTGGTCGATTCGAGGAACGGATCCCACTTCTCAGCGGTCAACTGCCCCTTCGAGTCGAGCGCCCGGTAGATCAGAAACGCGATCCCCAGCGAGACGACTGCAACGACCACGGTCAGAATGCGGTATCGCAGTACCGCTTTCGGGCCCGGGACGTCGTACAGAACTGCTACTGCATCACTCATCATGACACCGCCAATCGCTTGCTGATGTAGCCGAACAGCAACCCGGTCGGGAGCGTCAGGATCATGAACCCGAGTGCGAAGATGCCACCGACGACGAAGATCGCGGCCTCGTTCTCGATCATGTTCTTCATCAGGAACGACGCCTCGGCGACGCCGATCACCGATGCGATGGTCGTATTCTTGGTGAGCGCGATCACGACGCTGCCGAGAGGTCCGATCACGGCTCGGAATGCCTGTGGCAGAACGACGATGGAGATGTTCTGTGTGAACGTCATGCCGAGTGAGCGACCCGCTTCGGCCTGACCGACCGGGACCGTGTTGATTCCGGACCGCAGCGATTCGGCGACGAACGACGCGGTGTAGATGCTCAGACCGAGGATTGCCAGGCGAAAGTTGTTGTCGTCGAGGCCCGTAGGGGACGACTGAGACGCCAGAGAGACGCCCATTGTCTGAAACAGGCCGAACGAGGTGAACAGGATGACCAGGGTCAACGGAGTGTTACGGAAGATGGTGACGTACGTGGCAGCGATTCCACGTGCGATCGGAATAGGAGATACCCGCATGGCGGCGACGATGGTTCCGATGATCAGCGCACCGACGAGTGATGCCAATGTCAGATAGATCGTCGTCAGGAATGCTTCGATCAGTTGATCGCCGTACTTGCTCAATAGATTCACGGTGCTTGTTGATCCTCACGGCTCGGAGAGATCGAACCGTCGTGTCCCGCAAGCGAGGCTTGCGGGACACGACGATCGAGTCGATCAGTAGCGGTCGACTGTCGGCGCTGCGGGAAGCGGGTAGCCCGATGCGCCGACGGTGTCGTTGAAGGCCTGCTCCCAGGCACCGCTGGAGACCATCTCTTCGATGGCGTCGTTGATCTGGTTGCGTCCTTCGGTGTCGTCCTTGTTCAGGCCGATGCCGTAGTTCTCCGTGGTGAACGGCTCACCGACCACCTTGAACTGTCCGGGAGACTGTGCGGCGTAGCCGGCGAGGATGATGTCGTCCGTCGTCACCGCATCGACGGTGCCGTTGCGCAGTGCCTCGACGCAGGCGGAGTACGTGTCGAAGGGCTGGAGCTGCACACCCGGGTACTCGTCGGCGATGTTCTGGGCCGGGGTGGAGCCGGTGACCGAGCACAGACGCTTGCCCTCGAGCGAATCGGCACCGGTGATGTCGGTGTTGTCCTGGCTCACCAGCAGTGACTGTCCCGCCACGAAGTACGGTCCGGCGAAACCGACCTTTTCCTTGCGCGTATCGGTGATCGAGTAGGTGGCGACGATGTAGTCGACCTCACCGTTCTCGATCAGCGTCTCGCGCTGGGCCGAGGGGGATTCCTTGAACTCGATGTTGGCTTCGTCGACACCCAGCTGACCGGCAACGTACTTGGCCACCTCGACGTCGAATCCGCTGAACGTGCCGTCGGGGTTGCGCAGCCCGAGGCCGGGCTGGTCGAACTTGATGCCGACGATGAGGTTGCCGGACTCGGCGCTGGTCGAGATGGTGCGAGCTTCCTCGCCGCCGCCGCAGGCGGTCGCAACGATGGACAGAGCTGCAATGGCAACTCCGAGGCGGATCGGGCGGGTGATTCTCACTGTGAATGTCCTTAAGGATCGGGTGGGGTGAACGGGATGAACGGTGCAGCGGGTCAGTGGCCGAGAATCTTGCCGAGGAAGTCCTTGGCTCGTTCGGACTTGGGGGATTTGAAGAACGTCTCCGGATCGGTGTCCTCGACGACGGCTCCGTCGGCCATGAAGATGACGCGGTCGCCTGCCTTGCGGGCGAAGCCCATCTCGTGGGTGACGACGAGCATCGTCATGCCCTCTTTGGCAAGCGAGGTCATGACGTCGAGTACCTCGTTGACCATCTCGGGGTCGAGGGCCGAGGTGGGCTCGTCGAAGAGCATCACCTTGGGGTTCATGGCGAGAGATCGAGCGATGGCGACACGCTGCTGCTGACCACCGGACAACTGGGCGGGGTACTTGTCGGCCTGGTTGGCGATACCCACGCGTTCGAGCAGAGCCAACGCGCTCTTTTCCGCCTCGTCCTTCTTCTGCTTGCGCACCTTCATGGGCGCGAGCATGACGTTCTGCAGAATCGTCTTGTGCGCGAACAGGTTGAACGACTGGAACACCATGCCCACGTCGGCACGCAGTGCGGCCAGAGCCTTGCCCTCGGCGGGGAGCAGCTCTCCGTCCACCTCGATGGCACCGGAGTCGATCGGCTCCAACCGATTGATCGTTCGGCACAGGGTCGACTTGCCCGATCCGGAAGGACCAACGACGATGACGACCTGTCCGGCCGGCACTTCCAGGTTGATGTCCTTGAGGACGTGCAGATCACCGAAATGTTTGTCGACGGATTTGAGCGAGATCATCGAAGGTGCGCCCGGCGGGGGAGTCGATGCCGGCGCGTCGGTGGCGTGCGTCATAGATCGAAACCCTATGCGTAGTTTCCTCGCCGACCGGTGTTTTCGCCCGTCATCTTCGATTATGTAATGGAAACTTTACTGACGGTCTGCATCGGCCCTGGACAGTCTCCGGTGGAGCCCTCGACCCCGGCGTGTCGGTCGGTGCGATGGACGTACCCTGGAGGGGTGCAAACGAGTGTTTTTCCGACCATGGACGTGACCGAACGCGGGGTTACCGAGCCCGTACCGCTCACCGACGGGTCGGCGGCAGGTGCCCGCAGCTACGAAGTGCGTACGCACGGTTGTCAGATGAACGTCCACGATTCGGAGCGGCTGTCCGGACTGCTCGAGGAAGCGGGCTACGTGCCGGCGGACTCGGGCACCGACGCGGATCTGGTCGTGTTCAACACGTGCGCGGTGCGCGAGAACGCCGACAACAAGCTCTACGGCAACCTGGGCATGTTGCGGCCTGCGAAGACGCGCAATCCCAACATGCAGATCGCTGTCGGTGGCTGCCTGGCGCAGAAGGACCGCAACACCGTCGTGGAGAAGGCACCGTGGGTCGACGTCGTCTTCGGCACCCACAACATCGGGTCGCTGCCGGTTCTGCTCGAGCGCGCCCGGCACAACGAACAGGCGCAGGTCGAGATCCTCGAATCCCTCGAGGCCTTTCCCTCCACCCTCCCCGCGAAGCGAGAATCCGCCTACGCCGGCTGGGTGTCGATCTCGGTGGGCTGCAACAACACCTGCACGTTCTGTATCGTCCCCGCATTGCGCGGCAAGGAAATCGACCGCAGGCCGGGTGACATCCTCGCCGAGGTACAGGCTTTGGTGGATCAGGGCGTCCTCGAGGTGACTCTGCTCGGCCAGAACGTCAATGCGTACGGTGCCTCGTTCGCCGATCCGGACATGCCCCGTGATCGCGGCGCGTTCGCCTCGCTGCTGACCGCTTGCGGCTCGATCGAGGGGCTGGAGCGGGTGCGCTTCACGTCACCGCACCCCGCCGAGTTCACCGACGACGTCATCGAGGCCATGGCGTCGACCCCGAACATCTGCCCCACCCTGCACATGCCGCTGCAGTCCGGATCGGACCGAATCCTCAAGGCCATGCGCAGGTCCTACCGGCAGACGAAGTTCATGGGCATCATCGACAAGGTGCGTGCGGCCATGCCGCACGCGGCCGTCACCACCGACATCATCGTCGGCTTCCCCGGCGAGACCGAAGAGGACTTCGAGCAGACCCTCGACGTGGTGCGACGGGCGAAGTTCGCCAACGCCTACACGTTCCAGTACTCGAAGCGTCCGGGCACCCCGGCGGCCGACATGCCCGACCAGGTTCCCAAAGAGGTTGTGCAAGAACGGTATCTGCGGCTGATCGCGTTGCAGGAGGAGATCGTTCTCGCGGCCAACCAGGCGCTGATCGGTACCGAGGTCGAACTGCTCGTCGCCACCGGTGAAGGTCGCAAGAACGCAGCAACCCATCGGATGAGCGGGCGAGCCAGGGACGGCCGACTCGTCCACTTCGCCGTGGACGCCGACAGGGCGAGCGAGATTCGTCCGGGTGACGTCGTCACGACCACACTCACTGCAGCCGCCCCGTACCACCTCATCGCCGATGCCGGCGTGCTCACCCACAGGCGTACGGCAGCAGGCGATGCCCACGAACGCGGAGTGATGCCGAAGACGGCACCGATCGGCGTCGGCCTCGGACTTCCCTCGATCGGCGCACCGGCGCCGCTGACGCCAGAGACAGGATGCACCGCATGACAGAGACAGACGGACCCGATCGCGTCGTACCCTCTCGATCCGCAGAGGAACTCGGACGGACCGAGAGGGCGGTGATGACCGAACTGGATCCGGGCGCGCGGGCCATGGTGGTGGCCGGGCTGGTCATGGTCCTGCTGTTCACGTTCGCGTTGCCGCACACCGGATCGGCCAGCGGGTTCGACGTGCTCACGGGCAGCGATGCCGCAGTTGCCGAATCGATCGCGCTGCCGTCGCGCGTCTTCGTCGTGCTCGTGCTCACGTTCGGTGTGGTGATGTCGGTGCTCGCACTCGTCACCCGCATCTGGGCGCTGGCCTGGGCTGCCCTGGCAGGGTGCGCGGTGTCGTCGGTGTACGGAATGTTCTCGATCTGGACGCGGCAGACCGTGCCGGACAACGTGCAGGGCGCCGGACCGGGAATCGGCCTGATCATCGCGTGGATCACCGTCATCGCTCTGACGTTCCACTGGCTCAAGGCCGTGTGGAAGAAGACGAACGCCCAACTCGCCGCCCAGGAGCAGCGACGCATCGCGGCGGCGTCGGGTGAACAGAAGCTACGACTGTGGGACGGCCACTCGGCCCCGTAGGCCCGAACGGCCGTCCTCGGTCAGCGAATCACAGTTCGTCGACTCACAGCTCGTCGACGGCGCTCTCCGCTGCGTCGGCCCACTCGCGCCACTGCTGCGCCTGTGCCAGCGCACGCTCGGCATCCTTGGTCTTGCCTGCTGCGGTCGCCTTCGCAGCCTGATCCTCGAACTGAGCCACCCGTTCGCGGAACTGGGCCGCGCGGGCAACGGCCTCGGGGTCGGAGCGACGCCACTGCGACTCGACCGCGTCGTGCACCGACTTCTCGATCGCGCGCAGTTTGCCTTCGAGTTCCTGCATCTTCTCGCGCGGGACCTTGCCGATTGCATCCCACTTGTCCTGCAGATCGCGCAGCGCCGAGCGGGCAGCGTCGAGGTCCTTGCTCGGGTCGATGTGGGTCTTGGCCAGCAGGGCTTCCTTGGCCTCGGCGTTGGCCTCGAACTCGGCGTCCCGCTCGGAGGCCGCGGCGTTACGGGCGGCGAAGAACACGTCCTGTGCGGCCTTGAAGTTCTTCCACAGAGCGTCGTCGGCATCACGAGGAGCGCGGCCGGATGCTTTCCACTCCACCAGCAGATCGCGGAACGCAGCTGCGGTGGGACCCCAATCGGTGGACGACGACAGGGCTTTGGCCCGCTCGACGAGTTCTTCCTTGCGAGTCTTGGCCGCACCGCGCTCACGATCGAGATCGGCGAAGTGCGCGCCGCGGCGACGATTGAAGTTTTCCCGAGCCTTCGAGTACCGCTTCCACAGGGCATCGTCGATCTTGCGGTCGACCCCGCGAATCGTCTTCCACTCGTCGAGGATTTCGCGTAGCCGATCTCCCGCGTGCTTCCACTGGGTCGATTCGCTGCCGATCTGTTCGGCTTCGACTGCGAGAGCTTCCTTGCGTGCCGTGTGTTCGGCGCGTTCGAGCTCCTTCTCGTGCTTGGCCACCGCTGCTGCGGCATCCGAATGCTCGACGACCGCGTCGAGTCGCCTCGCGAGCAGATCGAGGTCACCGATCACTGCCGCAGTCGGCAGGCTCTCCAGCAGCGCGGACGCTGCGGCCTTCGTCTTCTTGGCATCGCCTGTACCGGAGGTCAATCGAGCTTCGAGCAGACCGACCTCGGTGGCCAGATCGTCGTAACGCCGACCGAAATGGGCGAGCCCTTCCGCTGCGTCTCCGGCTTGCCAGGACCCGATCTGCCGCTCGCCGTCGGAGGTGGTCACCCACGCCGTACCGTCGTCGTCGACTCTGCCGAACTTGCTGGGATCGCTCGCAGGCGTGACCGCCGGGATTGCCGTGGGGACGTGGGAGGGCGTGGGGTGAGGTTTGGCACCGGCCGAACTGCCGGGCCGAGGAGAACCGGCACCTGGGCCCGCGGGCCTGGGTCCACCACCGGGCTTCGGTCCACCGCCCGGCTTGGGTCCACCTCCGGGCTTGGGTCCGCCGTGGTTCGCCGCATCGGGAGCGGTGGCACCGGGGGGCTGGGCGGGTGCATCCGAGGACGGAGCCTCGGGGGTGGTGGGGGTACCGGCGTTCGGGTCGGTCATTGTTCCTCATCTCTGCCGCGCGTCACGGCTGCCTCAATCGCGATCTGGACACCATTGAACTAGGTGACGACCGATCGGACCATTGAAACAGCTCAGACGACTCGAGGTGGACCCGTCCGGCCAAGTCGCACCAGCGACTAGCGTGGTGCTCGTGTTTCGTGCCGCGGCCCTGGTGCCCTCTCCGCCGTTGTTGGTCCCCGAACTGATGGGCGCGGGGGAGGCCGAGACAGCAGATCTTCGGGTCGCCGCCGTCAGCGCCACGACACACCTGACGTCGACGGTCGACCGCTGGATCGCCGTCGGCGTCGATCGCACGTCCTCCACGTTCGGCGAGGCCACTGTCGGCACGTTTCGGGGCTTCGGAGTCGACGTGGTCGTGAGCCTGTCCAGCGCCGCGGATCAGACTGGGGCAGACCCGGACCTGCCGCTGGCCGTTCTGATCGCGGGGTGGCTGCGAGGACAGGCTGCGCCCGACGATCCGGTCGAGGTCCGCACGATCCCGGCCGATGCGAGCCCCGAGTGGTGCGCGGAGTTCGGCGAGGAGCTGCGCCGAGAGTTCGACGCCTCGGCGGAGAGCTGGGGCGTTCTGGTGCTGGCAGACGGGGCGAACACGCTGACTCCGAAGGCCCCCGGATCGTTCGACGAGCGCGCCGAGGAGGTCCAGCGCCGGATCGACGATGCCCTCGCGGCAGCGGACGTCGACGCGTTGGCCGGTCTGGAACCGGACCTGTGCGCATCGCTCGGTGTCAGCGGCCGACCGGCGTGGCAGGTGCTGGCAGCACTCGCCGGAGCCGATGCGAAGACGACGACGGAGCTCTACCGAGGTGCCCCTTTCGGCGTCGGATACTTCGTGGGGACCTGGTCTCGTGACTGATGGGGCGAGCGATCCGGCCACGACTCCGGTCGCGATCATCGGCCCGACGGCCGCAGGCAAATCCGACCTGGCTCTCGATCTGGCCGAGACATTCGGCGGTGAAATCGTCAATATCGACGCGATGCAGCAGTACCGGGGAATGGACATCGGGACCGCGAAACTGCCAGTCGCTCAGCGGCGCGGGATTCCGCACCATCAACTCGATGTGCTCGAGGTCACCGACATCGCCACCGTCGCGCGGTATCAAGCGGCTGCGGTCGCCGACGTCGAGGACATTCGATCGCGCGGATTGCGACCGATCATCGTCGGGGGGTCGATGATGTACGTGCAATCGTTGCTCGACGAGTGGGCCTTTCCGGCAACCGACCCCGTCGTGCGGGCGAAGTGGGAAGCAGTCCTCGATCGCAACGGTGTCGAGGAGATCCATCGCGCGTTGACGGCCGCCGATCCCGAGGCTGCCGCATCGATACTGCCCACCGACGGCAGGCGCATGGTCCGGGCGCTCGAGGTGGTGGAGCTGACCGGGCAGCCGTTCGCGGCCTCGGCTCCGAAGATCGGCGCACCTCGCTGGGGCACGGTGGTGCTCGGAGTCGACCGCGACACGGCCGAACTGGACGAGCGGATCGCCGAGCGCACGCGACAGATGTTCGAGACCGGACTGCTCGACGAGGTGGAAGGGCTGCTCGGTCTGGGGCTGCGTGAGGGCGTCACCGCGTCGCGCGCGATCGGGTACGCGCAGGCTCTCGACGTGTTGGCGGGGGAGTACGACGTCGAGTTCGCGCGGGAACGGACGTTCATCGGAACCAGACGCTACGTGCGACGCCAACGCTCGTGGTTTCGCCGCGACGACCGTGTCCGTTGGCTCGACGGTGCGTCGCCCACGCTGATGTCGGACGCCCTGTCCGCGATCGACCCCGCGTAACGGAACCCCCGTAGACTCGCGGCCATGCACTTCGCCAAAGGCCATGGAACTCAGAACGACTTCGTCGTACTGCCGGATCCGGCAGCCGAGCTCGAACTCACCAGGTCGGCGGTCTCGGTGTTGTGTGATCGACGCCAGGGCCTCGGTGCCGACGGCATTCTGCGCGTCGCCCGGGCCGGTGTGCTCCGAGATGCAGGCGTACTCGATCGAATTCCGTCGGGTGTCGAGCCCGAGGACTGGTTCATGGACTACCGCAACGGTGACGGCACCATCGCCGAGATGTGCGGCAACGGCGTCCGCGTGTTCGCGCACTATCTGCGGGTGCACGATCTCGAACAACGTGACCAGTTCGTGGTGGGTTCGCGGGCCGGTGCACGCGCTGTGACCGTCCACTCGTTCGACGACACCGACGCCGATGTCACCGTGGCGATGGGTGATGTCACGCTGATGGGCTCGAGCTCGGTGACCCTCGCGGGTGGAACGTACGAGGGCGTCGGGATCGACGTCGGGAACCCTCATCTGGCCTGTGTCGACGGTGCGTTGACGCGCGCATCTCTCGGCGCTCTCGACTTGACCGCGCCGCCGACACTGGACTCCGAGTTCTTTCCCCGCGGCGCGAACGTCGAGATCCTGACCAGGCTCGACGACGGAGCCGTCGAGATGCGCGTGTTCGAGCGCGGCGTCGGGGAGACGCGATCGTGTGGCACCGGAACCGTGGCGGCGGCCGCAGCCGCGCTGTCCTTCGAGGGCCTCGAGACCGGGGAGGTGAGCGTCGGTGTGCTCGGCGGTCGGGTGCGCGTGAACATCGATCACGTCGGTGCCACTCTGCGCGGACCGTCGGTGCTGCTGGCCCGCGGCGAGATCGACGACCGGTGGCTGAAGGCTCAGTCCTGACGATCGCACCGGCCTCGGCATCCGCCCGGACCGAAACCCGCGTGCATACGCTGGGCTTTTCGTGGATCATGGGTGTCGTATGACGAACTCACATGAAACATCCCCTGCGGGCGAACCGGTCGACGACAGTCGCGACGAGGTCGACGGTGCTCCCGAAACCGAATCCGCCTGGACTCGCGAAGAGTCCGACGCATGGTCGAGGCGACTGGCTCGGTCTCCACTGAACGACGAGAACTCCCCGTCGTCCGGCGACATGCAGCTCGAAGACCGCACCGCGCTACGTCGAGTGGCCGGACTGTCCACCGAACTCACCGACGTCACCGAGGTCGAGTACCGGCAGCTGCGCCTCGAACGCGTCGTGTTGGTCGGAGTCTGGACCACAGGCACGGCCGCGCAGGCCGAGTCCAGCATGACCGAACTGGCTGCGCTGGCCGAGACCGCCGGCTCGGAGGTACTCGAAGCGCTGATGCAGCGACGCGACAAGCCCGACGCCGCGACGTACATCGGTTCCGGCAAGGCCAAGGAAGTGCGCGACATCGTCCTCGCGACCGGTGCCGACACGGTGATCTGCGACGGTGAACTGACGCCTGCTCAGCTCAATGCGCTGGAGAAGGTCGTCAAGGTCAAGGTCATCGACCGCACCGCGCTGATCCTCGACATCTTCGCCCAGCACGCGACCTCGCGAGAAGGCAAGGCGCAGGTCGCCTTCGCGCAGATGGAGTACATGTTGCCCAGGCTCCGCGGCTGGGGTGAATCCATGTCGCGGCAGGCCGGTGGACGTGCAGGCAGCAACGGTGGTGTGGGTCTGCGCGGACCGGGTGAGACGAAGATCGAGACCGACCGTCGACGCATCCGCGAGCGAATGGCCAAGCTGCGCCGCGAGATCAAGGGCATGAAGCAGGCCCGCGACACCAAACGCGAACAGCGCCTGAGCGGTACGGTGCCGTCCATCGCGATCGTGGGATACACGAACGCGGGCAAGTCGAGTCTGCTGAATGCCCTGACCGGATCCGGTGTGTTGGTCCAGAACGCGTTGTTCGCCACCCTCGATCCCACCACGCGGAAGTCGACCCTCGAAGACGGCCGCGAGATCGTGCTGACCGACACCGTCGGCTTCGTTCGGCACCTTCCGACTCAGTTGGTCGAAGCGTTCCGCTCGACGCTCGAGGAAGTCACCGATGCAGCCCTGCTGCTGCACGTGGTCGACGGATCGGATCCTCTTCCGATCGATCAGATCAAGGCCGTGCGCGAGGTGATCACCGAGGTTGTTCGCGAGCAGGATGCGAAGATGCCGCCGGAGTTGTTGGTGGTCAACAAGATCGACGCTGCTGATCCGGTGCAGCTGACCCAGCTGCGCGGATTGCTCGACGGCGCGCGGTTCGTCTCGGCCAAGACCGGCGAGGGAATCGACGCCCTGCGAGATCACCTGGCCGAGATCCTCTCCGAGCCGGACGTGTTGGTCGACGTACTCGTGCCGTACACCCGTGGCGATCTGGTCGCGCGCATCCACACCGACGGCCGGATCGTGAAATCCACCCATGAGGAAGAGGGCACGCGCGTGGAAGCGCGTGTGCCGCAATCGCTCGCGGCAGCGCTGGTCGAGTTCACGGCAACCGTTCCCACCGCCTGATCTCGGTGGGGCCACGGCTGGTGGTGTGCGGAGCGGCCGCGGCTGCGGTCGCGACGACGGTCGCGTTCTCGGGGCCTGCCTTCGCAGCTCCGATCGAGACCGAAACGTATTGTCGACCAACCGATCCTGGTCTCGCCGAGTTGTCCGGCCTGACCTCGATCGACGGGGTCCTCTACGCAATCGGCGACAGCGGAGCCGATGATCGGGTCGCGGCGCTCGGTGCCGACTGCACGGTCGAGCGATGGATCGACGTTCCCGTCGACCCGTACGACGTCGAGGACCTGACGTCGTACGACGGCTCGCTGTGGTTGGCGGACATCGGCGACAATCAGATGCGGCGCGACACAGTGGCATTGACGCGCATGGACCCGGCATCGGGTGCGGGCGAACTGTACCGACTGACCTACCCGGACGGCGCACACGACGCCGAGGCGATCCTGATCGAGCCCGGTGGTAGACCGGTGATCGTCACCAAGGAACTCTCGGGCGTGAGCGGGGTGTACGTACCTGCAGGCGACGAATCGGTCACCGATCTGAGCAGTCCAGGGCCGACGCCGATGCGCAAGGTGGGAGATCTGGCGTTCACCGCAACGGACACGGTCGGTGGGCCGCCGTTCGTGGTCGGATCGATATTGGCGACCGGGGGAGCGGTGAGCGCCGACGGCACCGTCGCCGCGGTGCGCACGTACACCGACGCGTACCTGTTCGATTCGTCCGATGGCGATATTGCGTCCGCGCTGGTCGATCCTGCCACGCCGCGGGCAGTGACGGCTTTGCCCGATCAACCGCAGGGCGAGGCACTGGCGTTCCTCGACGACGGAAGTCTGCTCCTGGCGTCGGAAGCGGGTTACGCTCCGACGGACGGAAGCCTTCCGCCGATTCTTCGATTCACGGATGCGCGGTCTCTCGAACTCGCTGTTCCGGAGCCCACCGCCGCCGAATCCAGTGCGCCGCAGTCGGTGTCGCCGACCTCGAGCGCAGATCGGTCGCCGCAAACGCCGACAGCGACGGACTCGGAATGGGAGTTCCGAGCGGCCGTCGCTGCCGGTGTGGTGCTGATCGCTGGAGCGGTGGGATTCACCGTCCGGCGATCGATGCGCTCTCGTTAGGCGTCGCAGGAGTGGAGCCTGCGGAACGACCTATGCGTCCAAGTCTGCTTCGACGAGGGCGACGACCTTGTCGAGTGCGGCCTGGTCGTCGCTGCTGACGGTGACTTCGGTGCCCTTGGTGGCGCCGAGCGTCATGATCATCAGGGCCGAACCTGCATCCACCGGCTCCGAGTCGGCCACTGCGAGGGTGACGTCTACGCCGGCTTCGGCGACGGCGTCGGCGATCAGTGCTGCGGGGCGGGCGTGCAGACCGATCGAGGATCCGACGGCGACTGTGGTGCTGGGCATGGTGCTCCTTCGTAGTGGGGTTGTTGCGATCGTAGCGAGTGTCAGACGGTGGCGAGTGCGGGATCGAGTTCGGCGTCCGACGGGGCGTTCTTGCCCTTGACGAACTGCTTGGCCGAGACGACCAGGAACGCCGAGACGATGGTGCCCGCTGCCAGCGAAAGGATGAACCACAGGATGTTTCCGATCGCGAAGAACACGAAGATGCCGCCGTGGGGTGCGCTGAGGGTGACGTCGAACGCCATGATCATCGCACCGGTCACTGCGCCGCCGGCCATCATCGAGGGGATGACGCGGAACGGGTCCGCCGCGGCGAACGGGATTGCGCCCTCAGAGATGAATGCAGCTCCCAGGAACCACGCGGCTTTGCCGTTCTCGCGTTCGGCTTCGGTGAACAGGCGTGCGCGGACGGTCGAGGCGAGTGCCATGGCGAGCGGCGGCACCATTCCGGCGGCCATGACCGCTGCCATGATGCGGAGCGACGCGGTGTCGGTGACCGACAGGCCTGCGGTGGCGAATGCGTAGGCTGCCTTGTTGACCGGTCCGCCGAGGTCGAAGCACATCATCAGGCCGAGAATGATGCCGAGGATGATGACCGAGGAACCGCTGAGGCCGTTGAGCCAGTCGGTGAGTCCACTGGTGATCGCGGCGAGTGGCTTGCCGAGCAGCAGAAACATGATCGCGCCGACGATGAGTGTGGCGAAGAGCGGAATGATGACGACCGGCATGAGTCCGCGCAGAACTGCGGGGATCTTCCACTTGCTGATCCAGAGTGCGACGAAGCCGGCGATCAGACCACCGACGAGACCGCCGATGAAGCCTGCACCCACCAGAACGGCCACCGCACCTGCGGTGAATCCTGGTGCCAGACCTGGTCTGTCGGCAATGGCGTAGGAAATGTAGCCGGCCAGTGCTGGCACCAGGAAGCTGAAGGACAGCGCGCCGATCTGGAAGAGCACGGCACCGAGGTAGGCGGCGATTCCGCCTTCGGGCAGTGAGGTGATGGAGTTGTTGACGACGATATCCTCGGCAACTCCGGAGATCTCGTATCCGCCGAGCAGGAAGCCGAGAGCGATCAGCAGACCACCGGCCGCGACGAACGGGATCATGTAGCTGACGCCGGTGAGCAGGATCTGGCGGATGCGGGTGCCCCAGCCGAGTTCACCTGCGGAGTCGTTCGATCCGGCAGCCACTGCGGTACCGCCGACGCGAGCTGCGTCCGGGTTCAGTGCAGCGCGTAGGGCTTCGGTGAGCATGACGTCGGGCTCGTTGATGGCGCGCTTGACGCCCGAGGAGATGACGGGCTTGCCGGCGAAACGCTCGCGGCCCTTGACGCCCACATCGGTGGCGAAGATGACTGCTTCGGCTCCGGCGATGATCTTCGGGTCCAGCGGCGTGCTGCCGCTCGAGCCCTGGGTCTCGACGTGCACCGTGACTCCGGCGCGCTCACCGGCGGCGACCAGGGAATCGGCAGCCATGTAGGTGTGCGCGATTCCGGTGGGGCAGGCGGTGACTGCGACGATGTGCTTCGGGGCAGTGGCCTCGGCCGGAGTGGCGGCCGCGCTGTGCTTGGCGGTCGACACGGGGGCTGCCGCAGTGGTCGTCGCGGCCGGCTTGGCAGCAGGATTGATGACGCCGTCGACGAGTGTGACGATCTCGGTTGCCGAGGACGCGTTGCGCAGCGAGGTGACGAACTCCGGCTTGACCAGGGCACGCGCCAGGCTGGAAAGCAACTTCATGTGTGCGGATCCGGCTCCGGCCGGCGCGGCGATGAGGAACACGAGGTCGGCGGGGCCGTCGGGGGCTCCGAAATCGACCTTGGGGTTCAGTCGGGCGAATCCGAGCGAGGCCGAGGTGACCGCTTCGGATCGGCAGTGCGGGATGGCGATTCCGCCGGGCAGGCCTGTTGCCGACTGCGCTTCGCGGGCCAGAGCGGCGTCGCGCAGAGCATCGGTCTCGGTTGCGCGACCCGCGGAAGCCAGAACGCCTGCGAGGCGTTCGATGACGGATTCCTTGGATTCGCCGAGATCGGCGTCGAGGAGGATCAGATCCTCGGCGATGATCTGCTGATCCTCGGTGGGGGTGGACATTGAGGACTCCTAGAGACTGTTCGAGGAAGGGGAGAGCGTGGACGGGCTGACGGAGGTGGGGATGTCGAGCGCACGGACCGTCACCGAATTCGGATGGGTCTGCTCGGGCAGTGGAAGCGTGGTGCCTGGAAGCGCGGTTGCCGCCGTTCCGTAGGCGACGGCGCGGCGAAGTTTGTCTGCGTCGGAACAGTTCTCGGCGTCGGCGAGGATGTAGCCGGCGAGCGAGGAATCGCCTGCGCCGACCGTGCTGACCGCGGTGATCGGGGGTGGGCTGGCGTACCAGGATCCGCCGGAGGTGACCAGCACGGCTCCGGCGCTGCCGAGAGTGGCCAACACCGCGCCGACACCTCGGCCGAGAAGGATGGTGCTGGCTGCGATCGCAGCCGTCGGATCACCCTGCGCCGCTGCGCTTTCCAACTCTTCGGAATCGTACCCGGTGAGTTGGGCGAGTTCCTCGGAATTGGGTTTGATCAGATCGGGTGCCGACGCCGGGAAGGCCGCCGCGAGAGCGAGCAGTGGCTCGTCGGAGGTATCCACCGCAACTTTCGCCGACGTGGCACGCAGCGCCGTGACGAGCTCGGCGTACCAGTCGACGGGCAGACCGGGCGGAAGCGAACCGGAGAGCACCACCCATTCGGCATCGACTGCGAGAGAGAGGATTCGCTCCCGCAGCTCGGTGCGGGTCTGCTCCGACACCGTCGCACCGGGCTCGTTGATCTTGGTGGTGGTGCCACCGACCTCGCTCACCGTGATGTTGGTACGGGCCGGCCCCGACGTCGGAACGGCGGAGTACCGCACGCCCTTGTCGGACATCGCGTCGAGCAGCGGGTCTCCGACATTGGCCGGGAGTACGGCCATCGCGTCGATTCCGGATCCGCCGAGGACACGAGCGACGTTGACGCCCTTGCCACCCGGGTCGGAGACCGACGTCGATGCCCGGTGCACGCCCCCGCGAACCAGTGGTGTGTCGAGCGTGACCGTGCGGTCGATGCTCGGGTTGGCCGTGAGTGTGACCATCATGCGATCACCACCTCGATTCCTTTGTCGCTGAGCTTCTTACGGTCGTTGTTCGAGATATCGCTGTCGGTGACGATCACGTCGATGGACTGCACTCGGGCGAAGCTGACGAGGTGCTCGCGTCCGATCTTCGACGAATCTGCGAGCACCACAACGTGGTTGGCTGCATCGACCATCGCGCGCTTGACGGCTGCCTCGTCGCTGTCCGGGGTGGACAGGCCGTGCCCGACGCTGATGGCGTTGGTACCGATGAACGCGACGTCCACCCGTAGCCATTCGAGGGCGCGCAGTGCTTCGTCGCCGACGGCAGCCTGGGTGGTTCCGCGCACCCGCCCGCCGAGCAGTCGAAGACTCACGCTCGGCATGGTTGCGGCCCGGGCGGCGATCGGCACCGAGTTGGTCACCAGAGTCAGCTCGCGGTCGTGGGGAAGCAGCCCCGCCAACCGGCCCGTCGTGGTGCCCGCGTCGAACACCGCACTGCCGCCCACCGGTGGCAGAAAGGACAACGCCGCGGCTGCGATGGCGTCCTTCTGGTCGGCGCGGGTGAACTCTCGCTCGGAGACGCCGGGCTCGAGTGTGGTCAGTGCGGACGCGGGTACTGCTCCACCGTGGACGCGGCGGACGACTCCCATTCGGTCGAGGGTGGCGAGATCGCGTCGCACGGTTTCGGTGGTGACGCCGTACGTGGCCGACAGATCGTTGACGGAGACGCGGCCGTGCGTGCTGATCAGTTCGGCGATGGCGTGTTGGCGTTCTTCGGCGTACACCTGCGTCTCCTTCCCGGTTGATGTTGCTTTATGTTGTTTTACGCCCGTGTGTGTTGACATGTCAAGGGTTTGGAGTAATCTCGGTCACAACACAGGCAAGTGAGTGAGTACGCCACAGCTCGCCGAACAGATGCGATGACCTTTGTTCACGCAGGATCCGAGGAGGACCACATGACGGGATCGGTTAGCACCGCTTCGACCGGACACACCGACACCACAGTCGATGCAGCCGGGGCCGGAGCAGCGCAGACGACACTGCGCGGCACACCCGTCGTGCCCGGCGTCGGATACGGCCCCGTCATTCGTCCCGGTGCCCGACCGTCCATCCCAGCCGACACCGGCGAGGTCGCCGAGGCCGATCGGGAGGCCGAGAAGGCTATTTTCGACGCCGCAGCGAATGCTGTCGCCTCCCGACTACGCGGTCGCGCGGAACTCGCGACCGGCGCTGCTTCGGAGGTTCTGTCTGCCAACGCCGCGATGGCCACCGACCGCGGATGGCTCGGGGCCGCTCGCTCCTCGATCGCCAAGGGCAGTTCTGCCGTCACGGCAACGGCAGCGGCAACGGAGAAGTTCGCCGCGATGTTCACCCAGCTCGGCGGACTGATGGCCGAGCGCGTGACCGATCTGCGTGACATTCGCGATCGCGTCATCGCCGAGATCCTCGGCGTTCCGGAGCCCGGTGTTCCGGTACCCGAGCTGCCGTCGGTGCTGTTCGCCGACGATCTTGCGCCCGCCGACACCGCGGGTCTGGACCCCACCCTGATCGTCGGACTCGCCACCTCGCTGGGCGGTCCGACCAGTCACACCGCGATCATCGCGCGCCAGCTGGGCATTCCGTGCATCGTCGCCGTGGCTGGGCTCGACGACATCGCCGCGGGTACGAACGCATCCGTCGACGGAACCAGCGGCCGCATCGATCTCGAACCCGACGCCGACTCGGCCCGCGCTGCCGTCGTGTCTGCCCGCGACGAGCTCGACCGGGTATCCCAGTGGGTCGGTCCCGGAACCACCGCCGACGGCCACGCAGTCGACATTCTCGCCAACGTCCAGGACGGTGCCGGTGCTCGCGCGGCGCGGTCGAGCGCAGCGGACGGCGTCGGTCTGTTTCGTACCGAGCTGTGCTTCCTCGACCGCGACTCCGAACCCACCGTCGACGAGCAGGCCGAGATCTACGCACAGGTACTCGACGCGTTCGCAGGCAAGAAGGTCGTCGTTCGGACTCTCGACGCCGGCTCGGACAAGCCACTTCGGTTCGCCACTCATCCCGACGAGGCCAACCCGGCACTGGGCATTCGCGGCATCCGCATCGCCGAGGCCGACCGAGGGATTCTGTACCGCCAGCTCGACGGCATCGCAGCAGCCGCGAAGGCGACCGATTCCTCCCCGTGGGTGATGGCTCCGATGATCGCGACGGCGCTGGAGGCAAAGGATTTCGCTGCCGACGTCCGCGAGCGCGGACTCACTCCGGGGGTCATGATCGAGATCCCCGCCGCCGCTCTGCTCGCCGAACACATCCTCGAGCACGTGGACTTCCTGTCCATCGGTACCAACGATCTGGCGCAGTACACGATGGCCGCCGACCGCATGTCCGCTCAGCTCGCCGGCCTGACCGATCCGTGGCAGCCGGCCGTGTTGGCGCTGGTGGCGCACACCGCGGCCGCGGGAGCCAAGGCGGGCAAGCCCGTCGGAGTCTGCGGTGAGGCCGCTGCCGATCCGCTGCTGGCCTGCGTGCTGGTAGGGCTCGGCATCACCTCGCTCTCGGCTGCGTCGGCTGCCGTCGCGCATGTCGGGTCGAAACTGGCAACGGTCACGCTCGCTCAGTGCAAGGAAGCGGCCGCGGCCGCCCTGAAAACGGACAGCACCGCCGCTGCCCGCGAGGCAGTGAGCGCGATTCTCGGCTGATCCAATAGTGTTGCCTTCCATCATGAGAACTCTCGGTTGGACGCTGCACGGAAACGGAAAGACCGTCGACGCCGGGGCGGTGGTCTCGCCCGACGAGCGATTGACGTGGCCCCGCACCATCGGTATCGGAATGCAGCATGTGGTCGCGATGTTCGGCGCGACCCTGCTGGTTCCGACGATCACCGGATTTCCGGTGTCGACGACGCTGCTGTTCTCGGGCATAGGGACGGCGCTGTTCCTGCTCATCACCCGAGGCCGGGTGCCCAGCTACCTGGGTTCCTCCTTCGCGTTCCTGGCCCCGCTCGGTGCCACCCAAGCGAACGGACCTGCCGCCCAGCTCGGAGCCGTGCTGTGTGTGGGCGTCGTACTGGCAGCAGTGGGCTTCGTGGTGAAGTTCGCAGGGCAGCGGGTACTCGACGCGGCGATGCCGCCCGTCGTGACCGGAGCCGTCGTGGTGCTCATCGGGCTGAACCTGGCACCGGCCGCCACCACGTCGTTCGAGGCACAGCCGCTGATCGCAGCCATCACCCTGGTCGCGATTCTGCTGGCGACAGCGGTGGGGCCCGGCCTTATCGGGCGACTGGGAATTCTGCTCGGCGTCGTCGTGGGTTGGGTGTTCGCCGCAGTCACCGGAGGGATCGCGCAACCGCGACTCGACGCACTCAGCGCTGCGAGCTGGATCGGTCTGCCCGAGTTTCGTGGACCGTCGTTCGAGCTGTCGGTGATCCTCGTGGCGCTGCCGGTGGTGATCGTCCTGGTCGCCGAGAACGTGGGGCACGTCAAAGCCGTCGCCGCGATGACCGGCAAGAACCTCGACGATGTGGCCGGCGACGCCTTGATCGCCGACGGGCTGGCGACCACGCTGGCCGGAGCAGGCGGCGGTTCGGGAACCACCACCTACGCGGAGAACATCGGCGTCATGGCGGCCACTCGTGTCTACTCGACCGCCGCGTACTGGGTCGCATCGATCACCGCGACGGTGCTCGCGTTCTCGCCCAAGTTCGGTGCACTGATCTTCACCGTGCCCGACGGGGTCATCGGCGGCGCAACCCTGGTTCTGTACGGCCTCATCGTGCTGTTGGGCGTACGCATCTGGACCGACGCGAAGGTCGACTTCACCGATCCGGTCAATCTCATGGTCGTCGCTGCCGCGCTCGTCGCCGGAATCGGTGACCTGACGCTGTCCGTCGGATCGGTCGAGCTCGGCGGTATCGCGTGGGGTTCGGTCGGCATCCTTCTCGGGTACCCGATCGTCTCGGCGCTCGCGAGAAGCGCGGGCAAACGCGCACGGTAGCGGGGTCGGTCACGAATCGCGCGCGTTTTGGTCATCGACCTCCGTGACGTCCCGAACGTACTGTTGGAGCGTGACGTCAGTCGTACCGACGACCGCGAATGACACCGTTCACAGGTCGATGTCGGTATGCACCGAACAAGGAGATCTGCGTGGAACGCACACTTTTCGAGCCCGAGCACGAGCTGTTCCGGGAGTCGTACCGGAAGTTTCTCGATCAGCACGTAGCGCCGAACCATGCGAAGTGGGAAGAGCAGAACATCGTCGACCGCGACGTCTGGGTCGAGGCCGGTAAGCAGGGCTTCCTCGGAACGGCAGCGCCCGAGGAATTCGGTGGCGGCGGAGTCAAGGACTTCCGCTACAACGCCATCGTCACCGAGGAAACCACCCGCGGCGGATACAGCGGTATCGGCTTCACCCTGCACAACGACGTCGTCGCGCCGTATTTCATCGACCTTGCCAACGACGAGCAGAAGCAGCGCTGGCTCCCCGGATTCTGCTCCGGCGAACTGATCACCGCGATCGCGATGACCGAGCCCGGCACCGGAAGCGACCTGCAGGGCATCAAGACCAAGGCTGTCCGTGACGGCGACGACTGGGTGCTCAACGGCTCGAAGACGTTCATCACCAACGGAATCAACGCCGACCTGATCATCGTCGTGGCCTGCACCGACCCCGAGAAGGGCGCACAGGGCTTCAGTCTGCTGGTCGTCGAACGCGACATGCCCGGATTCGAGCGCGGCCGCAACCTCGACAAGATCGGCATGAAGGCTCAGGACACCGCCGAACTCAGCTTCACCGACGTGCGCGTGCCCGCCGCCAACCTGCTGGGCGAGGAAGGCATGGGCTTCATCTACCTCATGCAGAATCTGCCCCAGGAACGCCTGTCGATCGCCGTCGTCGCGGCCGCCGCGATGGAATCCGCGCTCGAGATGACGATCCAGTACTGCCGCGACCGCAAGGCCTTCGGGAAGTCGATCGGCAAGTTCCAGAACACCCGATTCGTGTTGGCGGAGTTGGCCACCGAGACCACCGCCACCCGCATCATGGTGGACAAGTTCATCGAACTGCTCAACGAAGACAAGCTGACCGTGCAAGAAGCTGCCATGGCGAAATGGTGGACCACCGAGAATCAGGTCAAACTGATCGACCGGTGCCTGCAGTTGCACGGTGGCTACGGCTACATGAAGGAATACCCGATCGCCAAGGCGTACATGGACTCCCGTGTGCAGACCATCTACGGCGGCACCACCGAGATCATGAAGGAGATCATCGGCCGCGGATTGAATCTGTGATCCGCTGATCCGAAGCACGCTAAGGGCCGCAGCACATGTGCTGCGGCCCTTCGCATGTCACTGCCGTGACGATCTCTACAGCTTGCGCATCACGGTCACGACCTTGCCGAGGATCGCGGCGTTGTTGCCCGGAATGGGCTCGAACAGCGGATTGTGCGGCAGCAGCCACACCTCGCCCTTGGACCGCTTGAACGTCTTGACGGTGGCCTCCCCGTCGATCATCGCAGCGACGATGTCACCGTTGTCGGCCACGGACTGCTGACGAACCACCACCCAGTCGCCGTCGCAGATGGCCGCGTCGATCATCGACTCGCCGACCACTTTCAGCAGAAACAGAGAGCCCTGACCTACCAACTCGCGGGGGAGCGGGAACACGTCCTCGACGGCCTCTTCGGCCAGGATCGGACCGCCGGCTGCGATCCGGCCAAGCACCGGCACGAACGTCGGGGTCGGCAACCGATCCTGTTCCTCGGACGCCGACGAACCGTCGACCGCGGCGGCAGCCTGGTCGGCCTGCACCTCGTCGAGACCCCGGACGTCGACGGCACGGGGGCGGTTGGCGTCGCGCCTGAGGAAACCCTTGCGCTCGAGGGTGCGCAGCTGGTGAGCAACGGAGGAGGTCGATGTCAGACCGACCGCATCGCCGATCTCGCGGATGCTGGGCGGGTAGCCGCGCTCGGTGACCGACGCGCGAATGACCTCGAGTACCTTCCTCTGCCGCTCGGTCAGACCCGCACTGATGTCGGTGCCGACCTCCATGGCCTTGGATGTGGGTTCCGCAGCCGGCTTTCCTGCTGCGGCCTTGGTGGCGGTGGCCTTGGCTCCGGTCGTCCTGGAACCCGTCGTCGTGGAACGCGTGGTCGACCTCGTCGAGGTCTCGTCCTTCATGCTGTCGGCCTCCTGCTGGTGTCCTGGGATCCGGTCTGCGGGGTAGGTCTGCGCGGACTGGAGTTGATGGTGTCGACTCGTGTGGCGTGTGGTTTCTGACACGAATCTAGCGTGTATCAGCTGTTGAATCAAACATCTGTTCGACTCGTGTCGCGTTTTCTGCAGACTTTGTCGGAGGCTCGTGATAGAACTTCGAACAAGCGTCCATCGAACGCCTGATCGAACAATCGATCCAACGAGCGATTCAACGAGCGAAGTCGAGGTTCCGATGACCATCATCACCGATCGCCCCACCGCCGCCGGTGTCCGTGCCCGGTCCACCGTCGTCGAGCGTCGTCGCCGGGCCCGTCCCGTTCTGCGGAGTCCCCTCGGGATGCACGGCGTCACCACGGTGCCCCGTACACAGAGCGCACCGTGCCTTCCGGTCCTCGACCCGTCGTGGACCGACGTCACCGATCGCGAGGATGCCGATCGCGAGTTCGACGCGACCTCCGCGCACTTCGCGAGCCAGCCGGTTCGACTGCGATCGCTGGTGTTGTGGATGCTCGCAGTGGTCGTCGTGGCCGGTGGTCTGATCGGCATCGCGAACCTGCGAGCCGTCGCACCCGATGCAGGTGTGCAGCCGGCCGGTGTGGTCGAAGTGCACGACGGAGCTCTCGTCGAGTACACGACCGGCAGATGACCACCGCCCCCGTCGGGTTCGAGAAGGCTGAGTATCCTCGGTGGACTGCCCCGATGTGCGTGCTCGTCGTCGGAGCATCGGCTACGACGGAGGGTCCCTCATGCATTGCCCGTTCTGCAGGCATCCCGACTCACGCGTGGTCGACTCGCGTGAGATGGACGAGGGACAGGCAATCCGGCGGCGTCGCTCCTGCCCGGAGTGCGGTCGTCGTTTCACGACCGTCGAGGCAGCAGTGCTTGCAGTCGTGAAGCGCAGCGGCGTGACCGAGCCGTTCAGCCGCGAGAAGGTCGTCAAGGGAGTTCGGCGCGCGTGCCAGGGCAGAGATGTAGACAACGATGCGCTCGACCTGCTGGCACAGCAGGTCGAGGACGCCATCCGTGCAGCGGGATCAGCGGAGATCCCCAGCAACGAAGTGGGACTGGCCATTCTCGGTCCGCTCCGTGATCTGGACGAAGTGGCGTACCTGCGCTTCGCTTCCGTGTACCGCTCGTTCAGTTCGGCCGAGGACTTCGAGAAGGAAATCCACGAACTGCGCAAGCACCGCGAGTCCGCCGACATCGACTGACAGTTCCGCCCGTCAGCGGCTCTGGTCCGAGATCGCCTTCTCGATGCGCTTCTCGGAGACCGGATACGCCGTACGAATCCCTTGGGCGAACAGTCCCACGCGCAGCTCCTCGATCATCCAGAACAACTCCTGCACCCCGGAACTGTTCTTTCTGCTCTCCGGAAGCGAGTCCAGCAGTCGTCCGTACGATGCGTACACCCGATCGAGTACATCCATCGCCGCCGCGTCACGGCCTGCGCTGCTCGGCAGAGTGGCCAACCGCTTCGTCGCCGCCGCGAGATAGCGCGGCAGGTCCGCCAATCTGCGAGAACCGAACTCGGTGACGAATCCGCGAAAGATGAAGCCGTCGAGCTGCTCCCGAACATCGTCTGCCGGCTCACCGGAGGCTGATTGCAGTTGCGCCGACAAAGCCAGGGCAGCGGTCAGCACAGGACGAACCAGGGCGAGGACCGCGGCGGTACGCTGCGGAACCTCCGCGTGCACGAGCGCCCTGAGCTTGTCGAAAGCCTCGGGATCTCGTACCGGTCCACCGTGCGCGTCCATTGCTTCCTCGACCGCGAGAACCCGGCATTCCTCGAGCAGTGCATCGACTCCGCCGTACGGATTCTGGCCGAGGGCAAGCCGTTCCGCCGTCGGTAATCCGGCCAACAGTGCTTTGGTGCCCTTCGGCGCAGTCGACAGCAGCAGAGCCCTGGTTCCGGAACGCATCGCTGCCCGCTGCTGAGCAGGGGTGCTCAGGACTCGAACCGCCACGCCCGGTCCTTCCGGCACCAAAGCCGGATAGCCGGTGACCTTCTGGCCTCCCACATCTCGGGTGACGGTCGACTCCAACCGTCCCAGCGTGCTCGAGGTCCACGCCAGCGAGGGCGCACGCTCGGCGTCACCCACCGCGCTGGCCACCTGACGGCCGACCTCACCGGACAAACCGGTACGCAGAGCGGTCAGATCCTTGTTGCTGCCCAACACCTTTCCGGACGAATCGACGGCCGCGAACGTCATTCTCAGGTGCTCGGGGAGTGCCGCGACATCGAAGTCCTTGGCCGTGATGTGGCACTGGGCCGCCCGCGAGAGCTCACGGGCCAATGCCGTCACCAACGTTTCGGCGCGGGGCCGCATGACCGCCAACGCCGCGGCTGCGAAGTCGGGGGCCGGTACGACATTGCGGCGCAACGCTTTCGGAAGCGTCTTGATCAGTGCGGTCACCAACTCGCCGCGCATCCCAGGGACCAGCCAGTCGAAGCCCACCGGCTGTACCTGAGCGAGCAGAGCGATCGGTATTCGTGCGGTGACGCCGTCGGCCGCCGTGCCCGGCTCGAACTGGTAGGTCAGGGGAAACTGGATCTCGCCCTGTCGCCATGCGTCGGGATACGCGCCGGTCAGTACCGAGGCCGCGTCGGAGTTGACGACGGTGTCGGTGGTGAAGTCGAGCAGCGCCGGGTCCTGTCTGCGGGCCTTCTTCCACCAGGTGTCGAAGTGCCGTGCCGACACCGCCTCTGGGGCGATGCGGGCGTCGTAGAAGTCGAACAGAGCGTCGTCGTCGACGACGATGTCTCGCCGTCGGGCGCGATGTTCGAGTTCACCCACGTCGTCGAGCAGTGCCCTGTTCTTGTGAAAGAAGGCATGCTGGGTCTTCCACTCGCCCTCCACCAGCGCATGTCTGATGAACAGCTCTCGGGACGCCTCGGGGTAGATACGGTGATAGCTCACCGGACGTTGCGTCACCAACGGAATGCCGTACAGCGTCACCCGCTCGTAGGCCATCGCCGATTCACGCTTGATCGACCAATGTGGTTCCGAGTACGTCCGCTTGACCAGATGCGGTGCCAACCGCTCGGCCCACTCCGGCTCGATGCGAGCAGCCATACGGCCCCACAGGCGCCCGGTCTCGACCAGCTCGGCGGCCATGACCCAGCGCGGGGGCTTCTTGAACAGACCCGAACCGGGGAATATCGCGAAGTGAGCTCCGCGCGCGCCGAGGAACTCGCGTTTGTCCCCCTCCCGGAGTCCGACGTGCGAGAGCAGCCCGGACAGCAGCGACTGATGCAGGGCGGTCTCGGTGGAATCGGCGTCGGGCACCGTCCACCCGAGCCCGCGGGTGATCTGACGCAGTTGGCCGTGCAGATCCTGCCACTCGCGAATACGTAGGTAGTGCAGGAACTCTGTTCGGCACATGCGTCGGAACTGGTTGGAGGACAATTCGTTTCGCTGCTCGCGCAGATACGTCCACAGTTTCACGTACGCCAGGAAGTCGGAGTTCTCCACTGCGAAGCGTGCATGCTTCTCGTCCGCTGCCTGCTGATGCTCGGCGGGCCGCTCCCGAACGTCCTGAATCGACAGGGCCGCCACGACCACCAACGCGTCGCGAAGAGAGCCGTTGCCGTTGGCCTCGACGAGCATTCGAGCCATCCGAGGATCGACCGGCAGTGCCGAGAGTTCCCGGCCGATCGGGGTCAGCTCTGCAGTGCCGTCCTTGGTGGCCGGCTTCAGCGCCCCGAGTTCCTCGAGCAGTCCGATTCCGTCCCTGATACTGCGCGGATCGGGCGGTTCGACGAACGGGAACGCGTCGATCTTGCCCAGCCCGAGTGCGGTCATCTGCAGGATGACCGACGCCAGGTTGGTGCGCAGTATCTCCGGCTCGGTGAACTGTGGACGTGACTCGAAATCCTCTTCGGAATACAGCCGGATGCAGATGCCGTCGGCGACGCGGCCACAGCGGCCGGCCCGCTGCCGCGCCGACGCCTGGGAGATCGGCTCGATGGGGAGTCGTTGCACCTTGGTGCGCAACGAATATCGCGAGATGCGGGCGGTACCGGGGTCGACCACGTAGCGGATGCCAGGGACCGTCAGCGATGTTTCCGCGACGTTCGTCGAGAGCACCACGCGTCGGCCCGAATGCGGGGAGAACACTCGGTGTTGTTCGGCCGCAGAGAGTCTCGCATACAGAGGAACGATCTCGGTGTTGCGGAGATTGCGATCGTTCAGGGCGTCGGCGGTGTCGCGAATCTCGCGTTCACCGGACAGGAACACCAGAATGTCGCCGTCGCCCTCGGCCATCAGCTCGTCGACGGCCTGGCAGGTCGCGTCGACGGGGTCGAGATCGATCGTGGTGTCCCCGGCGTCGACGGTCAGTGGCCGATAGCGCATCTCGACCGGGAACGTGCGACCGGAGACCTCGATGATCGGCGCGGGCACGCCGTCCCGCGCGAAGTGCTGGGCGAACCTTTCGGGGTCGATCGTCGCCGAGGTGATGACGATCTTGAGGTCGGGACGCCGGGGGAGAAGCTGCGCCAGGTAACCCAGGATGAAGTCGATGTTGAGGCTGCGCTCGTGCGCTTCGTCGATGATCAGGGTGTCGTACTGTCGCAGCAGTCTGTCTCGCTGGATCTCCGCCAGCAGGATGCCGTCGGTCATCAGCTTGACGAGGGTCGAATCCGAGGACTGGTCGGTGAATCTCACCTTGTAGCCGATGGATTCACCCAGGGGCTCGCCCACCTCCTCGGCGATGCGTTCGGCCACCGTGCGGGCAGCGAGGCGTCGAGGCTGAGTGTGGCCGATCGAACCGCGAATTCCGCGGCCCAGTGCGAGAGCGATCTTGGGAATCTGAGTGGTCTTACCCGAACCGGTCTCACCGGCGACGATGACGACCTGGTGTTCGGCGATGGCGGCGGCGATGTCGTCCTTGCGCAGACTGACCGGAAGCGACTCGGGGAACTCGAGGGTCGGCACCGCCGCCCGGCGATTGGCCACTACCGTCTCGGCGCGGGCGACATCGCGTTCGAGAGCGGCCAACGCGTCGTCGGTACGAGCCTTGTCCAGTCGCCGCCGCAGCCGGTTCTCGTCCCGGATCGTGACGTCTGCCAGACGTGTGGCGAGAGATTTTCGCTGACCGGACAAATTCGAGGTAGACATACTCGCTCCAGGATATCCGCATCGACGCAACCGTCGTGAATGGCGGCCGAGACTGTGCCAGGATCGCCGTATGAGCATCGTGCACGATGTCACTGCCGAACCGCGTACGCCGGTACCGATCAGGATGCTGCGGGTGCTGTTCGCGGATCGGTGACGCTCTACATGGTGATCACCGGGATCATCTACGCGGTGTTGCTCGCGAACATCGATGTCGGTGTCGCGGATCCGTGGACCGACAACGTGGTGCATCGAATCATGCCCGTGGTCCTTCTGCTCGACTGGATTCTCGCTCCACCGCGTCGGCAGATCTCCGAGTAACGCAGCCTGACGTGGTTGCTCTTCCCGCTGGTCTATGGGATCTACACCCTGATCCGTGGACCCGTCGTCGACTGGTACCCGTATCCCTTCCTCGACCCGAGGGAACGGGGATACCCCGCGCTTGCCGTCGGGCTGGTGGTGTTGACCGTCGCTTTCGCGCTCATGGCGCTGGCAGTGAATGCTCTCGGACGGCTCGCGGGACGGTGGAGGCACGGATCGGTCTCGAGCGAATCGGACTCCACTACTGTGTAGCGCATGTCTTCCGACCTCGATCCAGCGGCCACCACACACTCCTCCGCGCTGTGGCACGGCTTCGCCGACATGGGCAACGTCACCGCCAGCGGGCCGTTCGTCGTCTCGCGAGGCGAGGGTGCGTACATCTTCGACAACAAGGGAACGAAGTATCTCGACGCGACCGCCGGTCTGTGGTTCACCAACGTCGGTCACGGCCGACGCGAGATCGCCGATGCAGTTGCCACACAGCTGAGCTCGATCGCTCACTACTCGAACTTCGGCGACTTCGTACCCGAGACCACGCTGGCCTTGGCCGATCGTCTCGCTGCCATCGCACCGGTTCCGGGTAGCAAGATCTTCTTCACCTCCGGTGGCTCGGACTCCATCGATACCGCCGCGAAGCTCGCGCGCCGCTACTGGGTCGAAATGGGACAACCGGCCAAGAAGATCATCGTCGGACGACAGAAGGCCTATCACGGCATGCACGTCGCCGGCACCGCGCTGGCCGGTATCCCGGTCAACAAGGAGAACTACGGTGAGCTGATGCCCGACGCCAAGACAGTGGCGTGGGACGACGCGAAGTCGCTGCTGGCGCTGATCGAGGAGGTCGGTGCCGAGAACGTGGCCGCCTTCTTCTGCGAGCCGGTCATCGGTGCCGGCGGAATCTACCTGCCGCCGGAGGGCTACCTGCGCGAGGTGCGGCAGATCTGTCGCGACAACGACGTGCTGTTCGTCGCGGACGAGGTCGTCACCGGATTCGGTCGGATCGGCGGCAGCTGGTTCGCCTCCACCCGGTTCGAGCTCGAACCCGACCTGATGACGACCGCCAAGGGGTTGACGTCCGGGTACGTACCGATGGGTGCTGTCTTCATCGCCCCGAAGATCGCCGAGCCGTTCTTCGCGGGCGGCGTGTGGTGGCGACACGGGTACACCTACGGCGGCCACGCCGGAGCGGCCGCGGCAGCGATGGCCAACCTCGACATCATCGAGCGCGAAGAGCTGCTCTCGGACTCCAAGCGCATCGAGGCGGCCCTGCACACCCACCTCGCGCCACTGGCCGCACACGACCGAGTATCGGAGATCCGCAGCGGAATCGGTGCTGTTGCCGCCGTGCAGCTCGCCGACCCGGCCGAAGCATTGCCTTTCGTCAAAACGCTTCGGGCACACGGGGTCTCCGGCCGCGCCGCCGGCCAGGGTGCGATGCAGATCTCGCCTGCATTCGTCATGACCGACGCCGAGATCGAAGAGTTGGCCGCGCGGATCCTCAGCGCGCTCGGCTGAACCGAAGTCTGCCGAGCAGCTGCTTCCCTCGCGACAGCGGGGGAGCGGGTGCCGGTGTCGGCTCGTCGGAGACAGCCGCGAAACGACGGTGCAGCTGCTCGCGCACTTCCTCGGGCGCGTAGGCACGACGCTTGCGCTCGGATCGAACCACCAACGCCCCGGTGGCCGCGACACCGACCATCCCGGCGAGACCGACAGCCTTCCACACGTTCATCCGGCCACCGTACCGTCACGAGATCTAGGGTGTGGACCATGAATCCGTCGCGAATCAGCCTCGATACCGCAGTCGAGGCAACCAGAACGGGCGACATCTGGATCTTCCGCGGACAGTCGAACGCCGATCGCGCAATCCAGGCACTGACCAACAGTCCGGTCAATCACGTCGGCATGTCCGTCGTGATCGACGACCTGCCTCCGCTGATGTGGCACGCCGAACTGGGGAAGTCGTTGCAGGACATGTGGAGCGGCAACTTCCAGCGCGGAGTGCAGCTGCACGATCTGCGAGCGGCCGTGACCCAGTGGGCCACGAAGTACGAACAGCGGTGCTGGCTGCGACAATTGGACGGATACGCGGGTCGTTCCGCAGGCTCCACCCCGTCCGTGACGAAAGAGCAGGAGGACGCCCTGCTTCGCACCATCGCCCGCTTGGACGGCACAGCCTTTCCGACCACCGCCTCGCTCGCCGGTCGTTGGTTCCGGGGCCGAGTCCCCACACTGCGTCGCAGCCAACGTGAGAGAGCAACCCTCGAAACCGCCTACTGCGCAGAGGTGGTAGCCATGACCTACGACGCGATGGGTCTGCTCACGGGCAACAAGAAAGCCAACTGGTTCGACCCAGGAAAGTTCTGGAGCGGCGATCGACTCCCACTCGCCGACGGTGTTCGTCTGGGCGAGGAAATCGAGGTGGACGTACCCGTCACACGCTGATCGACGCGTCCGCCGCGGCACGTCCGCCCAGCTCCACCCATCCGGCTTCGAAGGTAGTGTGCAATCGAGATCCGGCTCCCTGCAGGATGTTCAGGCTCCGGCCGAGTTCACCGGTCAGCCGGACGGCGGCAGCGCCGGTCGCTTCGTCCTCGGCGATACCCATCATCGGTGCGAACATGCGTGATCGCAGCGCGCCGTGCTCCTCGTCGGTCCAGGCCCAGACGTAGTGGTGCCCGCTGTCGTACGCACTCGGGTCCGCTGCCGTCACCTCGGCCGCGTCCTGGACCTGATGGAAGGTGAAGTGCGGAGTCCAGTCGGCCCGGGCCCGAACCCAGGTGTGCTCGCCCTCGTAGCGGATGTTCAGCGGCGCGGCAGGAACTGTGAGTACTTCGATCGGGTGTCCCTGCTCGCGCAGCCACCACGAGAGTCCGACCGTGGGATGCCCGGCGAAGGGCAATTCCACGGCGGGCGTGTAGATGGTGGCCGAGGCCGTACCGGAATCGGTGCGATCGACGAACACCGTCTCGCTGAAGCCGAGCTCGGTGGCGAACTGCTGTCGGTCCGCCTCGGCGACGTCATCCGCGGCGACGATGCCGAGGGGGTTACCGAACCTGCCGTCGGCATCGGTGAACACTCGGACGACGGACACGTCGGTAGCCATGCCCGGACGGTACCAAACGCCGAACGAGGGACCCGCGGTCGCGGATCCCTCGTTCGGTGATCAGGTCGGGTCGACGCTCAGACGGCGGCACCGTCGAGGACGCGTCCTGCTTCGATCGCTTGCGCGACACCCGCGACGATCGACGCGGCGCGGATGGCCTCGAAGATCTTTTCGCGGTCGACGCCCTCGGCGCGCAGCGTCTTCTCGTGTGCTTCCAGGCAGTGGTTGCACCCGTTGACGGCCGAGACCGCGAGCGACCACAGCTCGAAGTCGGCCTTCTCCACACCGGGGTTGCCGATGATGTTCATGCGCAGACCGGCGCGCAGATCGTCGTACTTGCCGTCCAGGTATCCCTTGGTTCGGTAGAAGACGTTGTTCATGCCCATGATCGACGCGGCACCGAGGGCGGCGTTGTACGCCTCGGCCGACAGTGAATCGGCTGCGTCCTCGGCGATCTCCTTCAACGTCGTCGCGGACTTCGACGCTGCGGCCACCGACAGCAGGGTGCCCCATAGCTGCTGCTCGCTGAGCACCGTGGAGCGGGCGATGGAACCGAGATTGAGCTTGAGGTCCTTGGCGTACTCGGGGACGGCGTTCTTGAGGTTGTCGATCGTCATGTCAGACGCTCGCCGTCAGCAGTTCGCCTGCGTCGATGGTGGGATCACCCTTCTTCCAGTTGCAGGCGCACAGCTCGTCGGACTGCAAGGCGTCGAGAACTCGCAGGACCTCGTCCACGTTGCGCCCCACCGAGCCTGCCGTGACCGACACGAACTGGATCTCGTTGTTGGGGTCGACGATGAAGGTGGCGCGGTCGGCCACACCGTCGGCATTGAGAACGCCGGTGGCAGCAGCCAATTCGCGCTTGAGGTCCGACAGCATGGGGAAGGGAAGCGTCTTGAGCTCGTCGTGCTGTGCGCGCCACTGGAAGTGAACGAACTCGTTGTCGACCGACGCGCCGAGGACCTGTGCGTCGCGGTCCTCGAACTCCTCGTTCAGCTTGCCGAACGCGGCGATCTCGGTGGGGCACACGAACGTGAAGTCCTTGGGCCAGAAGAAGACGATGCGCCACTTGCCCGCGTGGTCGTCACTGGTGACGGTGGTGAAGTAGTCGTCGGGCTGCTGGGCGTTCACCTTGGAGAGGTCTCCGCCGATGACGGCGGTGAGGTTGTATGAAGGGAACTGGTCGCCAATTGTCAACAGTGCCATGTGGTCTCCTCGTGTCGAATGATCGCGTCGGTTCCGTATGTGGGCGGTTCGGATCGGTGGCGTGAATGCAGCCGTACGAGCCCGGCCGACCGGTACGAGTGTGCCAAAAATGTGGTGAAAGGTAAACGTGATGAGTGGCACTACACTGATAGGCGTGACCGATCGAAGCTATCAGCCGACCCTGTCGCATCTGCGTGCCTTCGTCGCAATTGCCCGTCATCGCCATTTCGGCAGTGCAGCAACGCAACTGAACATCACTCAGCCGTCTCTGTCGCAAGCTCTCGCCACGCTGGAGCAGGGGCTGGGGGTGCAGTTGATCGAGCGCAGCACCCGCAGGGTCTTGCTGACGTCGGCCGGCGGTCAGTTACTCGGTCGGGCGACTGCGGCACTCGACGCCGTGGACGGATTGGTCGCTAACGCAGCAGGATTGGGCGGTCGGCTGACCGGTGGTATGCGGCTCGGGATCATTCCCACCGTGGCACCCTACGTGCTGCCCGCAGTGCTCCCGGCCGTGCGCGTCGAGTACCCCGACCTCGTACCGAGAATAGTGGAGGATCACACCGCTCGACTGCTCGACGGACTCCGGTCCGGTGCACTCGACGTCGCCGTTCTCGCGCTGCCCCTCGCCGATCCGGGTTTGATCGAAACAGCCATGTACACCGAGGATTTCGTGCTCGCGCTCCCTGCCGAGCACCCTCTCGCGGGGCGTCGGGATCTGACGGTCGCCGACCTCCGCGGTCTCCCTCTGCTCCTCCTCGACGAGGGGCACTGCCTGCGCGAGCAGACCCTGGATCTGTGTCGCTCGGTCGACACCGCACCCGATGCGAGCGATACCCGGGCGACGTCGCTGACCACGGTGGTGCAGTGCGTTGCAGGAGGGCTCGGCCTGACGCTGCTGCCGCGCAGCGCCGTCGAGGTCGAGGTCGCTCGTGCGGGCTTGTCCACCGCAGAGTTCGCCCACCCTGCTCCCGGCCGCACCATCGGTCTCGTTCACCGAGCTTCGAGTGCGCGCGCCGCCGAATACAGTGCGCTCGCAAGTCTTCTCGCCGCAGAGGTCCTCGCCGACAACGCACGTGGACTCAGCCGGGCGTGATCACGATCTCGTCGAACACGATCTCGCCCGCCGCATCGGACTCCGGCACATCGACGACGGCGTCGAGCGACCAGCCGTGGTCACCGTCGGGATCCTCCAACACCTGACGCACCGTGGTGGACTCCGCACCGACGTTCAGCGTGAACAGCGCTGGGCCGCGGGCCGATGGTCCGGTTCCGATCGAGCCGTACTCGGCGAAGAACGGTTCCAGTTCCGTCTCCCAGTCCGGGCCGTCGTCGAGGTCGTCGAGGGCGTTCCACTGTCGGCGCGCCGCCAGATCGACTCGGCGGAAGATCGCATTGCGCGCGAGAATTCGGAAGGCCCGCGGGTTGGCCGAGATCGGACGCGGCACATCGGATCCGTACGCCTCGACGAGCGCCTCCGGCTCGGCACCCGGGTCCGTCAGGTTCTCCCATTCGTCGAGCAAGCTCGAATCCACCTGCCGCACGAGTTCACCCAGCCACTCGGTGATGTCCTGTACCTCTTCGGTTCGAGACTCCGGCGGAACCGTCTGGCGCAGTGTGCGATAGGCGTCGGCGAGATAGCGGAGGACGAGTCCCTCGGACCGCATCAGACCGTAATGGCTGATCAATTCTGCGAACGTCATCGCGCGCTCGACCATGTCGCGTACCACGGACTTGGGGGACAGGCCGACCTCGGAGAGCCACGGATGCGTGCCGCGATAGATCTCGAATGCCGGAACGAGCAGCTCTGCAAGAGGTTTCGGCCACGTGACCTCCTCGAGCAGTTCCATTCGCTCGTCGTACTCGATTCCGTCGGCCTTCATCTGCGAGACCGCTTCGCCGCGCGCCGCGTGCTGCTGGGCCATCAGGATCTGACGCGGATCGTCGAGGGTCGATTCGATGATCGAGACGACGTCGAGGGCATGGGTCGGTGATTCGGCGTCGAGCAGATCGAACGACGCGACCGCGAACGTCGACAGCGGCTGATTGAGCGCGAAGTCCGGCTGCAGGTCCACGGTCAGTCGAGCGTGTCGACCGTCGGCATCCGGCTCGTCGAGTTGTTCGACGATGCCCGCATCGACCAGACCGCGGTAGAGCGAGAGTGCCCGCAGAATGTGCTTGCGCTGAGCGGGCCGGGTCTCGTGATTGTCCTCGAGCAGGTGACGCATGGCATGGAAGCAATTGCCCGGCCGGGCAATGACATTGAGCAGCATGGCGTTGCTCACCGAGAACCGTGAGGTGAGCGGCTCAGGACTTGCTGTGATGATCCGTTCGAACGTCGGCTCGCCCCACGAGACGAAACCGTCGGGTGCCTTCTTGCGCTGTACGCGTTTGAGCTTCTTCGGATCGTCGCCGGCCTTGGCCACCAGACGGGCGTTCTCGATGTCGTGCTCGGGGGCCTCGACCACGACGGTGCCGAGGGTGTCGTATCCGGCTCGCCCCGCGCGGCCCGCGATCTGATGGAACTCGCGGGCTCGGAGCTTGCGGGTGCGGACGCCGTCGTACTTGGTCAGTCCGGTGAACAACACGGTGCGAATGGGGACGTTGATGCCCACACCGAGGGTGTCCGTTCCGCAGATCACCTTGAGCAGCCCGTCCTGCGCCAACTTCTCGACCAACCGTCGATACTTGGGCAGCATGCCTGCGTGATGCACCCCGATGCCGTGCCGAACCAACCTCGACAGCGTCTTGCCGAACCCGGTGGTGAAGCGGAAGGCACCGATGGCCTCGGCTATCTCGGCCTTCTCCTGCTTGGACGCAACGTTCACGCTCGTCAATGCCTGAGCGCGTTCGAGTGCCGAAGCCTGGGTGAAGTGCACGACGTAGACCGGCGCGAGGTGCGTCTGCACCAACTCTTCGATGGTTTCGCTGATCGGGGTGGTGACGTAGGAGAACATCAAGGGAACCGGACGCTCGGTGCCCGAGACCACGGTGGTCGTGCGTCCGGTGCGTCGGGTCAGATCGTCCCGGAAGAACGAGACGTCGCCGAGAGTCGCCGACATCAACAAAAACTGAGCGTTCGGCAGCTCGATCAACGGAACCTGCCAGGCCCACCCCCGATCGGGCTCGGAGTAGTAGTGGAACTCGTCCATGATCACCTGCCCGATGTCGGAGTCGGCACCCTGGCGCAGAGCGAGGTTCGCGACGATCTCGGCGGTGGCGCAGATGATCGGAGCACCGGAATTGACCGACGCGTCGCCGGTCATCATGCCGACGTTCTGAGCGCCGAAGATCTCGCACAGGGCGAAGAACTTCTCGCTGACGAGTGCCTTGATCGGCGCAGTGTAGAAACTCCGAACGCCTGCGGCCATCGCGGCGTAGTGGGCTCCGATGGCCACCATCGACTTACCCGATCCGGTCGGCGTCGCCAGGATGACGTTGGAGCCGGAGACCAGCTCGATGAGAGCTTCCTCCTGCGCGGGATACAGGGTCAGACCGCGATCGGCAGTCCAGGTGGTGAACGTGTCGAACAGGACGTCCGGGTCGACGCCGTCGGACCGAGCGGCGGCGGCATCGGGAATCAGTTCGGTGAGAAGCACCTCTACAGGCTATGTGGGATCGACGGCCGAACCCGCATCGACACCGAGCGGCCGTCGCGACGCCTCAGGTCGCGCTGCGCTCGTCGGAACCCATCGCACCGAGAACGGCCATCCGAGTGCTGGCGCTTCCGGTGATCATGTCCTCACCGACACCGGTGATGAGCAGGTTGCGCCACCGCACCTCGTCGAAAGTCAGCGACGGGGTGGAATCGATGAAGTCCTCGACGACCTGCAAAAAGCGCATCGGATCGTCCCGGAACGGGAAGTGTCCGGAATTCTCGAACACCTCCAACGTGGAACCGGGCATGGCCGAGTGCGCGAGGCGCGCATGACTGACCGGAATCACCGAGTCCTGATCACCCCACACGAGCAGAACGGGAAGGTTCTCGGTGAGATAACAGCGGTCCAGCATCGTGACCACCTGGCCGCGCCAGTCCACGACGGCGCGCAGGGTCCGCAGATACGCCTCGTACGTCGTCGGGGCCGGGAGCTCGCTCAGCACGCGGATCAGATCCGGAGTGTCGTGCAGGAGCGATCCGGGTCGCAGGGGAGAGCTGTGCAGTTTGCTCAGCAGGCCGCCCGCCAGCTTCACCGCCGGGATCGCGCCGGGCAGGCGGAGCAGTTTGACGGCCTCGCTCAGAAACGGCATGGACGCCAGTCGAAGAATGGGATGTACGTCCTTGGTGACGCCGCCGGAGGACACCAGAGCCAACCTGTCGACCATGCCCGGGAACTGGTACGCGAACTGCATGGCGACGCCGCCGCCCAGTGAGTGCCCGACGACGGTGACGTGCTCGATGCCCAGCACCGAGAGCAAATCGCGCATGCCGTTGGCGTACGCGGCGACGGAGTAATCCGCACGCGGCTTGTCCGAGCGACCGTGACCGAGCAGATCCGGAGCGATGACGGTGTAGTTCTTCGCGAGGTGCGGGATGACTTCGTTCCACGTCTCGGAGTTGTCACCGATACCGTGGATCAACAGCAGCACCGGACCTTCGCCGGCCATGCGGAATGCCCGCCGGTATCCGTGAATGGTCCGGAAGATCAGCCGTGGTTCTTCGTCGGGAACCGGACGGAGCTTGCGACTGCGCGGATTGGTGCTCATCTGCGCCTCCTGAAATTCCCTGGTGCACCGCGCGATGCGGCACAGAACGGCGACGCCGTGCACGAGTGTGTGGACGTACGTACCGGAGTACGTGTTGCTACGACTCTCGCACGAGATGACGCTCGGGGCAGAACATCGAGCGTATTTGCGGTTACAGGTATGTTTCGATCGGCCCGGACTGTCCTATATGCCCGCCGAATCGATCATCTTCTGTGACCACTCACACTGTCACTGCTCGGTGTTGCCCTCACCCTCGTCGAGATTTGCCTGCTCGGCCAGGAAGCGCTCGAACTCGGCCCCGAGTTCGTCGCCGCTCGGCAGTGGCTCGTCACTGGCCAACAACGTCGACTGCTGCTCCTGCGCGGCGACATACGTGTCGTACTGACGCTCCAGCGCCTGCACCACCGATTGGACCTCTTCGTTCCCGGTGATGTGCTCGTTCACCTGTTCCCGAACTCGCGCCGCGGCCTCACCCAGGGCGGCAAGCGGCAGATCCAGGTCGGCGGCCTCACCGACGTTCTCGAGCAACGTCTCGGCCGCACCGGGGTAGTCCGTCTGTGCGAGGTAGTGCGGGACGTGCACAGAGAAGCCCATGGACTCGTGACCGTGCTGCGCCATCCGAAGCTCGAGCAGGGACGAGGCGCTGCCCGGCACCTGCAGATCACCTGCCCAGCTGTTGCCCTCCTTGACCAGCTCCTTGTCGCTGGCGTGAGCCGTCACACCGAGTGGCCGGGTGTGCGGAATGGCCATCGGGATCGAGCCGAGACCGATGGTGCGGCGCACACCGAGCTGTTCGGCGAGGAGCCTGACAGCGGTGGTGAACTTCTCCCATCGCAAATCCGGTTCCATACCGGCGAGCAGCAGGAACGGAGTCCCCGACTTGTCCTTGACGGCATAGAGGTTCAGCTCGGGAGCGTCGTAGTCCGAGAAATGATCGGACTTGAACGTCATCGTCGGCCGCCGGGACCGGTAGTCGATCAACTCGTCGACGTCGAACGACGCGACCAGCTCCGACTCCAGACTCTCGCGCAGGTGGGTGGTGGCCAACTTCACCGCGTGACCCGCGTCGGAGAAACCCTCCAGGCCGTGCACCAGGACGGGTCCGACGCCGTCGTTGGAGAAGATTTGCGGTGCCGGAAACTCCAGCTCGTACATCTTCGACTGTTCGGTCATGGCCTGGCCCCTTTCGGATCGACTCGTCGGTACCTCGACACGAGATTCGAGCCAGAATACGCCGACCCTCGGCTCGCGCCGTGTACGCGCCGACGTCGAACGTGGCGAATCACTACCGACAAGAACAACCGGTTGCCCGCCGTTCATTCCCGGACGGTCGCCCATCCTGCGCCGAGGGGCTCTCGGTGACTCGAGACGATCAGCGGTCGAAGTTGGCCAGCGCGCGAATCTTGTTGGTGACGTCGAGGGCGGCGACCTTGTACGCCTCGGACAGCGTCGGGTAATTGAACACGGCATCGACGAGATAGTCGACGGTGCCGCCGCACCCCATCACCGCCTGCCCGATGTGCACCAGATCCGTCGCACCCGAACCGAAGATGTGCACGCCCAGAATCGACCGATCCTCGGTGGAGACGAGCAACTTCAACATCCCGTACGAGTCGCCGGCGATCTGACCTCTGGCGAGTTCGCGGTACCGCGATACCCCGACCTCGTAGGGGATAGATCCCTTCGTCAGGTCGACCTCGGTGGCTCCGACGTACGAGACTTCGGGGATGGAGTAGATGCCGATGGGCTGAACGTCGGTCAACTTCGCATCGGACTCGCCGAACGCGTGATACGCGGCCAACCTGCCCTGATCCATCGACGTCGCAGCCAATGCCGGGAACCCGATGACATCGCCGACGGCATAGATGTGATCGACCTTGGTCTGGAAATGCTCGTCGACGAAGATCCGACCCCTGGCGTCCGCCTCGAGACCTGCGTTCTCGAGATCCAGCGCCGTGGTCAGGCCCTGCCGACCGGCCGAGTACATCACCGTTTCGGCCGGGATGCGCTTGCCGCTCGCCAGCGTGGTCACGGTCCCGTTCGGCCCGACGTCGACCGCGGTCACCGCCTCGCCGAATCGGAACGTCACCGCGAGATCGCGGAGGTGGAACTGCAACGACTCGATGATCTCTCGATCGCAGAAGTCGAGCATCGAATCCCGTTTCTCGACGACGGTGACCTTCGTTCCCAGGGCAGCGAACATCGACGCGTACTCGATTCCGATGACGCCGGCCCCGACGACGACCATCGACGCCGGAATGAACTCGAGATTGAGGATTCCGTCCGAGTCGAGCACTCGATAGTCGTCGAACGCGACGTCGGCCGGACGGGCAGGAGCGGTGCCGGTGGCGATCACCACGTTGGCGGCCGCGACAGTGATGCGCTCACCCCGCGTCTCGTCCTCCACGACGATGGTGTGCGCGTCGAGAAACTTGCCGACGCCGGTGATCAACTCGATGCGGTTCCGGAGCAGCTGCGAACGCACCACCTCGATCTCCTTGCCGATCACGTGCTGGGTTCGGGCCAACAGATCGGCAGGAGTGATATCGGCCTTCACTCGGTAACTCGCCCCGTACAGCTCCCGTTGATTCATGCCCGTGAGATACAGAACGGCCTCGCGCAGCGTCTTGGACGGAATGGTCCCGGTGTTGACGCAGACCCCGCCGAGCATGTGGCCCTTCTCCACGATCGCCACCCGCTTGCCGAGCTTCGCAGCCGCAATGGCCGCCTTCTGGCCACCGGGGCCGGAGCCGATGACCACCAGGTCGTACTGCATGGGTTCAGACATTCGTCATAGTTACCGCTCGCACGCAAAGACTGCGTGCCCACCCGGTCACAACCTTGTGAACTCCATGATTCGGTGCGTCGAACCCATGCAGATGTCGCCACGTGCTGATGCGTTGTGCGAGGCTGAACAGAGCACGAAACACCCGATTTTCAGTGGAGGAACACATGCCGCAGCAGGTCCGCGCCGTCGTCGCCAAGAGCAAGGGCGAGCCCGTCTCCATCGAGACGATCACCATCCCCGATCCCGGGCCCAACGAGGTCGTCGTGAAGATCCAGGCCTGCGGGGTGTGTCACACCGACCTGCACTACCGCGAAGGCGGCATCAACGACGAATTCCCGTTTCTGCTCGGACACGAGGCGGCCGGAATCGTCGAGACCATCGGCGACCGCGTCGAGCACGTCGAGGTCGGAGACTTCGTCGTACTGAACTGGCGCGCCGTGTGCGGCGAATGTCGAGCCTGCAAGCGCGGCACTCCGTGGTACTGCTTCGACACCCACAACGCAGCACAGAAGATGACCCTCGAGGACGGTACCGAGTTGACCCCGGCGCTGGGCATCGGCGCATTCGCCGAGAAGACCCTGGTCCACGAGGGCCAGTGCACCAAAGTCGCCGCAGACGCCGATCCCGCCGTGGTCGGACTGCTCGGCTGTGGCGTGATGGCCGGTCTGGGAGCGGCGATGAACACCGGCAACGTCTCGCGCGGAGATTCGGTGGCCGTGATCGGCTGCGGCGGTGTGGGCGATGCCGCGATCGCCGGAGCACGCCTGGCCGGCGCGTCGACGATCATCGCGGTCGATCGTGACCCGGGCAAGCTCGAATGGGCACTCGGCCTCGGAGCCACCCATACCGTCGACTCGTCGGTGGTCGACGCCGTCGAAGCAGTCCAGGAGCTCACCGGAGGCTTCGGTGCCGACGTGGTCATCGACGCCGTCGGTCGCCCGGAGACCTGGAAGCAGGCGTTCTACGCCCGCGACCTCGCCGGAACCGTGGTGCTCGTCGGCGTGCCGACACCCGAGATGACCCTCGAGATGCCGCTGATCGACTTCTTCTCCCGCGGCGGATCGCTCAAGTCATCCTGGTACGGAGACTGCCTGCCCGAGCGCGACTTCCCGCAGTTGGTCGATCTGTATCAGCAGGGCCGTCTGCCGCTCGAGAAGTTCGTCACCGAACGCATCACCATCGACGACGTCGAAGCCGCCTTCGAGAAGATGCATCAGGGCACCGTCCTGCGTTCGGTGGTGGTCCTGTGAGCGGGAAGTTCCGCGTCCAGAACGTCGTCACCTCGGGAACGTTCAGTCTCGACGGTGGCACCTGGGACGTCGACAACAACATCTGGCTGATCGGCGACGACGACGAGGTGGTGATCGTCGACGCAGCGCACACCGCGGCCCCGATCGTCGACGCGGTTGCCGGCAGGACGGTCAAGGCCGTCATCTGCACCCACGGCCACAACGACCACGTGACCGTGGCACCGGAACTGGCCGAGACCTTGGACGCGCCGATTCTGCTGCACCCCGCCGACGACATGCTGTGGGAACAGACGCACCCGGGCGTCGGGCATTCGACCCTCGAGGACGGTCAGCGCATCACCGTGGCCGGAACCGACATCCTGGCGCTGCACACACCCGGGCACTCACCCGGGTCGACGTGCCTGTACCTGCCGGAAGCGGGGGAGTTGTTCAGCGGCGACACCCTCTTCTCCGGCGGCCCGGGTGCCACCGGACGGTCGTACTCGGATTTCCCGACCATCATCGGGTCCATCCGCGATCGGCTCTTCGCCCTGCCTGTCGACACCCGAGTCAACACCGGCCACGGTGACGGCACACGCATCGGCGACGAAGCACCGCACCTCGAGGAGTGGATCGCCCGCGGCAGCTGAATTCGCGACACTGCGGTAGGTCGCCTGCCGCGTTCGAGGTGGTCGGAATGAGACAGTGGTGGGACGCCGGAGCGTGTGCTTCGGCGTCCCATCGATCCGAAGAGGACGTCTTGTGAGCCCCGCCGCACGCAGAACCCGCCTGTCCATCGCCGTGACCTCGGCGGCGAGCGCAGCTCTCGTGCTGGTCGGCTGCAGCTCGACCGTCACCGGCTCTCCCGAGCCCAGTGCGGGTGCCACCACCTCGTCGCCGCAGTCCGGCGTGGATCTGAACACGCTGCTGATCGATCCGTCCAGCTTCCCGGCACCGTACGACGCCCTGGTGCTGCCCCAGCAGGCGATCTCGCAAGCCGCACCCGATCTCAGCGGAATTCCTGCCGGTGCCGAGGTCAGCCCGGCGGGATGCAAGCCCGCCGACCAGGATTTCGGCCCGACGGGCACGGCCATGATCGTCGGCACCGACAACGACAGCCGGTCCACCATCTCGATCGAGTTGACCGCGGTGGACGAACCGCTCTCGGCGCGCAAGGAGCAGCTCGAACAGTGCGGCGAGGTGACCGCAACCAAGTCCGGCGCGACCTCGACGGTGACCTCCACTCTGACGCCTGCACCGCCCATCGATGCGGACGACACATTGGCCGTCCGGCAGACCGTCGCATCGGGAGCAGGCGGCGACGCCGTCACCCAGTCGATGCTGACTCTGATGGCCCAGGTCGACGGAGTGCGAGTGTCGGCCACGTTCATGTCGTTCGGCTCGGGCACGCCCGATGCGATGACCCTCGACGAGCTGTTCACCGCGGCAGTCCAGAAGGTCGGCCAGAGCTGACGCAGCACTAGCAGACGACACCGACACGAATCGGTCGGACACAGCGCCGGCGTCGCGATTCATCCACAGCGCGGCAGTTCTCCACAGGGCAGTGCGAAAGCCCAGGTCGAGACTTTTTCGATCGTCGGGACCCCGGCCAGGATTCTCCGATATGTACACACCGACGAACTCTCACGGCAACTTCGACTCCCGCCATCGCGTACGGCTCGGTCACCCGAGCGACCTGATCACAGCGGTACCGGCCATGCTCGGGTTCCACCCGCACCGGTCGATGGTGCTCATCGCGGTCAAGGACGGCGGTGCGAGCGTAGGACCCACGATGCGTCACGACCTCGTCCTGGCCGGCGATCACATCGATCGGCGCGCGGGCAGTCACACCCGCGCGACCCCGGAGATGCTCGACGTCATCGCCTACCTGGCCGGCTACTGCGCGATGGAGAACATTCCCGCGGTCATGGCGGTGTTCGTCGACGACAGGCTCGATCGAACCGTCCGGACACCGCATCTTCTCGACGTGGAAGCGTTGGTGACCGAACTCGACGCCACACTCGCATCGTTCGGAGTGCAGCTCGGTGAGGCCCTTGCGGCGTCGGAGATCGCGGAATCCGCCGACTGGTGGACGTTGCGCGGACCACAGCGGCACGGCCTGATGTCCGATCCGTCGGCGTCGCCGATGACCGTGGCCCGCGTGCTCGACGGCTACTCCGTCCGCCGATCCAGGTCCGAGCTGGCCGAGACCATCGCGCCGGGCCCCGACGCGACCGTGCGGGCCGTTGCCGCCGAGATCGCGCGACAACGACGGGACGGGGTTCGATCTCGTAACGACGAGCTGACGTCGGTGCTGCCGTACGTCGCGCGAGCGCCGTACGACACCGAATTGGATCCGACCGACATCGCTCGGATCGCACTCGCGATCGGTCATGTCCAGGTGCGTGACGCACTGCTGGCCCTGACTCTCGGTGACGACGCGGGATTCGTCGAAGAGTTCTGGGCGAGGATGTCCCGCGTCCTGCCGAAGGCCGAACGAGCCATTGCCGCAACACTTCTGGCCTTCAGCGCGTACGTCCGCGGAGACGGACCGATGGCCCGCATCGCGATCGATGCGGCACTGGAAGCCGACGAGAACTACTCGCTGGCGCGACTGTTGGACCGGTCGCTCAGCGCCGGCGCAGGTCCCGAGCTCGTTCGGGAAGTGGCCGAGAGCGGCTTCGCGTGTGCTCGCGCCTGCGGAGTTCGGCTCCCCGGCGACCCCTTCGGGCGACGGTGACAGCAGTCGAGCACATCGATGATCGGCAGACGAGTGGGTCAGCGCGCCGCGTGCGACCGATCGCCGAGCTGTTGCAGGAATGTCCACGCATCGGCCACGATCCGATCGAGATCGGTCAGCTCCGGCGTCCACTTCAGCTCCTCGACTGCGCGCGAGCTCGAGGCGATCAAGACGGCAGGGTCACCGGCACGACGGGGAGCATGTTCGACGGCGATGGGCAGACCGGTGACGCGCTCGCAGGACGAGATGACCTCGTGCACGGAGAATCCGGTGCCGCTGCCGAGGTTGTAGATGGTGTGCTCGCCCGGTTGTGCGGCATCGACAGCGAGTATGTGCGCCTCGGCGAGATCGGCAACGTGGATGTAGTCGCGAACAGCCGTACCGTCCGGAGTGGGCCAGTCGGTGCCGAACACCGAGATCTTCTCGCGCTGCCCGAGTGCGACCTGGAGCACGAGCGGAATCAGGTGGGTCTCGACGACGCGATTCTCTCCGAAACCGTTGTAGGCACCGGCGACGTTGAAGTACCGAAGGCTTGTGGCGGCGAGGCCGTAGGCCGCGGCGTACGACGTGATCGCGTGATCTATCGCGAGTTTGGTGGCACCGTAAGGATTGGTGGGGCGGGTGGGTGCGTCCTCGGTGATGGGGGTCTTCTCGGGCTCGCCGTACGTGGCGGCGGTCGAGGAGAACACCAGCTTCGCGGTACCGGATGCTCGAATGGCATCGAGCAACGCCAGCGAGGTGACGACGTTTCCGCTCCAGTACTTGTCGGGCGAGACCACCGACTCGCCGACAAGAGATTGCGCGGCGAAGTGCAGGACTGCGTCGAACCCACCGCCGATCAGTACGTCCGCGGCGACGTCCTTGATGTCGCCTTCGACGAATGTGGCACCACCGGGCACGGCGTCCCGGTTACCGGTGGACAGGTTGTCCACAACCACGACCTCGTGACCGCGCTCGACGAGCACAGCCGCGCAGACGCTGCCGACGTAGCCAGCACCACCGGTAACCAGAAGCTTCACTGTTCGTTCTCCCTCACACGCGTCCGACGCCGTCGTCGGTGTGAGGTCAGACCTTCTTCACCTGGACGGCGTGCGCCATTTCCTCGGATATGTCGACACCACTGTGTCCTGGCACCGTGATCGTGACCGACCCGGGCTTGGCTTCGACTGTAACCCGAGCATCGGGGACCACGCCTGCTTCGCGAAGCTGAGCGATGACCTCCGGGTCGGACTGAACGTGCTCGGCGAGGCGTCGCACGACGACAGCGGTCGGCTGGCCGACGGGCACATCCGTGAGGCGGATGAGAGCTTCCGGTGCCAGAGTCGACTGGCCGAGACCGAGTTCCTCCAGACCGGGGATCGGGTTGCCGTACGGCGACGTGGTCGGGTTGTTCAGGACGGTGACCAGACGTCGCTCGACCTCCTCGCTCATCACGTGTTCCCAACGGCACGCCTCGGCGTGCACGTCTTCCCAACGCAGACCGATGATGTCCACGAGCAGACGCTCGGCCAAACGGTGTTTGCGCATGACTGCGACCGCCAGGCTTCGGCCCTTCTCGGTCAGCTCGAGGTGTCGATCGCCTGCGACGGACAACAGCCCGTCTCGCTCCATCCGAGCAACGGTTTGGCTGACGGTGGGACCACTCTGTTCGAGCCGTTCGGCGATTCTCGCGCGGAGCGGAATCACGCCCTCTTCTTCCAAATCGTAGATCGTCCGGAGGTACATCTCCGTGGTGTCGACCAGATCCTTCACACTCAACCCCTTCGTCGGGCTCGATCCTACCGTCAGCGCCCCGAAATGAGCGCTGCACCCAGCCGCAGCGGGCGCGGCGCACCACAACGGCGTACGCCGTTTCCCATGGCTTCTCACAAGGGGACTGTGGGGACAACACCGGAACCCGGCAACACCATCCCGTCCGACAACGTAGTTTTGTCCGTATGTCTGATCAGGCGACACGCGCCGCCGCGTCCATCCCGAACCGCCCCGAGAACATCGTCGTGTGGAGCGCGGATTACCTCGGCTACCGGTGGAGCGACGACCACCCGATGAATCCGACTCGACTCGATCTGACAATGGCACTCGCCACGGACATCGGCCTGCTCGCGGGCGTCGAACTCGTCGAGCCCACTGCCGCGCCGGATTCCGAGCTCCTCCGATTTCACACCAGCGCCTACATCGAGGCCGTCAAACAGGCACCGTCGCAGGGCCCGGCTCTGCGAGATCCGGACGACGTCGTCCACGGACTGGGTTCCGACGACAACCCGGTGTTTCCGCAGATGCACGAGGCGAGCGCAATGCTCGCCGGTGGCTCTCTGGCCGCCGCCCGCGAAATCGCGTCGGGACGTGCTCGACGCGCGGTGAGCATCGGCGGCGGCATGCACCACGCGATGGCCGACTGGGCCTCCGGCTTCTGTGTCTACAACGACGCCGCGATCGCCATCTCGTGGTTGCTGGACAACGGGTTCGACCGGATCGCCTACATCGACGTCGACGCTCATCACGGGGACGGCGTTCAAGCGGCATTCCTCGGTGACCCGAGGGTGCTCACCGTCTCCTTGCACCAACATCCGGCGACGCTGTGGCCGAACACCGGATGGTCGACCGAGGTGGGAGCCGAACGCGGTGAGGGAACCTCGATCAACGTTCCATTGTTGCCCGGCACCGCGGATCGGTTGTGGCTGCGCGCGTTCCACGCGATCGTGCCGGGTGCGATCGCGGCGTTCGCGCCTCAGATCATCGTCAGCCAGTGCGGTGTCGACAGCCACCGCGAGGATCCCCTCGCGGACCTGGCCTTGACCGTCGACGGCCAGAACGCGGCATTCCTGGCCATGCGTGATCTGGCGGACAAACATTCCGAGGGTCGGTGGTTGGCCGTCGGCGGCGGAGGGTACGGCTTGGTACGCGTCGTTCCACGGGCCTGGACGTACCTGATCGCTGCCGCGCTCGGTCGCGACATCGACCCGATGTCGGCGTTGCCGGACACGTGGCGGGAGCGAGTACGGACCATGGCACCGAGTGTCGACCTCCCGCAGACGATGGGTGACGGGGGAGACGTCGACTATCCCGCCTGGGACGGACCCGGGGGCTCTCTGGCCGGGACCGACGGCACCGACAGGGCGCTCGAACGCGTCGACTCGGCCATCATCGCCACCCGTCGAGCAGTGTTTCCACTGCTCGGACTCGATCCGGAGGACCCGCGTGACTGATCCGACCGACAGCCCCTCGGACGAGGAGCCGGCCGTTGCGGCGTCGGACCCGAGTGACAAGGAACCGAGTGACAAGGAACCGAGCGACCAGGAACCGAGCGACAAGGACCTGGCCAGGGAGCGAGCGGAAACATCCTTTCCGCGGCACTGGGTTGCCGACGTCCTGACCTCCGACGGCGGTGTGGTGCACCTGCGTCCCATCGTCCCGTCGGACTCCGAACGGATCGTCGCATTCCACGGCCGGTTGTCCGAGCGGACGAGATACCTGCGGTATTTCGGCCCGTACCCCACGATGCCGCAGCGTGACGTGCTCAACTTCACCACGGTCGATCACCATGACCGGGTGGCGTTCGTCGCAGTGCTCGGTGACGACATCATTGCGGTCGGCCGCTACGAGCGACTGCCCGAGGGGGACGGCAACTCCGCCGAGGTGGCTTTCGTCGTCGCCGACGCGCACCAGGGCCGCGGGCTGGGTCCGATCCTGCTCGAACACCTCGCGGGAGCGGCCGCCGAGAACGGGGTGAACATGTTCGTCGCCGAGGTGCTCGCCGAGAACCGGAACATGGTCACCGTCTTCCGGGAGGCGGGGTACCAGGTCAGCAGGTCCTTCGAGGGTGGTGTGCTGCGACTGGAGTTCGCCATCGACCCCAGCGAAGCTCTGCTGTCGGTGCGCAATTCCCGTGAGCGTGCCGCCGAGGCCCGCAGTGTGCGCAACGTACTGAGCCCACGATCGGTGGCCGTGATCGGAGCGTCGACGGACAGCTCGAAGGTGGGCAACGCCGTTCTCGCGAATCTGCTGGCGGGCAACTTCACCGGGCCCGTCTATCCCGTCAACGCCGACCATCGTTCGGTTCGCGGGGTCCGCGCCTACGCCACGGTGCACGACATCCCGGATCCGGTCGATCTTGCGATCGCCGCGGTACCGGCCGATGCGATCGACGCGGTACTCGACGACTGCCTCGACAAGGGCGTCAAAGCGTTGCTGGTGGTCTCGGGTGGATTCGGCGAGACCGGACCTGCGGGGCAGGAGAGCGAGCGACGGCTGGTGCTCGCGGCGAGGGCGCACGGAATGCGGTTGATCGGGCCCAACGCGCTCGGTGTGGCGAACACCGATCCCGAGTTCGGTCTGAACGCCACTCTGGCTCCGCATCTGCCCACTCCGGGCAACGTCGGGTTCTTCTGTCAGTCCGGTGCCCTCGGCATCGCGATTCTGGACGAGGCCGCCAACCGCAGGCTCGGACTGTCGACCTTCGTCTCGGCCGGAAACCGCGCCGATGTGTCCGGTAACGATCTATTGCAGTACTGGGATTCGGACCCGGCCACCGAGGTGATCCTGCTGTACCTCGAGAGCTTCGGTAATCCCAGGAAGTTCACCAGGATCGCCCGACGGGTGGCGCGCAGCAAGCCCATCATCGCGGTCAAGAGCGGCCGCGGGGCCGTGCCGCCCGCACACGCGATCGGTGCCGACATCGACGACTCGATCGTGCGCGCACTGTTCGCTCAGGCCGGAGTCATCCAGGTCGACACCATCTCGGAACTCTTCGATTGCGCGGTGCTTTTCGGAAATCAGCCGCTGCCCGTCGGACCGAGGGTTGCCGTGGTGGGAAACTCGACTGCGCTCGGGGTGTTGGCGGTCGACGCTGCGCGGGCCAAGGGCTTGCATGCGAGCAGCCCGATCGATGTCGGTCCGCAGGCCGGTCCCGAGGATTTCGCCGCGGCGGTGTCGTCGGCACTGGCCGCGTCGGACATCGACGCCGTCATCGTCGTGTTCGTACCCCCGGTGGCGGTGGAGGTGGAGCCGTTCGCGACCGCGCTCGGCAACGCCGTCCGTGGATCCGACAAGCCCGTACTCTCGACGTTCCTCGCTACCGAGGGCATTCCGGACGTCCTGGCGGTCCGCGGGCCGGGTGGATACCCCATCCGCGGTTCGGTGCCTTCGTACTCGAGCCCGGAGCGAGCGGTTGCTGCCCTCGCCGCCGCGTGGCGCTACTCCGCGTGGCGGTCGCGACCGGTGTCGAACCTGGTCCGCCCCAAGAGCATCGATTCCGAACGCGCCAAGCAGCTGGTCGAGGGCTGGCGTTCGGCAGGCAGTCACGGACGGTGGCTCTCCGATTTCGAAACCGCCGAGTTGCTGGGCTGCTACGGCCTCGACGTCGTCGCTTTCCGGACGGTGACCGACGAGGACGAGGCCGTCGCAGCGGCAGACGAACTCGGCTACCCGGTGGCGGTCAAGGCGACCGGTGAACGGTGGCGGCACCGGCCGGATCTCGGCGGAGTGCGACTGGACATGGCGGACGCGTCCGCGGTGCGGGTGGCGTATCGCAATCTGGCGGCAGACTCGGGCGAGCCGTTGTTGCACGTCCAGCGCATGGCGGTCAAGGGAATCGGCTGCGTCGTACGCGTACAGGACGACCCGTCGTTCGGATCGCTCATCTCGTTCGGTCTGGCCGGCGTCATCTCGGACCTGCTGGGCGACCGTGCCTATCGGGTACTTCCGCTGACCGAGGACGAGGCCGCGCAGCTGATCGACGCGCCCAAGGCGGCTCCGCTGCTGTCCGGATATCGCAATGCGGTGCCCGTCAACAAGAACGCATTGATCGATCTCGTGCAGCGAATATCTGCACTGGCAGAGGACATCGCCGACATTCGTGAGATCTCCTGCGAGCCGGTTCTGGCGTCCGCCGACGGCGCACAGATCACCGATGCTCGCGTCCGCATCGGTCCGGAACCGACCAAGGCCGATCTGGGCCCGCGTCGATTGCGCTGACCGAGACCGGCTTCGAAAAGGCGGAAGCCGAGTCGACGTCCCAGGGGGAGAGGACGTCGACTCGGCTACCGCACGAGGTGACGCGAGCGGGGATGGTCACCGCTGCGCCACCGGTCGGTGGTGACGTTCAGCTGGCGTAGGACCTCAGCTTCTCGGCGCGGTCGCCCTGCCGAAGCTTCACCATCACCTCGCGCTCGATCTGACGGACACGCTCACGGGAGAGCCCGAAGAGCTTGCCGATCTGATCGAGGGTGCGGGGCTGTCCGTCGTCCAAGCCGTAACGGAGACGGATGACCTGCTGCTCCCGCTCGTCGAGAGTGCCGAGAACCACGCGAACGTCGCTGTGCAACAGTCCGGCGATGACGGCGTTCTCCGCGGACGTCGCCTCGGAGTCCTCGATGAAGTCGCCGAGGGGTGCTTCCTCGTCGCTGCCCACCGGCATGTCCAGGCTCACCGGGTCGCGGCTGTGGTCGAGCAGGTCGGCGATCTTCTCCACCGCGATACCCGATTCGCTCGACAGCTCCTCGTCCGTTGCCTCGCGGCCGAGCTGCTGATGCAGCTCACGCTTGATCCTGGCCAGCTTGTTGACCTGTTCGACCAGGTGGACAGGCAGCCGGATGGTGCGGCTCTGATCTGCCATTCCGCGGGTGATGGCCTGACGAATCCACCAGGTCGCGTAGGTCGAGAACTTGAAGCCCTTGGCGTAGTCGAACTTCTCCATCGCGCGGATGAGTCCGAGGTTGCCCTCCTGGATCAGGTCCAGCAAGGGCATACCGCGCCCGGTGTAGCGCTTGGCAAGAGACACGACCAGGCGAAGGTTCGCTTCGAGGAGATGGCTGCGGGCGGCGCTGCCGTCGCGAACGATGATGGCGAGGTTGCGCTTCTTGACCGCGCTCAACCTCTTCGTGTTCTCGAGAACCTGCTTCGCGTACAGACCAGCCTCGATCCTCTTGGCCAGATCTACTTCCTCGGCAGCCGTCAGCAACGCGGTGCGGCCGATTCCGTTGAGGTACACGCGAACGAGATCGGCTGCTGGGCTCTGGGCGTCCAGATCGGCGTCGGTCGGCCGTGGACGAATCGTGGTGCTGGGGCTGGTCATGACTTGCCTCCTGGTCGGTGGTGTCTCACAGGGTTCAACGCTCGGGAGACTCCGATAAGTTCCCACGCCGATCCGGTGGATACCCGCGTGACCAGGGATTACGTCATGTTCGTCCTGAGAAGTTGCTGAGAAGTGAAACCGCCGGGAACGGTCGCTCTCGTGGGGTGACGTCCGGGACTCATCGGGCCGGCAGAACCAGGCCGTGCCGGACGAGCCCCTGCATCATCGTCACCGCTTGCTGTGCCAGTTCCTCTGCGTCCTCGTCGTGCGCAGCAGCGAGCAACTCCACCAGTTCACCGACCGGTAGGCCATCGGGTCGCAGCCCGGCGAGCAGAGCCGCACCGAGTTCGTCGACGTCGTGCTGCCACTGCGGGCCGTTTCCGCGATGGACTCGCACCGCTATCGGAGCCCAGCCCTCGTCGCCGGGGAGATAGACGCGTTCGAGTGCGGTGTTCGGTTCCAGAGTCAGCACCGAGTCGAGGATGTCGTGCTCTCGCAGCCAGTCCAGCCGCGCGAAGTACTCGATCGCTTCGTTGCCCAGCGGGTCGGAGAAGCCGTGCGTGAGCTCCTCGGCGAGAAGATCGGTCGGCGCATCGGTACTGCGGAGATAGACGAACCCGAAACCGATTCCTTCCACGTCGGCGGCAGCGAAGTGATCGAGCCAGGACTGTGCCACCGCGGCCGCGTCGGGATCGCGGGGATCGAGTCCGCCGTCGCGCATCCACGTGCCCACGTACAGCGCGGGATCGGCGACGTCGCGCTCGACGACCCAGGCGTCGATCCCGTGCGCGGGAAGCCACGACGCCACGCGAGCACGCCAGTCCTCGCCGCGGACGTGCACCCACGAGGCCAGGATGGCAGCGGTACCACCGAGCGTCAGATGGTCCGGGGCCCGGCCGATCATCAGAGCGCTCGCGCCGTCGAGATCGAGGCCGGAATCGCGGTACGAATGCAGCACTTCGGCGCGGCCGACGACGAACGGCGGGTTGGCGACGATGCGATCGAATCGACGCCCGGTAACCGGCTCGAACCACGAACCGTGCAGAAACTCGACGTCGAGGCCGTTGAGCGCCATCGTCGCCGCCGCGAGGTCCATCGACCGCGGACTGATGTCCGTTGCGGTCACCTGCGCCGCATAGTCGCAGGCGTGGACGGCCTGGACGCCGCAGCCGGTACCGACGTCGAGAACACTGGTCACCGGCGACGTGGGGGTTCCCCTCAGCAGCGACAACGAGGCCTGGCCGACGCCGAGCACGTGGTCGCGAGCAGTCTCCGCGACGCGCATGCTGCCGTCCGGATCGGAGACGATCCATCGGGTTCCGTGTCCGGCGTCGAGCGGTCGAATGTCGAGCAGCGTCCGCACCGTGGACCCGGAACGGGTCAGGATCCCGGCCGAGACGGCGTCGTCGACCGTCAACGGCGCGATGGCGTCGGCGACGTCGGACTCGGCGCAGTCGTCGACGAGCAGGAACAGGCGTACCAGAACACCCAGCGCACCGCCGTCCCGACTGGCGTTGCGCACCGGCACCGGTTCGCTGCGACCGAGGGCAGCATGGGCGTCGTCCCCGAGCAGCGTCAGGACGCCGTCGGCGTCGTACCCCGCCCGCTCGAAGGCATCACGAAGATCGGAGCAGGCGAGGACGAGCGGGGACGTGGAGTTCGGTGCAGTCACGACGCAAGTGTCGCATCGGCGAGAGCCGGTGCGTCAGTCGTCGCCCGCTTCGATCACCCGGTGGTTGCTCGATTCCAGTTGCGGCCTGTCGACGGTCCGGTAGTCGTACCGGCTCATCTCGTCCTTGGTGCGGGGCGGCCGATCGTTGGCGATCAGCACAGCCATCCACGGCAGAGGAATGGACGCTCCGACTATTGCCATGGAGATCCACGGGTTCATCCACATCCCGTACGCGATGGCAGCCAACACCAACGCCGGGATGCGGAACGACATGATGAACATGTATTTGCGGACGCGAGCTTTGTGCTGCTCCTCGACCGACTGCTGCGCCTCGGTGATAAGGACGGGCCCATCCGGCGAGTCGCTGTACGCGCTTCCGTCGAACCCTGGGGTTCTCGTCATACCTCCACTGTGGCACTACTGCTCACAGAATGCTTGCAACGAGCTTGTGCAACCGGTTACCCCTCGATGGGGATCCACGGATTAATCTGGGTCCATGAGCACTCAGACGAAGGACCGTCCCGACATCGCACCGGACGAAACCACGGAAGACGACCGGCCGAAGTTCTTTCACTACGTGAAGAAGAACAAGATCGCCGAGAGCGCGGTGATGGGTACGCACGTCGTCGCGCTGTGCGGTGAGGTGTTTCCCGTCACCAAGTCGGCGAAGCCCGGATCACCGGTGTGCCCGGACTGCAAGAAGGTCTACGAGGGCCTGAAGAAAGGCGACTGAGCACCGTCTCCCGGGTGTCGGTCGGGGGTCGGCTCGGGACGCCCCGAGCGGACGCGGTCGCCGGACAGTTTGATCGGCCCCGTGGCCAGCCGTCGGGCGACAGCGGTCACCGGCCCCGACGGCTTGTCGTCGGTTGCCGTCTGCGCTGCGATCCACTCGCGCATCTGGTCCATTCGTGTTGCCCGTGCAGGCGAGAACTCCTGGATCGTCGCGTTGAACTCGGCCCCGAGCACGACGGCGAAGCCGAGGAAGAACGTGAACAGCAGAAACGCGATGGGTGTCGCCAGGGCGCCGTAGGTGTACCCGGTGCTCGTCACCCAGCCGAGGTATCGACGCAGGACCGCGCTCGCGATCATGAAGAACACCCCGGCCAGCAGAGCGCCGCCGAGGAGACGATGCCACGGCAGTGAGGTGTGCAGAGCAACCTTGTACAGCGTCGTCAAACCCATGATCAGCAGTAGACCGACGGCCGGATAGTAGAAGAAGTCGACGAGCTCGCTGCCCACCGTGATCCACGAATCCGGCAGGATCTGCTGCACGTACACCGGTCCGAGGGCGACGAGCGGAAGCACGAAGACCGCGATCACCAGGAAACCCACGTAGAGAAGCAGCGCGAAGAACCGCTGCCAGACGGGGTTTCGCGCGTCGGCCTGGCCGTGCGCTTCGACGATGGAATCGACGAACGTCGAGATCGCCGACGACCCGGCCCACAACGAGAGCAGAAAGCCCACGGACACGATCTCTCCGCTGCCCTGAGCGAGGACGTCCTTGACCGTCGGAGCGATGATCTGGTCCACGACGCTGCCGCTGAACAGGGTGTTGCTGAACGTGATGATCTTGGACTCGATGATCTCGACGGTGTTGGGTCCGAACCATCCGCCGACGAGTCCCAGACTGCCCAGCACACCGAGCAGCAGCGGCGGCAGTGACAGCGTCTGCCAGAACGCGGCCGTTGCAGCCTTGCTGAAGATCGAATCGTCCCACGCTTTGCTCAGAGTGCGCACAGTCACTTTCCACACCGCGTGTAGTGGTTTTCTCGCCGACAATCGTTCCGGTGGTGGAGTTCCGCCTGCAGACTCGCTCATGGTTCCTCCAGCATTCCTGACGAAAGGCGTCTTCGCCTAACAGCCGACTCGCCGTGTCGCATCCGACTCGCCCCAGCGATGCGGGATCGGTCGGTGCGGAGCGATAGGCTCCTCCGCGGACACTGCAGGGCTACCGAGAGCGCGAGGAATTTACATCGATGCCAGGAACCGGCGGCCAGTGAGCGCTGACATGTTCGATCCGACACCACCATCGACCGAGCAGCCTGCCGCTCCCACGAGCGGGGGAGCACCGCTGCGCGCGTGGCAGCGACGGGCGCTGACGAAGTATCTCGTCGCCTCGCCCAAGGACTTTCTCGCGGTCGCAACGCCCGGCGCAGGCAAGACGACGTTCGCCCTTCGGGTGGCTGCCGAACTGCTGGCCCATCGCACCGTCGATCAGGTCACCGTCGTCGCGCCCACCGAGCACCTCAAGCACCAGTGGGCGGAGTCGGCGGCCAGGGTCGGCATCGCATTGGACTCGCGCTTCTCGAACTCGACCGGGCAGACCTCGAGCGACTATCACGGCGTGGTCGTGACGTACGCGCAGATCGCATCGCACCCGTTCAAGCATCGGGTGCGCACCGAATCGCGTAAGACTCTCGTGATTCTCGACGAGATTCACCACGGTGGCGACGCGAAGAGCTGGGGTGAAGGCATTCGCGAAGCGTTCGGAGACGCCACGCGACGGCTCGCACTGACCGGTACGCCGTTCCGCAGCGACGACAGTCCCATTCCGTTCGTCAACTACGAACCGGATCAGGACGGCCTGATGCGGTCCAAGGCCGATCACGCGTACGGCTACTCCGATGCTCTTGCGGACGGCGTCGTCCGTCCGGTCGTGTTTCTCGCGTACTCCGGAGAAGCGCGCTGGCGGGACAGTGCCGGTGAGGAGTACACCGCCCGGCTCGGTGAGCCGCTCAATGCCGAACAGACCGCGAGGGCATGGCGCACGGCACTGGATCCGCAGGGCGACTGGATGCCGGCCGTGCTGTTGGCGGCGAACACGCGTCTCGCGCAACTGCGGGCAGGCGGCATGCCCGATGCAGGCGGTCTGGTGATCGCGACCGATCAGACGGTAGCGCGGGCCTACGCGAAGCTGATCGAGGTGATCACGGGGGAGACACCGGCGATCGTGCTGTCCGACGACCCCACGTCCTCGGCTCGCATCGCCGAGTTCGGCAAGAGCGATCAGCGTTGGATGGTCGCGGTTCGCATGGTGTCCGAGGGCGTCGACGTTCCGCGACTGGCCGTCGGTGTCTACGCGACGAGCGCGTCGACCCCGCTGTATTTCGCGCAGGCCATCGGCCGCTTCGTGCGGTCTCGGCGCAAGGGGGAGACCGCGAGCGTCTTCCTGCCGTCGGTACCGGTGCTGTTGGATCTCGCGTCGCAGCTCGAGGCGCAGCGCGATCACATTCTCGGAAAACCGCACCGGGAGAAAGACGGTTTCGACGACGAGCTGTTGGCCGACGCCAACAAGCAGAAGGACGAACTGGGCGAAGAAGAGAAGGCGTACACCTCGCTCGGTGCAGATGCGGAACTGGACCAGGTGATCTACGACGGCTCCTCGTTCGGTACCGCGACGTTCTCGGGCAGCGACGAGGAAGCCGACTATCTCGGTCTGCCCGGCTTGCTCGACGCGAAGCAGATGCGCGACCTGTTGCGTCAGCGTCAGCAAGAGCAGATCGACAAGCCCGCTGCGGGCCCTGCGGTGCCGGCTCCTGCCGTCGTCAACGACAGGGCCACCAGTGCGGGCCAGTTGGCCGGCCTGCGGCGTGAATTGAACAGTTTGGTTGCGGTGTACCACCACCGCACCGGGAAGCCGCACGGGGTGATTCACGGCGATCTGCGTCGTATCTGCGGCGGCCCGCCGACGGCGATGGCGTCGGCCGATCAGTTGGGTGAGCGAATCGCGCAGTTGCGGAAGATGTAGCGCCTCGGGCGGAACCGGGCACGAAAAAGACGGACGGTCTGGTGACCGTCCGTCTTCTTCGTGTTCGTCGATCGTGGCGAACCTGTTTCCCCCGACACAAAAGGTGGGTTACACCGTGGAGTCCGATTCGGTCATCACCGTTGCGTTCACTTCACGCAAACGGGCTTCGTGCTCGGTGGCGTGGTGACCGCAGAAGAGAAGTTCTCCACCGGTCGAGAGCACGACACGCGCGCGAGCCCCTGCACCGCACCGGTCGCACCGGTCCGCTGCTGTCAATTGTGGGCTGGTCAATGTTCCGGGCATGACTCCTCCGTACTGGCTTGCGGGTTGTCCCGTTCGCCTGGGGCCGGTCCGCCGCGTCGGTATGGCGCGGTTCGTTCACTCTGTCAGACGTATGGCGGTCACGCGTTGTTCCCGAGCGCGTTTCTTTGTGTTGTCACTAACACGAAACATGTCCCACGAGCAGGAACATCTCCCAGAGTGTTCGCTGAGAGCTGATACCGGTTCACGCGAGCCACGGCAGTAGGGTCGCCGATGTGTCTTCGACTTCCACTTCGCTCTCCGGCGCATCGAAGCTCGGTATTCCATCCCTGTTCGTCATCGGCGCGGTGTGTATGTACGTCGGTGCGGCGATCGGTGTGTTCCTGTTCGACGTCGTCGATCCGGCCGCGGTGGCGTGGCTGCGTGGCTTCGGTGCGGCGCTGGTGCTGGTGCTCTGGCGACGGCCGTGGCGGCGTAGGGCGGGCACCGGCGGGGCGTGGACCGTGCGTCGGGCGATCACGGCCGCCGCGTTCGGCGGTGCGACGATCGGCATGAACGCAATGTTCTACGAGGCGATCGCCCGGCTTCCCCTCGGCGCGGCGGTGGCCATCGAGTTTCTCGGGCCGATCGCGGTCGCTGCTGCCGGGTCGAGAAGGCCTGCCGATGTGTGCGCGTTGCTCCTGGTGGTGGCCGGTGTCGGGGCCGTCGCTTCCGCGCAGTTCGAGGGCGGCGAGGTGGGGCTGGTCGGGATCGCGTTCGCGCTGGGCTCGGCGGCCCTGTGGGCTGCCTACATCGTGCTGGGCAAGTCGGTTGCCGACGCAGGCCAGGGACTCGACGACATGGCTGCCGGGTTCGGAATCGCATCCGTACTCCTGGCCGTGCCGTTGTTCGGACCGTTCGCGGTCCAGCACTCGAATGCGTTGGGAGACTGGCGGATCTGGGTTCTCGGATTGGGCGTCGGGCTGCTGTCGAGTGTGGTTCCCTACGTTCTCGATCAGTACGTCCTGGTGCGAGTGGGCCGGGCGCGCTTCGCATTGTTGCTGGCGCTGCTTCCGGCGACGGCGACGGTGGTCGGTGCCGTGGTGCTGACCCAGATTCCGACGGCTCTCGAGGCTCTGGGAATCGTGGCTGTCATCGCTGCCGTCGTCGTCGGTGGCCTGCCGGCCCGCAGAGATCGTGGCGTTGCCGACATTCCACCGCCCTGAGCCGCACTCGACACTGCAGAATGGAACGGTGACCAGCAAGCAGGACGACCTCGTTCACATCTGCACGGCAGGGGAGTGGCTCGCGATGCGCGGTCGGGCCGACTACACCCCGGACTCGTACGATTCCGTCGGGTTCGTGCACCTGTCCACACCCGACCAAGTGCACCTGCCGGCGAATCGGCTCTTCTCCGGGCGCACGGATCTGGTTCTGCTGCGCATCGATCCGGCTCGTCTGACGGCACCCGTTCGGTGGGAACCGGGGGTACCGACAGATCCGGAGTCGATGGTCTTCCCGCACCTGTACGGACCGCTACCGATCGCGGCCGTGACTGCGGTCGTCGACTATCGGCCGGGGCCGGACGGAACGTTCGGGGTGCCGCAGGTGTGACGGCATCCACGCCGCAAAAAGCAACGACCGCTGATCGGAATGATCGGCGGTCGTTGTTCCAGGTGGATCGAACGAATCAGTCCAGGTAGTCGCGCAGTACCTGCGAACGCGACGGGTGACGCAGCTTGGACATGGTCTTGGACTCGATCTGACGGATCCGCTCGCGCGTGACGCCGTAGACCTGTCCGATCTCGTCGAGGGTGCGGGGTTGACCGTCCGTCAGGCCGAATCGCAGACGAACGACGCCTGCCTCGCGCTCGGACAGAGTCTCCAGGACAGACTGCAGCTGATCCTGGAGCAGCGTGAACGACACGGCGTCCACGGCAACGACGGCTTCGGAGTCCTCGATGAAGTCACCGAGCTGGCTGTCGCCTTCGTCACCGATCGTCTGGTCGAGCGAGATGGGCTCACGCGCGTACTGCTGGATTTCCAGCACCTTCTCCGGCGTGATGTCCATTTCCTTCGCGAGCTCTTCGGGAGTGGGTTCGCGACCCAGATCCTGGAGGAGCTCACGCTGGATGCGTCCGAGCTTGTTGATGACCTCGACCATGTGCACCGGAATGCGGATGGTGCGGGCCTGGTCGGCCATGGCCCGGGTGATGGCCTGACGGATCCACCACGTGGCGTACGTGGAGAACTTGTAGCCCTTGGTGTAGTCGAACTTCTCGACCGCGCGAATCAGACCGAGGTTGCCCTCCTGGATGAGGTCGAGGAACGCCATGCCACGGCCGGTGTAGCGCTTGGCCAGGGAGACGACGAGTCGAAGGTTCGCCTCGAGGAGGTGGTTCTTGGCGCGGTTGCCGTCACGGCAGATCCACGTCATGTCGCGACGCTGCGCAACGGGGAGCTTCTCGCCCTTCTCCGCGGACTCACGCATCTTCTCGACCGCGAACAGGCCTGCCTCGATACGCTTGGCCAGCTCGACTTCCTCTTCGGCGTTGAGGAGTGCGACCTTGCCGATCTGCTTGAGGTAGGCACGCACGGAGTCGGCGGACGCGGTGAGCTCGGCGTCCTTGCGGGCCTGACGCAGCGCCTCGGATTCCTCTTCGTCCCAGACGAAGTCGCCGGACGCCTTGTCCTCGGCAGTCGGCTCGGCGGTGGCGTCTTCCTCGGTGTCGTCACCGGCGGCGACCACCTCGACGACATCGTTGGCGGCAGCGGCGAGGTCGCCCTCGGAGATGTCGATGTCCTCGATCCCGGGAGTGCTCTCGTCGGCGTCGTCGGAAGCCGGAGCAGCTGCTGTCTTCTTCGCTGCGGCCTTCTTCGCCGGGGCCTTCTTGGCTGCGGCACGCTTGGCCGGTGCCTTCTTTGCCGGTGCCTTCGCAGCGGGTGCCTTGACAGCAGGTGCAGGTGTCGCAGACTCGGTTTCGGAATCTACGGTCTGACGGATATCGGTGGCTGCCACGTACGCCCTTTCGTGACGAAGTCGTGCGGCGTCACGCCAGAGTTGTTTCCGGCGGAGAGGTCTTCGGATTCGGCCGGCTGCGTACCGGCACACACCATTGTAACGACCTCTCAGGAGTTTGTTACCGACCCTCGCCCTACGCAGGTGGCAACCCGCGTGTCAGTCCAGCGATCCGGCGGACGTACCGGTCTCGGCGGACGGTACGGCGGAGTCCGCTGCGAGTGCGGCACCGACGATCCCGGCAGTGTTCAGCAGGGTTGCCGGAACCACGGGTGTGCGATTGGTCAGGTGCGGAATCCACTTCTCGCTCTTGCGGCTGATGCCGCCGCCGGCGATGAAAAGATCCGGCCACAGCAGCGCCTCGAACGTCTCGAGAACCTTCGAGACCTCCTTGGCCCACTCCTTGTAGGACAGGCCCTGGTTCTCCTTCACCGACGACGCCGCACGATGCTCGGCCTCCTTGCCGTCGATCTCCATGTGGCCGAATTCGGTGTTGGGAAGCAGAACGCCGTTGTGCAGCACGGCCGAACCGATCCCGGTGCCGAACGTCAACAGCACGACGACGCCGTCCCTGCCCTTGCCGCCGCCGTACTTGTCCTCGGCCACTCCGGCTGCATCCGCGTCGTTGAGCACGGTGACGTTCTCGGTGCCGATGGCTTTCGCGAACAGCGCGCGGGCGTCGGTGTCGATCCAGGACTTGTCGATGTTGGCGGCCGAGCGAGCGACACCGTTGGTCACCACTGCAGGCAGGGTGACGCCCACCGGGCCGGTCCACTCGAAGTGCGCGACGATCTCGGCCACGGTGCGCGCGACGGCATCGGGGGTCGACGGTTGCGGCGTCTCGATCTTGTAGCGGTCGCCGACGAGCTCACCGGTGCTCAAGTCCACGATTCCGCCCTTGATGCCGCTGCCGCCGACGTCGACGCCGAACCCGTGGCGCGCCGCCGCAGCGGTGGTGTTGTCCGAACCTGCCTGTGTCATGTGGATGCCGCTCCTGGCGTGATCGAATCCGTGTGATGCCGTCGGTTCCGAACAATAGTGTGTTTCGGCGTTCGTGGGACGGTGACGTCACCGGCGGTCGCTGCGGTGGTGCTCGAACGTCGGTGTGTGTTGCGATGTACGTGTGCCGAAACCAGACCGATCGCAGACCGACACCGCCAGTACACAATTGCCGGAAGAGCAGGTGGCAGCAGAGGGATCGAACACCCGCGAGGTGGACGTGCTGCGCGAGGTCGCCGTACGGGTCGCGACGCGAGCCGCCGAGCACGTCAGGCGACGCCGCCCGGAGGTCTTCGGCGGCGAACCGATCGAGGGTGACGGCGCGGTGCAGTCGAAGAGCACGCCGACCGATCCGGTGACGATCGTGGACACCGAAACCGAGAGCGTCCTCCGCGAGCTGCTGGCGCGGCTTCGGCCGCAGGATGCCGTTCTCGGCGAGGAGGAAGGCAGCGAGAACGACTCGCTCGACGGCGTGCGGTGGGTGCTCGACCCGATCGACGGAACCGTGAACTTCATGTACGGAATTCCGGCGTACGCGGTATCGGTCGCGGTTCAGATCGACGGTGTCAGTGTTGCGGGGGCCGTGGTCGACGTCGCCCGCGAGCTCGTCTACTCGGCCGCTCTTGGGCGCGGGGCGACGGTGGAGCGAGCCGACGGTACGCAGGAGCAGCTGCACTGTTCGGGAGTCACCGATGTGTCGATGACGTTGTTGGCCACCGGATTCGGCTACGGATCCGGTCGTCGCGCGGTGCAGGGCGCGATCATTTCCGAACTGCTGCCTCAGGTGCGTGACATCCGCCGGATCGGTTCGGCTGCGCTCGATCTGTGCATGGTCGCGTCCGGAGTTGTCGACGCCCACTTCGAGCACGGGCTCAGTCCGTGGGATTGGGCGGCGGGTGGGCTGATCGCAGCCGAGGCTGGCGCGACGGTCAGGCTACCTGCTGCCGACAGCACCAGCGCTCAGGGTGCGGTGACGTTGGCCGCTGCCCCAGGGGTCTCGAACGCCTTCCTGGCGGTACTGCGCAGCGCGGGTGCACTCGATCCGATCCCCGGCTGACGCGCCGCCGGTCGGTCAGCAGCGCGATTCGCGTGCTGCCGAGAGCAGATCGGCGTCGAGTGGCGCAGGGGCGGCACCGGGTGCGGTACCGGCGAGCGTGCGCAACACTTCCTCGGCGTCGTCGTTGGGCTGGATCTCGCTGAAGTAGGTACCGAGAGCCAGATCGACCGAGTCGTCGGCGCGGGCATCCTGAATCAGTTCGGCGCACGGCGCGACCAGTGACACGGCACTGGCCGCCGCCAGGCCGGCCGGGCCGAACCGAATCTGGCCCTGGCACTGCATGTTCTGATCGACGTAGACCGGATCGTTGCCGACCTGGACGTCCGGTGCGCTGGCGAAACCGTAATCGATGAGCTGGGCGGCGACGAGAGCTGCCTGTCCGCGCTCACCGTTCGCGTTGAAGACGCGCACTTTCGATGCGGACAGGGCCGCAGGCTCGACGTCGAGCAGTGTCGTCGGGTCCACTTCTTCGCCGAGAGGTGCCGGCTGCGTCCCGTCCGTCGCGGCGGTGGTGGTGGGCACGTTGCATTCGGCCGTTGCGGAGGCGGCTTCGGAGGTGGTGAACACCTTGACCCACACGAGCACTCCGAGCAGGGCCAGCACGGCGAAGACCGCGATCATCGGAAACGCGCGGCGTCGACGGAACGGACGACCTCGACCGTCGACCGAATGGCCTTCGGTGATCAGAGAAACCACGGTGATCTTCGCCTTTCCGTCGGCAGTTGCCGAGACCGGTCCACAGAGTCGGTTCACACCGACGCGGTGCCTACTGTAGATGCCCGCGGTCGGTGGGGGCGGCACACTCGGCCGGCACCTACTCCGATCCCGTGCGCGACGCCCGATTCGGAGCCCGAAACCGGGGGCGAGAAGTGTTCTGCGATGCAAGGAATGAAGCCGCCCATCCCGGTGTTGTTGCGGCGTGCAGCCAGGTGAAGGACCAGTCGGCGATTCGGTTTCTGCTTTGCGACCGGCTTCGGCTATTGTCTGGCGGCCGCGGTGCTTCAAGAATCGGACACCGGTGCACGATCGATCAGGTGAGCGAGGTCTCGATCGGGTTTCAACCGGCGAGTTCTGGGAACTACCCGGTGTAGTTTCGGGCACCGCGCGACGACGAACGGTTTGAACAGATACGAACATCGGTGGGAGCGAGCAAGCGCCCTCTTCACAGCCGACGGCCACAAGCCGACCACATCGGCAGCTTTCACCACACACACGCACGAAGATGAGGGGTACGAAGACAATGGCAACCGACTACGACGCACCGAGAAGAACAGAATCCGACGATGTGTCGGAGGACTCGCTGGAAGAACTGAAGGCCCGACGCAACGAGGCTCAGTCCGCCGTGGTGGACGTGGACGAATCCGACACCGCGGAGTCGTTCGAGCTTCCGGGTGCAGATCTGTCCGGCGAGGAGCTGTCGGTTCGGGTCGTTCCCAAGCAGGCCGACGAGTTCACCTGCTCGAGCTGCTTCCTGGTCCATCACCGCAGCCGGCTGGCCAGCGACGCCAACGGTGTACTGATGTGCCGCGACTGCGCGGCGTGACCTTTTCCACACAGACCTGATCCAGCGGGTCAGGTCTGTGTCGACGGTTCCGACCGTCGATCGACGGGTGAATCAGCGCGCTTCGACGCCGTGCGCGGTCAGGACTGCCAGCAGCTCTTCGGGGCGCTTGGTACTGACTAGCCAGTAGGGCGTCGGATCGTCCGGGTCGTCGAGGACCACGATCACCATCTGCTTCACCCAGGTGCGGTGCTGCACGAAGGCCAGTGGATCGAGTTGCCTTCCCAGCGCCGCACTTTTTGCTGTCGCGGGAACGATCGCGGCCTTCGATGCCACATCGAGTGGCAGATGAGCAGACCCGACGCGTAACTCGGTGCCGGTCGCTCCGGTGCCCACCTCGACGCGCAGCCTGCTGAAGGCGAACAACGCCCACGCGATCAGTGGGAGCAACACGACATAGGGCAGCCAGGCCCTGATGCCCGGCGCACCCATGTGGATCTCCGCAGCCAGCAAGACCGCCACGGCCGCACCCGCCGCCCACCACCAGATCGGCACCCAGAGTCGCTCCGAGTACAGCACGGAGTTCGCGGGTGCTGAGGAACCCGTGTGGGGAGTGGAGTCGCCGGACTCCGACGCGTGTTCGGCCTGTCGATCTGCAGTCACGAGTCCCAGGGTAGTCGCCACACCGAGACGGAAGCCGGCCAGCGTAGTCTCGTACGACGTGAGCGACGAAGTCACCGAGTCCGGCAGCGAACCATCCGTCGATCGACCCACCATCCAGTGCCTGCCTTCCGATCCGGTGTCCGAGGTCCTGGTACGCCGACTCGATCCCGAGCTTCCGGTGCCGACGCGTGCGCACGACGGTGATGCGGGCGTGGATCTGCGAATCACGGCTCCGGTGACCATCGCACCGGGCGAACGCGTCCTGGTGGGGACCGGAATCGCGATCGCTCTCCCGTTGGGAACCGTCGGGCTGGTGCATCCGCGATCGGGGTTGGCGGCGAAGTCGGGCCTGTCGGTGGTCAACACCCCGGGCACCATCGATGCCGGCTACCGCGGGGAGATCAAGGTCTGTCTGATCAACCACGACCTGCACACTCCGATCGAACTCGAGCGCGGCGACCGCGTCGCCCAACTGATCGTGCAGCGAGTCGAGTTGGTGACGTTCGTCGAGGTGGACGAGTTGGACGACACCGTTCGAGGGGCCGGTGGTCACGGTTCGACCGGCGGCCATGCGAGTCTGAAGCAGTGAGTTCCGCCACGACGTTCACCGGTGGCAGGCACAGTGGAAGCAACCGAGAAGAAGAGAGCTGAACATGTTCGGACGGCGTAAGAAGAACGACGCCGGCAGTGCCTCCGCGCCCGGTGCGGAGCCATTCGTCGACAGCGTCGAAGACGAAGACGACGGTGTCGAGGCCGCGGACACGACCGCAGACGGGCCCCACGATCTCGAGGACCTCGACGACGATCGCGAGACCGTCGCCAAGACGCGACTCGACCTCGGCTCGGTGCTGATTCCGCTGCCGGAGGGCGGTCAACTCCAGGTCGAGATGTCGCAGGCCGGTAGCCCGCAGGCAGTGCACATCGTGACGCAGTTCGGGCGCATCACCATCGCTGCCTACGCGGCACCCAAATCGCCCGGTCAGTGGCGCGAAGTGGCAGCCGATCTGGCGTCGTCTCTGCGCAACGACAAGGCCGAGACGACAGTCGAGACGGGTCCGTGGGGACGCGAACTCCTCGGTGTCACGGCCAACGCCGACCTGCGCTTCATCGGAGTCGACGGCTATCGCTGGATGGTCCGCTGCGTGCTGGCGGGTCCGTCGGGTGCGGTGGGCGAGGGCCAACCGCTCGTGCGGCTGGCGCACACGATCCTTCGGCAGACCGTGGTGGATCGGGGTACCGAGCCGCATCCCGTTCGGACCCCGTTGCCGGTGGTGTTGCCGCAGGTACTGGCCGAGCAACTTGCTGCAGCCGCGCAGCAGCAGGCGGCAGCTCAGCAGAACGCTGCGCAACAGGCCGCGCAGCCCCAGGCCGCGCAGCCCCAGGCCGCGGTACCCACCGCAGAACCTGTTGTGCCGCAGCAGGATTCGACGCCGCAGCCGACCGCCGCCGAGCGTGACCGCGCGCCGCGTCGGGGCGCGTCGGGATCGGCGATTCAGCAGCTGGGCGGCTGAGCCTGCGGACCGTCGAGACCGTCGACCGCCGCTCGGCCGAGGCATCCCGGGTCGCGTCCGATGTCGTCCAGGGTCACGGTGCGCAGCGCGCAGTTCGGTAGCGCCCGCGCCCACTGTCGACCCACCTCGATCGGATGGACCGCGTCGTCCACTGCTCCCACGACGACGGCAGGCAGCTCCAGCCGAGCGAGCTCGTGGAGTTCGGGGCTGCGGTGCCGAGCCGCCTCGTCCAGCGCGTCCGGAAGCGCGGGCCACTGGGAAGCCCATGACCTCCGCAGCGTGCGCGCGAGCCACGGCGGGCTCGACGCTGCCATTGCCGCGGTGACGGCGTCGAGCCCCTGTTCACGCAGGGATCGAGCGGTGAATTCCGCGCTCAGGGCCGCGGGGGATCCGGCCGGGTCTCCGGTCCACGCCGGGAGCGCGAGTGCAACAGCCGCAGTGTTCGATGCGTTGGTCGCGGCCCAGCGAACCGCTACCGCGGCCCCGAGGGATATCCCCGCGACCACGACGCGTCCGTGTCGGTGCGCGGCGTCGTCGAGGGCGGTCAGGTAGCTCTCGACCACCGCGGCCGGGTCGGGTTCGACCGCGATGGTGGTCAATCCCACACTCTCGAATGCGGCCGAGAACGCGTCGGCGGCGAACCGGGCATCGGACCCCGTTCCCGGTAGAACGATCGCAGTGCGGGTGTCGAATCGGCTGTGCACGACACGATTGTGCACGCCTTCCGACACCTCCGTAGCGGCGGTTGGTCAGCGTGACACTTGGGGTCTACAGTGGCGAAGTACCCACCCTGACGAGGGAACGACCCCCACCGCTGGAGCGCACAATGGCACCCGCTGCCGCAGGATACTTTCGCCGCCTGACGCGGAAGTTGACAGAGGACATCGATCAACTCGATGCCGAGGAGATGGCCGAAACCTCCGAAGCCTCCGGGGCTCGGCGAGCGTGCGACTGCTTGCGAGGCGAGGAAGTGACCATGCTCGGTCGGTTGCGCAGCGTCGAAGCCTGTTCGAAGGCGGCCAATGCGAACATCGAAGCCGAGTTCTTCGACGGCACCGACACGGTGACGCTGCTCTGGATCGGGCGCCGCAAGATCGCCGGTATCGAACCCGGCAAGACTCTGCTCGTGCGCGGACGTGTCGGCGAACGCGACGGACGCAAGATCGTCTACAACCCCTATTACGAACTGCGCGACGACAGCTGATCGTCGCCGGTATGGCACTCTCGTTGTCGTGACCAACAGCGACGATTCCGTGCCGCCCACGCCGACATCGAACACGCCGGAACCCACGACCGACGCGTCGACCACGGACCGCGTCGAGAAGGTGGCTCCCACCGTCCTCGAACAGCTCGGCGGTCTGAGCGGGCTCGTCTATTCCACCTTGCCCGTCGTCGTGTTCGTTCCGGTGAACAGCTACGTCAACCTGTCGGTCGCCCTCTGGTCCGCTCTGGGAGTTGCCGCCGCGGTGTTGGTGTGGCGCTTGGTTCGTCGTAGCCCGATTCAACCCGCTATCTCGGGATTCTTCGGAGTCGGGATCTGCGCGTTCATCGCATACCGGACGGGAGATGCCAAGGGCTACTTCTTGTTCGGCATCTACACCTCGCTCGCCTACGGTGCGGCTTTCGTGTTGTCGGTGCTCGCGCGCTGGCCGTTGGTCGGCATCATCTGGGGATACCTCAACGGCAAGGGAACGTCGTGGCGTGGCCACCGGTCGGCTGTGCGCTACTACGACGTGGCCACCATCGCCTGGGCATCGGTGTTCGGTGCTCGATACATCGTTCAGTCGCAGCTCTACGACTCCGACCAGACGGGCTGGCTCGCCGTTGCCCGCATCGGCATGGGCTGGCCGCTGACGGGAGTGGCGCTGTTGGTCACGCTCTGGGCCGTGCGTGCTGCCGATCGCGCGCTCGACGCTGCGTCGAGCGCGGACCGCAGTCGGGATCGGCTGTCGTCAGATCAGGCCGACAGCGGAGCGTAGTTCGTTCTCCACCTCTTTGGCCGCGACGAACAGCAGCTCGTCGCCGCCTTCGAGCGGATCGTCGTGCTGTGGAACGATCACTCGACCGCCGCGCAGAATCGTCACCAACGCTGCGTCCCTGGGCAATTGGAGCTTGCGGACCGGCTTTCCTGCCAGGGGAGTGTTCTCCGGCAGCGTGATCTCGACGAGGTTCGCCTGACCCTTGCGGAACGTCATCAGGTGAACGAGGTCGCCTACCGACACGGCTTCTTCGACCAGGGACGCGAGCATTCGCGGCGTCGACACCGCGACGTCGACGCCCCAGGCGGCATCGAACAGCCATTCGTTGCGTGGATCGTTGACCCGGGCCACCACGCGATTGACGCCGAACTCGGTCTTGGCCAGCAGGCTGAGCACCAGGTTCGCCTTGTCGTCACCGGTGGCAGCGATCACCACGTCGTAATTCTCTAGGTGGGCGGCTTCGAGCAGACTCAACTCGCACGCGTCGGCCAGCACCCATTCCGCTTCCGGGATGGCGGCCTGATCGACGTGGTCGAGTTTGCGTTCGAGGAGCATCACATCGTGTTCGCTGCGGATCAATTCGCGTGCGATGGATCGGCCGACTGCGCCGGCTCCGGCGATAGCGACTTTCATGGCTTCCCGTTCGGGTCGATGGGGGAGGTGGGGAATGTGCGCGCGTGCATCAGTCGTCCGACGGCGGCGGGTTGCCCGCCAGTGCAATGGCTTCGGCGACGGTTCCCGAGACCGCGGCGACGTACACCTCGTCACCGGCTTGAATCACGGTTCGCTTGTCCGGTAGCAGTCCGCTGCCGAAACGGATGACGAACGCGGCCCGCGAGTTGGTGGCTTCCTCGAGTACCGAGAGCTTCTTGCCTATCCAGGCGTCGTGGAAGTCGAGCAGGACGACGGCGACGCTGCCCGACGGATCGCGCCACTTGGTGGTGGGGTCGTCGCGCAGCAGGTTGTGCAGAAAACGATCGGTGGCCCAGGGGACGGTGGCGACGGTCGGGATGCCGAGGCGTTCGTAGACGGCGGCGCGCTTGGCGTCGTAGATCCTCGCGACCACTTTGTCGACGCCGAACGTCTCTCGTGCGACGCGGGCGGAGATGATGTTGGAGTTGTCGCCGGAAGACACGGCCGCGAAGGCCTCGGCTTTCTCGATTCCCGCGCTCACCAACACATCTCGGTCGAACCCCATGCCGACGACGCGATGTCCGGCGAAGTCGGGGTCCAGACGCAGAAAGGCTGTTTCGTCGCGGTCGATGATCGCTACCTCGTGTCCGATGCGTTCGAGCGCCCCGGCCAGCGATGCGCCGACGCGGCCACATCCCATCACAACTACGTACAACGCCCAGCTCCGTCCCGATCTCGATGGTCGACCACTGCCGACCGACACTGCCATGACCGGCAGGCGTGCACCAACGTATCGGGGGATCGGCCACCGTACGGATCGAGGGTGCGCTCCGACGCAGTTTCGGGCGCGTGGTTGAGACGCCCGTGGGAGGACGGCCTACGCTTCTGTGCGTGTCCAAGGTCTCGACTGCCGCCAAGCGGCTAGTGCTCGGTAAGCCGTTCCGCAGCGACAAGCTCGGTCATACGTTGCTTCCCAAGCGGATCGCGTTGCCGGTGTTCGCCTCGGACGCCATGTCGTCGGTTGCGTATGCACCCGAGGAGATCTTTCTGGTGCTGTCGGTCGCGGGCATCTCGGCAGTCGCGTTCACCCCGTGGATCGGTCTCGCCGTCTGCGTGGTGATGGCCGTCGTCGTGGCCAGCTACCGGCAGAACGTGCATGCTTATCCCTCCGGCGGTGGTGACTACGAGGTCGCGACCACCAACCTGGGCCCCGCAGCCGGATTGACGGTCGGCAGCGCACTGTTGGTCGACTACGTGTTGACCGTGGCCGTGTCCATCTCGGCGGCCGCGTCGAACATAGGGTCTGCGGTGCCGTTCGTGGCCCAGCACAAGGTGCTGTTCGCCGTCGTGGCCATCGTCCTGGTCACCTCCGTCAATCTTCGCGGCATCCGGGAGTCCGGAACTGCGTTCGCCATCCCGACGTACGCCTTCATGGGTGGCATGGTCCTGATGCTGGGGTGGGGCCTGTTCCGGGTCTACGTTCTCGGCGACGACATCCATGCCGAGTCGGCGGCCTTCGATCTGCGGGCCGAGGATTCGCACCTGTACGGCATCGCCTTCGCATTCCTCATCGCGCGAGCGTTCTCGTCCGGTTGTGCGGCACTGACCGGGGTGGAGGCGATCAGCAACGGGGTGCCGGCATTCGAGAAGCCGAAGTCGCGCAACGCCGCGACGACGCTGCTGCTGCTCGGAGTCATCGGGATCACACTGCTGATGGGCATCATCCTGCTCGCGCAGAAGATCGGTATCAAATACGCGATGGATCCCGAATACCAACTCGTCGGAGCGCCGGAGGGCTACCAACAGAAGACGCTCATCGCGCAGTTGGCGGAGGCGGTCTTCAGCGGATTCCCCATCGGGTTCTTCTTCATCACCACCGTCACGGCCCTCATTCTCGTTCTTGCGGCCAACACTGCGTTCAACGGTTTCCCGGTCCTGGGTTCGGTGCTGGCACAGGATCGCTACCTCCCGCGCCAGTTGCACACTCGCGGTGACCGCTTGGCCTTCAGCAACGGCATTCTCTTCCTGTCCGGTGCCGCGATCGCCTTCGTCGTCGTGTTCGGTGCCGAGGTCACCAAGCTCATTCAGCTCTACATCGTCGGTGTGTTCGTCTCGTTCACCCTCAGTCAGACCGGCATGGTTCGGCACTGGACGCGGCTGTTGGCCACCGAGACCGATCCCGAGCAACGCCGGCGCATGCAGCGCTCGCGGGTGGTCAACGGTGTCGGTCTCGGCATGACCGGAACGGTGCTGGTCATCGTGTTGATCACCAAGTTCGCCGCCGGTGCGTGGATCGCGATCGTGGCGATGGTGGCGATCTTCGTCCTGATGCGCATGATCAGAAAGCACTACGACACCGTGGCCCGCGAACTCGAGAACGAGGAATGGGACGGAGTGCTGCCCAGCCGGACGCACTCGATCGTGTTGGTCTCGAAGCTGCACATGCCGACCCTGCGCGCGTTGGCGTATGCCAGGGCGACCAGGCCCGACACGCTCGAGGCGGTGACCGTCAATGTCGACGAAGCCGACACGCGTGCGCTGGTTCGGGAGTGGGAGGCGAGTGACGTTTCGGTGCCGCTCAAGGTCGTCGAGTCGCCGTACCGAGAGGTCACCAAACCGGTTCTCGATTACGTCAAGCGTGTTCGCCGCGATTCGCCTCGGGACGTCGTCACGGTCTTCATTCCCGAGTACGTGGTCGGTCACTGGTGGGAGCAGGTTCTGCACAATCAGAGCGCGCTGCGACTGAAATCCCGACTGCTGTTCCAGCCGGGCGTGATGGTCACCAGCGTGCCGTGGCAGCTTCGGTCGTCCGAGAAGGCCAAGCGTGAGGTGCTCGGCAATGCGCCCGGTGCGTCGCGTCGCGGCTACGAGCCTCCGGCCGGCAAGTGAGCGAGAGTTGGTTCGGGCTGCTGCTCGAGGTCGAATTGGGCGCGCCAGGGCACGGCGGGTTCTGTGTGGCCCGCCACGACGGCCGGGTGATGTTCGTGCGTCACGGATTGCCCGGTGAACGGGTCCTGGCCAAGGTGACCGAGGACCGGGGCGGATCGTTCTGTCGCGCCGATGCCGTGGAGATTCTGTCGGCCTCTCCGGACCGGGTGGACGCGCGCTGTCCCATCTCCGGACCCGGCGGCTCGGGCTGTTGCGATTACTCCCACGCGAGTGCCGATGCCGGACGGCGACTGAAGTCCTTCGTCGTCTCCGAACAACTTCGCCGCGTCGCCGGAATCGAGCGTGAGGTGCAGGTGGAGGAACTACCGGGGTCCGGCGACGGCACCGGGTGGCGAACCCGTGTGCGACTCGCCGTGGATTCCGGCGGACGGCCCGGCTATCACCGCTATCGCAGTAGCTCGATCGTCACCGAACTGACGTGTCCGCAAATGGATTCCACGGCCTTCGAGGGTCTGGCGGATCAGCAATGGCGGCCGGGTGCCGAGCTGCAGGTGGTGCTCGACGGGGAAGGTGAGCGGCACGTGGTGGAGATCGCGCCTGCGCAGCTCTCGCCCACCGGACGCCGATCGCCGGGGCGTCGTGGCGCGGCCGCGCGTAGGGCTGCGTCGTCGCGGTCCCGGCCGGAGAAGGCCGTGATCGGATCGGGTCGGGTCACCGAACACGTCTCGAACAGGGCGTGGACCCTCGACGCCACCGGATTCTGGCAGGCCCACCGCGGCGCGCCGCAGGTGTACACCGACGTTGTGGGGGACTGGGCGGACGCCACAGCCGGTGACGGTGCGTGGGATCTGTACGGCGGTGTCGGTGTGTTCGCCGCCGCGCTGGCCGATCGGGTGGGTCCGAGCGGCCGAGTCACCAGCGTCGAATTCTCCCGTCGCGCCGCCGAGGACGGCCGTTCGGCGCTGCAGGATCTACCGCAGGTCTCGTTCGTGCCGGGTCGGGTCGAGCGGTCGTTCGAGACGTTGACCGAGCCGGCGGCGGTTGCGGTGCTCGATCCACCTCGGGCGGGTGCCGGACGGGACGTGATCGAAGCCCTCGCCGTCAGGTCTCCGCGTTCGGTGGTGCACATCGGATGTGATCCGGCCTCGTTCGCACGGGATGTGAGCTTGTATCGAGCTGTGGGATACGAATTGATCGACATGCGCGCCTTCGACGCCTTTCCTTCGACCAGCCACGTCGAATGCATCGGCCGTTTCGTTCGTCGGTGAGGGCGGCGACCGATCAGGCCCGGTACGCAACTTCGGCGACCGGGGCGAAGGTGTGCGTGGGAACGGTCACGATGCGCTGTGCGCCGCATGTGCACCCCTGATATCCGACGAGTCCCTCGCTCGTGTCGTGGGTGGAGTGGGTGGTCCAGGTGTGTGTGGTGTGTTCGGTGTGCATGCGTCCATCGTGATGTAATGGTCTTGTGCACATCAACCCTTACGGCGAATATGCGGTGAAACTCGGTATCGACCTGCTCAATTCACCGCCCTCGTCGGCGACCGAACTGGGCAACCGCTGCGTCGACGCCGGCCTCGTACCGGACTGGACAGCAACCGACGCCGATCTCCTCGACACCCTCGAGTTCCTGCGTGACTGGGCCCGTGTGGTGGACGCAACCACCGAGAACGATCGGGCCGACGAGCTCAATGCGCTGTTGGCACAGGCGTCGGCGTACCCGCGGCTGACCAACCATGCCGACGACGGCTGGCACATGCACTATCGCGATCCCAACATCGAACTCGGCGGCGTCATCAGGGCCTTGGTCAGCGTCGGCACAGCGTTGCATCTGACCGGACGCGGAATGTCTCGCCTCCATCGCTGCGCCGCCGCCGACTGCACGCTCGCGTTCGCCGACACCTCGAGGACAGGCAGGCAACGCTACTGCGGAACGGTGTGCTCCAATCGCGACGCGGTCCGCAGGCATCGAGCACGCGCGGCCTCGTGATCGAGGCGATGCGCACCGTGTTCGCTAGGACTTTCGGTTGTACAAGCGCATCGTGATGGGCCCGAACACCGCCAGCAACACCGCGCACAGCATCAGCGTCACTCCCAGCCGACCGGTGTCCACATCGCCCTGCATCAGTCCGCGCAGTGACGTGACGAGGAAGCTGACCGGGTTGACGTCGACGAACGCGCGCAGCCAACCGGGCATCGTGCTGGGGTCGACGAAGATGTTGCTCGCGAAGGTGAGCGGAAACAGGATGAACATCGACACGCCCATGACCGCGGCCTCGGTGCGCACGATCATCGCGATCATGGTCCAGATCCAGGACAGGCAGAACGAGAACACCAGCAGCAGAGCGATGGACGCCACGACGCCGAGGACACCACCTTGCGGCCTGAAGCCGAGGACCAACCCGAGGATCAGCACGATCACCGAGGCCAGTGTGTAGCGAACGACGTCACCGAGCAGCGCACCGACCAGGGGCGACGGACGCCAGATGGGCAGCGAACGGAATCGATCGAACACGCCCTTCTCGATGTCCTTGTTCATGGTCACGCCGGTGTACATCGTGATCATCACCACGGTCTGCACGAGGATGCCGGGGAGCAGGAACTGGATGTACGCCTCGGTCGACCCGGCCAGTGCGCCACCGAACAGGTAGGTGAAGAGCAACGTGAACATGATGGGAAAGGCCGTCACGTCGAACAATTGCTCGGGTACGTGCTTGATCTTGAGCAGCGCACGCCACCCGAAGCTCAACGACGTCGACAACGACGACGGACGCGGCGGACGAGGCCCGGCGGCACCGAGCACATCGATGATGGTCGACGCCTGTGGCGTCGACTGCTGGGCTTCGGTCGTCATGACGCAACCTCCCGGTCGGATTCGACTGTGGTGCCGGCCCGATAGGTCGTTCCTGCAGGCTCCACTCCCGCCCCTCGGGTCGTTCCTGCAGGCTCCACTCCCGCCCCTCGGGTCGTTCCTGCAGGCTCCACTCCCGCCCCATGCCCGGTGAGGGCGAGAAACACCTCGTCCAAGCTCGGTTGCCCCAGCATGAACGACGCGATGGGGATGCCTGCGGTCTCGAGTGCAGGCAGCACGGGCGCGGCCTGTGCCGGATTGTCCAACCGTGCGGTTACGGTGAACGGATCCGGGTCCTCGGTGACGTTGTCGCCGAGCAGATCTCGCAGGATCCGTGCAGCGGCCGTTCGCTGGGACGTTTCGAGAACTCGCAGGTGCAGTGAATTCGATCCCACCGATGCCTTCAGCTCGCCCGTCGTCCCTTCGGCGATGACCTTGCCGCGATCGATGACTGCGACACGCCCGGCCAGTTGATCGGCCTCGTCCAGATACTGTGTCGTCAGTAACACCGTCGTTCCGCCCGCGACCAACGCACGGACGATCTCCCACACGTGATTTCGGCTGCGGGGATCGAGTCCCGTGGTGGGCTCGTCGAGGAAGATCAGTTCGGGAGTGACGATGATGCTGGCGGCGATGTCGATGCGACGGCGCATGCCGCCGGAGTAGGTCTTGACCTGCCGCGGTCCGGCATCGGCGATGTCGAACGCCGTCAGCAACTGCTCGGCTCGTGATCGGGCGGCAGGCCGTGAGTAGCCGAGCAGTCGAGCGAGCAGCACCAGATTCTCGGTACCGGTGAGATCCTCGTCCAGAGAAGCGAATTGTCCTGTCAGAGCTACCTTCTGCCGTACGGCCTCCGGTTCGTTCGCGACGTCGTGACCCAGAACCCGGGCGCTGCCTCCGTCGATCGGAAGCAGGGTGGCCAGCATCCGGATGGTCGTCGTCTTCCCTGCGCCGTTGGGCCCGAGCACGCCGTAGACGCCACCGGACGGGATGGACAGGTCGACTCCGTCGACAGCGATGTTCGTGCCGAAACGTTTGATCAGACCGTGTGTCTCGATCGCCGCCATGTCTCTCGTTCCCTCCGGTGGGCCGGTCGCCCGATTCCCCACGATTGTCCGATTCTCCACCAAGGATGAAACGCGGTCCACAACTCCGCAAACGAATTTCGGTTCCGAACCATCCTCCGGTCGGTTTGTTCCGAATATGTACTGCGGCGGGAAAACGCGGAGGTTTCGATATGAGAGCGATATGACCACTAGTGTCGTGATCGATGAACTCGATCATGAACCCGTCTGTTGGGACGACCTTCCGATGAGCGCGCCGTTGTCGGATGCGTCCGGATCGTCGGATGCCGGCCGTGACCGGCCGACGTCCGATGCCTCGGAGAACTACGCGGCAGAGGATGCGGTGTGCGCTGTTCCCAGTCCACAGCTCAAGAACCTGCGTGCCGACGAAACGGATCGTCTCCGTCGGTTGATGGCGTCGGTCGCACAGGGCGATCGGGCGGCGTTCGCCGAGTTGTACGACGCGACGTCGTCGCGGGTGTACGGCATGGTGCTGCGGGTGCTTCGCGACCCGGGGTACAGCGAGGAGACCGCGCAGGAGGTCTTCCTTCAGATCTGGCGTGCGGCACCGAACTACGACCCGAACCAGGGCAGTCCACTGGCCTGGATCATGACGCTGGCGCACCGTCGCGCCGTCGATCGCGTTCGGAGCGAGCAGTCCGGTACCGACCGTGAGGCCGCGTACGGCGCAGTCAGTCACACACCGGAGCACGACGAGGTACTCGAAACGGTGACGCAGCGGCTCGAATCGGAGGCCGTGGTTGCCTGTCTCGACACTTTGACCGATACGCAGAGCGAGTCGGTCCGAATGGCCTATTACAGCGGTTACACCTATCGCGAAGTTGCGGAGCGGCTCGGGGTCGCGGTTCCTACCATCAAGTCGCGCATACGAGACGGATTGATCAAATTGAAGACATGCCTGGGGGTGATCCCGCAATGAACGAATCGTCACGACAACGACTGCTCGACGACGCGGAGGTCTATGCCCTGCACGCGACCACCGAAGCCGAACGACGCGACATCGAGACCGAACGGTTGCGCGTCGACGAGACCGCACGCGCCCAGTTCGACGTCCTCGTGGGCGAGATCCACGAGACGCTGGCCTTGGCAGCGGCGGCCGACGCCGCTCCTGCACCCGAGCGCCTCCGGCAACGAGTGCTCGATCAGGTCGCTGTCAGCGATCAGGAGCCCACGGTCCACAAGCTGCCACCGAACGTCACGCCACTGCACCGGCATCGGCGGGAACGTTCGAAGGCCTGGCGGTACTCGATGGTCTCGGCTGCGGCCGCGGTGGTCGTCGCCGTCGGCGGCGTAGTGGTGGTCAGCCAGACCATGGGCAACGATGCGCAGCCGTCTCAGGCGGATCAGATCGTGGCCGCGCCCGATTCACGACAGGTGACGGCGGAGTTCCCCGGTGGCGGCTCGGCGACCGTGGCGTACTCGCTGTCCCAGAACGCGGTAGTCGTCGATCTCGACGGAGTCCCGCAGCCACCACCCGGCCGCGTTTACCAAATGTGGTTCGTGGACGGTTCACCTCGCTCTGCCGGCGTGGTGACCGAGGATCAGCTCACCTCCGAGGACGGCACGGTGGTCGACGGTCTCGGGTCGTCGACGAACTTCGCGTTCTCGCTCGAACCCGCGGGCGGGTCTGCGCAGCCCACCGAGGTGCTCACGATGCTGACGCTGGGTGCCTGAGAACAGCACACGCACAGTCGCCTCGGGCGGTTCGACGTTCGGTCAGAGGCCGATGTCGAACCGCCCGAGCGTTCTGATCACCGCTGCCATCTGGCCGTAGGCTCCGGTGGCGAGATTTTCCAGCAGCGCCAACTTGACCTCCGGTGCGTCGCGTGTGAGCGCCCGGAAGTGCGCCGCCGACACCACCACGAGATCGACAGGTGTGTCGGCGACCATGTCGAGCAGGAACGGTACCGACATCAGCAGAGGCATCTCACCGAAGCTCATCCCGGGGGAGAGTGTGGTGATACGGTGCTTGCCACCGTCGGCGGCGACGGCCGTGGACGTCACCTCACCACGCAGCATCAGGAACAGGCCCGCAGCCGCATCTCCCTGGCGAACGATCACATCTCCGCGCGCGTAGTGCCGCTTCTCCAGATACGGAGTCACCGCCTCGAACTGCGCGGCGGACAGCCCGGCCAGCAACGGATGCTCGGCCGTGGTGACCACGGTCGGTTGTCGCACACCCGCGCAATGACGATCGAGCAACAGATTCTCGGCCCACTGGATGGCCGCACCCAGGCTCGAGTAGGTTCGGCCCGCGGGGTCCGCCGGGTCGAGACTCGACGTCGTGTGACCCATGATCGCCCTGGGATCCACCAGACCCACCACACAGCCGTGCTCCGCGAGATCCTGACGTAGATCCTCGAACATCGTCCGGGCGATGTCACTGACCTCGTCGACGCCGCGCACATCGATGACGAGGGCATCGAGTTCCCGATCGAGGTCGCCGATCTCACGGACGGCAGTCTCGGCACCGGAGAACAATAGATCCCCGTGCAGTTCGTACACGCGGGCGCGATCGCCCACGGCAGCCAAGGTGGCCTGTTCCACCTCCGATCGCCGTTTGCGTGAGGGTGCCTCGGTGACCACGTATCGGCGCCGTATCGAGGATTTCGCCGCTCGGGTGACGTGCAGGAAGTGCAGTTCGAGCCGTGTCGAGAGTTCTCGGCAGGCGGCGACTCCGCGCACGCTGTTCCCGTGCGAGTCGAGCCGCGGAGAGTAGACGGCGATGCCCATCTGCCCCGGAAGTACCGCCAGGATCCCGCCTCCCACCCCACTCTTGGCCGGCAGGCCGACCCTCGCGACCCAGTCGCCTGCGCCGTCGTACATCCCACACGTGGTCATGACCGACAGCACTCTTTCGACCAGGGCAGGTGCCAATGCGCGTTCACGCGTGCGTGGATTGACGCCGTTGTTGGCCATGGTTGCCGCCATCATGGCGAGGTCCGCGGCGGTGACGTCGATCGAGCACTGGCGGAAGTACAGATCGACAGCGGCGTCGGGATCGTGGTCGATGATGTCGAACGAACGGAGCATGTACCCGATTGCGCGGTTGCGATTGCCGGTGCGGGCCTCCGACCGGTAGACGGCGTCGTTGAACGTCAGAGACCGTCCCGCATACCGCGAGTACGAGGCTCGAATGCGCTCGAATCGATCCTCGGCACTTCGCCCGACGATCAGCGACGCCGATGTGATGGCACCGGCGTTGATCATCGGGTTGCGTGGTCGCTCGGTGACGGGGTCGAGGCTGATCTCGTTGAACGGTTCACCGGACGGCTCGACGTCGATCTTGCTCGCCACGACGTCCAGGCCCCGGTCGGCCAACGCCAACGCGTAGGTGAACGGCTTGGAGATCGATTGGATCGTGAAAGGGAGTCGAGTGTCGCCGACCTCGTAGACGTAACCGTCCGTGGTCGTCAGCGCGATACCGAACCCGTCCGGCGTGACGGCAGCGAGCTCGGGAATGTAGTCCGCCACCTGCCCGGACGTATCGTCGCGACACAGTTCGTGAACTCGGCGCAGGATGGCATCGACCACGTTGCTCATAGGCCACACTGTATGTGTGATGTCCGTTTCGTCACTGCCCAGGTTAGGGGCGGCTGACCCAGGGCATCTCGACGTTCGACGGTACTGTCGGCGTCACGATGCTGGGCGGAGCAGCAGTGCTCGATAACTCCGTAGACTGAAATTTCCATTGTGTTTTCCGGCCGGAGGGAGCGATCTCGTTGGGTGTCCTAGCTCGAATTCAGACGCCCGAGGACTTGCGCGACCTCGGCAGTGCGGAGCTGGCCGAAGTGGCCCGCGAGATCCGTGCGTTCCTCGTCGAGAAGGTGTCCGCTACCGGCGGCCACCTCGGTCCCAATCTCGGTGTGGTGGAACTGACACTGGCGATTCATCGCATCTTCGACTCCCCGCGTGATCCCGTCATCTTCGACACCGGTCATCAGGCATACGTGCACAAGATGCTGACCGGGCGCACCGGTCTGTTCGACACGCTTCGTAAGCAGGGCGGCCTGTCGGGCTACCCGTCACGGGTCGAGAGCGAACACGACTGGGTCGAGTCCTCGCACGCGTCGGCCTCTCTCTCCTACGCCGACGGACTGGCCAAAGCGTTCGCTCTGAAGGGCGAGACCGACCGGCACGTCGTCGCCGTGGTCGGCGACGGTGCGCTCACCGGCGGAATGTGTTGGGAGGCCCTCAACAACATCGCCGCAGGCCGCGACCGATCCCTGGTGATCGTCGTCAACGACAACGGTCGCTCCTATGCCCCGACCATCGGGGGCCTGGCCGATCATCTGGCGGCCCTACGGCTCCAGCCCGGGTACGAGAAGGTGCTGGACAACGGTCGTCGTATCGTTCGTCGCATTCCGATCGTCGGGCCCACGGCCTACGCGATGTTGCACGGCATGAAGGCCGGGGTGAAGGACGCCATCAGCCCGCAGGTGATGTTCACCGATCTCGGCATCAAATACCTGGGTCCTGTCGACGGCCACGACCAGCACGCGATGGAATCGGCTCTGCGCCGAGCCAAGGCGTACGGCGGTCCGGTCATCGTCCACGCGGTGACGCGTAAAGGCATGGGCTACGTTCACGCCGAGAACGACGTCGCAGACCAGATGCACGCCACCGGGATCATCGATCCGTTGACCGGACAGGCGCGATCCAAGTCGGCACCGGACTGGACCTCGGTGTTCTCGGCGGCATTGATCGAGCAGGGCGAGCAGAACGAGGACGTCGTGGCGATCACCGCAGCGATGGCCGCGCCCACCGGTCTCGCCGCGTTCGGAGTTCGCTTCCCCGATCGATTGTTCGACGTCGGAATCGCCGAGCAGCACGCGATGACGTCGGCTGCCGGGCTGGCACTGGGCGGCATGCATCCGGTGGTCGCGATCTACTCCACCTTCCTCAATCGAGCGTTCGACCAGTTGCTGATGGACGTGGCGCTGCTCGGACTGCCGGTCACCGTGGTGCTGGACCGCGCCGGTGTCACCGGGGCCGACGGTGCCAGCCACAACGGCATGTGGGACATGTCTCTGCTCGGCATCGTTCCCGGCATGAAGGTAGCGGCACCGCGCGATGCCGAGACTCTGCGAGAAGAGTTGGCCGAGGCGATCGCCACGTCCGACGGACCCACCGCCCTGCGCTTTCCGAAGGGCGCAGTGACCGAGACCGTGCCGGCAGTACGCAGACTGGACGGAATCGTCGACGTACTGACCGAACCGTCCGGTGCCACGGGCGATGTGCTGATCGTGGCCGTCGGAGTGTTCGGTCCGTTGGCCGTGCACGCCGCGGACAAACTCCGACAGGACGGCATCTCGGCGGCCGTGGTCGACCCGAGATGGGTGCTGCCCATCCCGCAGGCGCTGCTGAAATTGGCGGAGGACTACCGGATGGTGGTCACCCTCGAAGACAGTGGCCTGCACGGCGGTATCGGTTCGACCCTGTCCGCGGCTCTTCGTGCGGCAGGCGTCGACACCCCGTGTCGCGATCTCGGTGTGCCACAACGATTCCTGGACCATGCATCGCGCGAGCAGCTCCACCACGAACTCGGTCTCACCTGCGGGGACGTCGTGCAGCGGGTTTCGCACTGGGTCAAGAGCCTCTGACGCAGGCTTTCCGCCGGACGTCGACGCCGTAGAACGCGCGGCGTCCGGCCGCCGCGCCCGCGACTGCCATCGGTACCGTCATCACGAGTAGGAAGAGCACCGACGGTTCCCACCGTTGCGTTGCCGAGTGACGATAATTTTCTTTGCGAATATGTGACCTGTGTGACTGGTGTGTCGTTGCTGGACAAACCGGGACGACTGGCATGTTTTGTCCATGACCCTCGTCTTCGACGGTAGAACCGACGTCTCGGACAGCCGAATCGATCCGGCTCTCGGCGACGGTGACTCCGACTGGGCTGCCGTCGAACCCGTGGATTGCACTCCTGCTCTGGATTCCCGGAACGACGGGGTGGAGCGACGGCATTCGCGGTGGTTCGTGGCGATGTCGGCAGTGATCGGTGTGGTGGCATTCGCTGCTCACGATCGTTTGCTGTCGTTCGACTCGTTGTACGGATTGTTCGGCAACGGTGTCGACGCTCTCGTCTACCGGCACGGCGGCGCAACCGTGCTCAGTGGCGAAGGGCTGTACTCGTTCTCGTTGTTCGGCACGCTGCCGTTCACGTATCCGCCGTTCGCCGCGGTGCTGTTCGCGCCTCTGGGCTTGCTGTCCGATACCGCCACCGGATTGCTTCTGAACATATCCAACGTCGTGTTGCTCTACGGAGTGGTCTATCTCAGCTGGCGTCGACTCGGTTACGAGAACAGCACGCGGACCAAGGTGGTGAGTGTGGCTCTTGCAGTGGGCTGCTCGTGGCTCGAGCCGGTGCGCATGTCGCTGTGGTTGGGCCAGATCAATCTGCTGTTGCTCGCCTTGGTGCTGTGGGATCTCGGTCGGCCCGAGGGCAGTAGGTTCCGAGGGTTCGGTGTCGGAATTGCGGCCGGTCTGAAGCTGACCCCGGGCCTGTTCGTCGTCATGTCGATCGTGCAGAAGCAGTGGCGAACGGCATGGACCGCGGCCGTCACCGGTCTTGTCACGGTGCTGATCGGGTTCGTGGTCGTGTTTTCCGACGCGTGGCGCTATTGGACCTCCGCGATCCTCGCTTCGGACCGGGTGGGGTCGACCACGTCTCCCGCGAATCAGTCGGTTCGGGGGATGGTGGCGCGGGCGTGGGGAACCGAGCATCCGCCTGTGTTGGTGTGGTTGCCGGTGGCGGTGGTTGTCCTTGCCGCAGGCATGTGGGTGTCGTATCGAGCTCACCGGGCGGGTAGAACACTGCTGGCGATGACGCTGTGCGGTCTCACGGCCCCGATGGTTTCGCCGTTCTCCTGGGGCCATCACTGGGTGTGGTGCGTTCCGTTGCTGGTGATCGGACTCGACGCGTGTTCGCGGTCGAGCACACGACACCGCATCCTCCGTGTTCTCGGAGTGCTCGCCGCGACTGCGCCTTTCGTGGCCTGGTATCGCACTCAGGCCGATGTGGTGGTGATCGGCACGTTCATGCAGTCCGTATCGCCGATTCTCGACGGAGGACTGCGGAACGCGTATTGCGTTGTCTACGTGATCGTTCTGGCGGTAGCGGCGACAGGATTGCGCAAGGACTCGACGATCCGTTACGTCCCGGCGGCCAATTCTTCGATCTGAACGCGATCTATCAGATGGGCCAGGGCGAAGGGGTCGTGTGCGAACATCCGCTCCACACTTGCTTTGTCGGTGCCTTCGACGATCATCGTGGCACCACTGTGATCGGCGAGCGGGCTCGACGATCGGAGGATCTTGCGGCGCTCGAGTTCTCGCAACCAGGCGCGGTGATCGGTGCGGTGATCGTCACGGCCCGAGGAGGTCTCGGGGGTGTACGCGTATTCGACGACGAACATCGGCATGTCAGATCTCCATGTCCTCGAGCTCCATTCCTTTGGTTTCCTTGATCTTGTACTTGACGAAGAAGAAGGACACGATCGCGAAGAACGCAAAGAACGAATAGATGAATCCGAGTCCGATGGTGTCGGACAACGGCGGAAACGCGAGTGTGATGGCGAAGTTGGCAATCCAGTTCGCGGCAGTACTGATACCGAGTGCGACTGCTCGCATTCGGTTGGGGAACATCTCTCCGAGCATCACCCACATGATCGGGCCCCAGGTTGCGGCGAAGAACACGACGAAAAGGTTGGCACCGACGAGAGCCACAGGGCCCCAGGGCGACGGCAATTCGAGTTGGTCCCCGCTACCCACTGCCTGGCTGAACGAGACGGCCGCGAGTACGAGGCCGACGAACATTCCGATCGAGCCGATCATGAGCAGATTTCGTCGGCCGAATCGGTCGACGAACAAGATGGCGACGAATGTCATCGTGACATTGATGACCGAAGTGATGACCGAGGTGACGAACGATTGATTCTCGCTGAAGCCGACGGACTTCCACAGAGTCGTCGAATAGTAAAAGATCGCGTTGATTCCGACGAACTGCTGCAGGATCGCCATGGTGATACCGACCCAGACGATCGGGTGCAGCCCGAACTTCGGTCCACGGATATCGGCGAAGGATGATTTCGATTCCCGACGCAAGGTCAGTCGGATCTGTTTCACCCTCTCGTTCGGGTTCACCTCCCCGGTGATGTCTCCCAGAATGCGGGCCGCTTCCTCGTCGAGATGTTTTCCGACGAGGTATCGGGGCGACTCGGGAATCAGCGTGGCGAGAAAGCCGTAGACGAGTGCCGGTGCGACGCCGACGAGGAACATCCATCGCCAGGCCTCGAGTCCGAACCACAGGTCGTTCGACGGCCCACCTGCCGCGTTCTGCAGCACCGCGTCCGACAGCAGAGCAGCGAAGATTCCGATGGTGATGGCCAGCTGCTGCAGCGAGGCCAATCCACCTCGATAGCGGGCCGGGGCTATCTCCGAGATGTATGCGGGCGCAATCACCGATGCGATGCCGATGCCCAGGCCGCCGAGTACACGCCAGAGCATGAGATCCGGGACGCTGAACGCGAATCCGGATCCCACCGACGAGATGGTGAACAGTGCGGAACCGAGCAGCATCACCTTCTTTCGGCCCCAGCTGTCGGCGAGCCGGCCGGCGAACCAGGCACCGACCGCACAACCGAGAAGTGCGATGGCCACTGCGAAGCCGGTGACGAACGACGACAGTGCGAAGTTCTCCTGGATGGAGTCCACCGCGCCGTTGACGACGGACGAATCGAACCCGAACAGGAAGCCGCCGACAGCGGCGGCAATCGTGACTCCGATGACTTTGGCAGTGTGCCGATCGGTGGATTGCGTCATCACGTGACCCAGCTTTCGAGGTGAACCAGCATCCTTGGTGGTCGATCGCCATCATCGTCCTCGCACCGACGGAATGGGAGCGAAATCGACTCGATATTCGTGGCGTACAGGAATCGGCTCACCGAAAAAGGTGAATTGTCCGATATTCCGTCTGTCGAACTCGAAGTTGTGGACGGAAAACTGCCGAAAGTCGTCCACAGCTTCGAGTTCGGCGGCAGGTGGCTAGCGCGCCTGGGCGGCCGACCATTGATCGAAGGTCTGGAGACCGTGATCCGACTCGGTCGTGGTGACCAGCGTTCCGTCTCGCATCGCGCGACCGTACGCGCCGGGGATCGGGACCTCGAGCACCAGGCCGCGAGCACCGATGGCCCGTGCGTAGCGCCTCACCATCTCGGCCATGCGTTCCTCACGTGGTCCACCGAGATCGGCGACCCGACCTGCCGGGGACCGCTCCGCGAGGTCGATCAGTCGTTCGGCGACCTCGCGGGCCGCGATCGGTTGCGAGACCATTTTCGGGATGATGCTCACCGGACCGAACGACGCCTGCGCGCGGATCTGGCCGGCGAACTCGTGGAACTGAGTGGCTCGAAGAATTGTCCAGGGCACTGCTCCAGCACGAACGAGGCTCTCCTGCTCCACCTTTCCGGCGTAGTAGCCGTGCGGTGCCTCGTCTATTCCGACGATCGACAGCGCCAGGTGATGGCCGACACAGGCCGCGCTCTCCGCCTCGAGCAGGTTTCGCGTGACGGCGGCGAAGAACGCCGTCGACTCTTTCGCCGAGACCGTCCGCGTCGACGCGACGTCCACGACCGCCTCGACTCCGGACATGGCGTCGGACAGTCCTGCCCCGGTGACGAGATCCACACCCGCAGATCGCGACAGAACGACCACGTCGTGGCCGCGTTCACGCGCAACCTCGACCACGTGCACTCCGACTGTTCCGGTTCCCCCGGCTACGGCTAGCTTCATCGCGTATCCACCTGTTTCTCGAGAGTTGATCGGACCGCGTGTGGCGGGCCTCTACTCTCTGACGACACAGCCGCGACGAATGTATGGCGTGCATCAGACCCAACGCCGGAGTTTGTCCGGATTGAGCACGATCCAGACGCTCGAGACCACGCCGTCGGCGACGTCGAACCCGATGACGCCGAACACCGCGCTGCCGCGCCGCATCACGATGCCCGACAGGCCGTTGACGGGTTCGATGGACCACTCGAGGTCGGTCGACTTGGCGGTGATGCCGCGAACGAACCGAGCGACTCGATCGGATCCGAGGACGGCGTTGCGGGCCGCGGAGACGTGGCCGCCGCCGTCACTGACGAGGGCGACGTCGGGCGCGAGCACCGAGACGAGGGATGCGAGATCTCCGCCCGCCGAGGCCGACGCGAAAGCCCGCACGACGCGGTCGTGGTCGATGGGGTCGGCGACGGAGCGGTGACGGGAATGCACGTGAGCTCGTGCGGCAGAGGCGAGTTGGCGGCAGGCGGCCGGTGATCGATCCAGGACGGTGGCGATCTCGTCGAACGGGACGGCGAACGCGTCGTGCAGTACGAAGGCGACTCGCTGCGCCGGACCGAGCGACTCGAGCACGACGAGCAGCGCGAGGGTCACCGAATCCTGTTGCACTACTCGGTCGGCCGGGTCCATCGTGGCCGCGTCGCAGGAATCGGCGCCGGGGACCGGTTCCGGCAACCACTGACCGACGTAGTTCTCGCGTCGAGCGCGAGCAGAACTCAGTACGTCGAGGCAGATGCGACCTACCACTCGGGTGAGCCACGCCGCCGGGACGTCGATGGCGTCACGTTCGGCGTCGGTGAGTCGGTACCAGCGAACGAGAGCCTCGGAGGCGGCGTCTTCGGCGTCGCTGTAGGAACCCAGCATGCGGTAGCCGATTCCGATCAACCGACTGCGTTCGCTGTTCATCGGGTCAGACCTTATCTCGACACGAAAAAGCCGAGTTCGAGGTCATGGACGAAAATCCGGAGAAATCCGTCCACGACCTCGAACTCGGCGGGCAGTGCTAGACGCTGGCTACGCCCGGAGCGAGGAAGCGCTGACCGGTGGCGGCCTCGGAGGCCCCACTACGGTCCAGGTACGGAGTGATGCCGCCGTTCCAGAAGCCGAAGCCGCCGCCGAGCAGCAGGCAGAGGTCGATGTCCTCGGCTGCTGCCACAACACCCTCGTCGAGCATGATCTTGATCTCGTCGGCGATCGCGTTGCGGGTGCGCTCGAGCACCTGCTCGGCGGTCGACGGCGAATCGCCCTGCGGCCACAGTGCGGCGACCTCGGGATCGACGACCTGGCCCTCGGGTCCGTAGGTCCACACACCCGGCTTCTTCGCCTCGACGAGTGCGCGGAATCCGGCGGAGTCCTTGAATCGCTCCGGGTATGCCTCGGCGAGGGTTTCGGCGGTGTGCAGTGCCACGGCCGGTCCGACGAGTGCCAGCAACGTGAGCGGGCTCATCGGCATGCCGAGTTCGCCCACAGCGCCGTCGGCGACATCGAACGGGGTGCCCTCGTCGATGGCGCTGATGATCTCGTTCGACGCGCGAGTGACGAGACGGTTGAAGACGAATCCGGGGAGATCCGCCGACAGTACGGCCGACTTCTTGAGGGTCTTGGCCGTTGCGAATGCCGTTGCGAGAGTGGCATCGTCGGTCTTCTCACCCTTGACGACCTCGAGCAGTGGCAGCACTGCGACCGGGTTGAAGAAGTGGAAGCCCACGACGCGCTCGGGGTGTTTCAGGTCGGCCGCCATCTTCGTGATCGACAACGACGACGTATTGGTCGCGAGAATCGTGTCGGCAGAGACGAACTCCTCGACTTCGGCAAACACCTTTTTCTTCACGTCCAGGTTCTCGAACACGGCCTCGATGACGAAATCCGTCTTCGCGAACGCGGACTTGTTGATCGAGCCGGACACCAACGCCTTCAACCGATTTGCGGCATCGGGGGACAGGCGCTTCTTGCCGAGCAGCTTGTCGATCTCGCCGTGGACGTAGCCGACGCCCTTGTCGATGCGCTCCTGATCGATGTCGGTGAGGATCACCGGCACCTTCAGCTGCCGAACGAACAGCAGTGCGAGCTGGCTGGCCATCAGGCCGGCACCGACGATGCCGACGCCGGAGATCTTGCGCGCCAACGACTTGTCGGGTGCACCGGCGGGACGCTTGGCGCGCTTCTGCACCAGATCGAAGGCGTACAGCCCGGCGCGAAGCTCGTCCTTGACCAACAACGTGGACAGGGCCTCGTCCTCGGCCGCGAAGGCCTTGTCGAGTGAGGCCGAGTCGGTGATGTCGGTGCTCTTGGCGAGCTCGAGCAGCTCCACCGCGGCGACGGGGCCGGGGGCGAAGTTGTTGGTCTTGCCCGCGACGATGCCCTTGGCGCGGGCGATGGCGTCGTCCCAGGCCTGCCCGCGGTCGATCTCGGGTCGGGCAGGGGTGATCTCGCCCTTGACGACCTGAGCAGCCCACGCGAGGGACTGCTCGAGGAAGTCGGCTCCGCCGAAGAGCGCGTCGGCAATACCGAGGTCGAGTGCCTGCTGCGGCTTGAGGACGCGGTTCTGGTTCAGTGCGTTCTCGATGACGACGGTGACGGCGTTGGAGGCTCCGATGATGTTGGGCAGCAACTGAGTTCCACCCCATCCCGGCACCAGGCCGAGGAAAGCCTCGGGAAGACCGAGTGCGGCAGCGTTCTCCGCGACGGTCCGGTAGTGCGAGTGCAGTCCCACTTCGAGGCCACCACCGAGTGCGGCACCGTTGATGAAGGCGAACGTCGGAACGGTCGACTCGCGCAGGCGTCGGAAGACCTTGTGACCGAGCTGCCCGATCTGCAGCGCCTCGTCCTTGGTCTTGATGTTCGGCACACCGTTGAGGTCGGCACCGACGGCGAAGATGAACGGCTTACCGGTGACGGCGATGGCCACCGGGTTCGCCGCGAATGCCTCGTCGAGGGCGGCGTCGAACTTGGCCAGTCCACCGGGACCGAAGGTCGACGGCTTGGTGTGATCGAAGCCGTTGTCCAAGGTCACCAGGGCGATAGAGCCGTCGAGCCCCGGTACGGAGACAAGCTTCGTGAACGCGTTCGTGACTACCTCGTCGCTGAACGCTGTGGTGATGTCGCTCATGCCTTCGCTCCTGAATAGTCAGCGTGGTTGGGGTTCTCCCAGATGACGGTGCCGCCCATGCCGAGACCGATGCACATGGTCGTCAAGCCGTAGCGGACGTCGGGCTGCTGAGCGAACTGGCGGCTCAGCTGCGTCATCAGGCGAACACCCGAGGATGCGAGGGGGTGGCCACACGCGATGGCGCCGCCCCACTGGTTGACGCGCGGATCGTCGTCGGCGATGCCGTAGTGCTCGAGGAACGCGAGGACCTGGATGGCAAAGGCCTCGTTGATCTCGAACAGGCCGATGTCGTCGATGCTCAATCCGGTTCGGCCGAGCAACTTCTCGGTCGCGGGGACCGGTCCGATGCCCATGACGGCGGGATCGACGCCGGCGAAGCTGAAGCCGACCATGCGCATACCGATGTTCAGGCCGAGTTCGTGCGCGGTGTCCTCGCCGGCCAGGATCGCGGCGGTGGCACCGTCGTTGAGTCCTGCGGCGTTGCCTGCGGTGACGCGACCGGCGGGACGGAACGGCGTCTTGAGCTTGGCGAGATCTTCGACGGTGGTGCCGGGGCGAGGCGGCTCGTCCTCGGTGGCCAGGCCCCATCCTGCGGCGGATTTGGTGGCGACGGGCACAAGGGTGTCGGCGATGAAGCCGGCCTTCTTGGCGGCGTCGTACTTGTTCTGGCTGGCGACGGCGTACGCGTCGGTGCGGTCCTTGGTGATGCTCGGGAACCGGTCGTGCAGATTCTCGGCGGTGTTGCCCATCACCAGCGCGCTGGGATCGACGAGCTTGTCGGCGAGGAAACGCGGGTTGGGGTCTACGCCTTCACCCATCGGGTGGCGGCCCATGTGCTCGACGCCACCGGCGATCACCACGTCGTACTGGCCGAAGCCGATGCCCGACCCGGTGGTGGTCACCGAGGTCATCGCGCCTGCGCACATGCGGTCGATCGCGAATCCGGGGACGCTGCGGGGGAGGCCGGCGAGCAGTGCGGACGTACGGCCGATGGTCAGGCCCTGGTCACCGGTCTGCGTGGTCGCGGCGATCGCGACCTCGTCGATGCGCTCGGGAGGGAGGTTGGGGTTCTTGCGAAGGAGTTCGCGGATTGCCTTGACGACGAGGTCGTCTGCGCGAGTGTCGGCGTACATGCCCTTGGGGCCTGCTTTGCCGAACGGGGTACGGATGCCGTCGACGAAGACAACATTCCTCTGTGAGCTGGTGGACGCGGGTACAGACACGCTTTTCGATCCTCCCGACAGATGCGGACGACTCGCCCGGGTGCCCGGACGCGACCCCTACTGTAGCGGGTATTACCCGTCGGTAACTTGGGAAGGGTGCAGTGCCTTCGTCAGTACCGGCACCACCAGGGTTCGCTGCCAGGGCCGGGCCCCGCCGTCGGCCAGTCGGGCCTCGATCAGCTCGGCCGGGTCGACGTCGGGATCGACCGGACTCTGCCAATCCCACACCAGGCGGCGCAGCAGATCCGGCATCAACAGATTCTCGACCGGCACCGACACCGATTCGCTGAGCTCGGTCATCGCCGCTCGTACCTCGGCGAGTCGCGCTGCTGCATCGGGATCGCGGCGAGCCCACCGATTGACCGGGGGTGGACCGTCGAAAGACGCTGCCATCGAGGGCAGTTCGGATGTCGGGAGCGCCCGCGCACGGGTCAGGGCCGAGGCCCACAATCGGGACGATCTGCGCTGACGTGGACCGCCGAAGACCGGTAGCTGCTCGAGCTCGCGCGCGGATTTCGGGTCCGCCGTTGCGGCCGCCACGATGGCCGAGTCGGGCAACACCCGGCTCGGTGCCACGTCACGCTTGGCCGCCAGTTCGTCTCGGGTGCTCCACAATTCGCGAACGGCAGCAAGAGTGCGGGGAGATTTGATCGCATGGATCCCCGATGTCCGACGCCACCTGTCGGTCTTGGGTTTGGGTGGCCCGAGGGTGAGGATGTGGGCGAATTCCTGTGCGGCCCATTCGGTTTTGCCCTGCTGTTCGAGCTCTTCGGCCATTGCGTCGCGCAGCTCGAGCAGAACCTCGACGTCGAGTGCTGCGTAGTTGAGCCAGGTGTCGGGTAGCGGCCGGGTGGACCAATCGGCCGCTCCGTGGCCTTTCTGCAAGGCCAGTCCGAGGGTGCGTTCGACGATGGCTCCGAGCCCCACTCGATCGAATCCGGCGAGGCGGCCTGCGAGTTCGGTGTCGTAGAGCGTGGCGGGTACCAGGCCGAGCTCGGCGAGTCCCGGCAGGTCCTGATCTGCGGAGTGCAGTACCCACTCGAGCGGGTTGATCACCTCGGCGAGCGGAGCGAGGTCGCCGGTGACCGGGATCGGATCGAGCAGAACCGTGCCTGCGCCGCGGCGACGGAACTGCAGGAGGTAGGCGCGCTGGGAGTAGCGGAAGCCCGACGCACGTTCGGCGTCGACGGCGAGGGGGCCGTGACCCGATGCGAGAAGGGCGGCAGCCGCGCGCACGGCGTCGGGCGTGTCGACCACGTCGGGTACGCCGTCAGCCGGGGCCAGTAGCGGAACGGCGACAGGCTCGTTCGCCTCGTCGTCCGGCGTGGTCTCGGGAGAACTCTCGGCTGACATGAGATGTGACTCTAAGCCCTGCGGGTGGAAGGACCGCCCACTATGTCCGGCTGGAACTGCGCTGGCCGAGGGTGGTGATGCCCGCGGGCGGCAAACCGGCGGCGTAGGCGAGCACCTCGCAGAACGCCTCGACGTGCGTCGAGAGGTCCTCGGACGTGGCCGTCCACGAGGCGCGTAGTTCGAGCTGGTGGGCCTTGGGTGGCCCGGCGATGTCGCCGTAGCGCACCGAGCTGGTCGAGGTGACCGTGCCGCCCAGTGCGTTGAGCGGTTCCGACCGCGACTCCAGTGCGTCGACCAGCCAACTCCAACCGACCTCGGGGAGCAGGGGATCGTCGGCGAGGGATTCGTCGACGTCCGCCTGGATGTACGCGACCAATCGGAGGGTGCCGTTCCATGCCTCGGCACCGTCGGGGTCGTACAGCAGGATCAGGCGGCCGAAGGCGTCGCCGTCACTCTGCTCGTCGACCTGGTCGGAATCGGGATGCTTGACCTCGGCACCGATCGCGTAGCTGTAGGGAGCGAGACGCTGCGGCGGCCGGATCGGACCGATTTCGATCGCCGGGTGTACCTGAGCCCGATGCATCGCGTCGATGGCGGCGCGGAACGGCGCAGGTTCGGCGGTGGATTGGGATTCGGTCACGTCACCGGACGTTAGACGCGTCACGTTGCCCGGAGGCGGAGGCGCGCCGAGTCGTGATGGAACCGACGTGGGTGTGTCGCCCTTGGTGGTAGAAGCAATTCTCCCGCGTGGCAGCATGGAAGACGATGAACGCCGAACCGCACGCCACAGCCCCCGCCCGTCGAGAACTCCCGGACGCGCCGTTCCTGGCCGCGATCGCGGGTCGAGCTCCCTCGCGTCGGCCGGTGTGGTTCATGCGCCAGGCCGGTAGGTCGCTGCCCGAGTACCGCAAGATTCGCGCCGGCATCGGCATGTTGGATTCGTGCTTCCGACCCGACCTCGTGGCCGAGATCACCCTGCAACCTGTTCGTCGGCACGACGTGGACGCGGCAATCCTGTTCTCGGACATCGTCGTTCCGCTCAAGGCCGCCGGTATCGATCTCGACATCGTCGCAGGCACCGGACCGGTCGTCGCGCAGCCGGTGCGGTCGGCTGCCGATGTCGCCGCACTGCCGATCCTGACCGCCGATCAGGTGGAGCCGGTGGCCGATGCGGTGCGGATCCTCACCCGTGAACTGGCCGGTACGCCGCTCATCGGTTTCGCGGGCGCACCGTTCACCCTCGCGTCGTATCTGGTCGAGGGTGGCCCGAGCCGCAATCACGAAAAGACCAAGGCGCTCATGCGGTCCGATCCGGCGACCTGGCACGCCCTGCTCGACGCACTGGCCACCACGACGATCACCTTCCTGCAGGCTCAGCTCGCCGCAGGCGTCGACGCAGTGCAGGTGTTCGACTCCTGGGCGGGTGCGCTTTCGCTCGCCGACTACCGCGAGTACGTGCTGCCGCATTCGACGCGCGTGTTCGACGCCGTGTCCTCGGCCGGTGTACCCAAGATCCACTTCGGCGTCGGAACCGGCGAGTTGCTCGGGGCGATGGGTGAGGCCGGTGCCGACGTGGTCGGTGTCGACTGGCGAATCCCACTCGACGACGCCGTGCATCGCGTGGGCGGCGGCAAGGTGCTGCAGGGAAATCTCGATCCCGCGGTGCTGTTCGCGGGCTGGGATGCGGTCGAGGCAGAGGTTCGACGCATCACCGCCGAGGCGGATCGCGCGCTGGCGGCCGGTGCTCGCGGACATGTGTTCAACCTCGGGCACGGAGTGCTCCCCGATACCGATCCGGAGATTCTGACCCGGGTGGTCTCGCTGGTGCATTCGTTGTGACGGTTCGGCGGTACGCCGTGGTCGGCGGCGGAATCTCCGGCCTCGTCGCGGCGTATCGCCTTCGGCAGTCCTGCGGGTCGGGTGCCGAGATCACTGTCGTCGAGGCGTCGTCGCGTCTCGGCGGCACGCTGCGCACCACCGCGGTCGGCGCGGACTCGCTCGACGTCGGTGCGGAGGCATTCATCGGTCGACGTCCCGAAGTGCCCGCTCTGCTCGCCGAGCTCGGTCTGTCGGATCAGCTGGTCTACCCGGCGCCGGTCCGTCCGCTCGTCTATTCCGGCGGTCGAACTCACGCGCTCCCGGTCGGCACTCTGATGGGCATCCCGTCGTCCGCCGATTCGGTACGGGATCTGGTGGACCCCGAGGACCTGCACCTCATCGAGACCGAGACCTCTCGGCCCTTCGCCTGGACCGCGGGTTCGGACGTCAGTGTGGCGGATCTCGTGGGCACCAGGTTCGGCTCCCAGGTGGTCAGCCGTTCGGTCGATCCGCTGCTCGGCGGCGTGTACTCCGGTTCGTCGAGCTCGATCGGCATCCGTGCGGCACTGCCCACGTTGGCTGCCGCGTTGGACGGTGGAGCAGCCAACCTGACCGAGGCAGTGCTGGCAGCGCTGCCAACCCCGTCGCCGGGGCCGGTGTTCGGCGGGCTGCGCGACGGTTACGCGGTGTTGCTCGATGCCCTCGTCGCTGCAACCGATGCCCGGACGGTGGTCGGTGCAGGCGTCGGTGAGATCCGCCGCGAGTCCGGCGGATGGTTCGTCGAAGGAGTCGGACGCGTCGACGGCGTGGTGCTGGCGGTCCCTGCGCCGATTCTCGGTCGGCTCATCGCCGAGGTGGCGCCCGCGGCGTCGCAGGCCGCGCGGAACATCGATCTCGCGTCCTCTGTTGTCGTCGCGCTCGCTTTTCCCAAGACGACCGAGCTGCCGCAGAATTCGGGAATCCTGGTGGCCACCGACGCGGGCTTGGATGTGAAGGCATTCACCCTGTCGAGCCGCAAGTGGCCGCATCTGGAGGAGCGTGACGCGGTACTGCTGCGGGCCTCGCTCGGCCGCTTCGGTGATACGACGGCGTCGGACCGATCCGACGCGGAGTCGATCCAGATCGCGCTCGCGGATCTCGCGACGGTGGCGAACATCGACGCGCAGCCGCTCGCTGCGACCGTGCAGCGCTGGCCGGGAGGCCTACCGCAGTACGCGCCGGGGCACCTCGATCGCGTCGCCGCCATCGATGCAGGAGTCGCCGACCTACCCGGTCTCGAGGTCACCGGGGCCTGGCAGCGCGGTGTGGGGGTGCCCGCGTGTATTGCGTCCGCCACCACCGCTGCCGCCCGTCTGATCGAAGTGGCACGATAGGGCCATGGCACGCCTCGATTACTCAGCGCTCAACTCGACTCTTCGCTACTTGATGTTCTCGGTCTACAAGGTCACGCCCGGCGTTCTCGGCGAGGATCGGGCCGCGGCTGCCAAGGAAGCGAAGGTGTTCTTCGAAGGTCGTGAAGACAAGGGTGTCGCGGTGCGCGGGGTGTACGACATCGCCGGTATGCGCGCCGACGCCGACTTCATGGTGTGGACGCACGCCGAGCGCATCGAGGATCTCCAGGCGACGTACTCCGATTTCCGTCGCACCACCGCACTGGGCAAGGCGAGTACTCCGGTGTGGAGCAACACCGCGTTGCACCGCCCGGCCGAATTCAACAAGAGCCACGTTCCGGCGTTCATCGCCGGCGAGGATCCGGGCGCGTACATCTGCGTCTACCCGTTCGTCCGCTCGATCGATTGGTACCTGCTGCCCGACGACGAGCGTCGCACGATGCTCGCCGATCACGGCAAGGCCGCACGCGACTACAAGGACGTGCGTGCGAACACCGTGCCGTCGTTCGCACTCGGCGACTACGAGTGGATCCTGGCCTTCGAAGCTCCCGAACTCGATCGCATCGTGGACCTGATGCGTGACCTGCGGGCCACCGAGGCGAGGCGACACGTGCGCGAGGAGACCCCGTTCTTCACCGGCCCTCGGGTCGAGGTGGACGCGCTCGTCGAATCCCTGCCGTGACGACGACGGGCGCACCCGCGATCGAGGCCGTTCTGTTCGACTTCTCGGGCACGTTGTTCAGGCTCGAGGAACATCCCTCCTGGTTCGACGGGATCCACGACGCCAACGGCACCCCCGTCGACGGTGCGGGAGCGGCGGAACTGATGCGCCGTATGACGGCACCGGTGGGGGAGACGGTCGAGTTCGACGATGCGACGCGTCATGCGTGGCGAAACCGAGACCTCGACCCGGCCCTGCACCGGCAGGCCTATTTTCATGTGCTCGCGCAGTCCGGTGTCACCGATCCGGTGCACGCAGAATCCGTCTACGGTCGCGTGATCGACGCAGATTCTTGGACGCCGTACCCGGATACCGAAGGAGTGCTGAAAAAGCTTGCTGCCGAATCGATTCGGATCGGCGTCCTGAGCAACATCGCATTCGACATCCGTCCCGCGTTCGTCGATCGCGGTCTCGACAGGTTCGTCGACGAATTCGTGCTTTCGTTCGAGGTCGGTCACGTCAAGCCGCAGCCCGAGATCTTCCGGCACGCAGTGACGGCGTTGGGTGTGGACCCCGCGGTGACGCTGATGGTGGGCGACAGTGACGAGGCCGACGGTGCGGCACGAGAGATCGGATGCCACTTCGCTCTCGTCGATCCGGTGCCGACGTCGCAGCGCCCCGATGCACTACTGAAGGCGCTGCGCGAGTTCGGAATTCGATGACCGGGGTGGTTCGATGACTGGCGTGGCCGGCGTCCAGCACATGGGCCACTGGGGAATGTTTCGCGCCGAGTCGGACGGACGTGACGTCACCGCAATCCATCCCCAGGTGACCGACAGCAACCCTTCTCCGGTGTTGGGCAACCTCGTCGGGTCGGTGACCCATCGATCGCGCGTCACCTCCCCGGCGGTGCGCCGGGGCTGGCTCGAGCACGGGCCGGGGCCGACCGACACCCGTGGCAGTGACGAGTTCGTCGACGTCTCGTGGGACGAGCTCACCGATCTGCTGGCAGCCGAATTACGCAGGGTCGTCGACGCATTCGGCAACAAGGCCATCTACGGCGGGTCGTACGGGTGGGCGAGTGCCGGACGCTTCCATCACGCGCAGAGTCAGGTGCATCGCTTTCTCAACTGCATCGGCGGTTACACGCGATCGGTCCACAGCTACTCACTGGGCGCGACCGGGGTCATCATGCCGCACGTCCTCGGTGCGCATTGGAAGATGTTCTCGCGCTCCACCTCCTGGAAAGTGATCGCCGCCCACACCGAGTTGTTGGTGGCGTTCGGCGGAGTTCCGGTGAAGAACACCGGCATCAATCACGGCGGTACGTCGGATCATCCGACCGTCGATTCGCTCGACGCGATGCGCGCCCGCGGTGGGCAGATCGTCACCGTGAGTCCGCTCCGCAACGACATGAACGGCGACGCGCGCTGGATCGCCCCGCGGCCCGGTACCGACGTGGCGATGATGCTGGCTCTGGCTCACGTGCTCGCCGACGAAAAGCTGCACGACACAAAGTTTCTGGAGAAGTACTGCCAGGGCTACCCCGAGTTCGAGCGATATCTGCTCGGCATCACGGACGGAATTCCCAAGACACCGCAGTGGGCGTCGGCGATCTGCGGCGTCGAGGCCGCCCTGATCGCGGAACTTGCCCGGGAGATGGCGTCGAAACGCACGATGGTGACGGTCACCTGGTCACTGCAGAGGACGCGACACGGTGAGCAGGCCCCGTGGATGGGCGTGACACTCGCGGCGATGCTGGGCCGGATCGGCGTTCCGGGTGGGGGATTCGGGCACGGCTACGGGTCGATGAACGAGCCGGGTCTGGCACCGGTTCCGTATCCGTTGCCGACCTTGCCGCAGGGTGTCAATCCCGTTCCCGACCTGATTCCGGTCGCCGCGGTCTCGGACATGCTGCTGAATCCCGGTGCCGAATTCGACTACGACGGTAGGCGATTGACCTATCCCGATATCAAGATCGTCTATTGGGCCGGCGGAAATCCGTTCCACCACCACCAGGATCTGGGGCGGCTGCGTCGCGCTCTCGGTAGGCCCGACACCGTCGTTGTGCACGACCCGTATTGGACACCGATGGCCAAGCACGCCGACGTCGTCGTCCCGTCGACGACGTCGTTGGAACGATCGGATCTGAGCTGCACACGCAACGATCCCTTGCTCGTCGCGATGGAGCCGGCCGCCCCGCGGTACGCGGACTCCCGCGACGACTACGACACGTTCGCGGAGTTGGCTACGAAACTCGGTGTGGGGCAACAGTTCACCGAGGGGCGTAGCTCGCAACAGTGGCTCGAGCATCTGTACGAGCAGTGGCGCGGATATCTGCGCGCCGGGGGCGTCGATACTCCGGAGTACGACAATTTCCGTCGCGAGGGTTCGTTTCGGATGAAGACCGAGGACGATCTGACGTTCTTCGAGGATTTTCGACGCGACCCGGTGGGCAACGCGCTGCGCACCCCCAGTGGAAAGATCGAGATCTTCTCGGCGACCGTGGCGGGGTTCGACTACGAGGACTGCCGTGGGCATCCGATGTGGTTCGAGCCGCAGGAATGGCTCGGTGGACCCCGGGCGCAGCAGTTCCCGTTGCATCTGATCGCCAACCAGCCGCGCACCAGGCTGCACAGTCAGCTCGATCACGGTGCGGTGAGCCGTAACTCGAAGATCGAGGGTAGAGAGCCGATAAGAATGCACTCGTCGGCGGCCGGGGCCAGGGGAGTGTCGGACGGCGACGTCGTACGGGTGTACAACGACCGCGGCTCGTGCCTGGCCGGTGTGGTTGTCGACGACGCGATGCTGGAATCGGTCGTACAGTTGTCCACCGGGGCGTGGTACGACCCGCTCGATCCGGCAGATCCCGATTCGATGTGCGTGCACGGCAGCGTGAACGTGCTCACCGCGGACGAGGGCTCGTCGGCGCTCGCGCGCGGCTGCACCGGCCAGCACGTGCTGGTGGAGATCGAACGCTACGACGAGCCGTTGCCGCCGATCACCGCGTTCGATCCACCTGCTCGGTCCGGGGTCAGAACACGACCCGAGAGATGATCTCGGCGACCAGCGCCGGCTTGTCCTCGCCCTCGATCTGCAACGTTCCTGCCGTCACCATCTGTAACGCCCCGCCCGATACCTCTTCGACGGAGACGAGGGTGGTCTGCAGGCGCACGTGCGCACCCACCTTCACCGGGTTGATGAAGCGAACCTTGTTGGAGCCGTAGTTGATTCCGAGCTTGGTGTTCTCGATGGTGTAGATCTGCCAGTTGAGCATCGATACCAGGGACAGGCTCAGAAATCCGTGGGCGATGGGTGCGCCGAACGGGCTCTCCTTCTTCGCCCGCTCGACGTCGACGTGGATCCACTGGTGATCGCCCGTGGCGTCGGCGAAGGTGTTGACCCGTTCCTGGGTGATCTGCAGCCAGTCACTGGTGCCGAGGTCTTCCCCGACGGCTGCTTTGATCTGCTCTGGTGAGGTGAAAGTGCGCATACTCACAGTATGCACCGTCGTAGTAGGACGCTCGAAGGTGAGCGAGCGCGGCGCGCGATGTTCGGCTTCGTTGTCGGTCTGCTGAATTCAGGCCGTACAGCGCGTCGCGAAGGGAAAAGCGGCAATCAGATTGTCCTGGATTTCCGTCAGATTCGGGACCGGTCGATACTCGCTCCGAAGCTGCGCGATCTTGTCGTGATCGCGCGCGAGGTCCGACGAATGCTGAACCGCTTCTCGGCCGAAAACTGAGTAGTAGTCGTCGAATTTGTATCCGTTGCCGCCGATATCCTGCGTCAGCTCTATCCACGCATTGGGGATGCCGAAGGAGTCAGCGACGATCAAGCCGTGCAGACTCGTCGACATCACGAAGTCACATGCGGTGATGTCGGCGATGACCTTGGCCGGCTTTCGGGACGGGTCGATCAACGACACGTTCTTTTCTCGCGCAAGCGCAAGCACTACGGGATCCTTCTTGTGCACCCAGTGGTAGACGAGACCGATTCGTCCAGGTACCCGCGGGGAGCGTGAATAGACCCTGTTCGCCAACAGCCCGGGGTCCCCGACCGCGACCTTGCGCTCGGACTTGATGCGATTCGATGACAGATGCCCGCGCACAGCGTAGAAGTCGAAGTCGGGGTAGCTGAAGTCTTTTTCGTGGGCAGTCTCGCTGAGCATGAATCCCGAACCCCAGACCTTGAGATCCTTCCGCGCCTGCATGAGCTGGACCATTTCGAGAGTGGAACCTGCTCCGATCATGTCGCTTCGCTTCGCACGACGCCAGGAACATTTCTGCCCGAACAGTGATTTCACCAGTTCGGGCGGGGTAAGTCCCGTGGGGTGGTGGACATTCGGTGAGGCGGCGTAGCCGCAGCTCGGGCGTGTCGTACCCGTGTTGTGG
>NZ_JAWLKF010000020.1:0-51692 GCF_033042195.1 Rhodococcus cerastii
AGCTCACGTGCAAACAAAGCCGACACGCCGACGCTCACATGACGTCGAAGACGCCTGGAGGTGGGGTGAGGATAAGAGTACCTGTTCGATCACCTCGTGGAGCACGGACGCGCTCAACGCGCACTGTGGCAGAGGCTCAACACGTTTCGGGCAGGGCAGTGACCCTCGACAGTCCCCTCACCCGCACCGGACCCCGTAACGAACGAGACACCCGCAGTGTCGACTCCCACGGGCACGAGGTGGAGTCCCCGATCGGGGCGTACCTGTGGTGGTGCGGACACGTCGGAGCCGACGCCCACGACCTCGATGCGCTGCAGGAGTGGGACTACCTCCACGCCGACGAGACCACCGACGCCGAACGCCGCACCCTGACCGCGTGGGCACTGGCGACCGGCATCTTCGGCGCACCCGGCACCGCGCCGCACCCGCAGCGCTGACCGCGCGCCCAACCCGGCCCGAACGACAAAGGCACCCACAGCGGCTGTGTGGGTGCCTTTCTCGCGTGTACGGCCGAGCTGAGTCGGACGAGCGGTGTCAGTGGCGATCGCCGATCCGGACCTCGTCGCCGAAGTCGATGTCGTAGTCGGCCAGATACGGCGCATCGTGGTCACCGCTGGATGTGTATCGCGGGTAGAGGCCCTTCTGCGCTTCGGTCTGAAGAACGACCACGCGTACCCGGCCGGGCGTGATGTCGATTTCGCGGAGTACGCCGGTCATCGGTTCGCTCCACAGCACCGCCTCGAACGCCAGGACCGCGCCGAGGTCGCCGCCGTCGAGCCGGAACGCAGGCTTACCGTCGCCGACCGCGTCGGCGCGCTGCGGGGCCCGAGGTAGTCGGTGCCGCCCTTCCCTGCTCTGCGGTGGGAGCTGGTGGTCAGTGGTCACCCGAGACCGTGATCGGCCGACCGCGATATCGCCGCTGTGTGTGTCGGGGCAGGGGCGGTGTGCAGCGTGGACGAGGTGGCCTGTGCAGCTCTGGACGAGCGTCCAGTCGGGGGAGTGACCAACCCGCGCGGACGTGTCGAGGAGCGTTCGACGTCCGCTGCGTGCGCCATCGACGGCGTCGATACCGACGCGGACACAGCTGCGGTGTTGTCCGGGCGGCCGGCCGGCCTCGATCGAGCTCGTAGCTCGTCGAGGTCGGCGGCGAGTGCGGTGATGTGTTCGGCGTCGGCGACCGGGTCGAGGACGGAGAGGTTCGCCCGCAGGTTCCGCACCTGCACGGACCGCTCGGCGGCTATGCGGTCGGTGTCGGAGACGTCCGCTGAGTGGGTGACCCGCAGCACCGTCTCGTTGCGCATCGGCTCGATAGTGCCGCCGAGATCTGCCGCGAGCTGCTCGGCGATGCGGTGCGCATCCTGCGGTGTGTACGCGCCGACGTCGGTGCGCGAGTTCGGGATCGGGCCGGGCCGGGTGGAGTACACCTCCACGTCGAGAACTGCGACGGCGTCGGGGCCGTCGACCGCCGAGTCGGGTAGCGGCGGTGTTGCTTCGACGATGGCGGCTACCGCCGCGGTGACGTTGCGTGGTGCGGGGATGACGGTGCGCAGGACACCGTTCTTGTAGTCCGGGAGTGCGGTGAGGTCGGCGGCGAGTTCGCCGGGGGTGCCGATGAACTGGACATCACGGCGTGAGGTTCCCTCGCCGACTGCGTCGATGACGACGGAGACGGTGTCGAACTCGTAGGTGTCTGCCAGTGCTGCTGCTTGGGTGAGTGCGAACTGTGCGGCAGAGCGGGAGGTGTAGAACGAGCCGCGTGCGTGCACGAAGCCTGGGTCGCCGTTGCGGTCGAGGGAGGCTACTTCGACGTTGAATCCGGGCTGGGTCATGTGTGTGGTCCTTTGACGTGATGGGGTGCGCCCGCACGCGAGATGTGTCGAGCGTGCAGGGGCGCACTGGGGATTCGCGACCGGTGCCGGTGCGCGGGTGGTGCGAGGGCAGCAGTGTTCAGTGCGCGGGTGCAGTCGAGGGCTGCGGTTCGGTCGATACGTCGGGTGCAGGCGACGAGGCGTCGTCATCGTGGTGTCGGTCCGGTGCCGCGGTGGTGTTCTCGGCACCGACTCGGCGGCGCGGCGTACCGCGACCGGTGGCGCGTTTCGCTGACGCCTTGGATGCCTTCTTGCCCACCGGTGTCGGGGCGGTCAGTCCACTTCCGGTGAGTTCGGCAACCGTCCACCCGGCGTCGATCGCTTCTTTGTACGCGGCGGCGTGTTCGGCGTTCGCGCGTTCGGCCGCGCGGGTTGCGTCGGCGACTTTCTCGCGCGCATCAGCGGATGCCTGGGCGGCGTCGAAGAGTGACTCGATGTATTTGGTGCGGTTCTCGATCGCGGCGCGTGCGCGCGCGATGGCGGTGTCTTTGTCGACAGCGGGAGAGACAGACATGGTGAGGGCCTTCCAGTTTCGGTGCGCGGAAATCCCCACCGGACAGGTACCGATCGCTCACAGAGCCACACAACCCACAGTGCGGTGAACGCAGTGCGGGGTGAATTGGTACGGGTGGGGCGCGCTCGAACGTGACCCTCATCGACGCTCGAACTTGCCACCAAGTCTAGAGCATCACCGCAAGCAATGTCAGTCCCGCAGCAGAGCGCGACGATCCCGTCTGTAGCTCGCGTATGTCGCCGCAACAACGGACGTCGCAGCAAGCACCAGTCCGACGAAGACCCAGACATAGCTGCTGTCGTTCGCATCAGTCGTACCACCGCCACCCATGGAACCGCCGAAGCGATTGAGTGCCACGACAAACAACGCTGAGTAGAGGACTAGGCCGCAGCCAACTATTACAGCTGCTGGGTTGTTGAGGAACCGAGCCCAGACAATCTGAAGCCACGTCGAGTCGACAGACACTGTTGACCGTTCGAGCCGCTTCAGCTCGAGCTCGATCGACTTTTCTATGGTCCCGCTGGGGTCGGCGCTAGGGCCTAAGGCTGCTTGAATCTCGATCAGCGCCTTCAACTTCTCGTGTGGTGTTTTGCGTGCGGCACGCGATGCAACCCATCCGGAGAACAACCCGACGACCAACGGTATCGACGACTCGAAAATCTGCTCCCACCCCATAAGACAGATCCTGCCACAAACAGATGTCGGCCTCCGGAGAGCTCGAGCTACCGGACGAGATCAGCGCAGCGCATCTTCCAGATCTTTAGCTGGGTGAGCGGCACAGCGGCGTCAACGACTCTGTACCGGTGTCGCGGTGCAGTCGTGCAGCCGCAGTCCGGTGCGGCGCACGGAATCTGTGCACGAGTGCTGTTGCAGAGGATGCACAGCGCCATTGCGCCGACGTCACCCTGCACGAGTGCGGTGCATGCAAAGCGCCAGTTGCGGGCGTGCCGCACGGTCAGTAGTAGTCGTTGTCGTACTGGTTGCGGTAGTACCCGCGACGGGCCCTGCGGTCATCGACTCCGCTGGCACCGCCGAGCGCGAACAGGGGAACCATGAACAGCATCACCGCGATGAACGCACCGATCACCGCAATGAACGCGCCGAACACGACAGCGAGAACGACGAGGTACGCGCCGACACCGATAACGGTGAGAATGTTCGCCACGAAACCCTTCCATCCAGGGTCGTTCTCGCCGAGATACCGCACGTACCAAATCAGGAATCCGGCACCGGCGACAGCGAGCAGGGGGAGCGGTCCGACGTCGTCGGTGAAGAGCGAGGAGAGCGTCATCTCGTAAGTCCTTTTCGTTGAGGACTGCTCTCACCGGTGCGGTGCAGCGGCCCGAAGCCTTGATGGATCTATCTCTACCGGTCGCCACCGACAACGTTGTCGGTGGTCGTGTCAGAACAGTGTTGGTGGTGCTTGTGCGTCGAAGCTGTATCCGGCGAGGGCGGCGCGCAGTCGGTCGGCGTCGTAGCCGTCGCGGAGTGCATCGCGGATCGCCACGGCTCGTCCGTATCGTCCGCGTGGATCGCCGCCTGCGGGTGTCGGTCCGATGTGGCGTCCGGTTGCAACGGCGTGTGCAAGGTTCGTCGATTGGGTGCCGCGTTTGAGGTGGCCGTCATCGACTCGCACACAAAGGGTTTCGTCGCAGTCGTGCTCGCCGACGATCCCGTCTCCGAGGTCGCCGTGCGCGAGCAACAGTGCGAACCGGTGCGCCGACAACGTTCGTGGTGTGTCGCCGTCGGTGAAGGTGAAGCGGCCGTAGCCGTCCGGACAGCTGACGGCCGATCGCCACAGCCAGCACGTCGGAGTGATGACCACTTTCGTCCAGAACCGTGCCACGGTCTTGGCGGTCAACGGTCCCTGCAACGGACGCCACGACCGACGAACCGACCTCTCCGGTTCGACGACGGTGTCCCCGCCGAACAGTGCCAGTTGCGTCGTCGCGGTCACGGTCAGCGTCCCGATACGTGGTGACCGTCGGCGAGGTGTCGACGCCGCGCGTTCCGCAGCACAACGAACGCAACGGAGGACGCGTCGGCAAAGGTCGATGTCGTATTCGATCCTCCGGCCGCGAGTTGGATCGTCGGGGCGTGGAAGTCACGAAAACGCGCGTCGGGAACGGACGGTTGCGCGGGTTTCTCGTGTCCGCCGAATCGGATGGCAGCTCGCTCCATGAACCCTCGGGTGTCGCGGAAGGAGATCGCGGGCAGCCACATTCTGGACCACTGGACCGCCGACGCGTAGGCGAGGTCGGCGTTGATCATCACCGTTCCCAGGTGTGCCGATTGCAGCAGAGACAGCACCGACGGTGTGACGCCGAGTTGGTGTCCGATAGCGGTGCCGAACAAGTCGGTTGCGGTCGCGATGCCGATCTTGTCCGACACGCGGATGCGTGCGTTGTCGGTGTAGACCGCGTACGTCCCGTGACTGTCGAAGTCAGGTTCGAGCCACACCAGCGCCGCGCTGCGTTGCACGACCGACGCGGGTTCGGCGATCGCAGTGCCGGTCGCGGCGGCGACAGGTGATGCGAGGCACGGGTGCAGCAGCGCGACCCAGTCGGCGGCGGATTGGCGCTGCGGGCCGAGTGTGAACTCGGCGTCCAGGCGTGCCGCGGTGTGCACGCGTACCCGGCCGGTGTCGTCGAGATGGATATGCGGAACGGTGCCGTCGCTGCTCCAGGCGAGCACGTTCGGATCCGTGTCCGGTGCGTGGGGAGCGGGGTAGCCCGCGTCGGTCAATGCCGCCACCAGTTCGTCGGTGTAGACGCTCATCTGTGTTCTCCGTTCGTGTCGTCGGCAGGTGCCGCGACGGTGTCCGGCGACGAGCCGGTGCCGGTGTCGGCGGTGTGGGAGTCGTCCGAGGGATCGGTGTCGGCGGTGTCGGTGAGCAGGGCCAGGAGTTTGCGTGCTTCCCCGGTCGTGATCTGGGTCAGTGTCGCGGCGGCGGCGAGTGTTCCTTCACGGGCACGGATGTCGTCGAGCGCCCGGGCCATCGCGAGTTTCGCGGCGTCGATCTGCTCGGCGGCGGTGAAGAACGCCGTCAACGACGCCATGTTCGCTGCGTCCCGGCGCTGACGATCCGCGAGCACCTTCTGTTGCGCCGCACGCGCCCGAGCACGCGCAGTCATCCGAGCCTGTGTCGACGCCATGCGGCCAACCATAGCCCCAGACCCCGACAATCTCACAGATCCTGACACAACCTCCCGCCACATCACAGATCCACCACCACCGAAACCACAGTTCGTCCAGCCAATTCCACCGCCACCATTTACCGATCCAAAGCCAAAACCAACCCACAGACCTCATGCATTTAGGCTGCTTTGCGGATCTCACTGGTAGGATCCGGTCCATGATGGGTCTGCACAAGCTCACTGCGGGGGACGGGTATACGTACCTGACCAGGCAGGTTGCAGCGGCGGATTCCACCGAACGAGGGGCCGCATCACTGGCCGAGTACTACTCCGAAAAAGGGGAGTCACCGGGCCGGTGGACCGGGTCCGGTCTCGCCGAGCTGAACACGATCGGTGCGGGGGAGCACGTTTCCGAGGCGCACATGAAGGCGCTGTTCGGTGACGGCCTGCACCCCGAGGCCGACACGATGTACGCCGAGAAGTTCGCGGCCGAGCTCGCTGTCGGTGCGTCGACGAAGAACGCCGAGCGGGCAGCGTCGGCCGCGATCAAGCTCGGACGTGCGTTCAAGATCGACAACGGAGCGTCGGACTATCGGGTCGCGTGCGCGAAGGCGTTCGTCGAGCACAATCTCGCGGCCCGCGCGAAATGGAACGCACCGATCGAAGCCGAATCGCGCGCGACGATCCGCACCCGCGTCGCGCGCGAGATGTTCGAGCGCGAGTACGGACGTGCCCCGGCCGACGAGCGTGAACTGTCCGGGTGGGTCGCCAAATCGGGGCGGCAGAACACCAAAGCCGTCGCCGGGTTCGACCTCACGTTCACTCCGGTCAAGTCGGTGTCGGCGCTGTGGGCGGTTGCGCCGCGGGAGATCTCGCAGGAGATCGAAGCAGCACACGACGCCGCGATCGCAGCAGCACTCGAGTACCTCGAAGAGCACGCCTGCTTCACCCGTCTCGGCAACGGCGGTATCGCGCAAGTCGACGCGAACGGATTGATCGCCGCAGCGTTCACCCACCGCGATTCGCGCGCCGGGGATCCGAACCTGCACACCCACGTCGCGATCTCGAACAAGGTTTCCACGACCCTGCCGGACGGGACGACGAAGTGGCTCGCGCTCGACGGGGCCGCGTTGTACCGCAACAACGTTCCCGCCTCCGAGGTCTACAACACCGCCCTCGAAGCGCAACTGCGTGAACGCATCGGAGTCGACTTCGCCGAACGGCCGAGCGAGGACAGGTCGAAGCGGCCCGTCCGTGAAATCGTCGGCCTGGACACCCGTCTGGCGGAGCGTTGGTCCTCCCGTAACGCCGCCATCGTCGTGCGCACCGCCGAACTCGCACGCGAGTTCCAGGCCGAGCATCACCGCGAACCGACCGCCATCGAAGCGATACGGCTCGCGCAGCGCGCGACACTGGAAACCCGGCAGGCCAAACACGAACCGCGCTCCCACGCCGAGCAACGAGGAGGGTGGCGCGCCGAGGCGATCGACGTACTCGGATCACCGAAGGCACTGTCGAAAATGGTCGCCGAGGTGACCGGCAAGAAGCGCACCCGGGCGAGCGTGGACGTCGACGACCCGCGCTGGATCGACTACACCGCCGCCGACGTCGTCGAGGTCGTCTCCCGAGCCCGTTCGCGCTACCAACGGCACAACATTCGCGCCGAAGCGATCCGCCAGGTCCGCACCGCGAATCCGCCGGCCGATCGCATCACCGACCTCGTCGAAGCGATCACCGACCGCGCGTGCAGCACCGACCTCGCCGTCATTCTCGGCGACGAACTCGGAGACGACGTCGCCGCAGACATCGCCCCGAATGTGATGCGTCGACGCGACGGCCGCGACGTGCACACCCGCCACGAAACAACCTTGTTCACCACCACTGCCGTCCTCGACGCAGAGACGCGCATCGTCGCCCTTGCACAGCGCAACGACGGTGTTGCAGTGGCCGACGAGCATGTGGAGATGGCGCTGCTCGAGTCCGCGGCGAACGGCCGCGAACTCAACGCCGGACAGCGCTCACTGGTGCGCGCAATGGCCACCTCCGGTGCGAAACTTCAGCTCGCACTCGCACCCGCCGGAACCGGCAAGACCACCGCTATGACCGCACTGACACGGTCGTGGCAGAACGCAGGCGGGCACGTCGTCGGGTTCGCACCGACCGCTGCCGCTGCCGCAGTCCTGCGTCAAGATATCTTGACGACTACCGATACGTTGGCGAAGTTCGTCGACATCACCAAGCGTCTACGCAACGGCGATCCGGTGTCCGTTCCCGAGTGGTACACCAACATCGGCGAGGACACGCTCGTCATCGTCGACGAAGCCGGAATGACCGGAACCCTCGACCTCGACGACGCCGTCACCGCCCTCGCCGAACGCGGAGCAACGGTGCGATTGATCGGCGACGATCAACAGCTCGCGTCCGTCGCATCCGGCGGTGTCCTGCGCGACATCCACGACCGCGTCGGTGCGCTCACCCTCTCGCAGGTGGTGCGCTTCCGCGACAAAGCAACGGGCGCGGCCGAAGGCGCAGCATCACTCGCACTGCGTGACGGCGACGACGCTGCGATCGGCTTCTACATCGACCACTCGAGGTTGCACGTCGGCTCGATCGCCACCGTCACCGACGACGCCTACAGCGCGTGGAGTACCGACCGCGCCGCCGGCAAGGACGCACTGCTGCTCGCACCGACCCGTGAGCTCGTCGCCGAACTCAACACCCGCGCCCGCACCGACCGCCTCGCCGCCACCGACGCGAAGGTCGGACGTGAAGCCGTCCTCGCCGACGGCCTCCGCGCGAGCGTCGGGGACATCGTCCGCACCCGTTCCAACGATCGCCGCAACCCGCTCTCGCAGACCGACTGGGTCCGCAACGGTGACCGCTGGACCGTCGAGAAAGTCGGCCGTGACGGATCATTGGTGGTCCGGCACCTCGAACTCGGACGCACCGTCACCCTGGCTGCCGACTACGTCCAGTCCGCGACTGAACTCGGCTACGCCGGAACGGTTCACTCCGCGCAAGGGTCGACCGCTGACACCTGCCACGTCGTGGCCACCGGCGACGAAACCCGACAGCTCGCCTACGTCGCACTCACCCGCGGGCGACTGAACAACCACATGTATCTCGCGACTGCCTCCGACGGCGACCTGCACACCGCGATGACCGAACGCGGAATGCTCCCCCCGACCGCCGTCGACGACTTCCGGGCGATCCTGCGCCGCGACGGAGCGCAGGTCTCCGCGCACTCCACCCTCACTGCCGCCGACGACCCGCACGTCAACCTGGCACCGGCCGCGAACGCCTACGACTACTCCGTCGCCACCGCCTGCGAAGTCCTCGCCGGACCCACAGTGATGGCCGCGATCGACACCGCCGCCGACACTGCGATCGCCGGCCTCACCGACGACGCCGCGTGGCCGGTCCTGCGCGGACACCTCGCGATCCTCGCCGCGCACGGACGCGACCCGGTCGACGCACTGAACACCGCAATCACCGAACGCGAAATCGGTAGCGCGTTCGACCGGGCCGCAGTCCTGGACTGGCGGCTCGACGCCACCGGACGCCACTCCGCAGCGCGGGGACCGTTGCCGTGGCTGCCCGCCATCCCCGAGGTATTGCGCAAAGAACCGGAGTGGGCGAGCTACCTCGACGCCCGCGCCGACGCCATCACCGGTCATCGAGACCGCATCGCCGCCGACGTCGCCACGTGGACACCGACAACGGCACCGGTCTGGGCGCGCGCACTGCTCACCGGCGAACCCGACCTCGACCTGCTCACCGACCTCGCGGTGTTCCGCGCCGCGCACGACGTCGACCCCGCCGACCGCCGCCCGACCGGACCCGAGCAATACGCGGCCGGATCGGTGAAAGCGCAACGCCGCCTCGACACCCGCGCCGAGACGATCATCGGCACCACCAACGACGCCGTGAAGCGGTGGCGTCCGTTCGTCGACGAACTCGATACCCACATCGCCCGCGATCCGTACTTCCCGATCCTCGCCGACCGACTCTCCGCCGCTGCCCGCGCCGGAATCGACGTCCACACCCTCGTCCGCGACTCCCTCGCCACCTCGCCGCTGCCCGACGAGCTGCCCGCTGCCGCACTGTGGTGGCGACTGTCCGGTGAACTCTCCGCCGCCGCCCTCGACACCGACACCGACACCGATGGCTCGGTCCTCGCACCATCCTGGGCACTGGTACTGACCGAACTCCTCGGCTACACCGCCGCCGTGCGCGTCATGTCCGATCCGGCATGGCCCTCGCTCGTCGCGACCGTCGATGCCGCCGACCCGACACTGTGGACACCGGGCCAGTTGCTCGGGACCGCGTACGAGTTCCTGCACGGCGGCATCGACCCCGTCGATCACGGCGTCACCCTGCCCGCCCACGAACTCGCCACCGCGCTGACGTGGCGGGCCGAGATGCTGGTGCGCGAGAACCACCTCGCCCGCACCTACACCCCACCCACCGTCGAACCACTGTCGGTCGAGGACGAAGAAGTCCTTGCCCCACTCGACGAGACGATCGGCGACACCACCGCCGACGTGCTGCCGGCCGAGTTCGCCGATCCGGACAACCTCCCGGCACCGGTCAACGCGCCCACAGCAGCAGTCGACGCAGCCGCGCCGACAATCCCGCTGGGCAGTGACTCCGACTACCTCGCCTCCCTCGACGCACTCGACGCCCCGGTCGACTACGACCAAGCGCCGCCGCCGGAGCACGACAGCGGGTACGACGAGTACACCGGTGCCGACGTCGTCGAGTCCGGTGCAGACGATGCCGAAGCCGACGTGTGGGAGGCACTGCGCTCGCAAATCGAGACGATCGAGCTGCCGTACCCGACGGTCACCACCGACGAACGAGTCCGCCTGCTCACCGCAGATCTCGACGACGCAAAGGTCAAGTACCGACAGCTACGTGCTCGGATTTCCGACGGCACCAGCCCCGCACAGTTCCATGCCCGCACGATGCTCGCCGAGCTACAGCAGCGAGCCGACCGGCAACGCCCCGCCCGGATCGCGATGCTCGACGCCCGCCAGGACTGGATGGACACCGAATTCGAGGCCGAAGCGCTCTGGCATCACATCGACACCGTCATCCGTCCCGCAGTCGCCGCCGACATCGCGGCCGCCGGCGGCGACGACGATGCCCGCGCTTTCGCTCAACGCGGTCTCGACTGGGAGATCTGGCGTGCCGAATTCGTCGACGGCACCGCCACCGCCGCACGCACCCGGGCGCACGAAGCCGCCGCTGAATACGAGCGCGTCACCGCCGCAGATGGGGGAGAAGTCACCGCCGTCGACGTCACCACCGCCCGCCTGGCGGCCGAGAGCATCGACCTCGCCGCCCTTGCCGAGCTCAAAACCGAGGTCGACCGCACCGAAGCGATGCTGTGGCGGGCCGAACAGGCAGCGAAACGTGCCGCGATAAACGGCACCCCGACTACGTCAACGAGGGTGCAGCCTTCCGTCGAGGCCGCCGACGCGCCAGCAGCAGTCTCCGCCGTGACCGAGCAGCGCGAGCAGGAAACACTTGCTCCGACAGAGCTGTCGATGAAAGAGGCTACCGAGAGTGCCCCTGATCCTCAGCTGGTGCTCTCGCAGGCCGATGCAGCTCTGCTCGAGATGATGGAGCAGGACCCGATCAGGCTCGTCCCGGACTCCGCGCTAACCGCGTTCGTCGACCGCGCCGGACGCGGACGCACTGAACCCACCGTCGTCACGGACACCGAGAAGCTGTATGCCCGACTCGACGAGCAAGCCGCCGCGATTGCCGCAGCCCGCGAGCTCGACAGCGAACTGCGTCGGATCAGTGCGCAACACGAGGCTGCACGCAGCGAATACACGTCGTTCACCGAGCAGCTGTCGACCACAAGGCGGCGCGAACGCAAATCCCTCGAACCCGCAGTCGCCGACGCGCGGCTACGGACGGAGCGCCTCGAACGTCAGGTTCGCGACGCTCAACGGGCAGCCCGCGATGCTGCAGGACGTGTCCAGGCAGAGACGGACCAATGGCCGGCGATTGTTCAGCGCGCCGCGGATCCCGACCGCCGCTCCGCCGACCTCGCCGCCGCTGTCGTATTCGACAGCGCCATCGCAGAACGGGGACGGCGTCTGCGGTCGGTCACGTTGGCCGGCAATCGCCATGCCGCCGAGCAACGTGTCCGCGCCGCCGCCGGTACAGACCGCGCCGTGCAGGTTCGAGCAATCACGGGTGTCACTGATAGCCGTGCCGAGGAAGTCGTGACCGTCGATCCGGAAGCGCAGCGAAACATCGCGCGCCTGCTCGCAGACGCACCCGGACCGGAAGGAGAGCGTCGGCCAAATCCGGACACGTATTCGGTGCAGCCGTCCGATCTTGTGGTGCACGAGCATGGATACGACAACGATCGCGGGATTTAGCTTGTTCGTGTCAGCGCGAGACCCTTGAGGTGGGTGAGCGGGTGATTCTTCTGTGGTGTCGGTGTTTCCCCGGTACTTTTCGATGATGGCTCAGTTCACCAGCGATCCGGATCGGACCCGTCATCGGATCGCAGAACTCGACGAGTATCTGACGAGTTCGGTCTACGGTGCGCACGGCTTCGTATGTGCTTCTGGGGCGAGCTGCAGCAGCGCGGCATCGAAGCGGAGCGCCGACTTTTACGAGGGACAGCTATCTCACGTTGGGCTCCATTACGACATGTACGAAGACGGCAATCCTCTTCGGGTGCTTGTGTTGGGCATGGAAATGGGGCGTCCGGATCGACACATATCGTTGGAGACGCGTCGCAGGCAGCAAGACGAAGCGATTGGGATGGCATTCAGTACCCGCCACCCGCACATGCTCGGCACGACAAGTGCGCTTCGTGCTGCGTTCGGTCGCGGACTAGGTAACGACCGCGCAGGTGAGCTGCTGCCTCTGACAAACGACCCTGAGCCACAGCACGTCATGCAGTGCTATGCCCTCGTGAACAAACGCCTGTGCTCCGCTGTTCGTCCCGTTGACTCGTCCAAGGGCCGCCGGTTTCAGGCCGAGAAAGTACCAGCGATGGACCGGGCTTGTCTGCCGCATCTCGCCGCAACAGTTCGGATACTCGAGCCGACCCTGGTTATTTTGCAGAGCAGGGCACTTCGAACGCTGATCAACCCACACGTCAAGGCCGCTGAGCGAATCGACCCGGTGAACGAATGGCTGGAGTACGCCGAGTTCGCCGGCGTGGAGACCGTGATCGCCAACTTCAGTCACCCCGCAGCGCACTTCCCCTACAACTGGGGAAGCTCGCACCGGAACGTGTACGCGATGGACATCGTCGAGCCGACATTGAAGACTGCGAGAGACTTCGTTCTGCGGTAGGTACTGCTCTTTTGAGTTTCCCGACTCGCACGCCAGCCTCAGCGCTACGTGCCGATATCGCTACTTTCGAGGTCGGGTTGTAGCACGAAAAAGTCTGGGGCAGAGGGGATTGGGGTCGGGCATTCGGAGGATACCGGCCCTGGACGGAACGAAATATCCTCGCCGACATGACAAAACTGAAGAACGTGATGAGGGCCGGCACCGTCGCCGCGGCTGCTGCGATTGCTCTTGTGGCACTACCGGCGGGGGCGTCTGCAGGTACCTATAGCAATAGCTATTCCGGTTCTGAGGCAAGTACAGATGCCGTGGCGTTGACATACAGCGCGGGCCATGCCAGTTCCGTTCTCCGTTTGAACGTGAACGGGTCTGCGACCGAAGAAGGGTTCGGCATCAACATGTACGACCGCAATGGGGCGCGTGTCTACAGTGCCGGTGTGCGAGGTACCACGACCGTGGTCGGAGCCGTCGATCAGTACTTTTCGATCGGGGGCAATGTCACGCGCGTTGTCGTCGACCCGTACGCCTGGTGGGCACAGGTTAAGTGGAGTCGTGCCTGACCTCGCTCTGACTGGACCGGGGATGCGGTTGACCGAGACCGCGTCTTCTGGTGGCGGCCGCTAGTCGCGGACCTGTATCTCGAATCCGAACTTCTCCAGAGGGTAAAGAACGGACCTGCTGCCGGGGATTTCTCGGGGCAGAGCGAACAGCACTGTATTGCCGTCCGACGTCGCCAACGTTGCGTAGCTTCCCTTTCGAAGTAGATCTTGTTCGAGCTTGAACTGAGAGTCGTACGAGCCGATGTACACCATCGGACCACTCGCTCGGCCAGCGATTGCAATGACCTTCGATCGACACTGCGCGGTTCCGTCAGCTGAGTTCGGAAGGCTTTGGTAGGCACCGCCATCGTCGAAGGTACCGGGAGCGCAGATAGCAGAAAACCAGTCATCGCTGGACGATTGGACGGCAGGCGCGCTCGTCGTGGTGTCAGAGGCCGTTGAGTCCTCTTGCTCGTCGTTGCCGGTCACCGTCCACACGACGACACCTGCGATGATCGCGACGATCGCAAGCCCGACAGCTACTGCAATGCGCGTTCTTGCCGTCTTGTTCGCCGAGGCGGCTGGCGACTGCTGTACTGACGCGGGTCGAGTAGCACCGGTCCAAGCCTGACCGTCCCACCATCGTTCGGTACTGCCGTCGGAGGGATCTGGGTGCCAGCCTTCTGGTACGCCAGCACCAGCGGTCGAGTCGCTCCTACCTGAGTCGTTCAACGAGTTCCCATCGAAGTTGCTGTTCTGCGCTGTCACCGCTTAGTCGCTCGAACTATGTAATTGCGTTACGCAGGTCGATGGACCCGATCGAGACAGAAGAGCATCGTGCGCACCCTCTCGGCCTCGCTCGGCCCCGGACGTCGCAAAGCCACACGCGAGCAATGCATCCGAAACAACGACTCGACTCTGTGGTCGATGAACGTCACCACGAGAGCGATCGCCGACTGGATGCGAGTGAAACAGGGTCTTTGTGGCGTCATTCAAATGACTGACGACGAGACTGGGCGCAAACAGGCGTGTCCGGGTATAGCAGAATGCCCAGAATGTCTGAACATCACTATTCTCACCCACCTACGTCGGCGAATGCGGACGCAGAGGCGACACCCCGTCGGATCGGTCCGCAGCTCGGGTTGACCTGCCTGGCAGTAGGACTGGGTAATTTTCTCTCCGTGCTTGTTACGGTCTCGGTGTATATCGCACTCGACAGTCCGTCCGCCGGAATGACTGTGCTCGCTCTGGTCGGCGTCCTCGTCGCGGCAGGTTTTGGAGCAATCGTGTTCACCGCCTATCGTCGTTCCACGGCGATCGCGTGGTGGCATCTCCTCGGGCTAGGGTTCGGTGTCGGAATGCTGCTGAATTCGCTTGCCCGAGTCTCGGATGGCGGCAACCCGATGTCGGTAGTTGCGGGCATCATCAACTTCATTTCTCTGTTACTGATAGTCGGTGGCGGGATACTCGCAGCTGTTCAAATCGCTCGGAAGCCCGCGGCTTTTCCGGGCGGTCCTCTGACCGCGCCGGTGGTCGGGTACACCGCGGACGGGCAGCCCGTCTATGGATCACACCTGCAAGGCCGATCCACCAATACGTTTGCAGTTTTGGCGTTGGTGTTCGGGATTATCGGCGGTCTGCTCGGTGTCGTCTTCGGACACATTGCGCTGAGTCAGATCAAGCGCACCGGAGAAGGCGGACACGGGCTGGCCGTTGCCGGACTCGCGCTGGGATACATCTACGTTGTGTTCTGGTTCCTACTGATCGTGGTCGCCAGCATCTGACACCGTCCTGATCGGATCGATGACCCGTCAAGATATCTTGACGGGTCATCGATGGTCGAATGGCAGTCTCAAATGCCGAGGTCGCGCCCGTTGTCGGTTTCATTGCCTGACTCCGGACCCTCGCGCTCGGTGCTCTTCCACGGCTTGGCCGTTCCCGAATCATCGTCCACTGCACGGAGGAAGTTGCCGGGCCGGGTCGATGTATCGCCTGATGCCAGCGGCCCGTTTGCCCCTGCGCTCTGCGCGGCGGCAAGCTGAGCAGCAATAGCTTTGTCGTGCATCATCGCTCGTACATCGTCGGCGCTGCCCATGCCGAGGTCCTCGACGAGTGCGGGGGTGGGGTTGAGCATGAGTGACCACTTGGGCTCGCGGCCTTTCGCTGCGGCGCGTTCGGCACGTGCAGCATCGCGGGCGAGGGCTTCGGGGCTGGTCTCGGCCTCCTTGATTTCCCGTCGTAGACGAGCAACTTCGTTCGAGAGGTCCTTGAGCTGAACGGCTTTCGGGAAGTCCGAGAGCTCGACGAGTTCGAGGTCGTCGAGGCGTTGTTCGTCTCGATCGAGTGAGCGTTCGGCCTTGGCCAGGTCGGTGTCGACGGTGTAGGCCATGTTCTCCACCCGCGTGAGCAAGCCGAATGCGTGCTGGCTGCGGTCACTGTCTCCGATCTTCGGGTGCAGGTCGCGGGCTTCGATCACTTTCGTCGACGACCCGAGTCCGGAGAACGAGAGATACAGCGCACTGTCCTGGGCGGGACGGGAGGCCTCGATCGGGAATCCGCTCATCTCCGCGATGAGCACTGTCTTGGTCAATCCTTCGCCTTTGAGCGAGTGATAGGTGCCTTGCAGCGCCGAGGCCATCGAATTCGCGGCGTCGCTGCGTTTGTAGTAGAACACGCCGCGGATGGTCATGCCGGGCCACTGGTCGACCTCGCGCCGGCCTTTGAGGACTGGTGCTGCTTCGGTCAATTGGGCAACCCTCTGACGTGCTCTTGGTACTTCGCGGCGCAGCCGGTCGCGGTCACGCTCGATCGAGCGTTGCTCGGCGAAATGCGAATCCGCCTCGGACTGGAGCTCCTGGAGCTGGGAGTCGAGTTCGATCTGCTGGATGTACCGATCGTCGCCGGTGGCGAGGGCCTTGGTCATGGCCGAGTTCTCGGCGAGCGAGTCGCTGTCGAGGTCGACCACGCGGCGCATCGAGCGATCTGCTTTCTTGAGCTGTTCGATGAAATGGGCCTTGCGGTGCACTGTCTGCCACATGACGGTGTCGAAGGTCTTCTCGGCGACGTAGTTGAACACCTTGACATGCGCGTTCTGGTTGCCCTGCCGGATGATTCGGCCCTCACGCTGTTCGAGGTCGGCTGGTCGCCACGGCACGTCGACGTGATGCAATGCGATCGCGCGATCCTGAATGTTGGTGCCGGTGCCCATCTTCTCGGTGGACCCGAACACCACCGATACCTTTCCGGTGCGGCACATCTCGAACAGGCGGGCCTTCTCCGACGGCTTCGGGTAGTCGTGGACGTAGGCGATCTGCGCGGGCTCCATCCCGCCGGCGAGCAACTCGTCGCGGATCCCGTCGTAGATCGACCACGACCCGTCGGCTTTCGGGGTGGATCGGTCGCAGAACACGATCTGCAACGCACCCGGTGTCGGGTGGGGTTCACCGGAGGAATCGAGGTAGGTGTTCTCGTTGGAGTCGTTGTGCACGTCCAGGATTCGCTGCGCGACGATGTGCGCACGTGAATGCTCCGGCGGTGCCGGATCGAGGTGCGCGACCCTGGGGTCGAGGGTGGCGTTGCGGCCGTCGTTGGCGACCTTGAGTGCATTGTCGATATCCGGGCGTTTGGCGTCGGCATGATCAGCGCGATACCCGAGGTCGGCGATGAAGTCCTGCACTTCCAGCGCCGGGGTGAACGTGACGTCGGTGTTGCGTCCACCGTCCTTGACGGGCAGGTTCGCCGGCACCTGATCACGGGTGACCGCGTCGGTGTAGACGCTGGTCATCCCGATGAGATCACCGACGTTGGTGAATTCCCCGACCCGAGTCACTGCCCGCAGTCTCGATCCGGACGAATTGAGCTCGACCCGTTCGACGGTGTCGGTGAATGTTGCTCCCCAGTCGTTGATCTGGGCGACCCCGGCGTCCTCGAGCAGATCCGGACGCAGGTAGTGCTGCATCACCCACAGCTCGGCGAGGGAGTTCGCAACCGGGGTGCCGGTGGCGAACGTGGCCACGCGTTCGACGTACTCCTCCGGCGGGATGCCTTTGGTGATCGCTTCCTCGCGGCGCATCGACCGCAGATAGTTCAGCTTGAGGTCCATGTCGGTGGCCCGGTGCGAGCCTTCGTTGGCGAGCTCGGTGACCCCGGATGCGCGGGCGAGGTTTTTGAACTCGTGCGCTTCGTCGACGAAGAGGTAGTCGCAGCCCGACGCTTCGAACGTCAGCCCTCGGTCCTTCCCTGCCTGTTCGAGCGCGGTTTCGAGTTTTTCTTCGAGCCTGGTCTTCATCGCTTCGAGTCGTTTGATGGTCAGATCCGACGTCGCGTCGACCAGCGCTGCATCGAGGTCGGCGACTTGGGTGCGGATGTATTCGGCTTTGGTGCCGGGATCGACCCCGATCGAGGAGAACGCCGACCGCGGGACGATGACCATGTCCCAGTCCTGCGAGGCCGACTGTGCGACGAGCAATCGGCGCCCTTCGGCATCGGTGGCCGCCGATCCGGACAGGATTCGCGCGCCGGGATACCACTGACCCGCTTCGCGCACGACCTGGTCGATGATGTGGTTGGGCACCACCACCCACGGCTTGTCGGCCAGCCCGAGGCGCTTGAGCTCCATCGCACCCATGAGGATGGTGCCGGTCTTGCCGGCCCCGACGACGTGATCGAGCAGCACCGTCGGCTCGGAGACGATCCGCGCGGCGGCGTCGCGTTGATACGGGTACGGCGAGTACTTCTCACCCAGGCCCGGGAAGGCCATGTGCGCGCCCGAATGAACCGGCGCAACAAGGGAATTGAACGTGTCGTTGTAGATGTCGAGGAGCTGTTCGCGGCGCACCTCGTCGGCGTGCATTGCCCACTGCCCGAACTCCTGGGCCAGACGTCGCGCCTTCGATTGGGCGGCGCGGGTCGCGGCATCGTGCACCGTCGGCGCGCCGGCACTCTCGCGGAACTCTTTGGAGCTGGTGATCTCGATCGGGTCGCTGTTGAGCAGATCGGTGAGCATCGCGGGCCAGCCGTAGTCCCCGGCGCGCATACCGGCGTTGCCGATACCGCGGTCTCCGGCGGGCCGGTGCTCGAAGTTGTATTTCGTCGACCATGATCCGCGTTTGGGCACCAGACCCCACTTGAGGTCCTGTTCACCTGCACCCGGATAGTGATCGACCGCCACGGTCCATCGCCCCGATGCCCGCTCGATGGTGACCGGAACATCTGCCGGTACCTCGAAGGTCTCGCGGACGAACTGGGTGTAGGTCTCGATCGGCACCCACGGAGCACCGAGAGCGACATCGACATCGGTCTTGCGCGGCGGGATGACCGCGGTCAAGGCGTCGACGTTGGCTTGGTAGCGGGGATCGAGGGCGGCGATCTCTTCGGCGTCGGCGAGCTTGGTGCGGACATTGCCCGACAGATAGCTCGACGCCGACACCCACCGTGTCGGATTGGTCAACGTGCGGAAAGCGCGTCCTTCCATCTGCGTCTCGGCCTGCTCGACGGTCGTTCCGAGCAGCTCGGCGATCCGCCCGACATCGAGACGGGCTTGCTCGTCGAGGCTGATGGCCATCGCCTCGTCGACCGTCTCGGCGTGGCTGCGCAGCTCACGCGAATGCAGCACGTCGGTGTGGAAGATCGCCGCCTTGCGGGCGGTCATGGTCTCTTCGTCGAAGTGCTCGAGGGAGAGCACCGCAGCGAACGTCGGATCGGTGCGTAGCGCCTTGCCGAGGTGGCTCTGCAGCTTGGTGGGCTGGCGCGGGTTGATCCACGCATCGTCGGACAGTCGGGCGTAGACGTCCTCGGGAACCTCACCGGCGTACGGGTCGCCGGCGACCCCTTCGTCCTTGCGCCAGGTCTCGATCGACTTCGCCAGAGCGGCGTCGTGCTGGGTTTCGGTGAGGTCCTTGGGTGTTGTCATGGTAAACCGGTTGATCGGGCCGTAGCGGGCGACGTAGGCGTCGTATTGCTCACCGAGGATCTCCCGCAAGGCCTGCCGCTGACTGGGGTCGGTGGGGCCGCGTTGCGCGTCGATGAGGGCGTGGGTGGTGTCGCGGAGCGCGAGCAGCTCACCCCATTCGGCGACCTGCTTGGCTCCGCGAGTGTTCACCGCCTCCCAATCGCGGGAGTTCCAGCGTTCGATGGTCGCCATCTGCGCGTCGTGCCGCAGCGTTCCCACCGCGAGCTCGTCCTCGGCCGGTCCGTTCCCGATCGCCAGCAGTCCGCGCTCGAAGTCCTCTCGGGTGGGGCCGAGGGTGTCGCGCCACGATGCGGTGAGCCCGAGCCCGTCGGCCTTCGCGACATCGACGATCGCGGTGAGCCGATCCTCGACCAGGGAAGCGAGGTCGACGTCGCTGTCGGTGGCGTCGACGGACAGCGACTCGTTGCCGTACTGGCCGTGCCCGACCCGTAGCTCACCGAGCACCCACTCGGGGTGGTCGGTGTAGACGGCATTGATCGGCACACCCTTGTCCTCGCCGGCATCGTCGAGAGCGGTGGCGTTCTCGAGCTGCAGGAATCGCTCGGTCAGCGGCGCAGGCTTCACCCCGTCGGCGCGGCGACGCAACACGAGAATGTCGGTGACGACCTCCGTCCCGGCGACACGGCGGAAAGCGTTGGACGGCAACCTCACTGCCCCGACGAGGTCGCCGAGGGCGGCGATGTCGCGGCGGGCCCGCTGGTTCTGGGCGTCGAGGGTGAAGCGGGAGGTCAGGACGGTGACGTACCCGCCGGGTGCCGTCATCGCCAACGATTTGACGATGAAGTGGTTGTGGATCGAGTGCTTGGCCTGGTTGTGGACCGGGTCGTAGAGCCGATAGTCACCGAACGGGACGTTGCCGATCGCCGCGGTGAACGACGACGCCGGAGCGGTGGTCTTCTCGAATCCCTCGGCGCGGATCTGCGCCGACGGATTCAACGCCGCGGCGATCGCGGCAGTGGTGGCGTCGAGCTCCACCCCGACCATCTGCGCCGAGCCGGGGGAGTGGGCGATGAATGTGCCCGACCCGCACCCCGGTTCGAGAACGCGGCCGCCGGTGAACCCGGCCCGGATCGTCGCCTTCCACATCGCCGCAGCGATGGCCGGGTCGGTGTAGTGAGCGTTGAGGATGGTCCGCTGCGCCTGCGCCCACGCTGAGTCGTCCAGCAACGAACGGATCTGCTCGCGTTCGGCCGCCCAATCGTCGCGGCGCGGGTCGAAGACCTGTGGAGTTGCACCCCAACTCGACCAGCGGGCCAGTACTGCTTGCTCGTCGGCGGTGGCATAGCGATCCTGCGCGGTCACAGCGGCCAGCACGCGCAGGGCCTCGATGTTCGCTGCCACACGGGCTTTCGCTCCGGACGGAACCAGGACCTGCGTGCCGGGCCGGAAGTCCACGGGCTCGACGTTCCACAGGCGCTCGGCGACCGTCTGCGTGTCGACCGCCATCCCTTCGGCGGTATCCGGCACCGCTGTCGCCGCCGCAGGCTCGGGTGTCGGTTCGACTGTGGAGGAGTCGATCTCGACTGCGGTTGGGGGAGCGCTCCGCGTGGGGAGGAGTTGATCGACGCGGCGACCGTCGACGGCGATCAGGTGCCGACTCTGGTTGCCGTAGCTCACCGCCGCAGCGTGATCGGCGGGCCCGAGAGTCTTCTGATTCTCTTCCGGAATCAGCGACACATCGCCCGCGCGCCGCAGCTCCATCAGCGCATCGGTGACCTGCTCGGCGGTCAGCGTCCCGTCGAGGTCGGCGCGGATCCGCGCCAACCGCACGTACGCCTCGTCCTCGCGGGCGAGCCGGCCGTAGGCGTCGCGTACCAGCTCCGTCGCCGACGGCGGCAATGCCGGGCCGTCGACGGCAGTACCCGTGACGACCTCCGGTGCGGGCCGGAGCTCGCGCCCCTGTCGGGATGCGGCGTCGGCGGCAAGAATCTCGGGATCGACCGGGGACGGGAGCGGTGTGCCGCCGACATCGACGGCAGCGGGGTCGATCGGTGCGGCCCCGTCGGCGTCGAACGAGAACAGATCGAGCTGGGCGTCGGACTCGCTGCGGCGGTTTACTTTCCGCTTGCCGCGTGCTCGGCCACCCTCTCGTCGAGCAGGCTCGTGAACGACGGATACAGCGGGTGCTCGGTCGACGTCGGGTAGGGCTGGTCGTCCTCCATCCTCGCCGCCAGCAGGTGCACCGCGTAGTACTGGAACCGACTCGGCTTGTCCTTCCACAACAGCCGCATCAGCCGCCGAGTCGACTCGATCGGGTCCTCGCAGTTCAGCGGGTTGCGCCACCGCTCCGGATCGCTCTTGTGAACCTGAATCCGCGCCCGATCCCGCTCGGCTTCGGCTTCCGGGCTCTCCTGATCCGGCGGGTAGGCCTCCATCTCCTTCGGGAGCTGGCCGTAGATCTCCTCGTTGATCACGAAGTCCGTCGCCTGCGCCCACGCCTGGTTGATCAACCCGACTTTCTCCATGTAGGGGGGCGGTTGGCCGTTGTCGCGCATGTAGTTCCGCAGAACTTGGTCCTGCATGTGGATCTTCATGTTGTCGATCCGCTCCGCGATCCGCTCGCTCTCGCTCTCGAGGAACGCCTGCTGATCGGTCGGGCTCAACTCCGGCGGCAGCCCCTGGTGCTGGAGGTAGAGCTTCATGATGTCCTGCGTTATCGGGTCGATCATGGGTGTCACTGTCCTCTGTCTCGGCGAACAAATCGAGTTGGAAATCGTCGGAATCTTTGGCCACAGCGTGCGCTCCTGGAGTCGGGCGAGAGGTGTATGCGACCCGCGCAACCCGAGACCGGGTGGGGGTCGTTAACGTCGTCGTCGGCTGGAGGCGCAATCTCCGGCCACAAAGGGCCCTGGTGGGTCATGCAGGACCCACCAGGGCTTCTGGCTGTTTCGGGTCAGGGGTTGTGTCAGGTTTTTCAGCCGGTGAGCTCGTCGAACCAGCCGGCCGGGGCCTGCACCAGGTTCAGCCGAATCGGCGGCGTCTTCTGATGAGAGTCGCGACTGCACAGGTACATCGGGCCGTGCTCGGCGTCGAGCATCGTGCGCAGTTGCGGATCCGCGTGATGAACCCACCACCCCGACATCGCGGCCCCATCCTCGGCTGCGGACGCTGCCTCCCATGCCGTCCACAGTGCGTGCAGACGCACCACGACCTCGGGATGCTCGAACCAGCGTGGGCAGAACACCCGGTTCTTCCCGGTCGACGACGAGAGCTTGCGGGCCACGATTGCCGACAGCCACGTCTCGAACCAGGTATCGAAGCTCGGGAACTTCGTCGACGCAGCCTTCTCGGGATCCGGATCGGAGTTGTCGTCGTGGTCGCCGGGGAAGTTCTCGTCGGGGAAGTCGTCGTCGGGGTGGAAGTCGTCGTCAGCGGTCACAGGAACGGCTCCTCGTCGATCTCGCCCGTGGTGTCGAGCGCTGCCCGTTCGACCCGGAGTTGGGTTTTCTCGGGGATTCCGTACAGGGCGAGCGATGCCTCGATCGCATCGGCGTTGGGTCCGTTGGACCAGTCGATCTTCTGCACCAGCACGGGCCGGTTTCCGGAGATCTGCACCAGGGCGCGGTCTTTCGGCATCGACGCGAGGTCGTCGACAGTCAGGATCGCTTCCTTCGACCAGGACTGAGACTTCGAGGATGACCCGCTGTCAAACATCCCGCCACTGCGGGAGGTCGACCAGCGTTCGACGTCGTGATCACCGACCAGAGCCGACAGATCGGTGAGAGTGGTCTTGTCCTTGAGTCCACCGCCGTACCAGAAGAAGTTCGCGGCATCGAGGAGCTGCTTGACTCCGTCCTGGCCCCAGACTTTCTGGGCTTGCGAGAGGTTCTGCACGACCGTCATCACGCAGATGCCCTGCGAGCCGAGGTGGGAGTACCACGCGGGAAGCTCGGGCAGGCGGCAGACGTTCGCGGCTTCGTCGAGAACGCCGAGCATCGGCACCGGCAGTCGGCCGCGCGGACTCAACCGAGCAGTGCGTTGGGCGGCGTCGATGATCGACCCGATCAGCGCCGTGGTCAGTGCTGACGACGAGTCGGGGCCTTCCTTCGACAGTGCGTAGAGGGTGTCACGGCTGGTGACGAACTCCTCGACGACGAACTCGTCCATCGAATGCGGGTACCGCACACCGCTGCCGATCTTGGTGTCCGGTGCCCCGTCGATAGAGAGATCGACCCGGTTGGGCGGCAGGACCGACATCGCGTAGGTCTTCTCTTCCAGCAACCCGATGAACCGGCGCGCCATGTCGTACAGGCCATCTCGCTGACGGGGGTTGAGTTCTCGCACCGACTTCAGTCGTAGGGCGACGATGTCGTGCCCTGCGGCTTGCAGCAGCCGTTGGGGGAGTTCGTTCTCCTCCTCGGACAGCCATCCGTAGACGTGCAGCAAATCCCCACCGCCGCAGGACGCAGCGAACATCATCTGCGCCAACAACTCCTGCGCCCCACCGTCGAAGTAAGCATCGACTCGCGCCGAATCATCACGCGACGCTGCAGCGAAGTAGGAGGCGAGTTTGCGTGCAGCGACGATCGAGGTGACTCCGCGTAGTGGGTTCCACCAGAACCCATCGCCACCGGTGCGGGGGCCTTCGGCGATACCTTGCAGGTCGTAGCGCCACACCGAGCCGAGCTGCTCACGCACCCCGCGAGTGAAGTCGTGACCGTCCCGCTTGTTCGAGGTGAACAAGGCAGCGCCCGGTGCCGTGCACAGGGCATCGACGGCCAGTGCGCGGGTCTTACCCGTGCGAGGCCCTGCGAGAGCGAACAGCATGTCCTCCCACGACATGAACACCTTCCGATCACCCTGCACGGTACGACCGACGGCTACACCGATGTCGGCGTCGGTCAGGGTGTCCGCGCCTGCGAGATCCGGGCGCAGCATTCTCGCGCGGTCACGGGCCTGTTTGCCGGTCACTCCGCTCAGTTTCGAGGTCGACCCCATCAGGCGGGCCTTGGCATCGACGTCGTTCTTGCCGCCGCGTGATGCCGTGGCGGCCGCGCCGACGCCGGCGAGACCGGAGCCGATGATCACCGCCATCACGAAGATCACTGTCGACACGGTCGGCCACGTCAGCTTCCCGCCGGCCACGGAGAACAGGGCCTGAAACGGGTTCCCGGGGATCGACTCACCGGTGTCGGTGAACGCGTGCCCGAGCCAGAGCGATCCGTATCCGAGGGCGATCAGCACGATCACCAGCGTTATCGCGATCAACGGGAACATCGAGGACTGCGTGCCGGCACCCTTGGCGGTCGGCCTTTTGGTCACCATGCGTCCACACCACCCTCGACGGCCGCGTCGACGCCGCGGTCGATCTCGATGATCTGCGCGACCCGGTCGGTGATGTCGACGACCGAACCCGACGAGCGATCCTGGCGCGGTGTCTCCCGCAGAAGGTCGACCAGCCTCAGGGGTTCGACGTCGGCGGAGGTCGAGGACACGTCGAGGGTGTGTTCGGCAATGTCGTCGAAGTCAAGGCCATCGAGCTCGGCGGGCAACTCCAGGACGTCCAGCGACAGACCAGGACGGAGCACCGCGTCGTCGATACCGTTGTCGACCAACCGTTCCCGCCATGCATCCTCGTGCACAGCCGTCCGGTTGACGGTGGCGTCCGCCCACTCCTGCTGAACGGGATCGGTGAAGGTCTGTGCGGCGATCAGCTCGTGCGCGACACCGGACGCGGCGAGATACGCCGCCGCCCGGACCAACGACACGTCGGTGTCGAGCATCCCGAACGCGCGACTGTCACTGCGCGGCTCGTACGAGTGGGAGCGGCTGCGGATCTCCTCGCGGCGCACGTGCGCCCGATCGGACAGGCTGCGGCGTCGAGCGGCAGCCAGGGTGGCGCGACGACCACGTTCGTAGGCGGCGGCAGCGATCTGTGAGCGGCGCTGCAGCTCGGCCGTCGAGACAGAGCGAGTGTTCATCGACGTTCACCACCGTCGATGGTGAACGAGATGTGGTCAGTGCTGAGGGAGAGCGAGTGAGGAATCGACATGGAGGGCCTTCACTGGGAGCGTCGGCCAGCCCACAACACAATCGCACCGACACCCGAAAGAGGTGCGGTGCAGCGCTGTTGCTGGATGGACGCTCGACCGTGACCCTCATCGACGGTCGAACAGCCTAACCATAACGCATGACGCGGGTTTGTCGCAGCCTTCGGCCTCCGTATGGCTCGGGAAATGTCAGTAGACTCCGCGCACCTCGGTGAGGTGCCGTTTGAGCGCTTCGAGCTTCATGACATCGGTCTGCAGCTTGGCGAACGCCCCGTGCAGAGTCTTTGCGTTTTCGCGGTCGTACGAATGGAAAAGTGATGCGCCGCGAAGGTCATCCCCGAGCGGGCCATCCAGATCTTGTTGGGCCTCGTTGACGTCGAAACGAATCGCCTCGACCTCCGTCTCGAGGGTGCGCACCCTTCGGTCGACGACTCCAAGCTGGTCGGTGTAGAGCTTGAGGACCAGCTGCTCGACCTGCGTCCAGCTCGGAGCATGAGCAACGTGCATGTAGATGTGTCCGCGCCGCGATCTGACGACCCCGTCGACCAGAGCGCGAGCAGCAACCAGTTCCTGCAAAACCTGTACCCGGACACCGCACTCTTTCGCAGCGGACGACAAGGTGACGTACTCCGGGTTCTCGCGTGGGTCGACTTCATCGCTCGGCATGGGCAAGAGCGTACGCAGTGGCCCAGACGAATTCAGATTTCGCGTATGTGCGTGCGCTTCTGCGTGAATGTATTCAAGATTATCGGCCCGATTTATGCTATAATAAATAGATTGAGTTAGTAATTCTAAAGGGTTTTAGACTTTGTATTTATCACTCAAAATAAATTAGGAGGATTTCATTGAATAATGACTCGAGAAAAAAAGAGTAAGAGTTCTAAAGCGTTGACAGTGCTGTACAAAATCGGCATGTTCGTATGCAGTGCAGTGAATGCAATTGCGAACATAACCGAACACTTCGGCTAACCGGAAGCGCTCCTGGAGGCCGCCCGTCTGGGCTGGGTGTCGTCCGGGAGAGGAATGCCAGCCAACCTGGCGCACATGCAGGTTGGCTGGCATCATCGGTCAAGATCCGTTCGTCGCGACTGAATCGTCCGGAGGGCGGAACGAGGGCGTGAGGCGGTAGTAGCGTCGTTGAACCGATCGGGCTCCGTCCGCAAATTGGACCGTGGTCCATTCTTCCCGTACCGACACAACGCCTTGTGCTGCGAGTTCGGACAGTCCCGACAATCTCGTATCCTCACTCAGGCCGTGATGCTTGTCGACAAAGGCGCGGGTGAAAAAAGTGGACTTGTTTGGCTCGCGTGAATCGAAGTAGTTGTGTAACACGAGATACATCGACAGCGCAGGTGCTGACAGTCGACCGATCAAACCATTCGTAGTCCACAGGGTCGCAGGGATCCGTAGGTACCGCTCTTTTGTGTCGTACGGGCGTTGATACGGCCGGGACCGATGAAGTTCGTCGAGGAGGGTGATCCCCGAGATATATCCACTCTGCCCTGCTGTGATCGTGACGAATCCGCGCGCGGCAAGCGTGCGAAACCCGGTCTGAACAGATCGTGTCGCCGCACGCGTCGATGGTTCAGGATGGCCGATCATTTCAGCCCACCAGCTCGCAGGTCTGCGGGTGGTGTGGTCACCGCCGGCGCACGTCCACAGCGCCGTGAGAAGCAACGCCAGACGCGTGTGCCCGCCTCGACCACCGCGCGAGGTTCCATTCAGAACCAACTGGAGGGGCGACGGTTGGTCGTCATCGACCTCGCGCCGAACGAACCCGGCGCGAAGGTGCGCAGCCTCGGGGCTCGTCGGCTGCCGAGCGAACGTGACAGCCGCCGAGAAGGTGCTCGTGGGGATCGATCCTGATTTCGTCATCGCCTCGATCGGGTTTCCAAAATTTTCGCTGCACTCCGGGAACAGTACCTATAGATATTACTTCTATTGGTACTGCTCATTCGTGGGTATCGTACCCGATGAATCGTACACCAGTGAGTGCCCGGAGGTTGCCTCACGTCCACGACCTATGTACGGTCGGTCGTACCGGCTTGAGGCTTTAGTACCAGCTGAAGGCAGTGTTCCCCGGTACCGCGGTACCGGGCTCACTTCAAACGGTCGAAGACCCGCCGGTGTCACCACGTATGTGGCACCGGCGGGTCGTTCGTAGAGATTCAGTCGTTTCCCCGTCCGGACGTGCAGGATCGTGACGTGACCGATTACGCGCTGCACCGGATGAACACCCGAGAGTTCGAGCATCTCGTGCAAGCGCTCTTGCTCGGCAGATTCGGCGCTGCCGTCCAGATTTTCGGAGATGGGTCGGACAACGGCCGGGAAGCGTTCTACACCGGCACCTTGGAGATGGCCATCGACGACCCGGACCAGGATTGGACCGGGGACACTGTCTTCCAAGCAAAATTCCTTCAGGAGCCGAGGGGAACGACGGTCGACACTGGCTGGTTTCGACAACAGGTCGAGGCGGAGCTGTCGGTGTGGAGAAACCCAGACTCGTCACGGCGGAAGAAGATCGGTCTACCTGACAACATCCTGTTTCTCACCAACGTCACGCTGGGACCCGGTGCCGGCGGAGGAATCGATACGACTCAGGCACTATCCGATGCCGCGGCCGTTGATATGGGCATCTCGAATATCACCACGTGGCACTTCGACACCATTGGGCGTCTGCTCGACGGACAAAGCGATGTCCGGCGCGCCTTTGCCGGTCTCATTACGCCCGGTGACGTCTTGGAGCAGCTTGCCGAAGTCCTCACCGGTGAGCCTGTGGATGTGGGCAAAACGCTGGTCAAACATGCGCGCAGATCCTTGATGCAGGACCAGTCGATCCGGCTCAGCGAATCCGGTGATCCCGCACAGGCACGTCTTCGGGTGAACCAGATCGCCATCGACCTACCCGCCAATGTGAGCCGCAAAGGCGGGGCCGGCCGCACCGACGCGGCGAGGCTCGCGATCGCGTTGGGTGATCGATGCCTGGCCGACGGCGTCTGGCGGAAAACCAGGGATCAGTACAACCCCGGTGGTAAGCACCTGCTTCTTCTCGGAGGGCCCGGGCAGGGGAAAACAACGCTCAGCCAACTGATCACGGCAGCGTATCGTGCCGAATTCGCACGAACCGAGTCCGAGCTCTCACGGTATCCCGAACTCGTCGCGACCCTGGAACACCTGTCGCACGAAAAAATCGACCTACCGAAAAACAGACGGTGGCCGCTTCGAGTCGATTTAGCCAAGCTGGCCGACGACGCTGCAGGAGGGCTCGGCATCCACCTATTGAAATGGGTCGCCCAGGACCTATCTGCGCCACTTGTAGACACGATTACCGCCGGCGAGCTGTACGTGTGGCTGAAAAACTGGCCATGTGTCTTGATCCTCGACGGGTTGGACGAAGTCGTGGCACCGACCGCACGCGAAGCAGTCAACGATGCGGTTAAAAACCTGCTCGAGGACGTAGCGGAGAACGACATCGACCTGTTCGTTGTCGTCACCAGTCGTCCGCAAGGATATGCCGGTGAACTGGGCGGCCTGAGCTTCGAAACAGCCGAACTCCTCGAACTGACCGTCGATCAGAGCTTGGCGTACGCGCGCCGTCTGATCGAGCTTCGTCATCATGACGAGCCGGCGTTCGCGCGCGAAGTCGTCGCCCGGATCGAGAAAGCCGCTGAGACCCCCTTGACGGCGCGGCTAATGGGGACGCCTCTGCAAACAACGATCATGACCATGATCAACGAGGCGTCTGCCCGGGCCCCACAAACCCGATGGGAACTTTTCAACACCTATTACGACACCGTCTACCGCAGGGAAAGCAACAAAAGCGGCGGCTTAGGTTTCCTGCTGACTCAGCACCGCGAAGATGTCAACAGCATCCACGAACAAGCTGCCCGCGAGATCCAGTACCGCACCGAGCGAACCAACCATCAAGATGCGGTCATCGGCAGGTCCGACTTGCACCGGATCACACTCGCCAGGCTGATCAGCGAAGGGCAGTCTCAATCCGAGGCAGCATCGTTGGCCTCGAAAATCATGCAGGCATCGACAGAACGCCTCGTCCTTCTCGTGCCGCAGAATGCCGACGATATCGGATTCGAAATCCGCAGCCTTCGCGAGTACCTCGTCGCCAGATCGATTGCCTCAGGCGAGAAAGAAGACATCATCGCCAGGATGCGAGCGATCCGCGACGCAATAAACTGGCGAAACATCTTTCTGCTTGCCGCCGGAAAACTCCTCGTCGATCGACCCGAGATGCAGCAATCACTGGTCGACCTACTCGCGGAACAAGGCCCCGATCACGCCGTAAATCGGCTCGTACCGTTCGGGTCTCAGGTCGCAATCGACATCTTGGCGGACGGACTGGCGACTACCAAAAGCAAGCCGAAATACCGTGACGCCCTACTTGACCAGGCATTGAAGCTGTTGGAGTACTCATCGGGCTTCTCCGACTACGCTTCCCCTCTCGCAAACGTGCTCGGTCAAATCAGCGCATCGGACTCGAATGCCCGGCGGCGGATCGTCTACGCGTTGCAGCGATCGTTGGCGCATGACCTGGAAGGTTCAGCGGCAGCGTGGTCGGTGCTCCGATACGTCGAGCAAGATCGCACGAACGCCTTGGGATCATCGACCAACCAGCTCGTAGCCCATATGCAGACCGGCAAGACCGAGCTGGACAAACAAGCCCTCGCCATCTGGTTCGAAGCTGAGCTCCCAGTCGCCTTCGGAGGCAAACAGCTAGACGTCCGCCAACTCGGCGCGGTGACCAACTTATTGGCTCCTGACATCATCGGCGCGATGGACCGCTATGTCCGAAAATTCTTCGACGCTGTATTTGTGACCGAAGTAGCTCACGAGACTGACTCAGTGATTCTATTGGGAGACGCCGCGAACGCCCGGGTGTCACTACTTACGACTGACCTATCGCGTACAACCATCACAAGTCTTGCGCACATCGCCCTTGAGTTGGAACCGCAGTATTGGTGTGTCCGCGTTCTCATTGGTGATCAGATCTGGCGTGCTCTTTCCAGTCCGCCGGTGTGGCGTCACGTAAGTGAAACCTTCGATTCTGGCGCGGAAATCGCTGACGCGTGAAGGCAGACGCGACGTTATCGGCAACGGTAATTACCGGTAACATGACGTATCTGACGGCGACCAATTGGCCTCAATCTTGTTCCGATGCGCACGCGTGGATGACGTCGAGGAGAGCCAAGGCGCGCTAGTAGGACTGCCAACCCCGCCGCCAGGATGACAACACCGGCTCACTCCAACACCGTGGACCAACGTACTGGCACGCTGCCTGCATTCGCACGACAGATCGCCGCCTGATGATCCAGTGCTCCGAAATTGATCGCGGTGAGCTTCCGCTAATAGCTAAAGCCGTTGTGACACAATCGGATATCGGGAAGTAGATTTCTGCAGTTCAGGTGTGGGGTGGCGAACAGAAACAATCCCGACCAAATGATCGCGGTGAGCGGGCTGGTGAGTGTGGCAAGGACTCCCCAGATGACCATGATGGCGGCCTGTACCAATTTGCCGCCGGCGCTCCAGGTGTTGAGAACTTGCGCGGCGTGATCCGTCGGGGTGCGGTGGAGGCGTTCGGTCGCGTAGATCGGGTCGAACACGCCCATGCACGTGATGAGTCCGCAGGAATCCGGTAGGACTCGGTCAGTCCGAAGAAGTGACCGCACTAGCGGGGCTAACATGACGGCGTTCCACACGCGATGGCGCTCAGAGGAGCCGTCGAAGGCAATGATATTTCGCTTTCGCCTCGCGACCACCGAGGCAGTGAATGACTGTTCGCCCTGGAATGATTGCTAGTTCAACGGTCAGGATTCCGATACGGAGGACGAAGTGAACGGGAAACTGTTCGAGGACAGCACACCGCCCCGGCCGCTACGGCCAGTGGCGCACAGCTGCCTCATCGTCGCAACTGCCGCGATGATGCTGTCCGGATGTTCGATGAATGAGCCAGAACCGCCTCCGGTCCCGGATGTGACAGGCCTGCGGCTCGATGACGCCCACGACACTCTCGATGCTGCTGGGTTCGAGAACTTCGAGGACCGGGACGCCCTGGGTAAGCGCGTGCCGTGGATCGATTCGAATTGGGCAGTCGTTCGGCAGGAACCGCTGCCAGATCGCTCGTCGCCTCAGAGCGACTCGGTGATCTTGTACGTTGCCAAACCCGAGGACGAGGGGATTCGTGAGCTTCTGCCCGAGTCGTCGCCGGTGCTGGCCGAGCTCGAAGAACAGGACGAGCGAAATCGGCAAACGCAAGTGACGGAGCAGTCCACGAGCACCACCGACGCTCCGCCCCCGCCGGAGGGACCGACTTTCCGATACAGCGATGGCCACCTAGACGAAAGTGGGCAGCCGGCGCTGCCGCCAGTCCCGGATCTCGTGCCGCGAGTGCCCGGAACCGCGCGGGTCGAGGTGTCGGGGGCTTGGTCGGGAACATGGGAATCGACATCGGTCAACTGCGCAGCGTACGGGCCAGGTGAGTCGTCTTTTAGGGGATGGGAGTATGTGGCCGGGCCGTCGGTCGGGGGCGAGTCTGCACTCGATATCAGGCTTGACAGCAAGTATGCAGATGGACCCGATGAAGGACGCCTGCGCTTCGACCCGGATGTGTCTGTCGCATTCCGCGATGCAGATTCGCAGAACGCGGTGTGGGAGGCGAACGGGTCTGGGGCCGATCAATCAGGTGAGGTCAATCTGCCCCAGGCGGCTGTCGAGGTGTCACTGGACAGGTCGACCGTCAGTTTCGGTGCTGTGGCTGTCGCGCATTCGTGGAGCTTCTCTGCGGACTACAACAGGGTCGGTTGGGTGGTCATCACAGGCACGCTCACCTGTGCAGGAGCCCTGCCAGAGGTCGGTGAGTGATGCTGCGGCCGTGTCAGAAGGCGTACAACGGGGTGCGCTGCGGAGATCTGTGGATGCTGATCGGCGAGGATGACCGAATCAACGACATTCCCGGCGGGCGACGCACCGCTGTATGGGAAGTCGACTACGTGCTCCGGTCGGCCGGCCGCGGTCTCCCCGCATGACCGGGGAGAACGCCGTGGCCAACGGATCGGCCCAGCCGCCGCAGAAAGCGGACGTCCTCGCCCGAGCCTGCGCAGCCCTGAGCGCTGGAGAAGACGAGGCCGCCAGGGCGATCATCGACACCGACTACCCGCTCGTGATCGGCGCAGCTGCGCAACGCCGATACACACTTTCCGAGATGCTGCGCACGTTCTACCGCGACGGATTCGTCGACAGATATTCCGGCGACCGGCTGATCCATCCCGGAGCGCTCCGCACCCTGTCGATGTTGCTGCCGAAGGAATTTCCCGCTCACCCCAACGGGAAGATGACCGAGACCCACTTCGCTTTGTGGGAGCTGTTCCCGACCATTGATCACGTCGACCCCGTTTCCCGTGGCGGCGTCGACGAGGCCACGAACTGGGTCACCACCTCGATGCTGCGTAATTCTGCGAAAGCGCACTGGAGACTGGACGAGCTGGGCTGGATCCTGCACCCTCCCGGCGATGCGCAGCACTGGGACGGCCTGTCGGGATGGTTCACCGACTACCTCACCGAGCATCCGGGGCTGGCATCGTCCTCGAGCTACCTGCGCCGATGGCTACGCGCCACCCGCGCGGTCCAGGCTGAGCGCGCTTGAACCGCGTGGCGCGTCGAGACGTAGGACGCCAGGGGACTCCTAATCCTCGGCCGGGCACATCATGACCGTGGCCGAGAAGCAGCGCTTATGTCATGCGCGGCAGGCTGTTTCGATCTTCGAGGACGTCAGTCTCTACCGGACAAGTCCAATCCAACATGTCGGAGAGGTGACTGCATTCAGTAGTCCAAGTCCGGCTCGGTGACATTCGTCGGGCCCGACTCGATAGAACTTCTGCCCAGCGCACCGAGCCGCTCGTAGGCGGCTGTCATATCGATCGCGGACACTTTCGGGTGCTGCAATAGGGCGTCGGTAACGGTGATGATGCGGCCGTTGACGTAGGGCCGGATTGCAAACAACTCCTCGACGACCTTGCGCGGTACCTCTAACGCCGTGGTCAAGATGAAATCGGGATCGAAAACAACGATCACGACCAGGTCGTAGTCACTGTCACGGATCGCACTGAGGTTCCGCCTTCCGCGCTGGCCGGTCCTTCTCATACTTTTGACCTGAAGGCGACGACCGGCCAGGTCTTGGACATCCCAGCCTTTCTGACTGAACGAACCACGCGTTCCGCCGTAGTGCTCGTGGACGATTGCCTCGGCGATGTCTCCGACCGGATTGTTGGCCGTTCGCACCATGCCCCTGGTTCGAAGTTCGGTCATTGTGCCGGCCCACAGACGGAGCAGTTCGGCGATGGTCATCGAAGACAAGTCCACGGGCATGGTTGCGAGCCTATGCCGATCGGTGGCAGCGAGATTCGGCATGGAGCGGCCGGGAAATCAACACGACAGCTGGCGATGTTGTGTTCGGCGATCGGCGCGCTGACACCGCGTCCTGGGTGTGTTCCGGAACCGGTTCGTTGGCGCTCTGCGTGCTGTGGGTTTGATGGTGTACCCACGACGAGAGGCATAATTTCGATGGCCGACCCGTTATCACCGACCGCGTTGTTCGGCAGTGTGCTGCTCTACGAGATCCTCGTTTTTCAGGGGCTTTTACGTCTGGTCGGAAGTCGATGAGGTGGGAACCGCTCTGGGATACTGAAGCGTGCGGCTACTGGGTGGGTTGTCGGCGAATGAAGTCGGCCATGCCGGGGACTGTGAAGGCGATGCGGCCGTGTTCTGGTGCCCAGATCAAGCCTTTGCGGAGGGCGGAGTCTCTGACGTCGCTGACCCCGGATGGGGTGGAGCCCATGTGGGCGGCGACCGTTCCCGATCGGGGAGTGTCCTCGCCGGTGTCCGCGATGGCGCGCATGTAGCGGCGTTCTCGTTCGGTGGCGCGATTCCATCGCGAGGGAAAGAATCCGTCGTCGAGGTGACGGCGGCCGACGTCGACGGCGAGTTCGGCATCTTCGAGATCGAATGGGGTGGTTCCGGCGACCGTCCAGATGGCTTTGCCGTACTCCTGGAGGAAGTAGGGGTAACCACCGCTGGCATCGACGAGCAAGTCGAGGGCGTCGTCGGTGAACGCGCCACCGTGGCGCTCGACGGGGATCCGAAGGGCATCCGCTGCAGCGTGCGGGTCGAGGGGGCCGATAGTGCTGTAAAGGAACTGCCGCTCGGCGTAAGAGCGGGCGTCGGCCAGAACCGCGGACAGGTTCGGCAGACCTGCACCGATGATGAAGAAGGGCCATTCACGTTGGTTGGCGCGATGCTGGACAGCCAATAGTGCGGACAGCAGGTCGCGGTCCAAGTCTTGCATTTCATCGATGAACAGCCCGAAAGCACTGCCTCTGGTATGGAGAGTGGTGGCGATCGTTTCGACGAGTTCCTCGATGTCGAGTTCGATGTCGCCGCTGGCTGCGGCCCTGCCGCCAGCGCTGATATCGACGTGCGCCGGCCCGATCCCCATTCCGAGGGAAAATCCGCGTGCGATGTCGATGAGGGGATCGATCAGTGCTGCGAGCTTGTGCTTTCGACTGTATCGGCGAAGCCCCACGGTCAACTCCTGGGAGAGCTTGGCCCGCACTGCCGCGACACCGGCATCGTTGGGTCTGGCTTCGATCCCGATGGTCAACCACCCTTGGCGATCGCCGTGCTCTGCAAGTGTATTGAGCAGGGTTGTCTTTCCCACTCCTCGTAGTCCGGTGAGGATCAGTCCACGGTCGTAGTTGCGTCGTTTGCTGCGGGCGACGAGAAGGTCGAAGGCGTCGATCTGAGGGCCACGGCCTTCGAGGGCAGGAGGGCGGAGCCCCGAGCCAGGCTTGAACGGGTTCAGCTCTAATTCCATATCGAGCACTATAGCTGTATATGGCGTAAAAGCCATATATGCCGATACTGTCCGATACGCTGACAACTTGTGTGCGTCTGCTGCCACAGCCGCGAGCCGAAGGGGAGACGATGGCACGGCCTACCGAGATCGAGCTCGACAAGCGCTACCTCGATTACTTGATCGCCTTCGTGCTGCGGGCACGTCGGGTGAAGGCGCACTCGATGTATCGCGACCTCGAGATGGTGCAGCGGGTTGGACGGGTGGAGCTTCGCGTGGAGAAGGACCCGGACGGTGTGTGGCTGGTGCAGGACCTCCCGCCGGAGGAAGTAGTCGAGTCGGCGGCGGCTCGGTTGCGGCCACTGATTCTTCAAGACGAAGAGGCCCACCACGGCAAGATGCTCAATGCCCTGAAACGTTTCCTCCGGGGAGTGACCCTGCCGGACCTTCCTGGCGGTCCACCCACCGATTCCTCGGCATTTTTGGGCGGACTCAAGTCGGAGTGGTCAGAGTTCGATCCCAACGGGCGCACGGCCCAGGCGTATTCGGTCCAGTCCGGTCGACTGTCGGACGGTCGGACGAGTGACACGCTCGCCGACAATGTCCTGGCCTTCGCCTGGATCTACGGCGACGTGGTGCACGGTGATGCCGAACGACTGCGGGAAACCGAACAGCACGGGGTGAAGGAACGCTTTCGGGCTGCCGCACCACTGGTGTGTCGCCTCATGGAGATGACTGTCTCCACTCTCCACGTCATCCAATGGTTGCACCATCATGGCTTGTTGCCGATGCTGCCCGGTGCTGTCTTCGAGCAGGAAGTCGTCGTGGCCGAGACCCGCTTTCGTCAGAAAGCAGAGGTATACATGGCCCCGGTCGGCACCACTATGCCGGACTCCCTGGTCTCTGACGATGGCTTCGCGGATCCTGGACCGCAGTGGCAACGGCTCGACTAACGGCGGAAGGGCAGCGTCGGTCCGATCAGTGTTGTGAGATGTACAAGGTGTGAGTCGGGTGAACAACTGGTTCTTTTGGATCTCCGCCCGACCAGCGCCGTCGGTCGTACCGCACCTTGTCGTATATCTGCGGGTCCTCTCGCTTCGGTAGCTCGTCGTGCGCGTCTGCAATACTCCACCATCCGCGATAGCGCCAACGGTCATCTCTGAGGTCTGCAACCACTGGGTGCGCGCTACCCATCGACGGCACCAGATCCCGGGCATTCCAGAGCTCGAGTGAGGTCTGGGCCACCAGATCAGGAATTGATCCAGGCTCGGAATAGTGCCATCTCGATCGCCACAAACCGAACATGCCATTCGCCTTTCTCCTGTGCGTGCACCGAGCTGCCCATTGGCACAGCCAATACCCGGTACTCAAAGCGGCCAATGTGTCAGGAACCAGCCTGAAGTTTGTGTGACAAGCTCTACATCGCGCAACCGCTCATGGCAAACACCAGGATTGCGGTTGGTGGTCGGCGAGATCAGGTGGGCTCACCTTCGGTCTGGCCTTCTTAGACAGACTTTCGCCGCATTTGGCGCTCGTCGGCATGCCGATGGCGGGATGACTGCTTGTTGCCGCGCTTCCCCCCGCCGCCGATCGATTGCCAATTCGTCGAAGATGCATCGCGGCTCGAGCTCACCCGTTCCTTGATCTCTGCAGCCGACGATCGTCGGTACGCAGTTCCTACACCGTCGCTGTCGCATCCGTCGCTGTTGCCAGTATCGACGACGTCGACCAGCGGGAAGGTCTCGACTTCTGTCACAGCGGTCGGCGATTCGCTGGTCTGGAGCCGAACAGGCACGCCGATGTGCGCAGCTAACTCAAGCAAGTTGTCGATGGTCAAGTTTTCGAGGCGTTGTGATATCGCAGCGATCAGCGGGGATTTCAAATCCGCCACTGTCTTGATCTGCGAGTTGGTCCGATTCGCATCGCCATCTACATCTGTCTGGTTCTCACTCATCGGGTTGTCGTCCTCAGTTGGAGGGAGCAGCAGGGATCGTTGACATTTGTACCTGTTGTCATCGTGCTGGTGCAGGGTTTTTCGGGTGGTTCGCGTTCGCTGGTGCCTCTTGCTGCAGGGGGTAGGCATCTAAGTCTCCACGATGGACGTCAAGCGGTAGACCAACGTCGGATACGCCATGTCAAGCCTGCAGCGGCTCCCTACAGGCAGGCCGTCTGGGAAGCTTCTGCTGATTTGAGGAAAAAATAGCGTAAAATTAGCGGTAATTTGTACGGAATCTGCTAAATTCAAAGAACTTGCACGCCCGAACTCGGAGAAGAGCCGTCATGACGTCGTACGAAGATCTCAGAAACCACGTTGTCGCAACTCAGGGGCTGTACCTGACCACCATGGACGAGCTCAAGCTCGCCCATGGCGCGGCGAAGCTCGGCGTCAACATCCGCGCTGGTATCTCTGACCAGCTCAAAAGTTATGGCTTGGGGCACCTGCCGGCCGAACTACCCTCGTATCAGTGGGAAGAGGTTCGCCTGTACCAGCTCGGCACTCCTCTCGGAAATGTCATCCGAGCCGTCATCGAGCCGAGCGAACCTGGCGACCAAATTCTCATGCAGGTTGTCGACAGCGACGCTCAGCAGGTACTTGCGCAGATCCGCGAACTCGTCTGCGGATAGTCGTCGCGGCCGACCCATCTCGCTTCCATTGCCCGTAATGCGCAGTCCCGTAGTACGCAGTCCTGAACATCGCTTGAGTCGGGGGCTGGTTGCAACGAAGGCCCGACCCTATTGACGCGAAACCTGCGTTGGACACTGCGCGAGCTGTGGTGGACCCTGCACTTGCGGCGACGCGCAGCACTGAGAAGGCCTGTCGTGCTGCCTCGCCAGCTGTCTCATCTGACGAGGCTACCGACCGTCCCGACCCAACTCACTCGGGTTCCCTGCGTCAGTGGCTGCACGCCACACCCGCTGTCCGACACGGCTACGCACGAACCATACGGGCCGGGAAGTGTTGTGCAGGTCCATCATGGGCTAGGTGTGCCGATAAGCGGCCCTTATGTCAGGCCGACCAGGGGCCTAGTCGCATGCGTGGTATCGGACGAATAGTTAGGCAACAACAGGGTCCGCCGGTGTTATCGCCGTCCAGCAGACCAAGTAGATGTCGTTGGAGTCGATCACCGGCAGCACAGGCGGCGCGGGAGGCGGAGTCAGCCCGCGAAGATCGGCCAAGTCCCGCAACCCAAGAACTCTGTCGCGGTCCGATACGCCCGCCATGGTCAGCTCGTGGCGAATCTCGCGTTGAATACGCAGCGCATACGGTGCATTGAGCCTGGTCGCCAGCGAATCCTGCAGATCGCCGAGAAAGCTGCCGTGATCGCGAACCAGAGCTGCCGCATCGCGCATCACCCGCGGCACCTGAGCTGCGAGATTGGCAGGGTCGGTCTGATACATCCACTGCGTGTGGATGTGCTGCTGCGCTATCGCCCACGCGGCGAACGCTGCCTCGTACATGGTTTCGCCCAGGATCACCGGCGTCGTCTCGACCTGCGGGTCGGCGTGCGCCAGGCACGACAGAGTGTCCTCGACAACGACGGGATCGTCGCCGACAGTCTGGACGGTCAAGTCCGCATTCAGGGGGACATATCGATACCAGGGCTTCGCGTGGTCACCGATGCGCGCGCAGAACACGAAACCAGGATCGGCTCCTGCTCGCGCGAAGCCGGTGCCCGAGCCCCACGGCAGGGCGAGGACGCGATGCTTGGTGTTCGTGTCGCGGAACGCGTTCGCCAAGCGCCTGCGGTATTCCTCTCCGGAGAGCGTGGCGTTGCCGTCATCGTTGAACAGCGCCGCTTCTTCCCGCCGGATCTGCTCGATGCGCTCTCGTGTGTCGGTGATGCTGCGATCGACCGGGGCGACGCCGGGGAGGACTTCACCGACACCGATAGACGCCGCCGCCTGTTTGAGTTTGCGTTGCAGCCGCTCTTCCAAGCGCAGCAGCCTGTCGAGGTCGACGTCGGGGAAGAAACACCGCATGAACACTTCCGTGTGCGGTGATCCGATGCGGTCGATGCGGCCATGGCGCTGCACCAAACGCATCGGGTTCCAGGGCAGGTCGTAGTTGATGATGTGCCGAGCCTGCTGCAGATTGACGCCTTCGGCGAGAACGTCGGTGGTCACGATGAGGTCGTACTTGTCTTCTTCCACACCGGTCCCGGCGGTGAGCGGCGCGAAGCCAATGATGACGTCGGACCGGTTGATCTTGTCCGGACCGCTCACAGTGACCGCACGTCCCTGGTACACCGCAAGCCGAGGATCGGTTTGTATCGCACCCACCAAGGCAGTCTCGAGATATCGCGCAGTGTCCGCAAAGTACGTGAACACCAGAACCTTGCGCTTGTTGCGGGTGTCCTGCTCACCGATGCCCTCGGCAGCGGCGTCGTGGGCAATAGCGGCGAGTTCCTCGACGAGGGCCTTGATCTTGGGATCGGTGCCCGAATGGACCGTGCGTACCCGGAGCTCGAATGCTTCGAGCAGGTCGCGGTCCGCTCGCACTGCGTCGGTGAGTGCCGCGACGTCGTAGTCGGCGGCAGGCGCGACACCGTCCAGATCGTCCAAGGAGTCCATCCACTCGTCGACGTCCTCGACGTTGGTCGTCGCCCACTCCCGCAGGGTGTCGCCGGTCAGGACGAGGCCGGCGTCCAGTGCGGCGAGAAACTGATCGTGGGAGCCGATCATCTTGCCGACGGTGCGCTCGAACGCAAACGACGACGACTCGAATCGCTTGAGCAGACCTGACCGGAGCAGACCCGCATTCTGAGCCTCGTACTGCTCGGTGTCGCCGTCCTTGCGAAAGCGGGAAGGCACGTACCGCGCCATTGTCAGCACCGCGCCGGGATCGTCGAGGATCACACCGGCGGCGAGGGCATCGGAATCGGGGTCATCCTGCACGTTCGCGCCGAGCGCGATCGCGAGGTCGTCGAACACGCCGGGCAGTACATCGTTGAGGTTGTAATCGACCTTGACCACCCGGCAGGTCGGGAACGTGATCTCCTTCTCGACACCGTTGATGACGATCTTGTCCCCGACGTAGTGGTTCTTGACGAACCGACGGGTGCGGCGAACGGCCACTTCGTCGAGAACGTCGAAAAGATGCTCGGGGGAGAGATCATCGGGATTCATCGCGATTGCACGCTGAAAGTACGCGCGAAGCGAGGGGATACCGACATCGCCGAAAGCGGCATCGTTCGGCGCGAAATACGTGATCAAGTTGTACAGATCTTCGAGACTGTTGTTGACCGGTGTCGCAGTCAGTTCGACGAGATCCTTCGGATTGGGCCCGGATAGCAACTGCCGCATCGCATCTGCGCGCAGCGTCTTGTCATTGCGCAACGCGTGCGCCTCGTCGACGACCACCATGGCGTATTCATCGAGCGCTTGCAGCCTCGCTGTTCGTGCACCTGCATCTTCGATGTCCGCGACCAGCTGCTCGAACGACAAGACGTCGGCCCTCAGATTCTTCTCCCGCAGGAACGGTGTCCACGTCGAATCACGCAAGGTGGCCGGGCAGATGATCAGTACCTTCTGGCGACGGTCGAACACGGCCTCGTGAATAAGTTCGCCGGCGAGAAAGGTCTTACCGAGTCCGACTTCGTCGGCGATCAGGACACCTTTACGCCGTGCGAGGATGCGGCGGGCGCGCCAGACGCCGTCTGCCTGAAAGGCTGTCAACCCCAGTCGGGAGGAGATGGCAGTCTCCTCATCGAGGTCAGCGCCGTAGAGCTCGAACAGCATTCGGAGGAACACATCCCACGGTTGGTGCTGTGACCAGCGAGCCTCGAACAGTGCAGCCAGATCGTAGGGTGCCGATGCCTCCCATTGTTCGTTGAACCAGTCCAGCACCTGGTTGACGGTGTGGGGGTCGTACTTGCCGAGATTGAGTTCCTTGTTCTTGGCGAGACCGGCGTAAGTGAAGTTCGACGATCCGGCGATCACGGCTGTCGCATCCGTTTCGACGATGAAGGCTTTGCCGTGCAGAAAACCCTGCTCGTAGCGGCGAACCTGAACGGACGGATTGTCACTCAGCCATCGAACGAGCCTGCGCGCTTGCCGGTCGGAGTCCCGTGTGAACCCCAGGAGGTCGCGGTCGTCTTCCAACGAGCGACGGTGGCCCTCTAACGCACGTTGCACCTCCGCAGACGGCCCGCGTCGGCGACGGCGCTCGGCAAGGGCGCGAACACGTGGACGGTCCTCGGCCTCGATAGGTTCGGCACCGAGCAGAAGCCTCACACCTCCGGTCTGCTCGAGCTCCTCGGCTAGCAGATTGAACCCACCTGGATTGAAGTACGCCGTGGCGATGGCCAGGGCAGGGGGAACGACGAGACGGGTGCGAAGGCCTCCCAGGAGGCCGTTGATCGCGTCCGCGACTCGTTCGATCCCTTCCTTGTTGGTGCTGAACTCGGCGCGGTATGTCGCATTGGGTCCGTCGTTGGTCACGTTGTCACCTTGGTCTTCCAGGAGTCGAAATGACTCAGAACCGCGTTCAAGCGCGGTTGATAGTTCCATCCTCGGTGGAAAGTTTCGAAGACGTGCACGACCTCGTCGCGGTCGAGTTCGTACAGCAAGCTGACCAGCGCATCGAGTTCGGCAATCAGGTCCGACTTCATTGTCTCGTCTGTGACGGAACCGGTTGGAACTCCGACTTCATCAGCCCATTCGAGGTAGCGCTCGTCCGTAGCTGCCAGGCGTCCGGCGATCTCGACTACCTGCTTTCGCAAAACACTGTCTGGGTCTGGCCGCGGGATGGGGAGTCCATTGAGAATGTGGAAGTTCATGCTGAGCTCGACGACCGTACGCGCGATCCAGTCCAGCGGAATGCTGCAGAGGACACCGAGGAGGTACGCTTCGTCCCGGCTATCTCCAGACGGAAACAAAAAGTACGGCGCTTTGTTGGTGGCAACCCGCCCGGCGGGAACCAACACAGCGCGCATCGTCCGGGTATCAGTCGATCGGGATATATCCCTGAACATGATACGAGTATTCAAACACGGCAGAGTGGTCTCATCTTCAATTTGGGATTGAGAGAATTCGGAGAACGCGGACCTTTTCAGGCGTGCCTGTCGGTGTCGGCGAGATTGGAGCTCGGCCTGTGCATGGTTGGGGTCCGCCCATCCGTAGTAAGTTCCGGTGTCGGGTTGCCATATGTCGAAAGAGGCACCTTTGAAGACCGGCCATCCGACTGCGTTGGATAGATCTGTCGAGAAATGCTTCTTGTCGTTCGTCGCGTCGAATTCACGTTGAGGACGTGCCCTCCACGATCCTGAACGGACGTCGAGCCGCGGGTGTGACCGCATCTTGATGAAGATCGACAGCGCCGCAGCGTCTGGAATTGCAGGGAACGCTGCGCCGTCGGACCATCCCCGAAAGTCTTCTGTCGATACTTCCGCACTCCCCAGTCCAACCTTCTGTCGATACTCGGAAAGTGACGCGAACGGACCGCGAAGCTTAAGCGCACCGGCGTAGTGCTGGCCCTTTCTGATCGTTACCAGGCCAACCGTGTAGCGGTGCTCCATGTCATCGAATACCCATCCTTTAGTGTTGACCAGAAGGGTTACGTCGGAGAAAGTGCCGTTCGTTAAAACGTCTTCACGCCACTCGGCACTGCCTGCGGCGCTGAGAGCGCTTCGCGGTAGGACGACCCCGATTGCACCGTCTCGACGAAGTGCCTGCCAGAACCTCCATGTAAACGCCTTGTACAGGTCTGGATCGCCCGTGCCCATCCCCGGAAACGGGCCCTTGAGAAGAGCGCCGCGCAGCAGACCGGCCTCAATGGTTGCTGCCTCGTACTCGGCGACGAGGTCCGTGCGCGTTTCTTCGAGTTCTGCAATCCGCTCCTTCTGCGCTTTATCTTTCAAACTCTTCAACCCAGGGAAGCGAAGTGCCCACCATCCCAGTTTTTCGACGGTGGTTTCTTCCCACGGGGGGTTGCCGAGCAGTACGTCGAAGCCGGGTCGCTCGCGGAGGAATACCTCGGGAAACAGTACGGGAAAATGCGCTGCTTGAAGATCCCTGATCTGTTCCTGCACGTCACTTTTCTCTGCGGCGCGGATCGCAGAGTCCGGGGTCGCGACCCGATTGATCAATCCCAGTCTGGTGGCAATAGCGGCGTCGAAGATCGCCGAGACGCCCTGTGCGTCCTTGCGTGCCTGAGCATGTGCTTTGGTAGCCTCTCGGACCTCTTTCTTGGTTGCTTCGGATGTCCGAGCGACTCTGAGTAGTCGTTCGCGCGCCGTGTTCAGTTCATCAAGAATTTGGTCCTCGAAAATGCTGATGGTGCCATCGTTTGCGTTGGGATCGAGGATGTCCAGTACTTCATCGACCGTGGCGATTCCAGTCAAGCTGTTGCCAACAACCAGCCCGTGCGACAGTGAGCTCATAGGCAGTCCTGGCACGAATGTGTGGATCCAGATAGCGAGGCGCGCCAGCTCGACGGCAATGAGGTTCAAGTCCAACCCGTAAATGCATCGCCGCGCGATTTGCCGGCGCAGGACCGCCCGGGACTCCAGCTCGATGTCAAGCGACTCCGCGCCCAATGCTTCCTGCGCAGTGACGGTCAACCGACGTAGTTCCTCCGTCACCTCTGGTATCGGGTGAGTCGCGAGAAATGTCGCGAACCGGTTCTCGATGCGGTCTATTGCTGCTACAAGGAAGTGGCCGGATCCCATGGCGAGGTCGGCTACGCGGAAATCGAAGAACCTGTCGGCGGCCTGAGCGTCGTCACCTTGTTCAAGCAGCAGCGCAACTGCTGCGAGATGCGCGGTGAGGGCTGGTTCGAGAGATGCGTCGAGCAGATGCTCTACGGCGAATGCTTTGGTGAAGTAGGAGCCGGACGCTTTCCTTGAGCCGGAGGCATTGTGAAAATACACCTGGCCCGATGGGATCTCGACCGTGTCCGAGGGCTTAGCAGGGTGATAGGCACCCGTCTTCGGATCGACTGTCAGATCGTGCGGCGCGATACTGAGTGATGATTCGAGAAGGCCTTCATAAATCGTGCCGAACTCGCGTACAGATAGTGATCGAAAGTCGACGGGACCGAAAGTTCCGTCCTCCCCGGTGTCGACGACGAGCGCTCTAAGGGCTGGGCCGATCTCGGCGTTGGTCAGCCGCATCGAGGCTATGGCCTTGCCCGATGGGTGCACATCGTCACTTGCGAAGAGACCACCGTTGTAGGCCGGCACGCCCCACTCTTTGTTTCCGTCGTCGACCGCGCGCCAGATCGCTAGGAGGTCGTCCCACCGGTCGGTGGCCGTCGGGTCGAACGTCATGTCCGAGTTCTCCGCCAATTCCCGTGCGGAGGTCTTAAGTGCCTTCTTGGTGTAGCGGGGGTTTCGTTGGTAGGGGAGCAGGCCCCTGTCTTCTGCGTAGGAGATGAAGAGAAGTCGGAACAGGATGATCAGTGTTCGGTGGTAGGCCTCCCCGAGATCGGCCTCAGATATCGCACCCATCCGGTTGGCGACAGCCACAGCCAGTTGAGGGACCACGTCGATGTAGACCCGGTCGCGGAGTCGCTTTCCGAGTGCGGCGGCGTGATCGGACGAGGCATCGAGTATCGCGGAGACGCTGCCGTTAGAGCTCAGTGCATCGGATGAAAAGAGCAAAGGAAGGTATGCGGCATCGCTGTCGGCGAGCAACGCCAAGTCCAGTTCCGTGAATGTCTCTGCCTGGCCCTTCCGCCCGACGCCGACGTCGGGTTTGGCAGGGTAGAGCCGAATCTGTGTCCCTCTAGTGACGACCAGCCAAGGCAGGCCTTGTTGTTGGGCGATAGCAAGACCTTGCGCGACCGGCGATACTGCGCCGAAGCGAGCTGTTGGGCGATCAAATACCTCGTTGTCGTCGAGCAGAACGGCTACTGCGCGGTGGGTGTCGTTCGAAGTCAGGATCAGTGCGACAGATCCGTGGGGTGTGGCCTTGTATCCCAGGCCACGAATCAGATCGGTTCCGCGCTGCCGCAGTAGTGCGCTTCCCTTGTCGCGTTCACTCTGCCAATCCGGTCGTGTAGGAACACCTGCCCTCAGTTCGTGAGAGGCGAATAATCCAGCGTTGGTAAGGCCGGCAACAAGTTGATCTTTTTGTCCGATCAGCAGCCGATGGAAGGCGCGTTCAGCGTTGGCCTGGTCTGGCGCAGAGAGCGCGGCCGCGCAGATCCTCTCGACCTGCGATAGGTCCAAGTCGGTCAAGACGACAGGGTCGTCCTTAGTGCCACACACAGCAGCTTTGTAAGTTCCGTCGACAACGTAAGCGACAACGAGAACGACCGGCGCTGCCCGACGTCCCCATCTAATGGACCACAACCGACGAACCTCGTCGACTTTGGGTCTGATCGCTGCAGAGGCCACCGCGATTTCCAATGCGTCGGTGCCGTCCGCGATGAGCACTCTGTCAGTAACGAGCGACACCGGGGCACCGGTTGGCTTCGCCCACGGGATTTCACGGACATCCGCGTCACCGAGGAACTGCTCGAAGTCGCTCACTAAGCCTCCGTGGGGGTTACTTCAATCACGAGATCAACGTTGTCGACCCTAGTTTGCGGAGGTCGAACGAAGAGTGATCGGCCCATACGCAGCGTGGCCGACAGGCCATATTGCTGCTCATCACAGCTGACATCTCGTGATGTGCGGCATCCCAACGCCCGCAGAAGTGGCCCAGAGAAGACGGTGGAAATTGGGCGGGTGAGGGACGGTCACGTGGACTCGCTACCTGCGATTCGCGTTCTTCCCGTATCGAGGCCGGGTCCAGATCAAGCGGTCCGTGGCGGGTAGACAGGCATAAGCAGTTGCTCTGGCACGAGGTCGGCGAAGCGAGGGTGTAATCGAAGAGTGATTCTCTTCGTGTCGGTGTCCGTGGGCATACTTGGCACCAAGTGCAGCGACCGTCGTCAGGCGTCGCATTCGGGCGACACGACTCGGAGATCCCTAAGGGGATGCACCGGCCGGTGACGACGATCGGAGAGACGTGGCAGAAGAGACGGAGCCTGGCTGTACAGGTCAGGCTGGAGAGGACTCGTACCTGCTAGCGCAGGTACGGGAGTCCTTCGGTCGCGTGGTCTACAGCCACAAAACCCGCGAAAAACAGGCCGACATTTGCTTCACGAAGCACCGGTGGCAGCAGGGCGTCCTTATCGCGCTCACGGCTGTCAGCTCCGGCACCTTCCTGGTCGCGGTGGTCGGCCTATTCGGAGACCCGGCACTTACCAGTCTGGTCACATCGTTCATCGCGCTCCTGGTGACCTGGATCAGCCTCGGGGCCAAGAATTTCAGGTTCGCGGACGAATCCGACGCCCATCGCGGCGTCGCCTCCCAGCTCTGGGACATCCGTGAGTCTTACATCTCCTTGATCTCCGACCTGATGTCCGGCGGTATCTCCGATGAGCAGGCCAGGACTCGGCGCGACGAGCTCCAGGAGGCCACCCGCGGCGCTTACGCCGACTCTCCGAGGACGACCTCGAAGGCATACACACGGGCGCAAGAAGGACTCAAGCACAACGAGGAGATGACCTTCTCTGGCAACGAGATCGACCTGTTCCTCCCCGAAGCGCTTCGTCTTAGTCGGGGCGAGGCACGATCGTGAAGACATCGGAAATCTTCGACGTGTTACTCACGAACCTCAAAGTCGGGGGCACGGCGGCGTCGGTCGGGGCGCGCAGAGACGAAATTACGAAGTCGCTGAACAAGGACTTCCGGTCCAAGGACGGCGACACCGCCCACAAGTTGATGGTCGGCTCCTACGGCCGGCACACCGCCATCAAAGGTGTCTCCGATCTCGATATGATCTACATCCTCCCTTCCGATATCCGGACCGATTACAACAGTGAGTCCGGTCCGCGGAGGATGCTCGAGCGCGTCCGGGACGACCTGAAGGCTCGCTACTCGAACACCGACATCCGCGTCGATCAGTGCGTTGTGCGCGTGCAATTCACGAGCAATGCTTTCAAGTTCGAGGTCCAGCCAGCGTTCGAGAACTCTGATGGCAGTTTCGATTACCCGGACACAGCCGCGGGAAGTTGGAAGGTCACCAAGCCTCGCGCCGAGATCGAGGCCACAAAGGTGTGCAACGACCGCACCTCGACGAATATGCGGCATCTTGCGAGGATGGCCCGAGCGTGGAAGAACGCCAACGGTGTAGGTATCGGTGGCCTGCTCATTGACACACTGGTGCATCGGTTCTTCGCTCAGACCACTGACTACGACTCGGCTGGGAGTGGATCGTTCGATTTGATGGTCCGCGACTTCTTCGGGTTCCTCCACCAGGAGCCGGACAAGGACTTTTACCTGGCACTGGGCAGTAGCCAGCGAGTAAAGGTCAAGGCGCGGTTCCAGTCGAAAGCCAAGAAGGCATACAACCGTTGCCTCGAAGCGATCGCTGAAGAGGGTAAGGCTTCGGCGAACAAGAAGTGGCGCGAGGTCTTTGGAACATCAGTGCCACTCAAGGCCGTCGTCGAATCGGCTCGCTCTTTCGACAACACCGAAGAGTTTGTCGAGCAGAAGTACCCGATCGACGTCCAGTACATGCTCGCAATCGACTGCACCGTTGCCCAAAACGGTTGGCGTCCGGCATCCCTGCGCGAGATGCTCCACGCCAAATCTCTGCTCCTGCCCAACAAGGAATTGGACTTCACCATCGCCGAGTGCGACGTTCCTGGTTCATACGATGTCCGTTGGAAAGTGCTCAACCAAGGTGATGAAGCCGAGCATCGGAACCAAATTCGCGGGCAGATCGTCGAGCCGAACCGCGTGACCGGCAGGCACGAACGCACCTCCTTCCGCGGCGAGCATGTGGTCGAATGCTATGTGGTACAGGATGGAGTAGTGGTCGCACGGGACCGCATTGACGTGCCGATCAGCGCGACGCCTGGTGCTTCCGCCTAGGTTGATACCGCCTTGACACGCAGGGGACCGGCAGTCCGACCTGGCGTCAGATAGGGCAGTCTTCGATCAGGCCGGCACCACCGACGGAGGGCATGAAATGGGCAACTGGGTCTATACCAGAACATTGTGACCGAAGCCAAGACGCAGCGTTTGCTGGAGAGAGCGCGCGGGGACAGCTGCCGTCCTTGCCATGGATTCGTCGGAGCTCACTTACCACGAGCTCGCCTCTTCAATTGCGCTGTTGAACGCCTCGCAGACGCCGTCTTCGTTGATGAGCCGGGATGAAACCACACCGCGTCGAGCTTGCCGGTTCTTCGATCGGCTGCACACGTTTCACGAGCGAACGAGTTGCGCTGTCAACGCGCGCCTGACCAGGTATTTCTACAACGACATTCATTACCGATAACAGATATTACGTCAAGTAAACGTCTGCATATGCTATGCGGCAACATGTTTCGCTAATGCGCTGAAACCGAAACCAGTCGATAATTTCCAGTGGAGCGGGTTCGACGAACAGGCTAAAGCGCCCGGACTGCCTGCCGGCGTTCGCCGCCGTAGGACAGTTGGTTGGAGCGAGCTCCGACGGACACCCATTGTGGCTGGAATGCCTATGGGCCAGGGTTGTACGAGGTCCACCCTTCGCCCGGACCTGATTCCTCTTCGGGGTCGGTCGCGAGGAATCCGTCGTCGACGGTGTTGGAATCGGGTCGCGAGTCCTCGATGAGGTCACGTGCGGTCCGTGATTCGTCACCGTTGATGGTCGGTTCTTCCAAGGCGGGGTCGTAGTCGTCGTCCGTTTGGTCGTCGATGGGCTGGCCGTCTGGTCGACTACTTGGATCGCTCACGGTGCTGGTCTCCTGTTCGGTTCTCGATACTGGCGTATTCGAATCGCGAGTCATCGTCCATGCGCCTGCCAGGGCCACGACTAGTAATACTGCTGCCGCCGCTGTTGCGACAGACGCCTTCGCGCTTGCACGCATCGCACCTCCGAGCTCAGTGTCCGGTCGGTGCGCCTCTGGCACACCGACCGGACGGATCTATGAACAGGCTATGCGTCTAGCCGTGGACAACAACTGGCGTGTCTGAGCCCGCCCCTAGGATGTCGTGATGCCTTCGCGCCGCCCCGATCCCGCTGCACAGATCGTGTTCGACGCCTACCAACGCACCTCTGGCCCGGTGGCCTTCCTGGATGAGTCGTATCAGGCCCCAGACGGTGTTGCTGCACACCGGGACACCTTCTATGTGTTCACCGCCGTCATCGTCGAACTTGACGCGATGGATGAGCTACGGGTGGGCATCGAGAGCATCGCCGACGGAACGTACTGGCACACCACGAAAGCGCTGCAAACCTCAGCTGGAATCGACCAGACCCGCGACATGCTCGACTTCCTCGCCGATGGGAACGAAGCATGTGTGATCGCGCACCAAATCCCAGTCGGAGCCGACGACACCGACGCTCAGACCGCGCGGACCGCCTGCTATCGCCAGCTCGCGATCGAGCTCGGAGCCGGCCGCGGCGATGTCTGGCCAGCTATCGATCTATTCGTGCTCGAGGAACGCAATCAGAGCAACTTCCGCAACAAAGACAAGGCCGACCACAAAGCCTTGGTGTCCGAGAAACTGATCCCCCGCAACACCCGTCTCCTGTCGACGTCACCGCGCCACGAGCACCTGCTGTGGCTGCCCGACCTGGTCTCAATGGCCTATCGGCGGACCCTCACACACACCAACAGCACCAGCAAACTGTTCGACGTGATCGCCGACAATGTGCACTTCGTCGAGGTCAGCGAGCCGGAGAAGGCCCAGAAATGAAGCAACCCCTGGCTGCCGTAGCTACACCAGGGGCCAGACCGGCTGTCGAGGCTCACGCCCGGAGGACCGGTTCCTTGCTACTCATACGATAACACCGCGCGCCCAGAATTCAATCCCGGCGCATTCACTCCCACCGTTCACCCGTCACCAGGAGGCCCTCACGTGCCGGGGAGCGGTTCGACCTTCGCGCACATCGCCGTCCTGATCATATTCGGCTCCATCGACAGTCGAGCGCGTCAGTGCATCTCCGACCTGTGCGCCTGCGCGAAACATCGCGCGATCTACCGATAACGCGTACCATGCCAGGTGCACCGTCAAGCTTCCTTGACGGACGTGGGGCGCTCACCGCCACCGGGCCAGGAGCAATACGGCCAGTTTTGATATGCAGGGATACCAGCAGCGGCTTGAAAGCGTTGTTGGGCACTGTATTTCAATCATACCCGCCTGGGCGAAATTCCTGATGAGATGTGGTCCTAACTCCCGCCTTGTGCGGGTGGGCTGTGACCTGTTGCGACTCGGGCCACGTCGCTCCTGCACCATCGTGAGGACACGCGTGACGGGTCGTGCACATACTGGCGGTGCACGTCCGTGCACGCTGTGAGTCAGTCGATCTGCGGTGTAACTCCATGCACGCTGAGGCCCGACTGATCCATGGTTATTGACGAATAACTCAAGGTCCGATAACGGTCTTATCCAGTGAATTACTGCATGTTGCATCCGACGAATCAACAGGACGCCGCTGTCGACCCTGAGCTGTCTGCAAGGTAGCGCGAAATCTGCTTAGAGTGGTGAATTGGTCATTCGCATATCCTGCAAATAGCTCCTCTGTTTGTAATGGACACTCGTGCTTTCGGAAGCTGCTCCTGAGGCGTAACGGTTCCAACAGCAATTGTCAGCGCCCGCGTACTCCCACCACTTTGAGCCGACCACCACAAACTCCTCGTCGCCAGCCAGGCCACCACCGACCCCGCCAAAAGCGACGCCCCGGAATCTGTACTCCACTTCACCAGCACCCGACGCGGAAACCGTGTCGGGGCCCCGATCAGTCTGTGACGGCGATACATCCGGACTCAGGGGTTCGCCGTGGGGCCGTCGGTCTCACCACGAGCCAGACGCCGCCACTGCAAAGCAGTGCGTCCCCCGATAGTGGCATCTGGTCCGAACTCCTCGGCGACCGCTGCAAGATTGGAGGCGGCCATCAACGCCGCGGGACCACCGCGTTCGTGGGCGAGCACCCACCAGTCGACGGCGATGCGCCCCTCGACGACGGTATTCGGACCCGCCCGATCCGCGACGTTTCCCAGTTTGTATGCGGCTCGGGGGTCGCCACGTTCTGCGGCGAGCAGCCACCATCCGGTGGCGGTGCGTCCTTCGACGACTGCGTCGGGACCGAGCTTGTTGGCGGCGACGCTCGCCCTGGCTGCAATGATGCCTAGATTGAACGCAGCGGATGCGTGGCCGTTGTCGGCCGCAAGAGCCCACCATTCGGTGGCGGTGTGGCTTTCGATGACGGCGTTCGGACCAGCTTTGTCAGCGGTGACTCCGAGATTATGGGCCGCACCGATGTTTCCGTTGTCGGCGGCGATTCTCCACCATTCGGTGGCGGTGTGACCTTCGATGGCGGCGTCGGGGCCTAGTTGATTCGCGGCGTTTCCCAGATTGAAGGCGGCGGCGGCAATGCCGTTGTCGGCCGCAAGAGCCCACCATTCGGTGGCGGTGTGGTCTTCGATGACGGCGTTCGGACCAGCTTTGTCAGCGGTGACTCCGAGATTATGGGCCGCACCGATGTTTCCGTTGTCGG
>NZ_JAWLKF010000020.1:51792-55868 GCF_033042195.1 Rhodococcus cerastii
CGGCGATTCTCCACCATTCGGTGGCGGTGTGGCCTTCGATGGCGGCGTCGGGGCCTAGTTGATTCGCGGCGTTTCCCAGGTTGAAGGCGGTGGCGGCAATGCCGTTGTCGGCGGCGATGAGCCTCCACTCGGTGGCGGTGTGGCCTTCGATGACGGCGTCGAAACCGATGGCTTGGGCAGTTACTCCGAGGTTGTGTGCAGCAGCGGGGTCACCGCGGTTGGCGGCAAGGGCCCACCACCCTGTGGCGGCACGGCCGTCGACGAGGGCTTCAGGGCCGATCTCGTGGGTGACTGATCCGAGTTTGAGGAGGGAGTCGGGGTCTCCTCGGTGGGCGGCGGGGAGTAGCCAGGTTGCGGCGGTGTCGTAGCGGCGGTGGGCGATCAGGAAGTCCGAGGTGCGAAGGATGCGGGCGGTGTGGAGGGTGGTGGGGTCGAGGTGGGTGAGGTCGCGGTCGGGGGCGCGGAGGCGTGGGGTGAGGGCGTCGAGGAGTCGATACCGTTCTCCCCCATGACTGTCGGGTGTGTGGGTGTCGGTGCGGATGAGGACGGCGTGGGGGGATCCGGGTGAGAACCCGACCGTGGCCCAGTCGTCGAACTCGATATCGAACTGGGCGGGTTGCCAACGTGCGTTCCGTGCGAGACGTCGGTAGTGAATCTGAGTGAGGGTCTGGAGCCAGTCGACGTCGACTCCTGCGGGGTCGGTGATGGTGGCATCGATCGCGGCGTCGACCAGCGCGGCCCTCATTCCGCCGTGTTCGGAGGCGGCCTGGACAGCGGCGTGCAGTTTGCCGACCGTGGCCATCGCTTCGGCGAGACGGGTCAGGTCCAGGCCTTGGAGGTCGCTGCTGTCGTTGTCGGTGAGCATCTGAGACGCCGCGGCGAGTTCGGTGTCGTCGAGTTCGGCAGAGTAGTCGACGGTGTTGGCGTCGAGCAGGTTCACCAGTGTCGGGCTGGCTCCGATACCCATCATCGTCTCGAGGCCGCCGGCCGAACGACCGCCGGTGGCGTGATCCTTCCAGGATGCGAGGTCGGCGGAGTGCACGATCAGCACCACCGACGTCGTCAGGGACGCGATCTTGCGGATCCGGGGTGCGGTCAGTCCCGTATCGGGGGTGACACCGTTGTATCCGGCGTCGTCGAGGATCACCACGTCGGGCCTGGCGGGGTCGTTCTTGACGGCTTGGAGGCGGGCGATGAGGGTGTCGAGGGCTCCCGGTGCGGGGTTGTGCCACCAGGTGACCGGTTGCGGTGTGACTGCTGACAGGAGATGGAACAGGCTGCGGGTCTTCCCGGATTTCGGGGGTCCGACGATCACGGTGATCGGGTGATTCCTTGGGTCGCCCAGGCGGGCGGCGACGAGGGTGTCGGCGGTGCGCGCGACGTACGGCGGCAGAGCGTCGTCGAACAGCGACGACCCGATTTCGAGATCTCTGGCGGCGTCGATGTCGTCGGGCCGGCCGGCGGCACGGACCACGTTCGCGGTCTTCTCCGCGTGGTCTTGCTGGGCTTTGTATTTCGCTGCGGCACCGCCGCGTTTCTGCCCTGACCTGTTGGAGGTGTCGGCAGCGTCGAGAACGTCGGCGAACCCACCCCACTGTCCCAGTTGCCGGACCGAGTCGGGGGCCTCGGGGACCGCTTTGTCGACGACCGATATCAACGCCATTTTCAAGATGTTCGGGCCAGGTACCGATCCACCGATCCATCGGCCGACGTTGTTGGCCAACACATCCAGCTGGGCTGCCGATGATCCTTTCATCCACTTGTCGCGGGTGGTCGGGCGGTCGTCGAGTTCCCACAAGTGTTGGTGGGCGCGCACGTACTCGCGCATCGCGGTCGCGACGTCGCGGCGGGTCATGACGCGGTCGAGTTCAGCGAGCCAGGCCTTGTAGGGGGCCTTGTCGGTGTCCGAGACCATCCGCGTTCCCCCGCTCTCTCCAAGCATTACCCCGCTTCCGACCGACCGGCGGTGGGGTGTTGCACGGCTGTCGGTCGCCGAGCCGAGGCCGGTGTTGGTCGTGTCCAGAAGTTAGCGCACACCCACACCACACACACCCCTGACCGCACACCGGTGTGGCTCGAACGTAGGAGCCAGAGCCCCACACCACCCGAGGTCGAAGGCCACCACCACCAAGGACACACCGACATGACCGAACTGCACAACCGCGGCCCGTCCAACGACGACTTCGCCCGCGAATTCGCCCAGCTTCAGAACGGAACCGTCCCCGCGCCGGCTCCTGCGAAGATCCCTACCTCCGAGAAGGTCACTTCCTGCCTCGGGATGGGTCCCATCCCGCTGGGTCAGCTCGTCGGAACCGGAGCGGTGGTCCGCGAATACGGTCGCCTGCCCAAGCTCCCCACCGGTAAAGAGTTGACGTTGATGGAGCGCAAGATCCTCAGCGTCCCGATCACCGCGGCTGAGGACAGCCTGGAGAAGGCCGCACGCGGGCCCATTGCCGGCAGCATCTCGCTGATCAAGAAGATCTTCGCCCGGATCAACCAGATCGACCGGTACATTGAGCTCCGCGGCGAACGGGTACTCGTCGGCCCCAACCACGAGCGCCTCACCCCCGATCAGGCTCAGACCAAGCACGATGAGCTCCGCGGGGTTATCGACGGTGCCCACCGTAACGGTGCCACCGGCCACTACCGCGATCGTCACCGCAACACCAAGACCGAGAAGGTGTTCGTCGCTCTCGACTTCCCGATCTTTCTGTTCCTGACGATGGGTCTGCTCAACGCCAACCTCGTTCTCGCGTTCACCGGCGATGTCGGCCAGATCATCAAGATGGCCATCGCTGCGGTGTTCGCGGTTCTGGGCACTCTCGCGTTCACCTGGATCACGCGCCACACCGGCCGCAGGCACCGCCGCTTCAAGACCACCGACGCCACCGTCGACCGCACCGGCGCGACCTTCAAGCGGATCCTCGCCGAGCGTGTCGGGCTCGGCGCGCTCGTCTCCATCGCCGCGATCGTGATGATGCTGCGGATCATTCACGACGGCAACGCCGCCGGAGCCCCGGTCTACGTGATGATTCCCCTGGCGATCTTCTTCGCCCTCATCATCGGCGGATCCGGCTACGTCAACTACATGTCCGAATACGAGAACGGCTCCGAGACCACCGAGCAGCTCGACGCCGTCACCGCCCAGCTCACCCACCGCGCTAACGACATCGAGAACCACCAGGCCGAACGCGCCGAACTCGTCGAACAGGCTGGCCTCAAGCTCGCCGACCTCGGCCGCCAGATCACTGACGCCACCGAGCACGCCCGCCTCGTCGTGACCCGCAGCACCGCTGACAAGGCCATCACGATCGCCCGCTCCTACGTCGGGCGCCAGGACCCGCTGCCCGCGCCGAGCTTCCAGGTCGACAGTTTCGACCTCGCTGTCGCCCAGGGCAGACAGCTCGCCGACCACCACCAGCTCCTCGTCGCCGGCCAGGACACTACCGACCACGCCGACAGCGACGCCCCGAAAGCTGTAGCCCACTTCACTAGCAAGGAGAACTGACCACTATGAGCTTCAAGGATCGCCTCAACCGCGCACAGGCCGTCATCGGCATCGTCGGGGCACTCGCCGGCTCCGGCGGCGACCCCACGGTCAAGAACACCGGCCCCAGCCTGGCCAAACGCCACGCCGACTACACCAAGGAAGTCCGCCTCCCGCGGACCCGCCGCGACACCGACCGCATCCTCCGCGAAGCGACCCGCACCAAGAACGACGCCCTCAAGAACACCCATCTCCTCGACAAGAAGGACCGCAAGAAGCTGGACTAGCAATCCGAGCCCATTCCCCAAGTAACATCAACGAATCCGCGCATCCGGGCCCCGACGCGAAAAGTGTCGGGGCCCGACCCGTCTGCGGCAGGCGGGTATCTACGGACCCTGCTGCTGTTCGCGTGGTCCGTCATCTTCGCCGGCTAGACGCCGCCACTCAAGAGCGGTACGTCCTCCGATTGTTCCTTCGCTACCGAGCTCTTCAGCGACCTCTGCGAGGTTCGAGGGAGTGTCAGATTAACGGTGGATCCGACCTTGGCGTCGGTTAGTTTCCGTTCGGGGTGATGCGTCCTTCGAAGGTG
>NZ_JAWLKF010000021.1:0-40770 GCF_033042195.1 Rhodococcus cerastii
CCTCAAACGCGCCATCGCCCGCGAAATATTCGGCCTACTGAAGCCCACACCCAGCCCTTGACAGACATAGGAGCATCGTTCGGTGGCCTTTTCGGCAGTCAATGTCACGTTGAGTGGACTTTTTCGGCTCCCGAATTGGTGCACAGTTGAGGTGCATCTAGTATCTATGTTGTGTCCGAGACGAAATCTGCCGCTGATACGGCGTATGTGACGGTCAAGGAGCTCATCGTCTCGGGGGAACTGCCCGGCGGTGAGCTCGTCAGCGAGGGTGAGATCGCCACCCGGCTCGAGATCAGTCGCACGCCCGTACGCGAGGCGTTTCTGCGTCTGCAGGTCGAGGGGTGGATGCGGCTCTACCCCAAGCGCGGGGCACTGGTGGTGCCGATCGCGGTGGGTGAGGCCGAGAGCGTCGTCGACGCGCGTCGACTCGTCGAGGCAGGCAGCGTTCGCGCATTCATCGACGACGCGTCAGCCCGCGAATCCGTGGTGTCCGCGCTGCGGGAGAACCTGCAGCTACAAGAGCAGCTGGCCGTGGACGGTACCGCCGCCGAGTTCAGCGCCGTCGACGCCGACTTCCATCGCACCGTCGTCCATGCGGGCGGCAACCCGTTGCTCGACGCGTTCTACGACGGACTTCGCGAGCGTCAACGCCGAATGACCGCAGCCTCGGTGACGCGTGACCCAGGCCAGATCTCCCGCATCGTCGACGACCATCGCCGGCTGGCCGACCTGATCGAGGCCGGCGACGCAGACGGATTCGAGCGCGCCGTCGAACAACACATGCTCGGGGTGCACGGCCTACGACCGGACAGAGGGGGAGCGTGATGAGCGAGACGATCACGAACGATCGAGACATCGAGACGACTGCGCGACGCTGGCTGCTGGTGGCGTCGGGGATGTTCGCTGTGGCCTGGGGCGGCAACGAGTTCACGCCGCTGTTGGTGATGTACCGACTCGACCACGGGTTCTCGGCCGTGGTGGTCGATACGTTCCTGTTCGCCTACGTTCTGGGCATCATTCCGGCGATGCTGATCTGCGGACCGCTGTCCGACCGACTCGGTCGACGCCCGATCATGTTGCCCGCTACAGCAATTGCCGCGGCCGGGTCCATCCTGATCGCACTCGGACCGGACAATGCGTACCTGCTCTTCGGTGGTCGCGTGCTCAGCGGTATCGCGCTCGGAATCGGTATGGCCGTGGGCGGCAGCTGGGTCAAGGAACTCTCGAGCCGCGACGCCACCGCCAAACCCGGTGCCGGAGCGCGCCGTGCGGCGATGTCGCTGACCGCGGGCTTCGCCCTCGGTGCCGGAGTTGCCGGTGTGCTCGCGCAGTGGGCGCCGTGGCCGACGCACCTCGCCTACAGCGTGCACGTGCTGATCTGCATCGTCGCCGGTGTCGGCATGCTGTCGGTTCCCGAAACTCGCACTGCCACAGCGGCATCGAAGAACAAGAAGCTGCTCGACGACCTGAGGATTCCGTCCGCCTCCCATCGACGGTTCCTGTTCGTCGTGCTGCCGTTGGCCCCGTGGGTGTTCGGTGCCGCGAGCGTCGCGTACGCGGTGCTGCCGTCACTGATGGCCGACGCGCTGGCCGACGAGCCCGGGGGCGGCTATCCCGTCGCTCTGTCGGCCGCGATGGCGGTGATCGCGCTCGGTTCCGGCTTCGCGATCCAGGCCGTCGGGCGTCGAATCGACACTCCCGCCAGTGCGCGAGGCGCTCTGGTTGCGCTGACACTGCTTGTTGTCGGCATGGCTGTCGCGGCGTGGGCGGCGTCGGTGCTGACCATCGCCGCGGCCCTGATCGCGGCGGCAGTGCTGGGGTGCGGGTACGGCATGGCATTGGTCTCGGGTTTGCAAGAGGTGCAACGCATTGCGGGCCCCGATGATCTCGCCGGCCTCACCGCGGTGTTCTATTCGCTGACCTACCTGGGCTTCGCGGTGCCCGCCCTGCTGTCGGCATTGACCGAGACATGGCCCGGCGTGGTCACGTATCCGATCATCTTCGGCTTCGGCGCGGTGATGGCGGCACTGTGTGGCCTGGTGGTGCGATCGAAAACGTCTGCGCACTTGCCGAGCGCGTAGGGGCGGTTCGGCTCTAGGATCAGCGGCATCATGCTGCAGTCCTCGCGCACGGTCCCGCCGCATCGGGTGCCTCCGACGGTGGCGATCGCGGGTGCCACAGTATGGAACCGGCGTGAGGCGTACTGGTTTCTCGTCGCGGTGATCGTGCCGGCCGCATGCTGGTCGAGATTTCCGACGATGGTGCCCTACGTCTTCGCGATCGTGCTGCTGGGTGCAGTGGTATTTCGCAGCCGACGGATTGCCTGGTGGGCGTCGATGCTGCGCTGGGGACTGATCGCCGACGTCGAGACCGTGGACACGGCACCGCGTGGTGACCGCAATCTTCGCCTCGCGCACGCCACCGGCTGGAACGTCCAACGACGTTGGTACACAGGGGTTGTCACCGAATCAACGGTGCGGTACCGGGCCGGGGAAGCGCGCGGCCATCTGTTCGTTCGGGGACTGCCGTTCACCACCGGCGTGGTGCTCGCGCACTCGAAGAATCCTGGATCGGCCATGGCCATCAGCGACTTCCCCTGCGATCTGCAACTGGACGGCAGGGGACGCTGGGCGGCGTCGTTCCCGCCGGGCTTCTGGCGACAAGCACTGGCAACGTCAGCGCTGTACGGCTACGCCGTGGCCGGCTTGGTGTTGTCAATCGGAGTTCGCTGACACAGCCGATGCGGTGGGTACCGTGGAGCGGGCACATCCCTCGTCCGACGGGAGCGAGCATGAAGTACAACTACTCCGGACCCTGGCCGATTTTCGCCGTGCTGGGCGTCATCGTGTGTTGGGTGCTGTTTCAGGTCGTGGCACTCGATGCGAGTGTCGGCCGTGCGATCGCGTCGCCGATCAATCTTTTCGCGTTGATGTCGGCGGGCTTCTTGACCATCGGCTACGCGCAGAAACGGCGTCGGCGGGTCTGACCGGAGGATCGGCTCCCCAGACTTGGATCCAGGCCTCCGATTGCAGGCTGATATCCGAAACTGGGGAGCCGATTGCCCGCGGGAGCTACGGCAACGACGGAAGTTGCTTGTCCACCAGCCATGCGTCCCACAGATTTCGGGGGCAACCGAAGCGGGAGGCGAGGTCGGTGAAGTCCGCCGTTGCGACCGTCGAGTAGCGGTACTTGGAGGTCCATTCCTGGATCAGTCCGAAGAATCGCTCGTCGCCGATGGTGCGTCGCACTGCATGCAGTGCCAGTGCGCCGCGTTTGTAAACGCGGTCGTCGAAGATGCGCTCGGGCCCCGGGTCGGTGAGTTGCAGGTCCATCGCCAATCCGCGCTGAATGGTGTGCGCCCGCTTGGCCTTGTCGTGAGCCGTTGCGCCGCCGGAGTTCTCGGCCCAGATCCACTCCGAGTAGCACGCGAATCCCTCGTGCAGCCAGATGTCGGCCCACTTGCCGAGGGTGAGCGAATTGCCGAACCACTGGTGCGCCAGCTCGTGCGCCACCAGACGCTCGTAGTACCGGGAACCGGAACAGTGATTGGCACCGAAGATCGACAACCCCTGCGCCTCGATCGGAATCTCGAGGTCGTCGTCGGTCACCACCACGGTGTACGACGCGAAAGGGTAAGGGCCGTAGAGCCGTACGAATGTGTCCATCATCTGCGGTTGACGACCGAAGTCGTGATCGAACTGCGCTCGCAGGCGCGGCGGAGTGATCGCCTTCATCGGCACCGGCCCCGGGCTGACGATGCGATGCTCGTACGGACCGATCTGGATGGTTGCGAGGTAGCTGGCCATCGGCTCGGGCTGCTCGTAGACCCACGTGGTGCGGCTGGCGCGAGTCTGCTTGCGCACCAACGTTCCGTTGGCCACCGCGTAGTACGGCGAATCGGTGGTGATGGTGATGCCGTAGCTGGCCTTGGACACCGGATGGTCGTCGCACGGAAACCACGACGCAGCGCCGTTGGGTTGGCTGGCGACGAGCGAGCCCTCGGTGAGCTCCTCCCAGCCGACCTCACCCCACAAACCGTTGATGGGCTTCGGGGTTCCGCCGTACGCGACCGTCACCACCAGTGCCGCACCCGACGCGATGGGCTTGGCGGGCGTGATCTTCAGCTTGCCGCGCTGGTGGCTGAACTTCACCGAACGCGATCCGTTGACCGACACCTTCGACACGTTCATCGCCGGGCCGAGATCGAGCGCGAACTTCGACACCGTCGCAGTGGTGACCGCGGTGATCTTCGCCTTACCCGCCAGCCGGTTGCTCTCTACCTTGTACTCGAGGTCGAGTTCGTAGCGCGAGACGCGATAGCCGCGGTTGCCGTTCTGGGGGAGATACGTATCGATCGGATTGTCACTGGAGTCGACGTCGAACACCGGTGCCACGAGCCTGTCCGGCACGGTAGATCACCCCTCGTTTCGGTCGTCGCGAATACGCGGAAAGGGATCACCCTTGGCCCACGGCGCGATCGGATTGCCCTGCCAACGAGTATGCGCGGGAACCGTATCGCCGCGCATCACCAGAGAGGCAGGCCCCACCGTCGCACCATCACCTATACCCGATGCAGGCAGCGCGACACAGTGTGGTCCCAGTGTTGCGCCTCTGCCGAGATCGACCGTGTCCATGGACATGATCCGATCATGGAACAGGTGCGTCTGCACAACGCACCCTCGGTTGACCGTCGCACCGTCGGCCAACGTCACCAGATCGGCCTCGGGAAGCCAGTACGTCTCACACCAGACGCCGCGGCCGATATCCGCACCGAGCCACCGCAACCACATGTTCAGTACCGCGGTGCCCTCGGCGGCGCGCGCGAACCAGGGCGCGGCAACGGTCTCGACGAACGTGTCTGCCACCTCGTTGCGCCACACGAACGAACTCCACAGCGGGTGATCGGTCTTGCCGATCCGGCCCACCCACAACCACTTCGCCAACGCCGATACCGCAGCAGCCACAAATCCGGCGACCAGCAGGACGACGCCACTGAGCAACGCAGCCAACCAGTACCCGACGGAGTCGGCGATGGCGGTGAGCGAGAACAGCACTCCGAGTCCGATGCCGAACGTCACGACGACGGGAATCAACCGGCACGTCTCGACGAACGACCGGGCGACCTTGAGCTTGCGGGGCGGATCGAACGTGCGCGACGAATCCGCACTACCGGCGGCCCGACGCAGCCGCACCGGCGGACTGCCGAGCCACGACGAGCCGGACTTCGCCTTGTCCGGCGTCGCGGACAGCACCGCGACCAGGCCGTTCTTGGGAACGGTTCGCCCGGGCCCGGTCATGCCGGAGTTGCCGAGGAACGCCCGCTTGCCGACCTTGGCGTCGCCCAGATGCATCCAGCCGCCGCCGAGTTCGTAGCTGGCGACCATCGTGTCGTCGGCGAGGAACGCGCCGTCGGCGACGGTGGTGAACTTGGGGATCATCAGCACCGTCGACGCTTCGACGTCCTTGCCGATCTTCGCGCCGAGGAGCCGCAGCCAATGCGGCGTCAACAGTGACGCGTAGAGCGGGAACAGGAAGGTGCGCGCGGAGTCCATCAACCGTTCGGTGGCCCAGACCTGCCAGCCGATACGGCTGCGCACGGGGTGGTAGCCGCCGACGAGACCGATGCTGAGCAATCGCACCGCGACGACGGTGATCACCGCGAACACCGCCAACGACACCATCGTCGCGACGGGCAACATCACCAGACCACGTTCGAAGGCGTCGAACACGGAGTCCGCGGTGTGAATCCACCAGCCCATCAGCACCAGGCTGACGCCGATCGAGAACAATGCCATGCCGGACAGGAACAGCGACGCGACGCCGTACGCGAACACCCATTTGGTCGCGCGCGGTGGCGTTTCCGCGGGCCACGGATGATCGGCCTTGCCGACCTTCTGAGCCGGCGAACCGGACCACATCTGACCGGCCTTCACCCGTCCGACGACGGCGGAGCCTGCCGTGACGACAGCGTTCTTGCCGACCTTGGTGCCGGGCAAGAGCGTCGAGCGGGCGCCGACGGTGGCACCGGCACCGATCTCGACGCCGCCGATGTAGACGAGATCTCCGTCGATCCAATGCCCGGACAGATCCACCTCGGGCTCGATGGAACAGCCGTCGCCCAGCTCGAGCATGCCGGTGACCGGCGGCATCGTGTGCAGGTCGACACCCTTGCCGATCTTGGCACCCAGAGCGCGCGCGTAGTAGACCATCCACGGTGCACCCGAAAGGTTCGACGCACCACTGGCATCGGTCAATCTCGTTGCTGCCCACAGCCTGATGTGCATGCTCCCGCCGCGTCGATACGCGCCGGGTTTCAGCCCGGCCAGCAGGATGCGAGATCCGATGACCGAGATCGCCATCCGGCCGACCGGAGTGATGAACAGGACGAACGCCACGAGTACCCACCACCACGACAGCGTCGGGGCCCAGGGCACGTCGCCGAACCAGGACATGACGTTGAACAGCAGTCCGAGCCAGGTGACCCACTGCAATCCGGTCAGGGTGGTCAACGGAACCGTTGCCGCGATCTGAGCCCACTGCGCGGTACGCGACGTCGGTGCCACGTCACGAGGAACGGCCTCGACGACAGGCTTCAGATCGTCGAGATACTGCGCCAGTGAACCCAGCCGTGGGTGGTCGTAGAGCTGCGCGACGGTGATCTCGGGGAACCGTTCGCGCAACGCCGTCACCAACTGAGCGGCCGACAGCGAACCGCCGCCGTTGGCGAAGAAATCGGCGTTCTCGTCGGAAACCTGCGCGCCGAGGATGTTGGTCCACAATTCGGCCACCCACCCCGCCGTACCGCCGAGCGCAGACGCGCCCGCCATACCGGGCAGGGGCCACGGCAGCGCGTTGCGGTCGACCTTGCCCGAGGTGCGCGTCGGCATCTCGTCCACCAGCGCAAGCCTGGGCACCAATGCCGCGGGCAACTGCTCGGCGAGCAATTCGCGTGCGGCTTCGAGATCGAAATCGGGATTGGTGCTGGCGAGATACCCGACGAGCACCGAGTTTCCGGCAGCGGTCTTGCGGATGGCGGCCGCCGCGCCGCCGACGCCCGGAAGTGCTTGCAGCGCATTGTCTATCTCGCCGAGCTCGATGCGTCGACCGCCGAGCTTGACCTGATCGTCCGCGCGGCCCTGGAACAGCAGACCTTCGAGCTCGAGCTTGACCAGATCGCCGCTGCGGTACGCCCGGTCCCATCCCAGAGAGGGCATGGGCGCGTACTTCTCGGCGTCCTTGGCCGGATCGAGATACCGAGCGAGTCCGACGCCGCCGATGACCAACTCACCGACTTCGCCGACCTGCACCGGGGTGCCCGAAGCGTCGACCACGGCCAGGTCCCAGCCGTCCAACGGCAATCCGATGCGGACGGGCCCCTTCCCGTCCATGATCGCCGCGCACGCGACGACCGTCGCCTCGGTGGGGCCGTACGTGTTCCAGACCTCACGGCCTTCGACGGCGAGCCGCTCGGCCAGTTCCGGCGGGCACGCCTCTCCGCCGAAGATGAGCAACCGCACCGCCTCCAGAGCCACCGCGGGCCAGAGCGACGCGAGGGTGGGCACCGTCGAGACGACACTGATGTCGCGGGAGACGAGCCACGGGCCCAGATCGAAACCGGACCGCACCAACGACCTGGGTGCCGGAACCAGACACGCACCGTGCCGCCACGCCAGCCACATCTCCTCGCACGACGCGTCGAACGCCACCGACAGACCGGCCAGCACTCGGTCGCCCGGACCCAACGGATCCTTCTGCAGAAACATGCGGGCCTCGGCGTCGACGAACGCCGCCGCATTGCGATGACTGACCGCGACACCCTTGGGCGTGCCCGTCGAACCCGAGGTGAAGATGACCCACGCGTCGTCCTCGGGAGTCGGCGGCAGTGGGTCGGTCTCGGGAAGGCCGTCTTGCTTGGGAGCAGTACCGGCGGCGATGCCGCCCGCAGTGACGATGGCCGTCACCTTCGCCTCACCGAAGACCAACTCGGCCCGCTCCTCGGGATCGTCCGCGTCCACCGGCACGTACGCGGCACCGACCGCGAGGATGGACAGGATCGCGACATAAAGGGAGAAGGAACCCGACGGCATGCGGATGCCGACGCGATCGCCGCGCCTGACACCGGCATCGGCGAGCCACTGGGCGCCCTCGGCGATGTCGTCCAACAACTCGGCGTAACTGACCGAGACGGCACCGTCGTCGATGGCGGGGGCGTCGGGAAAACGATGAGCGGTATCACGGAGAACGTCGATGAGAGTCCGGGCAGGAGGGGCGAGCGACGAGCGAAGAAACGCCGCCGGTGCAGGCGCGGTGTCCGCGCTCGAACCCGGCAGATCGTTCTCTTGATGCACAGACAACCGGGCGTCCTTCTCGTTCGTTGGCAAGTGACTCTGTGGTGCTGGGACTCTGTTCTGCTGAGAGAGCAGCGCCGTTGGTTATCTCACGTTCTGTTTGCCAGCAGATGAACGAGCGCTCCTTCCTACCGCGGGAATCCTACTGCTGCCCACGCGTGAGTTCCGGCTTGACAAAACCGCAGTGGTTTTGCCAGTGTCTTCTCCACGGTCACGAGTACCAGCGTCAAGCCCCGGCTCGCTGGTCGGCAACCCTCCTCCGCGGTGGGGTGCTCCGGGTGACGACCAGGCTGATGTCGGAAAACCGGCGCGGCAAGCGCGGACTCGTTCACCACATCCTTCGGTTGCGGGTCCCTCGAACGTGAGGGCTTGATCTGTCATGACATCTGTACTTTCCCGCCCCTGTGCTCCTTTTGCCCCTGTTTCGGGCACGGATCTGCAGGTACCTCTGGTGCAGGGCGGCACCTGCACCTACGCCAATTTCGACTACGCTGCCAGCGCACCGGCTTTGGCGGCGGTGACCGATCGGATCGCGGAACTGCTGCCGTTCTACTCCAGTGTTCATCGCGGTGCCGGGTACGCCTCACGGGTCTGCACGGCAGCGTACGAGAAGGCGCGGGTGACGGTCGCCGATTTCATTGGTGCGCAGTCGGATTCGGTGGTGGTGTTCACCCGGAACACCACCGACTCGCTGAACCTGCTGGCCGCATGCGTGCCGGGTGAGACCGTGGTGCTCGACATCGAACACCACGCGAACCTGCTGCCGTGGCGTGACCGGCGAGTGGTGGTGGCTGCGTCGACCCTGGCCGAAACTATCGCCCGCCTCGACGCCGAACTTGCCGCGAAACCTGCTGCTCTGCTTGCGATCACGGGCGCATCGAACGTCACCGGAGAAGTTCTGCCGATCGCGGAACTCGCGGCACTGGCGCATCGGCACGGCGCACGCATCGCGGTGGACGGTGCCCAGCTGGTTCCGCATCGGCGGGTCGACATCGCCGCACTCGGGGTGGACTACCTCGCCTTCTCCGGACACAAGCTCTACGCCCCGTTCGGCGCGGGAGTGCTTGTGGGCAGGCGTGATTGGCTCGACCTCGGTGAGCCACACCTGGCCGGCGGTGGCGCGGTACGGAGCGTGGGCATCGACCACACCGATTGGGCTCCGGCGCCGCAGCGGCACGAGGCGGGCACCCCCAACGTGCTCGGGGTTGCCGCATTGGCCGCGGCCTGCGAGGCCATTGCCGGATTCGACGATGCCGAGCTGCAGGCGCACGAGCGCGAACTGTCGTCCCGACTGCGCGACGGGCTGGCCGCACTGGACGGCGTCGAGCAGCTCGAGGTGTGGGCCGACGCGACCGACAGCGTCGGCATCGTCACCTTCACCGTCGCCGGACGCGACCCCGGTGAGGTCGCCGCGTACCTCTCCGCCGAACACGGAATCGGCGTGCGAGACGGGAAGTTCTGCGCGCACCCACTGCTGAGCAGGCTGGGGCATGCGGCCGGAGCGGTTCGGGCCAGCATCGGCCTCGGCAGCTCGTCGGCCGATGTGGACCGACTCGTCGACGCACTCGCCGCCCTGGTCGAATCGGGACCGAACTGGCATTACGCGGAGGACGCCGGCTGGTGGAACCCCGTACCCGACCCGCGACCCTTTCCCGAGCTGGCCGGCCGGGTGGACGGGGTGGGTGGGCTCAGCGCCGCCGGGGTTGGATCCCCGTGCACCCCCGCAGACAGTTAGCATGGCGTCATGACCGTGAGTGTCGTGTGGGCGGGCAACCGCCACTGGTGCAACAGATATGTGGATCTGTGCCGCACTGCGTCCGGGTCGTGTTCGAGTTCGGCTCCGCTCCGACCGAATGCCACCGACCGAATGCCACCGACTGAAGAATCAGGACTACCACTCATGTCGCACAACGTCACCCGCGTCGCCGTCGAATTCTCTGCGGGTTGGACCGAACTGACCGCCGCTCCCGAGACGGATGTAGTCCGAATCCAGGCCTCCGACCTGCGGGAATCCCAGCAGCAACGCGCGCGGCTCCGCGCCGAGGCAGTCGACCGCGGCGAATCTGCCGACAGCACAGCAGTGTTTCTCGACCTCGAGATCCACATCGCGGCCGATGCCCGGACGGCCCGTCGGGAATTCGCCGCACTGGATGCGCCGAGCAGCCCGTCGTCGATCCGCTACGTCGGAACACCGGCGGGACTGGCCAGTTTGATCTCCGACGTCACCGCGGCCGAGGTGGCCGACGGCGTGACATTGACAGCGCTCGGCGACGTCGCTCGCCAGTCGGTTCTGATCAACAACGGCGTACTGCCGCTGCTGGAATCCCGCGGGACCCGACTCGACATCGATGTGGTCGACGCGGTCCTCGGCGCACCGATCGCCCCGACTCTCGCGTCCTGAGGATTCGCGTCCTCGGGACGTGCGCGGCGGTCAGGTGACGTCGATCGCCAGACCCGCAGTGATGCGCACCAACTCGGTGAACGTGGACCTGAAGATCGTGTTGGTGTGACCGGCGGCCGCCCACACCTCTGAGTAGCCGGCCAGATCCTGGTCGACGAACGTATCGAGGTTGGTGGGGTGGCCGACCGGGGCGATCCCACCGATCGGCTGGCCGGTGGCATGCTTGGCCGTGTCCAGAGGCGCACGCGTCAACACGCCGCCGAGACGCTCACCGGTGTGCTCGAGATGAACATTGTGGGCACCGGAGACGAGCAGCAGCACCGGCTCGTCGCCCAGCAGAAACACCATCGACTTCACGATCGCGCCCACGTCGACACCGAGGGCGGCAGCAGCATCGGCGGCAGTGTGCGTGCCCTCCGGACTGCTGACCACCACCCCGTGATGACCACGTGAAATCAGCGTGTCGGCAACATGGGCTGCATTCGGATGAAGTAGCCGGGACATGAACCAACCCTATTGCCCCGCGACCGTTTACGCCGCTCTATCCCTGGGTCGTTCCTGCAGGCTCCACTTCCGTGTCCAGATCACCGAACAGTCTCAGTCGCGCCATGCCACCGTCCGGGAAGATGTCCATCCGAACCTCCGAGACCGGGGTCTCGTGATCGAGTACGAAGCGATGACGGGTGTCGGGCTGCAACGTCGTTCGCGGCAACAGCTCGATCCACTCGCCCTCACCGAGCCGTCCGCGCAGCGACGCCGCGCCAGGGGCGTTGCCGAGGAAGCAGGTGGTGTCGAGCTCGGCAAGGCGAACGAGCCCGCTGCCTGCCAGCTGTACCTGAACCCAGTCGTTCGCGTCGTTGCGTCGACGCGAGGTCTCCCAACCCTCACCCATCGACCGCGGCGGGCCGGGGAACAGCAGATTGTTGGGGGAGCTGTAGAACATGTTGGAGCACGCCGAGACGTAGGCACCGTTCTCGAGCGCTGCCAGGTCGACCGGCCCGGCCGCGAGGAACTCGGGATCGGGCTTGCCGCGGCCCAGTACCCGCAACCGCGCCACGCCGCCGTCCGGGTAGATCGACAGTTTCACGTGCGTCCACCGCGCGTCGGAGGCGACGGCGAACCTGTTCTCGCTGTCGCCGTCGACCGGGCTGCGCGCGACGATGGTGGTCCACTCGGTCTGCGTGCGCAGCTCGTCCGGGGACGGGAAGCCCTGCACCTCGGCGGCCTCGACCGAAATCTCCGGCGGGTAGTTTCCGGTGAACCACGAGGTGTCGACGACGATTGCCGAGACGACGCCCGGTGCGCCGAGACGCACGATGGCCTCGTCGTAGCCTGCCTCGCGTCGCCGACGCGTCTCCCACCCGTCGTAGATCTGACCCTTGTGCCCGAACGTCGCGGTCGAGTAGTCGGCCTTGCCGGGACTGACGAGATTCTCCTTCTCCGCGAACGTCTCGTCGTTCGCCCACACGACTGCGCCTCCGAGAGTGCGGACAGCGAGATCGGGCAGAGGCAGCGGGAAGGTGGAGGTCATGGGATCACACTTTACTGGTCTCGCGTGAGCTCATCGGGTTGTGTGCGTACCGACGCCGCAGAGCCGCCGCGACCATCAGTAGCGCGCCGATCACGATGTAGAGCGTCAGGCCGAGTGCGGGTTGCCCCAGTCCGGTGCCGGAGAAGTACACGATGCTGCGTACGCCCTCGGTGCCGATGCCAGGGGTGATCCACCGACCGATCGAGGCGTAGAGCGACGGCAGTACATCGGACCCGAAAGCGCCTCCTGCACTGGGGTTTCCGAGAATGACGAACAGCGCGATGGCGGCGGGCACCGCCGCGACACCGATCAGGGCGCGCAGGCCCATGGTGAACAGTCCGGTGGCGAAGACGACCCCGGTGCCCAGCAGGGTCAGTGGAAACCAATGGCCGGCAAAGGTTTCCAGTACATGGGTGGTGAGGAATGCGCCGAGAGTGCCGGAAGCGAGGGAGTACACCGCGAGAATGCCGACGTGCATCCAGGTTTCGCGGCGCGAGGTCGGTGCCCCGATCAACAGTCCGAATGCGGCAGCCAGAAGGTAGCCGCCGACGACCCACCCGACCGAGAGATAGAAACCGGACAACCCTCGGTTGTCGTGCACACCGACCGGGATCTCGTCGCGCACCACGAACTGGCGGCCCTGGGCGGCGTCGACCTCGGTGAAGATCGATTGCAGCGCGGTGGCTTCGGAGCTGCCTGCTGCGCTGGCGGTGATGAGCGTGTCCGTCCCGTTCGCGCCGACGACATAGGCCCCGATGACTTCCCTGTCGCGGAGCAGTGAACGGACCTCGGCGGTATCGGCCGCGGTGCGTGCCTCGAGCGGGGCGCCGTCGATGGCGTTCAGGCGATCGGTCGTCTGCTGGTCCAGCCCCTCGGGGAGACCGGCCTCGGTCACCACCGCGATGGGGATCGCATGCGGAGTCGGCTGATGAAACGCCGAGACGTAGCTGAGGATGAAGCCGAGCTGAAGTATCAGCACCGCGGCGGCGAGCAGTGACATCTTGCGCATGGGTGACTCCTGAATCTTGTCGATACCCGAGGTATTCAATACTCTAGGTATCGTGAATGCCGACGAGCAAGAAAAGTGGGGGTCGACACAGTCGCAGCGACGACCGCAGCGTGCCGACGTTCGAGATCGACTGCTCGCCGCCGCAGCGGACGAGTTCACCGAAAATGGCTATGCCGCAGCCAAACTCACCGACATCGCAGACCGCGCCGGCTTCACCAAGGGAGCCGTCTACTCCAATTTCGAGTCCAAGCAAGCGCTGTTCGCCGAGCTGCTGGCCAGGCGGTCCCTCGACCTCGCGGCCCGCGTACTGGCTCACATTTCCGATCTGGACCCCGGCGCGGCAGCCGGAGCGGGCGGCGGAGAGATCGCGTCGTGGGTGGTCGCCGAACCCCGCTGGCCGCTGCTGACCGTCGAATTCGGGATTCTCGCCGGACGCGACCCGGCCGTCGCGGAGCGCTATCGCACCGACCGTCGAGCACTCCGGCGCGAGCTCGAACGCCTCATCGCCGAGCGAGCGGACGACTGGGGAGTCGGCGAGAAGTTCGATGCCCGACGCCTCGCGACGTCACTGGCGGCCTTGATCTCCGGATTGGCCGTCGAACATTCGGTGGATCCGGAGGAAATCGACGAGGGAGTCATCGCCGACGCGGTCTCCGAACTGTTCGCGGGAGCGATAGCTAGGGCACATCTCGATTGAGGGACACGGCACCGGGTAACCGGGACAGATGAATGCTCAGAATCCCGATCCCGACGTCACCGCAGGACTCGAAGCCGGTGGCAGTGTCACGCCAGGAGACACCCCGCCCGCCGAAACGGGAGTCGGCGGCCCCAATCACGAACCGCCGCAGCGCAGCCGTGTCATGCCGATCCTCATCATCGGTGTGGTGGCGTTGCTGGCGATCCTGATCGCCGGTGGACTGATCGGTCGCGTCGTCGGTCTGTTCGGCTGATCCCGGGTCGGCGGCCCGTCCGTACTCGGCGAACAGGTCAGTACTGCGGCCAGCCGCCCTCGGGCCCGAGCAGGCGATCCAATCGAATGTGGTTGATCTTCGCCAGCTCGTCGCGCATGATCTTGCGTTCGGTCCGATCGTCGTTGTCGAGTCGATGGCCCAGATCCACCAGGATGTCGCGCGGCTCGAAGCCCTCGGGCTCGAACAACCCGCTCCAGATGTACGGATAGCCGAATCGCTCGCAGTACGCGCGCGCCGCGGTCACCAGAGCGCCTCGCGTATCGGCGTTGATGGCTGCGCACACCTTGCTCGGCTCGGGACGCGTTGCGGCCAACATGTCCATGTCGCCGTCCGACAGCTCCGCCAGTTCCGCGTCGGCTGCCGAGAACAGCTCTGCCCGTGAGCGATACCTGCGGCCGTCCGCCACCCTCGACGCCCACGCCACCGAGCAACAACACTCGTACAACGCATGCACCGCCTTGCGGCGCGGCAGATCGTTGAACGTCTCCAGGCCGAGTCCCTGATGCATCAGCATGGATAGATGGTGAGCCTCATTCGGCGTATGCACCAGAGCTGAGCAGGGACTTAGCGCAGACGTTACGCGCCGTAACATGCGGTGCGGGGATGGGCGACTCTGCCGCTAGGCTCGCAGGCATGACGGAACGAACCTGGAAAGCCTTCTCCGTGGAGATCGCCGACCACATCGCGCAAGTGACCCTCCTCGGACCGGGCAAGGGCAATGCCATGGGCCCGGACTTCTGGAGCGAGAGCCCCGAGCTGTTCGCTCAGCTCGACGCCGATCCCGAGGTTCGTGCAGTCGTGCTCGCGGGCTCGGGCAAGAACTTCACCTACGGACTCGACCTCGCCGCGATGGCAGGAACCTTCGGTCCGCTCATGGCAGACAAGGCACTGGCCGGTCCCCGAACGACGTTCCACGACACAATCAAGACGATGCAGAAGGCCATCAACGCCGTGGCGGACTGCCGCAAGCCCGTCGTCGCGGCCGTGCAGGGCTGGTGCATCGGCGGTGGCGTCGACCTCATCACCGCCGCGGACGTGCGCTATGCCAGTGCCGACGCGAAGTTCAGCGTGCGTGAGGTGCGGGTCGCGATCGTCGCGGACATGGGGTCGTTGGCTCGACTGCCCGCGATCATCGGCGATGGGCACATGCGTGAGCTGGCGCTGACGGGCAAGGACATCGACGCCGCGCGCGCCGAGAAGATCGGCCTGGTCAACGACGTGTTCGAGGACCACGATGCTGCCCTGGCCGCTGCTCGCGAATGCGCCTCCGCCATCGCCGCCAATCCGCCCCTGGTGGTGCAGGGCATCAAGACCGTGCTGGATCATTCCCGATCCTCCAGCGTCGACGATTCCCTGCGCTACGTCGCGGCCTGGAACGCCGCCTTCCTCGCCTCGCACGACCTCACCGAGGCGATCACCTCGGTGTTCGAGAAGCGACCGGCGCAGTTCACCGGTAACTGACGTGGTCGAGTTCGCCGAGGAGCTGGGCACGCAGCTGGTTCGGCTGCAACGCCTGCGTGAGCGCAACATCGCTGCGATCTCGTCCTCGGGCGGTGTCGACGGTGCCGCGTACGTATGCTTGTTCCGGCTCCTGCGCGACGGACCGATGCGGTCGAGTGAACTCGCCGCCATGGTGAATTCCGATCCGTCGACGGTGAGCAGGCAGGTGGCTCAGCTGGTCGAACGGGGGCACGTCGAGCGGCTGCCCGACAAACGTGACGGTCGAGCGTTCGTGCTCGCGGTGACCGCGTCGGGTCAGGAAGCAGCGGCGGCGATCCAGCAACGACGAACCGACAATCTCGGACGGGTGATCGAGGGGTGGACACGGCAGGACCGAGAATCGCTCGTGACGTTGCTCGATCGTTTCTTGACCGATTACGAAACCATCAGGCCGGACCTGCCCGACCGTCGCGCAGGTAGCGTCTGATCGGCGGGCGATCCACGATCGGGGCGATCGAGGCAGTGCGCAGTCGCTCGTAGAGCAAGCGCGGACGGAGGGGATGCTGTGCCGATCGGTCGTGACAAGCCGTTGCTCGCGTCCGATGCCGGGACCCGTCGGAACTCGGTACGACTCGAACGCCGGGTGGCGCGAGGAATCGCCGTGCTGGTGCCCTCGTTCGGTCTCATCGGGGCGATAGCGATGCTGTCCTCGGACGGTCCCGTTGGACCGACGGCTGTTGTCGTGTGCCTGATGGTCTTGCTGTCGACTCTCCCGGTAGGGGCATGGTGGTGGCTGCGCTCGGCGGACGCCTCCCACATGCCGGGATGGTTCGTCGTGTACGCCGACGTGGGCGTGTCGACGATGCTGCTGACCTTCGACGACCGTGATCTCGCGCTGTACGGCGCTGCCCTGTTCGCCGTGATCGGGACCTACATCGCGTACTTCTCGCGGCGAACCGTGCTCAAGTTCCACACGGCATTCGTCAACGCGGTCATTCTGCTACTCGCAGTACTCGCCCTGGTCGAGCGGCCGGAGGATCCGGCGTCGATCCTCGCCCGCACCCTCGTGACGGTTCTGGTGGTCAACTCGGTACTCGCGTTCCGCGCGGTGATCCAGCGCCAACTCGATCTCGCCAATACGGACTCGCTGACCGGACTGCTCAACAGACGCGGCCTGGAATTGCGGCTCCAACGCATGATGAACTCGCTGGACGAGCACCGTTCCGTCGCACTGATGGTGGTCGATCTGGACCAGTTCAAGCGCGTCAACGACACCTACGGTCATGCGGTGGGGGACCGAGTGTTGCGCCGGACGGCCCGCAGGCTGACGGCGGTCACGGGCACGCGGCCGTGCGTGGCACGCACCGGCGGCGAGGAGTTCACCATCGCGCTACCGGTCGACGATGCCGCCGCGCACCGGATCGCCCACGAGATCCTCGAGTCGATTCACGACCCAGCCGACGACGTGCCGGTGACGGTCAGTGTCGGGGTGGCCCTGCTCGACGGCAGTCGATGGTCCACCGCCACCGCCACCGAGTCCGGTGGCAGTGCCGATCTGGTCCACAACGTGCTGCTCGACGCCGACACGGCGATGTACGAGTCCAAGCACGCGGGCGGAAACAGAGCAACGGTGTACGCCGGCGAATGATCCGCCGGCGTACACCGTTCGTCGTTCGGGGAAGAACGTGTTCCGTGCGTCAGCGCAAGGCGCTCTTGGGGTCGTTCCACAGCTGATCGGTGAAGTCCTCCAACGCGACGAGAACGATGGTGTCCTCGGTACGGCGCAGGATCGACTTGCTGGCGCGCACCTGCACGATATCGCCGGTCTTGTCGGTCATCCGCCACAGAGAATCCGCGCGGGTGGCCACCGTCGTGAGGAACATGTCGGCGACGTTGACACCCTCCGGAGCCCGGTCGGGGAAGATGTCGTGCAGGTGGAAGTCCTCCCGCTCGGTGCGGTCGAGACCGAACAGATCGTCGAAGGCCTCGTTCGCGAACACGATGGCACCGGTGGGGTCGACCGCGAGGATCGGCACCGGGATCCGGTCGAGGACGACCGTCACCGGCAGATCGGGAAACTGAGTCGGATCCGAAATCGGTCGCGAATCGAGATTGCGCCGATCACCGTTGGAAGTGCTGTCGGTCATACGTCTCCCCAAACTATGTTTCGTCGGCCCACGGCCGAGACGAGGTGTGTGGTGCCGAAACGATCAGTGACCCGGATTGTCCGCCAAGCGCTTGAATGATGCAGCGATTTCGGCCTCTGCCTCTGCGCGCCCCACCCAGTCTGCCCCGGTGACGTGCTTGTTGGGTTCGAGATCCTTGTAATGGACGAAGAAATGCTTGATCGCATCGAGCTCGAACGTCGAGACGTCGCTCAGGTCCTGGATGTGATCCCAGCGAGTGTCACCGGCCGGAACGCACAGCACCTTGTCGTCGCCGCCGGCCTCGTCGACCATCTTGAACATCGCCACGGGGCGGGCCTCGACGATGACGCCGGGGAACACCGACTCGGGCAGCAGCACCAGTGCGTCGAGCGGGTCGCCGTCCTCGCCGAGCGTGTTCTCGATGAAGCCGTAATCGGCTGGATACGCCATCGCGGTGTAGAGGTAGCGATCGAGGCGAACACGTCCGGTGACGTGGTCTACCTCGTATTTGTTGCGCTGCCCCTTGGGGATCTCGATGGTGACGTCGAACGGCACGTGCAGTCCTCACTGTCGTCGTCGAGCCGGAACGGCTCGAGTCGTTGGGAATGTGTCGATGGTGGCGGCGCAAGGCTACCGGACCCGAGGATACTGTTGACTGGACGATCATGGGTACGACCACGGCAGTTACGGAGGAACGGTGGCGGGGCTGACACGGCGGTTCCTCGGCCCCACAGCGGGTCAACGGCGCAGGAAGAAGCGCGTGATCCTGACGCTGTGTGCGCTGTTCGTGGTGATCCTCGCTGCGACGACCGCCGCGCTGGTGCTGCCGTCGGTGTCCGACGGTGCCGAGACCGCCATCGAGCCTCCGCCCGAGACAGTGCTGCCCAACCCGCTGATCACCCCGTTCCCGGAATCGGCACCGATGCCGAACGCTGCAGGTCTGGCAGCGGCGCTGGCCCAGGTGGTCGACGATCCAGCCCTCGGCACGTTCACCGGAACCGTCGCCGACGCGCAGACCGGGCAGGTGCTCTGGTCCCAGAACCCCGACACCCCGATGACACCTGCCTCGACCACCAAGGTGCTCACCGCGGCGGCTGCGATGCTCGGGCTGCCGGCGGATCATCGCGTCACCACTCGCGTGGTCCAGGGCAGTGGCGAGGGCGACATCGTGCTGATCGCGGGCGGCGACCCCACCCTCACCGCGCTGCCGGTCGGCACCGACGGGTTCTATCCCGGGGCGGCGCGCATCGACGACCTGGTGGAGCAGATTCGGCGCAGCGGAACGGTGGTGCGCAGCATCGGCGTCGACACCTCGATCTACTCCGGTGACACGATGGCGCAGGGCTGGTTTCCCGCCGACATCGCCGCCGGTTCGATCACTCCGATCGAACCGATCATGCTCGACGGCGGACGATCGAACCCACTGGTCGACGAGTCCCCACGCAGCACCACCCCGGCACTGGACGCGGGCCGCGCACTGGCCGCCGGGCTGGGCGTCGACCCGGCGGCGGTGACGACCGGCGAGGCCGCCGACGGGGCCGATCAGATCGCATCCGTCGAATCCGCGCCGCTGCGAAACCGCCTGCAGCAGATGATCTACCGCTCCGACAACGTCCTCGCCGAGGCCATCGGACGCGAACTGTCACTCGAGATGAACACGGCCGCAAGCTTTTCCGGCGCAACGGCGGCGATCGGGCAGACCCTGTACTCCGCAGGTTTCGACATGACCGGACTCACGCTCGAGGACGCCAGCGGGCTGTCGGTCGACGGCAGGATTCCGGCCAGGCTGCTCGATCAGGTGTTGACGTCGGCAGCCGGAACCGAGCAGCCGGCGCTGCGTCCGATGCTCGATTACCTTCCCGTCGCCGGTGCCACCGGAACCCTGACGGATCGATACGCCTCGGGGAACCGAACCGGAGCGGGGTGGGTTCGAGCAAAGACCGGAACCCTTTCTGCTGCAAGCGCTTTGGCAGGATATGTCGTCGACGTCGACGGCCGAATCCTGACCTTCGCCCTGATGTCCAACGACCGGCCGCCCGACGTCAGTCGCCCCGCCCTCGATGCCGTCGCATCGACCCTGAGATTGTGTGGTTGCCAGTGAACACGGACGCAGCAACGAAGGCCGACGACAGCGCAGCCACCTCCGGTTTCGCCGGAGCCGTCGACTGGTCCGTTGCGGCCAAGGCCGGAGCGAAGCTGGCCCGCAAGGGCCCGGCCACCTCTCGCTACACCGCCGCTGCAGCCGTGGAAGAGCTTGCCGCCGCGTCCATTCGGGCCGAGGGGCCGGTTCGCGAGACCACCGGCCTGGCCGACGGACTCCCCGTGCCCGACGCCCAGGTGGTCGATCGCGCCGGCTGGATCGCCGCGGCCGCGTCGTCGATGAAGCACCTGACCGGAGACGACGACGGTACGCCGCCGTCAGGCCTGCTCGGCGGAAAGCCGGCCGGGCTGCAGGCCGGAGCGATGCTGGCGTTCCTCTCCAGCGCCATTCTCGGACAGTACGACCCGTTCACCGGCGAGAACGGAACGCTGCTTCTGGTCGCGCCCAACGTGATTGCCGTCGAGCGGGCGCTTCGCGTGTCGCCGAGCGACTTCCGACTGTGGGTGTGCCTGCACGAGGTCACACACCGAGTGCAGTTCTCCTCCGCTCCCTGGCTCGGCGGCTACATGCGCGAGAACGTGGGGGTGCTCTCCGACGGCACCGACGAGCCGCTCACCGATGTCGCCAACCGGCTGACCGGCGCGCTGAAGGCCCGCAAGAATCCGAGCGGGGCGTCGAAGTCCGAGGACGCAGGCATCGTCGGATTGCTGCGCGCCACCCAACCGCAGCCCCAGCGCGACGCCATCGACCGGCTCCTCGTGCTGGGCACCCTGCTCGAGGGTCACGCCGACCACGTGATGGACGCCGTCGGGCCGGCCGTCGTGCCGACCGTGACGCAGATTCGCGGCGCCTTCGATCAACGCAGGCAACGCAAGGTGAACCCGCTCCAACGCGTCATCCGGGCCCTGCTCGGCATGGACGCGAAGATGGCGCAGTACGTGCGCGGCAAGGCGTTCGTCGATCACGTCGTCGCCGCGGTGGGAATGGAACGCTTCAACACCGTGTGGACCGGGCCCGACACGCTGCCGTTGCTGTCGGAGATCGAGGACCCGGACGCCTGGATCGCCCGAGTTCTGGGCTAGTGCTCCTACCTGAGGGGCCCGCACTGCTGGAGATTCGGCATGCGGTGCGTGGTTGGTTGTCGGCCTATCCGGGACCGGTGGCCGTCGCGCTGTCCGGTGGCGCGGATTCGCTCGCTTTGACGGCCGCGACCGTGGCCGAGGCTCCGAACGTGCGCGCCTTGATCGTCGATCACGGTCTGCAGGCCGGCTCGGCGGAGGTTGCGGCGACGGCTGCGGCGCGGGCGTCGGACTTGGGAGTGGTCGATGCGCGCGTGCTGCCGGTCCAGGTGACCGGCTCGGGTGGGACGGAGGCCGCCGCCCGCCGGGCCAGGTACGACGCGTTGGATCGCGAGCGCGGCGACGCGTCGGTGCTGGTGGCGCACACCCTCGACGATCAGGCCGAAACGGTGCTGCTCGGGCTGGGGCGCGGATCGGGCCCGCGGTCGATCGCGGGCATGGCGGCGTTCGATGCGCCGTGGGGTCGGCCGCTGCTCGGGGTTCGGCGCAGTGTGACCAGGGCTGCCTGCGTCGAGTTGGGGATGGAGTCGTTCGAGGATCCGCACAACATCGACCCCGATTTCACTCGGGTGCGGTTGCGTCACGAGGTGCTACCCCTGCTCGAGGACGTGCTCGGCGGTGGTGTCGCCGCTGCGCTCGCCCGGACCGCCGAGCAGTTGCGCGAGGACGGCCGGGTGCTCGACGCGCTCGCCGAATCGGTCGTCGGGTTGGGTGCGTCGGAACTCGAGGTGTCCTCGATCGACTCGCTCGACACCGCGATTCGTCGCCGCGTACTGCGCCGATGGTTGCTCGGCCGGGGTGTGACGTCGCTGACCGACCGGCAGATCCGGGCCGTCGACGCCCTCGTCGGACGGTGGACCGGCCAGGGCGGGGTTGCGCTGCCGGGAGGAACGCCCGACGCCAGGTTGGTGTGCTCGCGTCGGCATGGCAGGCTGAGCGTCGGCCTGGAGAACGAATGAAGGGAAACCCCGTGTACGAGGGCGACATCGAATCGGTTCTCATTTCCGAGGAACAGATCAAAGCGCGCACTGCGGAACTCGCAGAAGAGATCGCCCAGCGGTATCCCGAAGGCTCACCCGAAGGTGACCTGCTCCTGGTCGGTGTCCTCAAGGGCGCGATCATGTTCATGACCGACTTCGCCCGGGCCCTGCCCATCCCGGCGCAGCTAGAGTTCATGGCGGTCAGCTCCTACGGCTCGTCCACCTCGTCGTCGGGTGTCGTTCGAATCCTCAAGGACCTCGACCGCGACATCACCGGACGCCACGTGCTGATCGTCGAGGACATCATCGACTCCGGTCTGACGCTGAGCTGGCTCAAGCGCAACCTCGCGACCCGCTCGCCTGCCTCGCTGTCGGTGGTGACGCTGCTGCGCAAGCCCGACGCCATCAAGGTCGACGTGGAGGTCGCGAACGTGGGCTTCGACATCCCCAACGAGTTCGTCGTCGGCTACGGCCTCGACTACAACGAGCGCTACCGAGATCTGCCCTACATCGGTCTGCTCGATCCCAAGGTCTACAGCTGAGCTGGTTTCTTCGGTTCGTCCGGTCCACCCCGTTCGCGTGAATGGACCATTGCCGCGCGGAGACGTGTGCAAGGGTCCATCGATGCGGATAGTGTGCCCGACAGGTGGGGAACTGCCGGGGGAGTGCAGTCGTTGGAGGGGAAGAAGCGTCGACGCAAACAGGTGCGTGGACGCACAGCGCCAGGTATGAGCGAGTCAGATGTCCGAGTCTCGCGCTAGCCTGGAGTATCCGGCGGGCAGGGAGCAGCCAGCGCGCGGGAGCGGACTGAAAGGACACGGCCGACTCGGCTGAAGCTGTATGAATCGGAAGACAGTAATACGAAATCTTGCCATCGTTTTCGGCATTCTGTTGGTGATCTATGCCTTCAGTTACTTCGGTAACGACACGCGGGACTGGAAGACGGTCGACACCTCGGTGGCGATCGCCCAGCTCGACGATCGCAATGTCGAGTCCGCGCAGATCGACGACCGTGAGCAGCAGATCCGGCTGACTCTGCGGGAAGCGTCCGACGCCACCGACAACGAGACGCAGATCATCGCCAAGTACCCGGACTCGGCGTCGGAGCAGATCTTCGACAAGGTCGACTCGCAGGGCTTGGCGAGCTACAACACCACCGTCACCCAGGAGAGCTGGTTCAGCTCGTTCCTGCTGCTGATTCTTCCGATGGTGCTGATCCTCGGCGTGATCATCTTCGTCATGAGCCGCATGCAGGGTGGCGGACGCGGCGGGGTCATGGGCTTCGGCAAGTCCAAGGCCAAGCAGCTGACGAAAGACATGCCCAAGACCACGTTCGCCGACGTCGCAGGCGCGGACGAGGCCGTCGAAGAGCTCTACGAGATCAAGGACTTCCTGCAGAACCCTGCGCGCTACCAGGCGCTCGGTGCCAAGATTCCGCGCGGCGTGCTGCTGTACGGCCCTCCCGGAACCGGCAAGACGCTGCTCGCGCGCGCCGTCGCAGGCGAGGCCGGAGTGCCTTTCTTCACCATCTCCGGCTCGGACTTCGTCGAAATGTTCGTCGGCGTCGGTGCATCTCGTGTGCGCGACCTCTTCGAGCAGGCCAAGCAGAACAGCCCCTGCATCATCTTCGTCGACGAGATCGACGCCGTCGGTCGCCAGCGCGGCGCGGGCATGGGCGGCGGCCACGACGAGCGCGAGCAGACGCTCAACCAGCTGCTCGTCGAGATGGACGGCTTCGGTGAGCGCACCGGCGTCATCCTCATCGCCGCCACCAACCGCCCCGACATCCTCGACCCCGCCCTGCTGCGTCCGGGCCGCTTCGACCGCCAGATCCCGGTCGGTGCCCCCGACCTGGCCGGCCGTCGAGCAATCCTGAAGGTGCACTCGGCAGGCAAGCCCGTTGCTCAGGACGCCGACCTCGAAGGTCTCGCCAAGCGAACCGTCGGGATGTCCGGTGCCGACCTGGCCAACGTCATCAACGAAGCAGCACTGCTCACCGCTCGTGAGAACGGCACCGTCATCACCGAGGCGTCGCTCGAGGAGTCGGTCGACCGCGTCGTCGGTGGCCCGCGCCGCAAGAGCCGCATCATCAGTGAGCACGAGCGCAAGATCACCGCGTACCACGAGGGTGGTCACACTCTCGCCGCGTGGGCGATGCCCGACATCGAGCCCGTCTACAAGGTCACCATCCTCGCTCGCGGTCGCACCGGCGGCCACGCGATGACGGTGCCCGAGGACGACAAGGGCCTGATGACGCGGTCGGAGATGATCGCTCGTCTCGTCATGGCCATGGGTGGCCGCGCAGCGGAGGAGCTCGTCTTCCACGAGCCGACCACAGGTGCGTCCTCGGACATCGACCAGGCGACCAAGATAGCCCGCGCGATGGTCACCGAGTACGGCATGAGCAGCAAGCTCGGAGCCGTTCGGTACGGGCAGGAACAGGGCGATCCGTTCCTCGGCCGTTCGATGGGACAGCAGTCCGACTTCTCGCACGAGGTCGCCCGCGAGATCGACGAGGAGGTGCGCAAACTCATCGAGGCGGCGCACACCGAGGCGTGGGCCATCCTCAACGAGTACCGCGACCTGCTCGACACCCTTGCCTCGGAGCTGCTCGAACGTGAGACGCTCACCCGCAAGGACCTCGAGAAGATCTTCCACAGTGTCACCAAGCGTCCGCGCATCACCCTGTTCAACGACTTCGGTGATCGCAAGCCCTCGGACAAGCCGCCGGTCAAGACTCCCCGCGAACTCGCCGCCGAGCGCGGCGAGCCGTGGCCTCCGGTACCGCCGGCCCCGAAGCAGCTTCCGCCGCAACAGTTTCCGCAGCCCAGCTACGCCGGTTCTCCGCAGCTGACCAAGGGTGGCTACCCGAACGGAAGCAACGGATACAACGGCGGACCGACCAACGGCGTGCCCACCAACGGCGCCCCGTCGAACGGTGCTCCGACCAACGGTGGCCCGGTCAACGGATCACCGAGCACCGGGGACGTCGATGCGCCGAACACCGGTGGTGGCCGACGCAGCGCCCCCGCAACCGGCGGTTACAACGGCGGTGGCTACAACGGTGGTTACGGCGGCCCGACCAACGGAGGCGCTCCCAACGGGGGCGGATACTCCGAAGGCCAGCGTCGGCAGGAACCTCGCCCGAGCGGCCCCGGCCAGGGCTCGCGTCCCGATTACGGTGCCCCGGCCGGATGGTCGGCTCCGGGGTGGCCCCCGCGCGACCAGCCTGCGGTTCCCCGGTACCAGGGACCGACAACGCCGCCGGTCCACGATCAGCCGAACCGCGAGCAGCCGGGATCGGACCAGAATCGGTACGAGCCGCCGCAGGGTCAGCCTCCGACGTACCGACAGCACCCGACCTACCAGCAGCCACAGGCATACCAGCCGCCGACCGCTGCGCCGTCGAACCAACCGCCGACGAATCAACAGCCGGGATATCAGCCGCCGCAGTATCAGCCGGATCCGTTCCGGCCGGACACTCGGGACCAGGGTCGTACCTCTCGGCACGAGCCCCCGTACGGCCAGCACCAGGACGATGCCGGACCGGCCGAGGCGTCGCCACCCACGTGGGAGGTGCCGACTCCATCGCAGAGCTATCCGCTGCCCGGAGACGATCGTCCCTCGCACAACCCGTCCGAGGACTCGCACCGAGACGAGCGAGCAGAGGACGACGGCGACGAAGGTCCACGCACTCAACGCTGGGAAGGGCCGGGCGGTTCGTACCGCTAGGTCGGTCATTAGGCTGGCTGGGTCGACCCTTTCGGTCGGCCCAGTCCGTCGTTCGAACCGTGCTGCAGGTCGGCGCAGCTGCTCCGCGAGGAACAGGTGCGGTTCGGCCCAGCTGTCACATTCGCGGAGCCCAACCGGAGGTACGTTCTCGTGTCAGTCAACCGGACCGACGAGTCGGCAATCGACTCGGCAGAAGTCCCAGCAGCGCAGCAGCGGGCAGTGGAACAGACAGTGGCCTACGCCACCGGCGCGGTCTTCGACCAGCCTCGTGCCGAGGCCGCAGTGCGTGAGCTGTTGATCGCCGTCGGCGAGGATCCAGACCGTCCGGGCCTGCTCGACACGCCGGCCCGCGTGGCGCGTTCCTACCGTGAAATCTTCGCCGGGCTGTACACCGACCCGGACACGGCGCTGAACACGACGTTCGACGAGGGGCACCAGGAACTGGTTCTCGTCCGCGACATCCCCATGTTCTCCACGTGCGAGCATCACCTGGTCTCGTTCCACGGCGTCGCACACGTCGGGTACATCCCGGGCAAGAGCGGTAAGGTCACCGGCCTGTCGAAGCTCGCGCGCGTGGTGGACATGTACGCCAAGCGCCCGCAGGTTCAGGAGCGTCTGACCAGCCAGATCGCCGATGCGTTGATGCGCAAGCTCGACCCGCGCGGTGCGATCGTCGTGATCGAGGCCGAGCACCTGTGCATGGCCATGCGCGGGATTCGCAAGCCGGGTGCCAGCACCACCACCTCGGCGGTGCGGGGTCTGTTGCAGTCCAGCGCGGCATCGCGTTCGGAAGCTCTGGACCTGATCCTGCGGAAATGACACGTCCGGTCGAGTCCCGATGAACCCGGCGCGCAGTATCCCCCCGGCACCGGTCGTCATGGGTGTCCTCAACGTCACCGCCGATTCGTTCTCCGACGGCGGTAGGTACCTCGATGTCGATGCCGCCGTCGAACACGGACTGGCGATGCACCGTCGCGGAGTCGACATCGTCGACGTCGGTGGCGAGTCGACGCGTCCCGGAGCAGACCGGATCGATCCGACTCTCGAGGCGCAGCGTGTCGTGCCGGTCATCGCCGCGCTGGCCGCAGCAGGGGTGGCCACCAGCGTAGACACGATGCGTGCCTCGGTCGCCGAGGCCGCGATCGAGGCCGGGGTCTCGATCGTCAACGACGTCTCGGGTGGTCGGGCGGATCCGGCCATGGCCGGGGTCGTTGCGGACGGCGGATTGCCGTGGATCCTGATGCACTGGCGAGCCGCCGGATCCGAGTATCGGCACGCCGGTCCAGCCGATCGATACAACGACGTGGTCGCCGACGTCCGCAGCGAACTGCTCGAACAGGTCGATCACGCGGTGGCCGCGGGTGTGGACACGGCGATGCTCGTGCTGGACCCCGGCCTCGGATTCGCCAAGAACGCCGAGCACAACTGGCAACTGCTGCGGGGCCTGCCGGACTTGGTGTCGGCCGGCTTCCCGGTACTCGTCGGCGCTTCCAGGAAGCGCTTTCTCGGCTCGCTGTTGGCGGACGACGACGGTACTCCGCGACCGCCGGACGGGCGAGAGATCGCCACCGCCGTGGTGTCGGCGCTCGCGGTCGCCGGGGGAGCATGGGGTGTGCGCGTGCACGACGCCCGCGCATCACTCGACGCGGTCGCCGTCGTACGGGCATGGCAGGGTGATCGGGCATGAGCGAGATCAGCAGCCGCGGCGGCGCGGGGACGCGCCGCGGCGACCGCATCGAACTGCGGGGCCTGACGGTGCGCGGCAATCACGGGGTTTTCGACTTCGAGAAGCGAGACGGACAGGACTTCGTCGTCGACATCACCGTGTGGATGGATCTGCGGCCCGCGGCCGAGACCGACGACCTGACCCGAACGCTGCACTACGGAGAACTGGCCGAGCATGCTGCGGCCGTCGTCGCGGGCCCGTCCAGGGATTTGATCGAGACGGTCTCGGCCGAGATCGCCGAGGTCGTGTTGGCGTACGACTCTCGCGTCGACGCGGTGGAAGTGGTGCTGCACAAGCCGTCAGCCCCGATCCCACTGACGTTCGGGGACGTTGCCGTGGTGGCGTACCGGGAGCGGGTGTGACCCGCGTGGTGCTGTCCATCGGCAGCAACATCGGTGATTCCCTCGCCCACTTGCGTTCTGTCACAACAGAATTGGATTCGCGCGTGGTGTCCTGCTCGCCGGTGTACCGTTCGGCTCCCTGGGGTGGCGTCGAGCAGCAGGACTTCCTCAATGCGGTCGTGGTGGCCGAGGACGATGACTTCGACGCCTGGGACTGGTTGCGTTTCGGTCAGCGCCTGGAGGAGGCGGCCGATCGCGTTCGAGTGCAGCGGTGGGGGCCGCGGAGCCTCGACGTCGACGTGGTGGTGTGCGAGAACACGATCAGCGACGACCCTCGTTTGATCCTCCCGCACCCGCGCGCGCACGAACGAGCGTTCGTACTGCTGCCGTGGCTGGACGTCGAACCGGACGCCACCCTGCGTGTCGGCGACGACGACATTTCGGTGTCCGAGTTGCTCGCGCGACTGAGTCCGGAGGAGCGGGCCGGGGTGACGAAGCAGGAGTGGAGCCTGCAGGAACGACCTGTGGAGCACGACGGTGTCGGTGATGGGTCGTGGTGACCAATCCCACCAAGGTCTGGGATGTCTTGGGTCTTTTCCTGGTGGCCGCAATCGGTACGTGGCTGTTGGTTCGGGTCTTCTACGGCTCGTTGCCGCCGATTCCGGTGTACGCCGGGGCGTCGTTGTATCTGGTGGCAGTGGTGCAAGTGGTGACTGCGGTGATCGTGCGCAATCGCATCGCCGAGCACCGGGTGGGCACCGGTCTGCACGATCTGCATCCGCTGACGGTGTTCAGGGCGTTGGTGTTGGCGAAGGCATCGATGCTGGTGGGGACTGCCGTCGTCGGCGTGTGCGTCGGATTTCTGGTGTACGTGCTGCCGCGTGCGGCGACGATACGTGCAGCGTCGTCGGATCGGGCCGGAGCCGTCGTTGCGCTCGTGGCCGGACTGGCCGTCGTCGCTGCCGCGGTGTGGCTCGAACAGTGCTGCCGTGCCCCGAAAGACCGTGACGACGAGCGTTCTCGGTAACCCTCGAAACATTTGATTGTTACCTCGGTTGTGTAAGTGATCGGTCGAGGATGACTATTTGCGAACGATTTGCCAGTTACCCTTGTGGACATGACAGATCAGACTCGCGCAAAGAAGGGACGCCGTAAGAGGCGTAGTGCGAGCCAGCTGTTCCTCGCGGCGCTCGTCGTGTTCGGCATCATCGCCAGTGTGTTGTTGCTTTTCACCGAGAGCGTGCAGTGGATGAGAGTCGGTGTTCTCTCGGCGCTGTGGGCTGCGGTGATCGGTGCGTTCGCGATGACCAAGTACCGGCGTGAGGCGGCCGCAGATCAAACCAAGGCCAAGGACCTGCAGACGGTCTACGAGCTGCAGTTGGCTCGGGAGATCTCGGCGCGACGCGAGTACGAGATGAGCGTCGAAGCTCGGGTTCGTGGCGAATCGCAGCTCGAGATCGACGAGGTCGCAGCTCTGCGCAACGAACTCGCTGCCCTTCGCCAGAATCTCCAGGTGCTCTTCGACGGCAATCTGCCCACCGAACGTGTGGCACTGAGGGCCGAAGCGATGAGGATGCAAGAACTCGGCGGACGCGGATACGACAGCTACCAGCCTGCGCCGTCCGGCCTGTACGTCCCCGGTCGCGGGAACGGCAACGGTTCGATGGCACCGGGAACCGGCCTCAACGGTGTCGGAACGCCCTACGACGAGCCGGTCACGGCCGAGACCTCGGTGGTGTACCCCGAGGATCCGGACGAGATGCCGCAGGCCACAGCCTCCGCACCGGCGGCGGCCGCCGAGGCGGATCAGGATCGGTACGCCGAGGATTCGTTCGCGGAAACGAGCTACGACACCGAGTCCTCCGATGCGGACTCGTTCGAGCGAACCGGGGCGCAGGCACGTCCTTACGGCGCACCGAGGCCTGCGGGGCGCGTCACTCCGCCCAGCTCGCCTTTCACCGCATACGACTTCGAGCAGACGCGTCGACCCGTTGCCGAGCCGGAACCGGCGGCGGAGCCCGAGCCACAGGTCGAGGAAGAGACCTACGAGACCGGACACGCGGACGTCGATGCGGCCGGTTCGTATTCCACGGAGTCGTTTTCCACGCAGTCGTTTGCCGCGGAGCCGGCCGAGCAGTACGAGACCGAGCCTGCAGCGGAACCGAGCGACGACGCCTTCTCTGCTTCGCGCGCCTCGTTGCGTGAATCGGCCGACGCGTTCTTCACGGCCGATCAGGACTACGAGACACCGGCCGAGGACACTGCCGTCTCGTCCCGGCGAGGTCGTAGGCGCGCGGAATCGGCCGACGACGAGGACGCGTCGGGCGCACACTCGAACGGTCGATCGGTTGCCGAGATCATGGCCGGTCTGCAAGGCGGAGGGTCCGGTGATGCGGCCGTGACCGATCCGGGTACCCGTCGCCGTCGTCGTCGCGCAGACTGAGAACCAGATCACACTGCTCTCCCATGGCCTGCGAGGGGTCGCGGTCGCTATTGTTCCGTGCAGGACGTCTGGTACCCGCCGAGCGGGACTGGAACGAACGAGAGGAATTTTTCGGTGACCTTTTCCGGCACCGGTGGTCTGTCGCCGGCTCGCCTGACGGTTGGTGTCGTCTCGGCAGGACGGGTCGGTACCGCATTCGGTGAGGCGCTCGAACGCGTCGGGCATGTTGTCGTCGGTGCTGCCGCGGTGTCCGATGCGTCCCTCGATCGGGTGCGTGCGCGACTTCCCGAGTCCCAGGTTCTGCCCGTCGACGAGGTTGCTCGTCGCGCAGAGCTGCTCGTTCTGGCCGTACCGGACAGCGAGTTGGCGTCGATCGTCGCGGGCCTGGCGTCCACCGGGGCGGTTGCACCGGGAAAATTGGTGGTGCACACCTCCGGCGCGAACGGGATTTCGGTGCTCGAGCCCCTGGCTGCCCTCGGTGCCGTGCCGTTGGCCATCCATCCGGCGATGACGTTCAGCGGCGGAGTCGAGGACACCGACCGGATGACGGCGGCGTGTTTCGGCATCACTGCAGGCGACGAGATCGGCTATGCGGTGGCGCAGGCTCTCGTCCTCGAGATCGGCGGCGAGCCGGTGCACGTGCCCGAGAACAACCGAGCGCTCTACCACGCCGCGCTCGCTCATGGCAGCAATCACCTCGTCACTCTGGTGGCCGACGCGGTCGAAGCGCTCCGGGTTGCCTTGGCGGGACCAGGTTTTCCCGGTTCGGACTCCGAACGTGGTGTACCCGAGCGGGTTCTGGCTCCACTGCTCGAAGCTGCGCTGGACAACGCGTTGCGCAACGGCCAGTCGGCGCTCACCGGACCGGTGGCTCGCGGCGACACCGCTGCAGTCGGCAAGCATCTCGACGTACTCGAATCCGTGGATTCGCGGATCGCAGCCGGATACCGCACCCTGTCGTTGCGCTCGGCGCAGCGCATCGGTGCCAAGGCAGACCTGATCGAACTTCTGGAAGGGAATCGATGACCCTCGCGGGCAGCTACACCAAGGGGCAGTTGACGGTTCACCACGATCCCGCGGTGATCACGTCGGTGTCGAAAGCGCTGCGAGGCGTCGGGAAGCAGGTTGCTCTGGTCCCGACCATGGGCGCGCTGCACGCCGGGCACCTGCAGTTGGTGCGGCAGGCCAAGCTCACCGGTGCCGTGGTGATCGTGTCGATCTTCGTCAACCCGTTGCAGTTCGGTGTCGGTGAGGACCTCGATTCCTACCCACGGACTCTCGACGCCGATGTCGCGCTGCTGCGTGAGGAGGGCGTCGAGCTGGTCTTCGCGCCGTCGGCTTCGGACATGTATCCGTCGGGTCCGCGCACCACCGTCAATCCCGGCCCGCTCGGCGCTGAACTCGAAGGACGGAGCAGACCAACGCATTTTGCCGGAATGCTCACCGTCGTGGCCAAGCTGCTGCAGATCGCGGCTCCCCATCGCGCGTACTTCGGGGAGAAGGACTACCAGCAACTGACGTTGATCCGACAGATGGTGCGCGATCTGAACTTCGACGTCGCGGTCATCGGGGTGCCGACGGTTCGCGAGCAGGACGGCCTCGCACTGTCCTCGCGTAACCGATATCTCGATGCCGAGCAGCGCGACGCGGCGATGGCATTGTCGGCCGCGCTGGTGGCCGGGGCGCACGCTGCGGCAGGCGGTCCCGAGGCCATCATCGCCACCGCGCGTGCCGTCCTCGACGAGGCACCGCTGGTGCAGGTCGACTACCTGGAGGTACGCGACCCGCATCTCGGCCCCGCTCCCGAACGTGGAGACGGAAGACTGCTCGTGGCCGCCAAGTTGGGCACCACGAGATTGATCGACAACGTCGGTGTCGCCGTCGGCACCGGTTTCCTCGAGTACCCCGACGACCCGAAGAGCTGAGGGCACAGCATGTTTCGAACGATGATGAAGTCCAAGATCCATCGCGCCACCGTCACGCATGCAGATCTGCACTACGTGGGCTCGGTGACCGTCGACCAGGATCTGATGGAGGCAGCCGATCTGCTCGAAGGCGAGCAGGTCACCATCGTCGACATCGACAACGGTGCTCGACTGGAAACCTACGTCATCACCGGACAGCGCGGCAGCGGTGTCATCGGAATCAACGGAGCCGCAGCGCATCTGGTGAACCCGGGCGACCTGGTCATTCTGATCGCCTACGGGGTGATGAACGAGCAGGAGGTTGCCGACTATTCGCCGCGGGTGGTGTTCGTCGACGAGAAGAACCGTCCGGTCGAACTCGGCAGCGACCCGGCCCATGCGCCTGCGGGCTCGGGTCTGATCACGCCGCGCGATCTGCGGGCCGATTCCGTGCTGGTCTGATTCGATGCTCCTCGCGATCGATGTGCGCAACACCAGCACCGTGGTAGGACTGTTCACCGGCACCGGTGATCACTCGAAACTGCTGCGCGATTGGCGAATTCGGACCGACCCGCATGTGACGGCCGACGAGCTGGCTCTGATGTTGCGCGGTCTGCTGGGTGAGGACGCCGAACGGATCACCGGAGTCACTGCGCTGTCCACCGTGCCGTCGGTGCTGCGGGAGATGCGGACGATGCTCGCGCGCTACTGGGATCACGTGGTGCACGTGATGGTCGAACCCGGTGTGCGGACCGGCGTGCCGTTGCTGGTCGACAACCCCAAAGAGGTCGGTGCCGATCGCATCGTCAATACCCTTGCCGCACACGACCTGTACGGCTCGGCATGCATCGTGGTGGACTTCGGTACCACCACCTGCGTCGACGTCGTCTCGGCCAAGGGTGAATTCCTCGGCGGTGCCATCGCTCCCGGACTGGAGATGTCGGCGTCGGCCATGTCGACTCGCACGGCCACGTTGCGCGAGGTGGAGATGGTTCGGCCTCGTTCGGTGCTGGGCAAGAACACCGTCGAGTGCATCCAGTCGGGCACCATCTTCGGGTTCGCGGGACTGGTGGACGGCCTGGTCGGGCGAATTCGACGCGAGGTCCCCGAGGTGACCGGAACGGATGTCGCGATCATCGGCACCGGCGACATCGCCGCGCTGATCCTGCCCGAGTCGACCACCATCGAGCACCACGAACCCGACCTGACCCTCGAAGGGCTGCGTCTGGTCTACGAACGAAACATGGCAAAACGACGTCCGCGCTGAGTGTTTCGGTGGTGTGGGGTAGCGCATCGGGTGTTCGTGTGTCAGAATCGTCGGCGTGATGACGTGCATGGCCACCCAGGAGTGTTGTCGAGGCTGAACCCTGCCTCGTTCGTAACACACCCCTGGAGTAGAGCTTCATGCTTTCCACACCTGTACTCTCTGCACCCTCCCGCACCCGATTGTCGTCGCGTTCGGTCTCGACGCTGCCGACTCGGTTGCGTCCACCCGACCTGCTGCGCATCACCGACCAGGGCGCATCCGACGTCCTCGAGGGCCGCTTCGACCACCTGCTTCCCGATGGCGGCCGCTGGCCGACCGACGAGCGTTGGGCCGCCAGGTTGCATTCCGACGACGATCTCGACGTCTGGTTGATCAGCTGGGTTCCCGATCGGTCCACCGAACTGCACGACCATGCGGGCTCGCTCGGCGCGCTGACCGTTCTGAGTGGATCGCTACTCGAATATCGTTGGGCTGGAACAGGACTGAAGCAGCGTCGTCTCGACGCCGGTGATCAGGCGTCGTTCCCGCTCGGTTGGGTGCACGACGTGATGCACGATCCGACGTCGGCGACGACCGGGCCCACCCTCAGCGTGCACGCCTACTCGCCGCCGCTGACGGCGATGTCCTACTACGAAGTGACCGAACGGTCCACGCTGCGTCGTACCCGCAGCGAGCTCACCGACGCACCCGAAAAGGCCACGCTGTGACCATCCAGACCATGACCATCGTCGAAATGCTCGAATCCGCGCGCGAGACCATCGATCGCATGACCGTCTTCGAGCTGCGCGACGCCGTCGCCCGCGGAGCCGTCGTCGTCGACATCCGCCCGCAGGCGCAGCGCGCCGTCGAGGGGACCCTGCCCGGAGCGCTCGCGATCGAACGCAACGTTCTCGAATGGCGTCTGGACCCGACGAGCGATGCGCGCCTGGCGATCGCCGTCGATCACGACGTGGAGTGGGTCGTCATCTGCTCGGAGGGCTACACCTCCTCGCTCGCGGCCGCGTCGCTCAAGCTGCTGGGTCTGCACAAGGCCACCGATCTGGTCGGCGGCTACCAGGCCCTGAAAACGGCTGGATTGCTCGGGGTGTTGACGCAGGCCAAGCACTGCGTTCGTGAAGCCGAGGCCGTCGCAGCGCACTGATCGTCCTGACAGTCCTGGACTGTAAAGTGTCTGCGCGTGAGTGATACAGCTTCTACCCAGCCGGCCGACGACACCCCGGAGCAGCTACGGATTCGTCGCGCCAAGCGCGCTTCATTGCTCGAGCGCGGGGTCGAGGCGTACCCGGTGTCGGTTCCGCGGACCCATTCGCTGCTCGAGATCCGAACCGAATTCCCCGAGCTCGAACCCGATACGACGACCGGCTTGATCGTCGGAGTCGTCGGCCGCGTCATCTTCGTGCGCAACACCGGCAAGCTGTGCTTCGCGACGCTGCAGGAGGGTGACGGCACTCAACTGCAGGCGATGATCAGCCTGGCCGGCGTCGGCGAGGACGCTCTGGCGCAGTGGAAGTCCGATGTCGATCTCGGCGACTTCGTCTTCGTGCACGGCGAGGTCATCAGCTCCCGTCGCGGCGAGCTGTCCGTCATGGCCGACGCCTGGCAGATCGCGTCGAAGTCGTTGCGGCCGTTGCCCGTCGCGCACAAGGAGCTCAACGAGGAGACGCGCATCCGGCAGCGTTACCTGGACCTGATCACCAACCCGGTCTCACGAGAGACCGCCCGCAAGCGCATCGCCGTCGTTCGTGAACTGCGCAACGCACTCGAACGTCGTGGCTTTCTCGAGGTCGAGACGCCGATGCTGCAGACGCTGCACGGCGGTGCGGCGGCTCGCCCGTTCGTCACCCACTCGAACGCGATGGACACCGATCTCTACCTTCGCATCGCACCGGAGCTGTTCCTCAAGCGCTGCGTCGTCGGCGGCATCGAGAAGGTCTTCGAGATCAACCGCAACTTCCGCAACGAAGGTGCCGACTCCTCCCACTCGCCGGAATTCGCGATGCTCGAGACGTACGAGGCCTACGGCACGTACGACGATTCGGCGAAGATGACCCGTGAGCTGGTCCAGGAAGTGGCCATGGCCGCCCTCGGATCCACGGTCGTGACGCTGCCCGACGGCACCACCTACGACCTCGGCGGCGACTGGGAGACGCTCGAGATGTACCCGTCGCTGTCGGAATCGCTCGGATTCGACGTCACTCCCGACACCACCGTCGACGAACTGCTCGCGATCGCCGACAAGGTGGGCGTCGAGGTGCCGCGCAAGGACGGCGTCCCGATCTACGGCCACGGCAAGCTCGTCGAGGAGCTGTGGGAACACCAGGTGGGCGACGCGTTGACCGAGCCCACGTTCGTCCGCGACTTCCCGGTCGAGACGTCCCCGCTGACGCGTCAGCACCGCAGCAAGCCCGGCGTCACCGAGAAGTGGGACCTGTACGTCCGTGGGTTCGAGCTGGCCACCGGCTACTCCGAGCTGGTGGATCCGATCATCCAGCGCGAGCGTTTCGAGGATCAGGCCCGTCAGGCCGCCGCCGGCGACGACGAGGCCATGGTGCTCGACGAGGACTTCCTCGCCGCGATGGAGCAGGGCATGCCGCCGACCACCGGAACCGGCATGGGCATCGACCGTTTGCTGATGGCGCTGACCGGCCTCGGCATCCGCGAAACGATCCTGTTTCCGATCGTCAAGCCGTCCCAGACCTGATCGGACGGTAAAGGACTGTTCGCCAGCAGCGGACAGCCGATGGGAAACGTTTTGCATAGTGCCTGCGTTATGAACAGTAAGCAGCCACGGAAGTCCGTTCGAGTGGGCGGTTGCGCAGCATTTCAGGGGTGGAGGGTCGGCGTTCGTAACGTCGGCCAACTACAGTGAGAAGCAGTCTTACCTTCAAATGCACAAGCGACCGCAGTGTTATGGACACTGCAGCGCTAGAAGAACTGGCGGGCGAGCAACCACCCGCCAAGAAGTGAGGGAGAGCGATGTTCGAGAGGTTCACCGATCGCGCGCGGCGTGTTGTCGTCCTGGCTCAAGAAGAAGCCCGGATGCTCAACCACAACTACATCGGCACGGAGCACATTCTGCTCGGCCTCATCCACGAGGGCGAAGGCGTCGCAGCCAAGTCTCTCGAGTCGCTGGGCATCTCCCTCGAAGGAGTTCGCAGCCAGGTAGAGGAAATCATCGGCCAGGGCCAGCAGGCTCCGTCCGGTCACATTCCGTTCACCCCGCGCGCCAAGAAAGTACTCGAGCTCAGCCTGCGTGAAGCACTGCAGCTCGGCCACAACTACATCGGCACCGAGCACATTCTGCTGGGACTGATCCGCGAAGGCGAAGGCGTCGCAGCTCAGGTTCTGGTCAAGCTCGGAGCCGACCTCAACCGTGTGCGCCAGCAGGTCATCCAGCTGCTCTCGGGTTACCAGGGCAAGGAGCCCAGCGAGTCCGGCAGTGGCCGTGGCGAGGCGGGCACCCCGTCGACGTCGCTGGTCCTCGACCAGTTCGGTCGCAACCTGACGCAGGCCGCGCTCGAGGGCAAGCTCGACCCGGTCATCGGTCGCGCGAAGGAAATCGAGCGCGTCATGCAGGTGCTCTCGCGTCGTACCAAGAACAACCCCGTCCTCATCGGCGAGCCCGGTGTCGGTAAGACCGCAGTCGTCGAGGGCCTCGCGCAGGCCATCGTCAACGGCGAGGTTCCCGAAACGCTCAAGGACAAGCAGCTCTACACCCTCGACCTCGGCTCGCTCGTGGCCGGCAGCCGTTACCGCGGTGACTTCGAGGAGCGCCTGAAGAAGGTGCTCAAGGAGATCAACACCCGCGGCGACATCATCCTGTTCATCGACGAGCTGCACACACTCGTCGGCGCAGGTGCCGCCGAAGGTGCCATCGACGCAGCGTCGATCCTCAAGCCGAAGCTGGCTCGTGGCGAACTGCAGACCATCGGTGCCACCACCCTCGACGAGTACCGCAAGTACATCGAGAAGGACGCCGCCCTCGAGCGTCGTTTCCAGCCCGTCCAGGTGGGCGAGCCGACCGTCGAGCACACCATCGAGATCCTCAAGGGTCTGCGCGATCGCTACGAGGCACACCACCGCGTCTCGATCACCGACGGTGCCCTCGTCGCGGCCGCCACGTTGGCCGACCGGTACATCAACGATCGGTTCCTGCCCGACAAGGCAATCGACCTCATCGACGAGGCGGGCGCGCGGATGCGCATCCGCCGGATGACCGCGCCGCCAGACCTGCGTGAGTTCGACGACAAGATCGCCGACGCACGCCGGGAGAAGGAATCGGCCATCGACGCACAGGACTTCGAGAAGGCTGCGAACCTGCGCGACAAGGAGAAGACCCTCGTCGGTCAGCGTGCCGAGCGTGAGAAGCAGTGGCGCTCGGGCGACCTCGACGTCATTGCCGAGGTGGACGACGAGCAGATCGCCGAGGTTCTGGGCAACTGGACCGGCATCCCCGTCTTCAAGCTCACCGAGGAGGAGACCACCCGTCTGCTCCGCATGGAAGACGAGCTGCACAAGCGGATCATCGGCCAGGTCGAGGCAGTCAAGGCAGTCTCCAAGGCGATCCGTCGCACCCGTGCAGGTCTGAAGGACCCGAAGCGTCCGTCGGGCTCGTTCATCTTCGCCGGCCCGTCCGGTGTCGGTAAGACCGAGCTGTCGAAGGCTCTCGCGAACTTCCTCTTCGGCGAGGACGACGCACTGATCCAGATCGACATGGGCGAGTTCCACGACCGCTTCACCGCGTCGCGTCTGTTCGGTGCTCCTCCCGGATACGTCGGCTACGAAGAGGGTGGCCAGCTCACCGAGAAGGTCCGCCGCAAGCCGTTCTCCGTCGTGCTGTTCGACGAGATCGAGAAGGCACACTCGGAGATCTACAACACGCTCCTGCAGGTGCTCGAAGACGGGCGTCTCACCGACGGCCAGGGACGCACGGTCGACTTCAAGAACACCGTGCTGATCTTTACCTCGAACCTCGGTACCGCAGACATCTCGAAGGCAGTGGGCCTCGGCTTCTCCTCGGGTGAAGGCACCGGCTCGAACTACGAGCGGATGAAGCTCAAGGTCAACGACGAGCTGAAGAAGCATTTCCGCCCCGAGTTCCTGAACCGCATCGACGACATCGTCGTGTTCCACCAGCTCACGCGAGACGAGATCATCCAGATGGTCGATCTCATGCTCAACCGAGTCGAAGGTGCGCTCAAGAACAAGGACATGGCGATCGAGGTCACCGAGAAGGCCAAGTCGTTGCTGGCCAAGCGCGGATTCGACCCCGTCCTGGGTGCGCGGCCACTGCGTCGCACCATCCAGCGCGAGATCGAGGACGCACTGTCGGAGAAGATCCTCTTCGGCGAAATCGAAGCCGGCCAGATCATCCTGGTCGACGTCGAGAACTGGGACGGCGAAGGCGCAGGCGAGGACGCGAAGTTCACGTTCCGCGGCGAGAAGAAAGCCATCATCGTCCCCGACGAGGTCCCGGTCGACCTGGCCAAGGCCACCGGAGACAGCGACAGCGAGTAAGTTTCACCTATCCCAACCAACGGGCGATCCTCTTCGGAGGGTCGCCCGTTGTCGTATGTCCACCCGCCGCCCCGTTCGCTCCCGTTCGCCCGCCCCGTCGGTCCGGGTTCGCGCGTCCCCCGTTCGCGTCAATGGACCCTTGCACTGCCCAGACGTATGCAACGGTCCATTCACGCAGCTCATGGACGGGCGTGAATGGACCGTTGCACTGCACTGGTCCCCGTGGGTTGGACCGGTTAATGGAAATCCTAGGCCGCGAGGGCCTGGGCTCGGTATCGCACCGGGCTCAGGCCGTCCAGGCGTAGCGAGATTCGGTCGTTGTTGAACCAGTCGATGTAGTCCTCGATCGCGGTGCGCAAAGCGTCGAGGTTCAGGTATCGGACGTGATGAAACATCTCTTCTTTGAGGTGACCGAAGAAGTTCTCGATGATCGCATTGTCGTAGCAGTTCGCTTTGCGGGACATCGACTGGATCGCTCCCGCATCGGCCAGCAACCGTCGCCACGAAGAGTGCTGGTAGTGAAAGCCCTGATCCGAGTGCACAATTGGGCAATCCTGTTCACCGAGGGTGTCCAATGCTGCCCGCAGGGAACGGTTGGTGAACTCCGTCGTCGGGGACTTTCCGATCGAATACGAGATGATCTGACGGTCGAACAGATCCATCACCGGCGACAGATACAACTTCGCGTCCCCGACCCGGAACTCGGTGACATCGGTGACCCACTTCTGATTCGGGGCCGCCGCCGTGAACTGACGATCGAGGACGTTCGCCGCGACCGCCCCGACCTGACCCTGATACGAGACATACCGTCGACGGCGCCGCACAGCACAGGCCAACCCGAGCTCGCGCATCACCGCGAGCACGGTCTTCTTCGCCACCCGCCACCCTTTGTCGACGAGGACTCGGTGCACACGCCGATGCCCGTAGCGTCGGTGATTGTTCTCGAACGCGCTGGTCACCGCAGCTTTCAACGCGGCCTTCGGGTCGGGCCGACGTAACTGCGCCTGACGGTAGAAAAGCGTCGAGCGGGCCAAGCCGGCGACGTCGAGCAGCACATCGAGACGGTACTGCGCCTTGAGGGCGATGACAGCGAGAACTTTCACCGTCGTCCCTGTTCCCTCAAGGCCCGCAATTTTCCCAGGTACGCCACCTGAGTGCGCAGCCGCTCGTTCTCCTCACGCAACCGGTCGAGCTCGCTGGCCTCGCCGGGATCAGAACTCGACGATGCCGGTCGACGTCCCGCCCGCTTCGGTCGTAGCGCCTCGTCGCCGTCGCGGCGGTATCCGCGGACCCAGGGCTCGATGATTTTCGCCGACGACAGTCCGTACTCGCGTGCGAGCTCGATCTTGTTCTCCCCAGCCAGAACACGTTGCACCACAGCAAGTTTGAACTCGAACGAGAAGTGTTGTCGATCCGGTTTCTCCACCAACGCATTCCTCCCTCGAACCCGCCACCGGTCGTAGAGCAAGATCACTGGGCCTGCCCCGCCACCGACCTTCTTAGCAGCCGAGACGGCACCGACACCATCCTCGAACAACGCTACCGCCGCGACCCGCTGATCCTCGGTAAGTGAACTTCGTGCACGCATACAAAAAACTCCCCGGTAGTCGGAACTGAATTACTCAGTCCAACTTCCGGGGAGCGGTGCACACCGCTCAGACGTGTGCAGTGGTCCATTGACGGAAGACCCGAGCGCCGAGGGCAACAGCGATCACAGCAAGTTCGGCGAGCAGGATCCAGAACAGCAGCGCGATGTGGGAGTGTCAGATTAACGGTGGATCCGACCTTGGCGTCGGTTAGTTTCCGTTCGGGGTGATGCGTCCTTCGAAGGTG